>DATLIY010000007.1:0-659675 GCA_035539175.1 Acidisarcina sp. | reverse complement strand
GCGTTTCCCTTGTGGAATACAAATTCCTTGATCGGCATTTTGTGGGGCTGGCTTTTGTTCGGCGAACTCAAGCACGCGGACAGAAAGAACGTGGCGAAGGTAGTCCTCGGCGCTTTGGCCATCGTGGTAGCCGCGATCATGCTTGGATTCAGCACGATTCATCATGGCGCAGCTCCTGCACCGCGCGCAGTGAGCGGCATTCTGGCCGCCATAGGAGCAAGCCTGTTATGGGGAACCATGTATGTGCCTTATCGCAAGGCTTACATCAGCGGAATGAATCCCCTCTCCTTTGTCACCGTGTTTACGGTCGGCGAGTTGGGCACGGTTTTCGCACTGGTTCTCGCTCTGGATGGCGGCCTGCATTCTCCGGTTTTTCATCTGGCGCAAACCAGGCATATGCTCTTCTGGCTATTTCTGGGAGGCTTCGTCTGGGTAATTGGAGATCTCTTTCAGCAGTACGCAACGAAGTATCTAGGAATTGGGCGCGCCATACCGCTCTCGAATACAAATCAGTTATGGGGACTTGCCTGGGGAGCTCTTGTTTTTGGAGAACTTGCGGGTGCGGATTGGCATCATAAATTGCTAGTGCTTCTGGGTTCCAGCGTGATGATTTTAGGTGCTCTGGCAATCAGCACGGCGGTGGCGACAGAGCGCGAGCACACCTCCACGAACGATGCCCTGATCCGCGAATGCCGAAGATATGATCTTGACTATCATCAAGTGCTCCGCGCATACAGCGAATCGGTGAACCGGAGTGATCGGCGGGACTGGTGGGATTACCTGATCGTTGCAACCGCGATTGGAACGTTTCTGTGGCTGGGGTGGAAGGCATCCATCCCTCCATTGGCGATGAACCTCCGGTGGGTTCTCGTTTTGACATTTGTTTTAGTGCTCACTCTCGCAGGCTTTGCATGGGAGATGTGGAGGACAACCAGAAAGTCGTCTTAACCTGTGTGAGCTGAACTTCGCGATGCACTGACATTGGCGCTGAGCGCTTCTCACATGGTTGAAAGCTATCAGGATGCAGGTCAGCCTGAAGGGAGAACCGAAATGAGTGCAGCTGCTCCAATGGATTCAAAGCCGCTCAAGAATCTGGACGAATGGGATGACTTCCTGGAAGGCCGATACAAACAGGGGAAGACGGAAGAGGAGTTTCGGCAGTACGATGCAACTGCCAATCCTGAAGTCGCCGAGTTCTATCGGCTCAACCATGAGAACCAGACTGTCGATTACGTGCTTGGCAAGGAAAAGCAATACTTTGGTTTGACGCGTGGCCAGAAGTCGATATGGGAGGCAGCCGAATATCTGAATACGCTTGTGGATGACAGCGATCCCGATACGGACCTGACCCAGATGGAGCACTTGCTGCAGACCTCGGAGGCGATGCGTCGCGACGGGCAGCCGCGCTGGATGATCCTTACCGGCTTTATTCACGATCTGGGGAAATGCCTTTGCCTCTATGGCGAGCCGCAGTGGGGAGTGGTTGGCGATACGTTTCCAGTGGGCTGCGCGTGGTCGGATACGATCGTGTTTCGAGAATACTTTCAGAAGAATCCCGATGCGTTGAATCCCGCATACCAGACCAAGTATGGGATGTATGAGCCGAACTGCGGTCTTGAAAATATCCATATGTCCTTCGGGCACGATGGTTATATTGCCGAAGTGATGAAACCTTATTTGCGCGACGAAGCGCTCTCCATGTTGCGCTTCCACTCCTTCTATCCCTGGCACAGCCACGGCGCGTATACCCACCTTACGAATGAGAAGGACCGTGCAATGTTGGAGTGGGTGAAGAAGTTCAATCCCTACGATCTTTATTCGAAGGGGCACGCGAAGCCGGATATGCGGCAACTAAAGCCCTACTACGACGACTTATTTGCGGAGTTCCTGCCGGAGAAGATCGCCTGGTAGGCAGGCGGATGACGGAATACCTTGCAAAGCAAAAAGGCATCTCGCGAGCTGTTGCGAGATGCCTTTTTTAAACTAGATGTGCGGAAGTTCTGGCGGCTCTGGTGTTTTAAGTGCAGGGGGAGAGCGCCGTCTTCTCTTCAGCGGAGGTGCGGAACTGGGCGGGCGTTGTTTGCCGTTCTTCTTCTCTCCGGGAGATTCGATCACCGCGCGCATCCAATAGTTGCCCTGCGAGTCGACCTCAATACCGTGGACCTCGCGCTCAAACCCGGGGAAGCGCTTGCCGAACTCCTCCATTGCAAGGATGAGCCGAATGACGGGGCTGTCGATGCTGCCTAACCGCTCCCCCGGCATGCTCATGGGAATGCCCGGAGGATAGGGAACAAGCATCACGGCTGCGATACGCCCGGCCATGTCGGTAAAACGGATCTTCTCCGTCTCATTTCGTAACAGTTTCTGATACGTTTGCGCTGGAGTGAGTACCGGGTCGAAGTCCTCGTCGCAAGCTTCCCCTACCAGGCCGGGAAGATTGAGTTGAAGCATTGCGGCATGCATTTCGTCGCTCAGATCCTTGAGCGTGGCATTGCGGTAACGCGCTGGATATTTGGAGACGAGTTCAGGAAGGGCCTCTTCCAGCGGGGCTTCGCTGTCATAGAGTCGCTTGAACTCAAACAGATTTTCCAGCAGGCTACCCCACTTTCCCTTGCTCGTTCCAACCGAGAACAAGACCAGGACGGTGTAGTCGCCGGTGCGCGCGATCTCGACTCTGCGGCCATCCAGGAACTCAGTAAGAATGGCTGCGGGAATTCCAGAGTCGCTTACCTGCCCCTGGGCGTTGACGCCGGGCATGAGAATCGTGACCTTGGTTGGGTCAAGCATGCAGTACTCATCGGCGATATCGTCTGCCTGGAAGCCGTGCCATGGCTCGCCCGGCTTAAGAGTCCAGCAGCTTGGGTCCGTGCCGAGCAGGAGATCAGGCGCTTCCTCAAAGACATAGGACTGGCCATTCTGCGGGTCCGTCACCTGGTCCGGCTGAAAGAGTCGAAAGAACCAGCCGTCTTCTGCCGAGCGCAGACGATGAGCGATGGAAGACATCGCTTTGCGGAAGCTGATGGCATCCTGAATCGTCTCATACATCAGCGTTGGACCGGCGGGCTCATCCATCATGGCGGCGGCCACGTCGAGCGATGCGATGAGCGGATAGAACGGAGAGGTTGTGCCGTGCATCATGAACGACTCATTGAACTGGTCGAAATCCAACGGCGCACGCGGGCTCAGTTTTACGTGGACCATGGACGCCATGGAGAAGGCAGCCAGCATCTTGTGCGTAGACTGTACGGCGAAGAGGGTAGGGCGTTCCGGCATGTCATCAGGAACGTCCATGGCGAATCGCCCACTATAGATTGGGTGAAACTTTGCGTAGGCGTACCAGGCCTCGTCGAAGTGGACACGCGGCACGCTCTGCGCCAACTCAGTCACTACGCGGTTGACGTCGTAGCAGAGCCCGTCATAAGTGGAATTGGTGACAACTGCATAGGTCGGAGTCTGGGATCTAGCGCCAGGGGTGATGGGACTCTTCTCAATAAGCTGGCGGATAAAGTCCGGGCTGAAGCGCTTGAGGGGGACAAGCCCAATCATGCCATAGCCATTGCGCGTAGGCTTTAGATAGACGGGGCGCGCTCCGGTCACCGTCAGCGAGTGGCAGATGGATTTGTGGCAATTCGCATCGGCGAGAACGATATCGTCCTGCGCGATCACACCATGGCCGACAATCTGGTTAGAGTTCGACGAGCCGCCGAGAACGTAAAAGGTCCAGTCTGCGCCAAAGATGCGTGCAGCGTTGCGCTCCGATTCTCCCGGAGGCCCAATGTGATCGAGCCACGAACCCAGTGGTGAAGTAGAGATGCCCAGGTCGGAACGCATCAGATTCTCGCCGAAGAAGCGATGGAACTCCATGCCGACAGGATGCTTGAGGAAGGCCACTCCGCCCATGTGCCCCGGGGCGTCCCACGAATAGGCTCCCTGATCGTTGTACTTCTTCAGTTCGCGGAAGTATGGCGGCAGGAGCTGCTCGTTGTAGCGCTCGACAGCGAAATCGACGCGGCTGGCGATGAAGGCGGGCGTGTCGCCGAAAAGATGAATATACTCATGCACCTGCTTGACGACTTCCAACGGAAGTTCGCTGACCAGCGTGCGATCGGCGATGAGAAAGATCGGAACTTTCTTATTACGCCGGCGCACGGCACGAATGATCTTGAGAGCCGCACGCTCATCGAACTGGTTATCGGCCAAATCCCAGTCCAGGAGAATAGCGCTGTGCGAGGGATCCGACTTTACCAGTGACAAGCCGTCTTCGGGTGTCGACGTGCGAACGACCTCATATCCTTCTCCGCTGATTGCGTCGACCAGGCGCTCCATGGCGCGATCCGATACAGAGTCAGTGCCACCTACCTCACTGGCAATTAATAGAACCCAACGACCTTCGCTCATGCTTCTCCTACTTCACTCCTTAATGGTACAGCGAGGATTTTTCCCCGTATTTCGATTATGTTAATGTGCGGATTTTGTGCGTGCCTGCGTCTTTGGCAGAGAGCGCGCATCGACTGGAAGGATGCATCCCGGTGCGGCCTGGCGGCGTTCGCGCCGGAGCTTGGTTCCCTGATAAGTGTAGCGGAAAATAGACTCCCGTCCACAGGACGTGGCAGGAATTTGCTGGAAGGCAAGAGCGCCGTCGGGCCTGCCTGCTGTTCCCAGGCAGACCCGACGGCGCAACTGCTTTAATTTGCGTGTCTCTTTTTGCCTGCCATCTCGAAGTACTCTTCGATTTCCTCAAGAGTCTTGCCCTTGGTCTCCGGCAGGAAGAAGGCCGCGGTGATCAGATACACCACTGTAAAGGCCGCGAAAAGAAAGAACATGGTGGAGTAGCCATACTTGCTGACGACGGGTAGAAAGATGGCTGCGAGCGTGGTGGAGACCATCTGGTTGATGACCAGAGCGATGCTCATACCGTTGGAGCGGATGCGCGTAGGCATCAACTCCGATAGCGCAAGCCACACGCATACGCCCGGGCCGAGCGCGTAGAACGCCATAAATGCATAGAGGCCAATTGCCACCATCCAGCCATGCCTGGCATCGGGCACGCGACCGATCAAAGCCCGTTCAATCTTGAGCGGCGCAGTACGCGCGGCGTTGAGGTCCGCGAAAGGGTTCTTGAAAAAAGCTTCAATCCTGTTCGTTGGCACACAACTGGCGCGGGTGACCTGAATGGGAGCTCCGGCTGGATCATCGGAGCGCACAAATGTGGTTGCGGCAGTGAAGTCTCCGTAGGAATAAATGACGGCGAGGGACGCATGGTCGGCGTTGACCTCGCCGCCGGTGTACCCCTTGGCGGCAAGCAGTTTGTTGGCTTCGTTCTGGTCAAATCGCAGCGTGAGTTCCTGGCCTGGGCCAACCATCTGCTGAACAATATTCTGGCAATCGACGTTGGATTTTTCGGTCTTTAAAAATAATGTACCAACTACGGTTACAGATAGGGTGATGCCCACGGTGCCTAGAATCATCAGGAACCTGCGACCCTTTCGATCGACCAGGGTCATGCCCACAATCGTCATCAGGAAGTTCACCATGGTGAGGATGACATATCCCCAGTGAGCGCGGACATCGGAGAGACCGCTCTGCAGCAGGATGCCGGTGTTGTATCCGATGATGGAGTTGACGCCAGTGGCGGTGTTGCAAAAAAGGATGACGCAGGCCAGCACAAACGGGATTACATATTTTCTGCGGAGGAGCGAGTCTTTGACCGCCCCGGCTGCGGACTTGGAACGCGCGGCGAGTGCGGTTTCTTCCATCTCCTTGATCTCGACCTCAGCCTGCTCCGGGCTGCGGGAGCGCAGGAGAGCGGCGTAGGCGAGTTCTTTTTTCCCGTGCTGGAAAAGCCACCGCGGAGACTCTGCAACCAGGAAGCTGCCAATGACGAACAAGAGGCCGGGAGGAAGGGAAACCCAGAAGATGCGGCGCCAGGCCTGATCCTTAAAGGCGAGGATGCTGGCGGCATCGGAGACGCGGGCAACGGCCTCCACGCGATAGCTATAGTAGATTCCGATCAGAGCCGCGGCGACGATTCCGAGGGTAAGCAACCACTGGAAGATACCGGTTCCTTTTCCGCGGGTGGAAGCGGAGAGGCACTCAGCGAGATAGAGGGGAACGACGACCCCGATAAGTCCGCCGCTGATGCCCTGCAGGAGCCGGCCGAGAAACAGTGGGCCATATCCGTGAGACAGCGCGATCATGGGGATGCTGAGAACAAACGTGAGGCCGCTAAGGGCCATGAGCGTCTTGCGTCCCATCCAGTCCGCCAGCAGGCCGGCAAACAGGGTGGAGATTACGCTGCCCAGCAGCACCGCCGCAACAATGATAGAGAGCTGGCCGGCATTGAGGCCCGAAGTAGCTTCGAGGTAGGGGAGGGCTCCGCCAATAATCCCGACGTCAACTCCATACAGAAGACCTCCAAGCCCAGCAACGAGCAGGAGGAAGCGGTTGTAGCTTTTTTTCTTGCCATCGAGGGCAAACGAAGCAATCTGTGCGGAGTCGAGAGAGGTCATAGAGATATAGCGAAGCTCAATTCGTGGCTAGGGAGCAAGGATTCACGAAACGAAATACCTGCCAGGCCACGGTAGCAGCCTGGCAGGTATGTTGATCCCGAAGCCTCGGGATCGCACGTTTCATCGAGGACTGACTGCTTCAACAAGAGTAGCAACTGCAGGCGCGATTTTGTTCAGCAAAACAGCTTGCGGTTTCTGGGAATTCTTCAGGAATGCCATCTTCTGGTCCCGCTCAGCGGCGGAGATCGACTGATGGTTCTGCAGTTGATCCAGAGACTGCAGACCCATCTCCGCGACCTCGCGCAGGTTTGCGGATAGTGGAGAGAGTTCCTTTGTCAGATCCGAAAGCGGCAGGATGGGCTGAAGCTTTGCGTCATTGTCACGCCAGGTAGTGAGAGATTCACGGGCCTGTTGCCAATCCTGCGGAGTGGCGTTGCCTGCCACGAGCCGCTGCACAAGGGCGAGGAAGCGGCGTGCTTCGTCGCTCTCAGGCGGTACGGCATCGACCAGGTGATTGAGTGGCGTGAGGCTTGTATAAGGAGTGAGCGCCCCACGCGAATAGCCCTGGGGAGGCTGTACCACGCTGGCCAGAACCCGAAGCGGAGCCGGGTCAGCATTGCCGGCCATGCGACGCAGCATCAGGTCGGAGATGGACTTTGGCTGAAGGCCGTAGTACTCCAGCTTTTGCGAGACGATATCGAGCCGCCGATACATGGAAGCGACATCCTGAACGTCCTGCGGGGACCACAGCCGTTCAGCAATGGCAGCGGTTCGTGGCCAGATCCGGGTATCCATGTTTTCTGGAGTGACGTACTCGGACCACATCGCTGCTTCACCTCCAAGGATGTGGTGTTGCTCCTCGGGTGTGAGCGATGCGGCGGCTCCGGCCAGCGGATCGACCGCGTAGTGTTGGGCTGCGGATTGATTCAGGTCGATGTAGTAGCCAGTGGAGAGCAGGGTACGATAGCCGCGGTGCGCTGCGTCTGCCAGCGACTGCGGACCGCGCCAGGATTGGATGACAACATCTTTGGGCGTGTCGGGCTGGAGCACTTCGTCCCATCCCTCCATGATCTTGCCGTGCCTGGCGACAATCTTTTGTATCTTCCCGGTGAAGTATGCCTGGAGCGTGGCATTGTCCTTCAACTGGTGAGCCTGCATGAATCTCTGGATGGAGGGGTTCGCATTCCACTCCTTGCCATCGCACTCATCTCCGCCGATATGGAAGTAGGCATCGGGAAAGAGTGCAGCCATCTCACCGATAAATCCGTCCAGGAAGTTATAGGTGCTGTCGCGGGTGGGGTCCATGGCTGGATCGAGGACGCCCCATTGGCGAGCGGTCGTGTAGGGACCCTTGCCACTGGCCAGTTGCGGATAACCGGGAAACCATGCCGTTGTGTGGCAGGGCATATCGAACTCGGGAACCACGCGGATACCGCGATCGCTGGCATACGCGATCAGGTCGCGAATCTGCGCCTGGGTGTAGTAGAGGCCGTCGGAGCCATCCTGCTGCAGAAGGGGATACTTGGTGCTTTCGACGCGGAAGCCCTGATCTTCAGATAAATGCCAGTGCAGGACGTTGAGCTTGACGGCTTCCATACCGTCGAGATCGCGCTCCACGACATCGAGGGGCATGAAGTGACGGCCGGAGTCGATCATGAGACCACGCCAGGGAAATCGCGGGCTGTCGTGAATCTCTACCGCCGGCACCACAAATCCCGTTGGAGAAACCTGAACGAGTTGCAAAATGGTCTGCAGGCCGTGGAGAACGCCAAGGGGATTCGCGGCTCGAAGGTGGACTTCTGACGGAGAAACCGTCAATTGATAGGACTCGTCCTCGTCGAGCTTTTGTACCTTGGCCGATGGACCGCCAGTGCTGATAAAGATGTTGGGCTTGTTCTGCCGCGTACCCCACATGGGAATCCCGGTCTCTGCGGCAAGGCGATCGAGAAATCGCTGCTGCGCGTGAACAAGGCGGGGCTCGGTGTATCCCTCAAGCTTGATTCCCAATGAGCCATCGATGGGGAAGGCTCCAGTGCCGACCTGAGCATGCTCAGGAAGCGGCATGATGGAAAGGGTTGAAGACGATTGCGCATGAATTGCAGGGTGAGCGCTAAGGCATAAAAAAAGACAAAGGCCGACGAACGCGTGAAAACGTAACCGAACGGTAGTCAATGTAACAACCCCTCTCAATCTTAGAGCCGATGTGCTGCTGCAGGTGATATGGAATTCACGGAACTAAGCTTTTCCAATCGGTGAGCCGTTTCGTTTCTTCCACAACCCGCGTGTGAAATCCGGGAACTTGACCGGCGCGCTGCCCTGGCCGACCGAGAGCGTGCTGAGCGGCCCCGGTGCCGACCATGCCGCCGCATCGTAAACGTCGAGGTCCGGCACAAGTCCATTCCGCATGCATTGCAGGAGCCGGTAGACCATGACGAAGTCCATTCCGCCGTGACCGCCGAGTTTGCGGGCGTTCTCTCCCTCCTGCTTCCAACACGAATTCTCATACTCGGACTTGAAGGCATCGATTGAGCCCCACGCTTCTCCACCCGGTTGCCCATCGAAGTAGATGCGCGGCGGATAGTCCGCAAAGACGCCCTTGGTGCCTCCAATCACGTTGATCCGGTCATAAGGGTGCGGGTTGGAGACATCATGCTTCAGCGTAATGGTGAGGCCACTCGCAGTCTTAATGAGCGAGGTGTTCAGATCGCCGGTAATGTATTTCTCCGCCTGCCTGGGGTCTCCCGGCTGCAGATGCGACTTGCGATATTCGTCGAGTCCGCGCTGTGGGCTGCTCATGGAAACCATGTAGCTGAAGAGGTCGCCGCGGTTGACTCCCATGTAGTTCGCGACGGGGCCCAAGCCATGCGTGGGATAGAGATTGCCGTCGCGCTGGGTGTGTACGGTGCGGCGCCACAAGCCTTCTCCCTTGCTGGAGAAGAGTTCGTCGCGAAGGTCGTGAAGGTATGCGGCCTCGCCGTAGAGCAGATCTCCGAAGCGCCCGGCGCGAACCATGTTCAGGATGAGAGTCTCGTTATAGCCGTAGCAGCAGTTCTCCAGCATGATGCAGTGGCGTTGGGTCTTTTCGGACGTATCGACCAGCTTCCAGCAATCCTCGATGGTGGTTGCGGCTGGAACCTCGACGGCGGCGTGCTTGCCGTGTTCCATCACGAAGACGGCCATCTTGACGTGCCAGTTCCATGGAGTGGCAATGACAACCAAATCGAGATCTTCGCGCGCAGCCAGCTTTTCAAATGCCAGGTCGCCATCGGTGTAGAGGGAGGGAGACTTCTGTCCGGCCTTTTCTACGAGCGACTGGGCGTTCTGCGCCTTTTCCGCGACGACATCGCAGATGGCGACGATCTGGGCGTCTGCTGCCAGAAAGTCCTTCAGGAGCGAGGTTCCTCTGTTGCCGGTTCCGATGAAGCCAACCCGAGGATTGGCGGCGGTGAAAGGCATATCGATGACGGATTTCGATCCAGGTGCGGATTTCGATGCCGGATGGGAGGTGGCCGCACTGGCTTGATTCAAGCCAATTGCCGCGGTTGTCATGGCGCCGAGTTCTAGGAAATGTCTGCGGGAAAGCAAAGAGCGAGAGCCTGCATCGTGACCATCCATTCCTCATTCTCCGAAAGTAAAAATAAAATGCTGTTCGACGTATTTCGCCAACTGCAGGCCCGCCGCTTTCAACGGTGCCATTTCGCGTTATGCTGGATTGCTTTCCAGGTGCTGCTATAGACTTGCGTGAAAAAAAATACTCGAACTTCACACCTAATTCTCATGCGAAGTATAAGGCAAGATAACGATAGCACTACAGAAACAAAAAGATACAGGACAATATTTGCGGGAGCGGTGGACGAAAGCAGATGCTCCCGGCTATTGGGCTAGATGGATTGCTTCCAATTGGGCCCTTCGAGGATAGACCTATGATCCTATCGCGGGAGACGCCGGAGATCGAGGCGCCAAACCAGCCAACATCAGGCAAACCAATTTCAAATAAACCAACGCCAGCCGAGCTGCGCACCGCGGTACAGGCTCCGGTCGCTCGCAATGTTGCGGTGGATGCCTACCGGGGCTTCGTGATGCTGCTGATGATGGGTGAGGTGCTGCATTTCTCCCAGATCGCGCACTCTTTCCCGGGAAGCACGATCTGGCGATTCCTCGCCTACAACCAGAGTCACGTGGAGTGGGCAGGATGCTCGCTTCACGATTTGATTCAGCCTTCGTTTACGTTTCTGGTTGGGGTGGCACTTCCTTACTCCATCGCCAGCCGCAGGCGCAAGGGAGAGAGCTTTCAGCGCATGCTCGGCCATACATTCTGGCGTGCGCTGGTGCTGGTGTCGCTGGGTATTTTCCTGCGCTCGATGCATAGCTCCCAGACGTACTTTACCTTTGAGGACACGCTGACCCAGATTGGGCTAGGCTATCCATTCCTTTTTCTGCTTTCGTTTCTATCGCCGCGCAAGCAATGGACGATTCTAGGAGTAATTCTTGGAGGATATTGGCTGGCGTGGGCGCTGTATCCCGCTCCCGGCCCGGGATTCGACTATGCGGCGGTTGGCGTTCCTGCAGGCTGGCACCACAACTTTTCCGGCTTTGCAGCGCACTGGAACAAGAACAGCAACCTGGGCGCTGCGTTCGATCAATGGTTCCTGAACCTGTTTCCGCGCGAGTCCCGTTTTGTAGACAACGGCGGCGGCTACTTGACGCTGAGTTTTATTCCTACTCTGGGCACGATGATTCTGGGACTGGCGTGGGGTCGATGGTTCCGCGAGTCTGCTCCGGCACTCCCAATCAAGCGCTTCATCGTGGTGGGAGTTGCCTGCATTGCTGCATCCCTGTTGCTGCATGCGCTGGGGATCTGCCCGATTGTGAAACGTATCTGGACGCCGAGCTGGGTCCTGTTCAGCGGAGGGGTCTGCTTCCTGCTGCAGGCGGCCTTCAGCGAGCTGATTGATGGGAAGGGTTACCGCAAATGGGCATTTCCGCTAGTCGTCGTTGGCAGCAACTCCATTGCGGCCTACCTGATCGCTGACATGGCGGAACCCTTTATCCAGAGCAGCCTGCTTATCCATCTTGGGCACGGTGTATTTCAGATACTCGGACCTGCGCTTGAGCCGCTGCTGCTGGGCATCGCTATCCTCGGTATCTACTGGCTGTTTCTGCTGTGGCTCTACCGGCGCAAGATATTCTTACGAATCTGAAGGGAAGCGAGATTGCGTTGCCATTGACGCTCCCCTTCAGGCTGCTTCGTGAACAGTGATGAGTGAGTCTGGAGCTACTTCTCACCTTGCATTGCCGACGGAGGCTGCACGTTGCCGCGGCCGGTCAGTTGGTGGATCAGATAGATCTCCTGCTGACGATAGGGTTTCCCATCCTCATGGAAGATATCGTGGAACCATACGTCGGGTTGGGTGAGCACATAGGGTCTTTTCCAGGAGTCCCAGGGAAGGTACGTCTGGCTCTTGCCGGCAACGAATCCCCAATTGATCATGGCGACATTTTCATGCTTTCCTATCGGCAGAATCGTGTCGAAGGTGCTGCCTGCTCCTCGAGCCATGTACTCGGTGCAGATGATTGGCCGATGGTAGGACTTGAGTTCCTGCACCTTGGCGGCAAAGTCTTCCGGCCAGCCATAGTTGTGGAAAGAGATGACGTCGGATTCGGCAAGCTGAATCTTCGTCATTGCGCTTTCCTTGTCGGGGTGGCTCCAGTCGCCTTTCCACACTCCACTGGTCAGTGGCTGGGTCGGGTGCATCTCGCGCGCCCAGGAGAAAGCCTGCGGCAGAAGAGCTTCCACTAACTGGGTCTTATTTTTGGGTTCATTCACTCCGGCGTTTCCATTGTCGGGTTCGTTCCAGATGTCCCAACCCAGGATGCGGTCATCCTTGGCGAATGCGCCGACGACGCCTTGTACATATTCCTTCAAATGCGGATAGGTGGAGGGATCCATCAGGGACTTTGCGCCCGGGCTCTGGACCCAGCCTGAGTTATGCACTCCGGGGATTGGCGGGTGCTGCGGCCCTAGTTTGGGATTGGACTCCCAGCAGGAGTCGAAGAGGACGAACAGGGGCTTGATGTGATGCCGGGCAGCGATCTCGAGGAAGGTATTGATTCGCGACTTGAAGCCAGGTGCATCTTGCGTCCACAACTGGTCCTGCAGAAAGACGCGCATCGTATTCATGCCGATCCCTTCGGCCCATCCAAGCTCCTTATCGATCTCGGCGGGATCGAAGGTGTCGGCCTGCCACATCTCCAGCTCGTTGATGGCATTTTGCGGGACGAAGTTGCTGCCTACCAGCCATGGCTGCCGGGCATACCATGCCGCCGCCTTTTCCTCGGTCCAGCGCTGCTGACCTGGCTGCTGGGCTAGGGCGGATGCGCTTGCCGCCATCACTACGAATGTTGCGATCCACTTACCGACGTTCATTACTATCTCCTGTTTCTGTGTGCGTGCTCTTATGCGTTGTAGTGCTACGGCGCTGGAGCGGAATTGCATCAGCTTCGCAGTTGCGGAAAGGCGGTAATCCGAAGCTTTGCGGCTGCGTAGGGAACCAGCGTGATCTTCTCTTCAGGCTGCGGACTGGTGACCGGGCCTGGCGGTACGGGATTGGCTACGCCGTCCTCGGCTCGCCATGCAGGCAGCTTGCGCGCTCGGGCCTCTATCTTTACGGGTGTTTCCTTCAGGCTGAAGGGTGCTGCCCCGACGGGTAACTCCTGAACCGGCAGCGAACTCACATTCTCCGCATTTACATCGAGGGCGTAGTTCCATTGCGAAGCGGGAAAAACCTGCCAGTCCGCGGTCAGCCCGCGGTCCTGCAACTTGACCCAGCTCTCCGCAATGGGGAAAGAGAAGACCAGCGGGCCTCGCTCGACCGAGATGGAATCGTTGTAACCGCGGACGAGACGAAGAGCCGCAGGGAAGACAAGCTCTACCTGATCTCCGGATTTCCATGTGCGGTCGATCCGCGCAAAGCTGCCTGGCGCGGGAGCCGGTTCGGATCTTCCATTGATCTTGAGGACTGTGCCAGAGGCCCATGCGGGGATGCGGAGGCTGAGAGGGAAGCGAGCAGTAGTGGCTGGGTTGACGGTAATGCGGATCGTGTTGCGAAAAGGATACTCGGTCTCTTCCTGCAGATGGACACGGACTCCGGCTGCTGTAGCGTGGACTTCGCATGGCGAGTAGGCGGTCGCAACCAGGCCGTCATCCGGCGATGCCATCCAGAGGCTGGCTGCAAACTTTGGCCATCCCTGATGAAAGTTGGCGGTGCAGCAGCCAAAGTTGGGTTCGAGCCCGAAGAGGTTGGATTCCGGGCCATCCGTTGTCCAGGGTTTGCGATGGAGGCTGCACTCTACCTGGTTGGGCTCCTGATTATACTGGTGTGCCCACATGTCATCGGTAAAGGTGCCAGGCAATGCGTTGAACGCGATTTTTTCCAGGCGGTCGCCGAGCGCTGCATCTCCCAGGATGGCGAGGGCTTGCTCAAGCGAGAACATGGTTTCGACCACGGTGCAGAGCTCCGATCCCTGCGAGGGATTGAGTCCGGCAAAATGCTCGTCGCAGGAGAACATGCCGTTGGGCAGGCCATGATATGCATCGAGCGCATGAAGCTGGCGTTGCAGGGCATGGCGGTCCTCGTCGCGGTTGGAGACAAGGGACCAGACAGGAGCGGCTTTGATGGCCTGTCCGTTGTTGACCCCGTGGGTGGCGAGCGCGAGATCGCTCAGGCCGCCGCCACTGTTGAGCTTGATGAACTCCGGTGTAATCGGCTGGGTGTACTTGAAGTCCGCGAACTGAGCCTGCCAGTCGTAACCCTGCTTATGGAGCAGTTGCAGCAGGTCCAGCAATTGTGGATCACCGGTGCGATTGTAGAGCCAGACGACGACGAGGGCATTGTCCTGCCAGCGGAACCTGCCCCAATCCTTCAAGGGACGGGCGGGCAGAACGGAGAGCTGATGCGCACAGTAGCGAGAGAGTGCGGGGATGACGCGGGGATCGCCTGTCGCTTCCTGATACTGGGCCAGCGCCTTGAGCATTACCATTCGCGGCCACCAGTCGTTATTGCTCTTTGGGCCAAGCATGCCATCAGCGGCCTGATTCGTCAGCGTCCAGTCAACAAATCTCTGCGCCTTGGCCTTGAGCCGCTCATCGTCGAGCAGATAGGCCAGCGGTATCAGCCCGTCGAGGAAGTAAGGGCCGCGCTCCCAGGACTCTCCGGTGCCACCGAGCCATCCGCTGTTGCTTCCCACGTCGCTCCATGTCTCGTCGAGGTGGCCGCCGAGTCCATTGGCCTGAATGCGCAGTTGATCGCGCAGCCATCCGATTGGCCGCACCGAACCAAGGGGAAGCGTATAGAAGGCATTTTGCGCAAGTGGGGCACGGTTCCTGACAACTGAGGGAGTGCGTGACTCCTGCTGCGATGCCGAGGCCAGTGCGGATGCGGTGCGACTGCTAATTGCATGGGTAGATACATCTGCCCCTGCAAGTGCAAGGAGCTTTAGCAAATTACGCCGTTCCAGCGAGGGCATGGCTACTCCGGGGAGAATTGGAACAAAGACCGACGTGGTTTAGTGTCACCCGTATAGGGCGCAAGGTCCATAGTTCACATGTTCTATGACCTGCCGCAGCGCAGAGGCTGGATGGGTTGTGGACGCGGCTCTTCCTCACCTGCCGCAGCAGTCGCAAACGAGAATGGAAGCTCCGTAGAAGGAGGTCTCAGTCGTCGACGTCGATGATGCCGCGCTGAATTGCTGTGGTTGCGGCTTCGGTCCGGTCGGAGACTTCG
Source organism: Acidisarcina sp. (assembly GCA_035539175.1). NCBI lineage: Bacteria > Pseudomonadati > Acidobacteriota > Terriglobia > Terriglobales > Acidobacteriaceae > Acidisarcina > Acidisarcina sp. The sequence goes on along the minus strand of DATLIY010000007.1, from coordinate 644,383 downwards.
AGCTTCTCGATGATGCTGTTGACGTGATTGCGAACCGTGTTGTCGCTGATGCCGAGCGCGTGCCCAATCTGCTTGTTGGTCGGGCCCTTGGCAAGCATCTTGAGGATTTCGAGCTCCCGCGAGGTGAGGTTGGTGCGCATCATTCGCTCAGCAAGGCGCGAGGCGATATCGCTCGGGAAATAACGCTTGCCTGCATCGACGGCACGGATGGCGTCCACCATCTGCCGCAGAGAGGTGTCTTTGAGCAGGTAACCTTGCGCGCCGGCCTGAACCGCGCGATAGATGTCCTCGTCCGTTTCAAAACTGGTGAGGATGATGATACGAGTGTTGATGCCCGCACGCTTGATGGCGAGCATGGTGTCCACTCCGCTCATGCCGGGCATACGGAGGTCAAGCAGCAGCACATCGGGAGTGGCCTGCCGGAGCATGTCGAGCGCCTCTTCGCCGCTGGAGGCGGAGCCGATCACGTTCAGCTCAGGCTGCGTGCCAAGCATGCTGGTAAGTCCGGCGCGGACGACCGGGTGGTCATCCACGATAAGAATTTGGATGGGGCTGCCTGGTAGTTTCGGCATTGGATGGGTACTCCCTAAGAAATTTCCATAAGAATTTTGGCCATGAGGCCAGGGTGAGGCGGGGCGGCAGCGGCGCGACGACCCGCACCGTTGTGCCTTTTCCCGGTTCGCTGAGGATCTGAATCGCGGCGGAGATGAAAGCGGCACGTTTCCTCATGCCACGGACGCCGAAGCCCCGCAGGTCGCCGCCCGGCGTGAAGCCGACGCCATCGTCTGCGAGCAGGAGGTGAACCATATTCTTCTTGAATTCAACCGAGATTGTAATGGTCGAGGGGTGGGCATGGCGGATGGAATTGGCGATTGCCTCCTGTCCGATACGGTAGAGCGTGTCTGTAAGGCGCAGTGGCATTTGGCGGATGTCTCCACTGCTGGACGTGACGATTTTGACGGCGCCTCCGGCGACCATGCGCCGCGCACAGATCTCCAGAGCCGTAAGAAGATCTCCCGACTCAAGCGACTCCGGGCGCAGGGTGGCGATGCTGCGTCGCGCCTCCTCGTGGCTATGGCGAACCAATGCGCTGGCAAGGTCGAGTTGCTGATGCGTGGTGGGCAGTTCGCTGGGAATGCCATTGCGAATCGCTTCCAGCTGGAAGCCAATGCCGGCAAAGCTTTGCGCGATGGTGTCGTGCATCTCATGAGCAAGCCGTTCGCGCTCTTCAAGCACTGCGCGCAGACGCCACCGCTCTGCACGGCTGTAGAAGAAGTTGGCCACCAGGGCGAGGAGAAGAATCGCGATGGCAATTGCGATCACATTTCCCGCGCTCCACCATGGCGGTCCTGCCAGCACGTTCATGTCGTCGGTGGAGCGCAGCAACAGAACGAAGGGAGTAAGGTTCTGCGTGTATGCGGGCGAAACCACACAGACTCCACGCAGTCGGAGCAGGCTGTTCAGCTTGAGCTTGCCAAAGACGGACTCGCCGCGGCCGCGATTCATAATGGCGCGAAACGATTGCGGACCCGCATCGAAGTCGTAGATGAGAGTATTGTCCGGGCCATAGCTCTTGGCGCGCAGGCGGCCTTCCACCTCGATGAAGGTTGCGTCAAAGGCTCCGGTAGCGGCCTGGGAGGCGGCGACGGAGACCGCAGGCATCGGCGCGCCCTCCCACAGCACCCGCACGTTGGCGTGCTCCAGTGCGGAACTGAACGCTCCGGGAGTTACCTGCCCGGTCACTTCTACCTCGTCGCCAACCTTGAGGGGTGGCGCAGTGGGGTGGGGAACCGAGATGCCACCCGTCGAATCCTGAATGTAAAGCGCAGGCGAGGTGAGGATGACAACGCCATGCACCGTAGCTGTGGTGGGTTTAGCCCAGGAGACGAGCCGCAGACTGCTGATGGGCTGTGTCCGCAGATCGGAACGGAGCATGTCCGGGTCGCCGTGCGGAGTAGCGGAGTAAAAGCCGGGGTGCTCGGGGTTCTCTCCCGTAGATGGTAGAACCGCGGAAGCTTTACCGAGCGGGGCTCGAGCGAGCATCGCGACCAGGTCCTCACGTGTCGCCGGGCGCACAACTACGTTCCGCCATACTCCTCCGGAAGAGAACGAGCGTAGGCCGATCCGTCCGGAGCTGGCGCAATCCTTATCCTCGATGGCTACCGTGGTGGGGTCTGCCTTCGAGGGAATGTCGGCGGTAGCAACGATCTCACATCCATAGACAAGCACCTTCAGGTGATACCACTGCAATGCATGAACCTTGGTTTGCAAGGAGTTCAGCCGGACAACATCCTCCATCCATCCATGGGCCGCACGTCCGAGAACCAGGGAGTTGTCAAAGTTTCGCACCCCTGCATAGTAGCCAGAGTAGGCGTCCACCCCCTGCTCTTCGTTGCTGGAGCGAACGATGAGACCCGCATCCCCGGCGAGGCCCAGCAACATCACATCTGCCTCAACGGAGTAATCCCGCCAATAAGGAGAGCCCGTGATCAGCTTGGCTCCGCGCTCATCCGAATCGTTTCGCATGGAGCCGTTGACGACCGCCCATGTGCCGCCGAATGCCGTCCACTCATCCGCCTCACCATTTGCGAAGGAATCGTGGTAAGGCAGGCCGCGTTTCGGACTATGCAGGTGGGCCCACACGCCAATACCGGCCAGCAGGAGCGTAGTCGCAAGCAGCGAGGCAACCAGGATTCCACGGCGGCTTATGGTGGGCAGCTTCACGGCGTTGTACTCCAGTTCCAGTGCAGAGCGCCCGGCCTCCAGTCCATGGAGGTCATTTCGCGAACCTGCGGAGAGTCGGCGTTTTCCCGCGTAACCAGTAACGGCTTCAGCGTGGTAAGCGGAGGCACTGTCTTCCCGTGCAGTTGGGCATCGATGAGCTGGACCGCCCGCCTGCCTATTTCAGGATTGTTTTGCAGGATGACAGAATCCAGCGCCGGATCCTGAAACGCAATCACATCCGGATCGAAGCCGATTACCTTGATGCGGCTGTGCGGCTGTGCATCGACGGCCGATATAGCTCCGCGAGCCGACGTCCACATAAGGGCGACAATCGCGTCCAGATCGGGATTGGACTGCAGGGTTTGCTCCGCAATCTGCTGTTCGCGAGGCATGTTGAAGGAGCCCATAAGCTTCTGGACGACACGAATGTCCGGATAGTTTTCTGCCAGAAACTGTTCCAGGCTGCGTGCGCGGGTCATGATTCCGGCAATGTCCGGGTTGATGCCCAGGATGGCAATGGAACCATGGCCGTGGAGCAGAGTAGCCACCCGGCGCGCGGCAATGCGCCCGCCCTCCTCTTCATCATTCAGAATGTAGGAGAGCCTGCCGCCAGGTTCCATCGGCAGAGGGGATCCAACAATGACCGTGGGAAGCTTACGCGAGGTCGCGCGACGGACGGGTGTAATCAATGCCAGTGCCTGATCGGGAGCGAGCACCAGTCCCTGGTAGTTTTCTCCAATAACCCGGCCCACCATGGCAATCTGTCCTCCCACGTCGTCTTCCCGCATTGGCGCGTTCCAATAGATGCGCACTCCAAGATCCGCGGCGGCTGCCTCGGCGCCACGATGCATCGGTTCCCATTGCATGCTGGCCGTGGTGCGTGGAATGACTGCGATGGTAACGCGTGCGGGTTCACGGCAGCCCAGGCCGGGCAGCAGAGAACTACAACTCAACACTGTCCAGCATAATGCTGTCCAATAGGACTGGCGACGGCTCCGCCGCTCAGGAATTTCGTTGCTGGCGGATACTTCCATGAGGTGTGAGGGTGAGTTTACTCTGCCGGTTTCGCGATGGGCAAGGACCGCGTAAACCCTGGTTCATCTGGACTATGCAAGGGTGAGCGCAGGCGGCAGCATCTACTGCAAAGCCGGGGAAGAGAGCACAGCTTGGATTTCGTGCTGCTCTTCCCCATCTGTGGCTATGAGTGTTCCGCGTCGCTACCTGGTTGCGTCCGCCGACTCCGAGATGGGTTCGGCTTGCAGTTTACGAAGGTAAGTGATGATCTGCCAGCGTTGCTGCTCCGGCAGGGAGCTCCACGACGGCATACCTTTCCAGGGCTCACCGTTCTTCAGAATCCAGGCCAGCTCACCATCGGTTGCATGGGCGATCCGGGCGCTCCGCAGGCTTGGCCGGTTGTAGCGGCCAGTGGCATTTTCGCCATGGCACCGGGCGCAATTGTCCGCAAAAAGATTCCTCCCTGCGGCAGCAGCTTCACTTTGGCCCGCATAGGGATTGACGCGTTTGCGATCCGCCGGAGAGACCTTCTTAAGCCAGGAACCATCCGCAGCCGCCAGCAGCAGCGTTGTAGAGAGCAGCAGGACAGCAGTTACCAACCATTTCGATTTCATTGTGCAGCCTTTCGACGGAATAGATCGCGGAACTGCTGGATCTCGTAGGAAACCTTGAAGCGCCACAGAGCACCGACACTGTTATCGTTCAAGCCAAACTGGGGCGAGAATCCGATGGTTGGCCCATGTGGAATGTTGAAGTCAACGGTGGGGCCGGCGTAGTGAGAGGTGTCGTGCAGCCCAAAGCTATACCGCTCGCCGAGGCCCCCATAGAGTTCAGCCCCGGCGGTGAAGTTCTGTCGGCAGAGGACACATTCATGCGCGCTTGCTGACAAAGCCAGAGGGCGGCTGGCGCCGAGGGCATAACCAAATTCCCATGGGGAATTGGAGAGGTTCTTCTCGGCGATGATGTTTTCCGAGACGTTCCAGCCCTTGAAGTCGCTGGAGAGGATGAGCTTCGCTTCAATTTCACGCTTCACTTCGGCGCGGCCCTCGGCATTCCTGCCCTGGAGGTCGGCGCGGGTATCGTGTCCGACGACTTCCAGCAGGCTCTTATCGGCACCGTTGATGTCTTCAAACTCGAGATAGAGGACGGGGTTGATGAAGTGCTGGCTCGGCAGGGGACGGACGCGGTTTTCCCAGCGGACGCCGGTGAAGATGGTCGAATCGCTGCCTCGGGTTTGTCCGGCTAGATAGACCTCGGTGGTCCAGTAGGCGGTGGCGCCGTATTCGAGTTCCAGCGTGGAGCTGGTAAAGGAATGCTGGTCGGGAGTTGCAACCAGGTTCTTGTCTCCGATTTCGAGGTTGCCCGGCTCCTCAAGCACCGACGAATACGTGACGAAGTAGGGTGGCTCCGCCGCCTGGGCGACGCGGCTCACGGAGAGGAGCGCAAGCGCGGCCAGCAGTCCCATCCGTAATCCGCGGAAGAGACATGGAGACCCACCTGTGTGGAGCGATTTGTTGGAAGTTCCTGCAGAAGTTCGGGTTGGTGAAGAAGTAAAGGCGTCACACGCACGAGGCCGTGTGAGGGAAGCAAAACAATGTACAGGCCAGCCCATCAGAATCCTTTCCAGGGCCGAGGCTGACGCATCCTATAATCTGGATGAGTCGCCAGCCTTCGGGTTGTCGATTTCCCGGCCCTGGCGGCGCTTCGCCAAAAGACAGCCGTCAGGGTCGCTAGTCGGTTTTCGTTATTACGGCTACGTAGTTACAGACTTTCAACTTCCAATCCTCTTGAATTAAATTTCTTTGGACCAGTTGTTCCTTGATCCTGACAAGCCTTGCAGTAGCCGCCGATCTCAAGGCGCGCAGTCTGTATTGCAAATCCTGACCATTGAGTCACTTGCTGTTTGAGCTGGTCAAAGAGGGGACTGGAAACTTCTTCAATCTTTCCGCAGTTGAAGCAGGCCAGGTGCAGATGCTCCCGCTCGGTACGGGCTTCGTAATAATGCTTCTCTCCCTGCAAATGCATCAGGTCGAGCTCGTCGATTAACTGCTCCTTTTTGAGCAGTTCCAGCGTTCGATATACGGTAGCGCGGTCTACCTGCATGCGCTTGCTGGCTACCTCCCACAATCCAGCGGCATCCAGGTGCTCTTGCGCCTCCTGCAGGATCTCGAGCAGGACCCTTCTCTGCTCGGTAAGCCGAAGCCCACGGGAGCGGAAGGCGGAGGCGAGATCGCTCGATCCTTTTTGCGTCACCTGTTGCGACTGAGTCGCAACAGGTGACGCAAGACTTACCGAATTGAAGGTATTGGATATCGATGTACGACTCATTTAGTCTGAGTTCAGGCTAACACAGGCCCTCAAAATTCGCACCCAGAAAGAGCATTCAAGGGTGTGAGGAAAGTTTTCATCGGGCTGATCCTGTCGCGGTCAATCGCCCCCTTTTCCCTCTTGGCAGCGGGTGAGTGGCATGCTATGTTCACGCTCGTCTCTGAACGTAAATGTGGCGCGTTTTCACGACGAGCGTTCACGAGGACGGACTGCCGGGCCCCGCAACCATTTCCACCTGGGAGGGGAAAACCATGGCTACGATTCCTGATCCTGCGCAGCAGCCTGCTGTGGAGTTTATCGATTCGGCGAAACTTGACGAATTTCTGCAGAAGTTTGTCGGAGACCTGGGGGCTGCGATGAACGCATCTCTCGTTTTACTTGGCGATCAACTGGGGTTGTACCGTGCAATGGATACGGCGGGCCATCCGCTGACCCCTGCGGAACTGGCCTCGATGACCGCAACCGATGAGAGGTATGTGCGCGAGTGGCTCAGTGCCCAGGCAGCCGCCGGATATGTGCAATACGATCCAACGACGCGTCAGTTCAGTCTATCCCCCGAGCAGGCGTACGCATTAGCCAGGGAAGACAGCCCGGCATATGTTCCCGGAGCGTTCCAGATTGTCTCTGCCATGATCAAGGACGAGCATAAGGTGACGGAGGCATTTCGTTCCGGAACGGGGGTGGGTTGGCACGAGCATCATCCTGCCTTGTTCGAGGGGACAGAGCGTTTCTTCCGCCCGAATTACGCGGCGAACCTTGTTTCGAGTTGGATTCCGGCGCTTGAGGGAATGGCCGACAAACTCGCTCACGGAGCGGTAGTGGCCGATGTTGGCTGCGGGTATGGCGCTTCCACGATCCTGCTGGCACAGGCGTTCCCTAACTCAAAGTTTCTTGGATTTGATTATCACCAGGCATCGATTGAGCGGGCGCGGGAGAGAGCGCGACGCGCAGGAGTGGGAGATCGCATCCAGTTCCAGGTGGCCACCGCCAAGAATTATCCGGGCGACAGTTACGATTTGGTGGCCTTCTTTGATTGCCTGCACGATATGGGCGATCCCGTGGGCGCTGCGGAGCATGTGAGGCAGTCGCTCGGGCCGGAAGGCACGTGGATGATCGTAGAGCCCTTTGCCAACGATGCGTTGGAAGACAACCTCAATCCCGTGGGGCGCATATTCTATGCTGCCTCGACGATGATCTGCACGCCGGCCTCGAAATCGCAGGAGGTGGGCTTGGCGCTTGGGGCTCAGGCGGGAGAAGCGCGGATTCGTGAGACTGTTTTGAAGGGGGGATTCAGCAGCTTCCGGCGTGTGGCTCAAACACCCTTTAACCTGGTCTACGAAGCGAAGGCCTGAACGTCCCGATTGCAACCTGGCTCAACCTAACTCACGTGGATGACGGGCCGGTGCTCAGGATCCGGAACGGCGCGGCGCAACACCTCGTGGGCAACGGGTGCGGCGTCTCCCTCGCCGAGAAAGATGAAGTTCAAGAGATTGAGCAGGGGATTGCCCTCGGTCCACTTAAAGTAGGCATGCGGAATTCTGCCGCTTCTTCTTTCCAGGTAGATCAGCAGAGCGGCGAAGGCATTCGCGACGACGGGACTCTTGGCGTGGAGAACCTTGTGCTTCCCGATCCGCGAACCGTGGACGGTAAGAGTGTCCTGGAAATCGGAGGCGTCTCCACGATCCACCTGGAAGAAGTAGATGCGCGCGCCATCATTCAGGCCATTGTAGTGGCGCACCTTGGCCTCGATTAGATCGAGATCGTCCTCGGTCTCTGGTTGCGGTCTGCGCGCGACGAGCCGGATTACCTGATCGTGGATGCCTCCCAGCAGCTCCTCGGCTTCCTGGTCGAGATGGATGCCGGTGATGCGTAACTCCGTGGACCGCAGAGCCCGCGAGACGAGCGACGAGGCGATCATGGCGCCGATGAAGAAAGACGAAATCTTAATGCCCTCGGGCCGCTCCTGGATGTTGAGCGCGGTTGTGTAGATAAAGGTGAGGGAGATGAGAAGAAATGGCCAACGCTGACGCTCCTTCCATACGGAGATGGTCACGGCTATAGCCGCTGAGGTGATCAGTACCAGTACGCCCGTAGCATAGGCGCCTCCCTGGGCGTCCACGTTGGCGTGGAAGAGCAGCGTGACGGTAAACGCGACAGCCATGAAGACAAGTACCAGGGGCCGCGAGGCGCGCGCCCACTCTGGCGCCATGCCGAAGCGAGGCAGGTAGCGCGGGATCAGGTTCAGTAGCCCTGCCATCGCCGAGGATCCGGCAAATGCGAGGATGAGGATGGTGCTGAGGTCGTAAATCGATCCAAAAACATTGCCCAGGTAGAGATGTGCGAGGTACGCGAGCGCGCGGCCATTGGCCTGACCTCCGCTTTGAAAGTCGTCGGCGGGGATGAGGAGAGTCGTGACGACGCTGGTCAGGATAAGGAAGATGCTCATCGTGATCGCGGCCGTCGACAGAAGCAGCCGCGTATTTCGTATGCGGTCGGCTAGATCCTTCCCCTCGATGAGTGGCATCACAGCGACTCCCGTTTCAAAGCCGGAGAGCCCCAGGGCAAGTTTGGGGAAGAGAATGAGGGAGAGCCCCAACATTGCCAGCGGATTGCCATGATGTGCGAAGAGGGCATGGGTCCAGTTGGAGACGGCCTGAGGATGACGCATCACCTCCCATAAAGCCACAATGGTGACGATCGCATTCAACGCCAGATATGTGGAGACAAGGGCGACCGCGATATTGATCGCCTCCTTGAAGCCTTTGAGAAAGATCGCGCCAAGGATGGAGAGCAAGACGAGAGTGATGCCCATCTGACTCTTCATCCATTCCGGGGCGAATGGATTATGCGTGAGATGCGCGGCTGCATCGGCAGCGGAGAGCGTCATGGTGATGATGAAGTCTGTCGTGGCAAACCCGAGCAGGATGAGGATGAACACTTTTCCCTGCCAACTGGGGAAGAGGTTCTCGAGCATTGCCATACTGCCTTGTCCATTCGGGCTGGCCGCGGCCACACGGCTGTAGACGGGCAAGGCGGCGAAGAGAGTTACCAGCACCAGAATCAAGGTTGCGAAAGGCGAGAGCACCCCGGCTGCGAGAAATGCAATGCCTGGCTGGTAGCCAAGGGTCGAGAAGTAGTCGACGCCGGTAAGGCACATGACGCGCCACCACGGATGCACGGTGTCGGGCTTACCGTGGAGGGTTTGCGGCAGGCGAAGATCAGACAACAACCAATCGGTGAAACCCAATCCGGGTGACCGCCCTTTCGAGGGAATGGGCGAAGACTATCCGCCACTGCAGAGTAACACTGATACGATGCAGGTTTTGAATCGACGATGGCAACAGATTCTGCGAGAGTGAGGCAATCCACCGATGTCGTCGCTCATCTAAGAGCGGGTACGCACAGGGGGAACTGTGGGCTTTCAGCCAATTGAAGATTATGGCGTCATCGGAAATATGCGCTCGTTGGCCCTGATAGGTACAAATGGATCGATCGATTTTCTCTGTTACCCGAACTGCGATTCCCCCACTATATTTGCTGCGATTCTCGATCCGGAGAAGGGCGGCTGTTTCTCGATCTGTCCTCTGTTGAAGGGCCATCGCACACGGCAGCTTTACTTGCCGGACACCAACATTCTGTTGACGCGCTTTCTCGCTTCGGACGGCGTGGCGGAGTTGACAGACTTCATGTCGATCTTGAGTGAAGATACGTCGCCGAATGAAGTGGTGCGCATGATTCGAGTGGTGAAAGGCTCGATTACTTTTTCCCTGCGGTGCGATCCCAAATTCGACTACGCGCGTGGAACCCACTCGATCGTTGTAGCAGGGTGCCGTGCGGTTTTCACGCCTTCTTCAGGCGCCTGCCCGCCAATGTCGCTCTCCGCAACCGTTCCCCTGGAAGAGAAGCAGGGCGAGGCAGTTGCATCCTTTACGCTCAAGGCCGGGGAGACGGCAACGTTTGTTCTGGGGGCGCTGCGCGATGAACCGGACCACGTCGATCTGCCAAGCGTGACCGCACGATTCAATGCGACGTCTCACTATTGGCGCACCTGGATTGGCAATTCAAACTACACCGGCCGCTGGCGCGAGATGGTGAACCGTTCCGCACTGATGTTGAAGCTGCTGGTGGATCGGAAATACGGCTCGCTGATTGCTGCTCCCACGTTTGGGCTACCGGAAGAAATTGGTGGCGAACGGAACTGGGATTACCGCTACACGTGGCTGAGGGATTCTTCATTCAGCCTGTATGCGCTGATTCGGCTGGGATTTGTCGAGGAGAGCGAGGCCTTCATCCGCTGGCTTAAGGACCGCCTGGGCGATGATGCGGAGCGCGGCCCTCTGCAGGTGATGTATGCCATCGATGGCACCAAAAAGCTCGAAGAAATCACGCTCGATCATCTGCGCGGCTATCGCGATTCCAGGCCCGTGCGCATTGGGAATGCAGCGTATCAGCAACTGCAGCTCGACATCTATGGAGAGATGCTGGATTCCATTTATCTTGCGAACAAGTATGGCGATGCAATCTCGCATGAAGATTGGGATGATGTGAAGCGCATCCTTGCCTGGCTCGAGAAGAACTGGGAGCGGCCGGACAATGGCATTTGGGAGGTGCGCGGCGGCCCGCGGGAGTTTCTGCACTCACGCCTGATGTGCTGGGTAGCGTTTGACCGCGCCATCCGTCTGGGCCAAAAGCGTTCGCTTACTGCGCCTTTTCCGGGTTGGATTGCGGCACGGGACGCGATCCATGATGAGATCTATAAGAGCTTCTGGAACGAGAAGCTGGGAGCTTTTGTTCAGTCGAAGGGGTCGGACCAGTTGGATGCCGCAGTACTGTTAATGCCGATGATGCGATTTATCAGTCCGGTCGATCCGATGTGGCTTTCGACTCTGGATGCGATCGAGCGCAACCTGGTGGAGGACACGCTGGTCTATCGCTACAATGACGCGAGCAGTCATGTAGATGGGCTGCGCGGCCGCGAAGGCAGCTTCACCGCCTGCTCATTCTGGTATATCGAGTGCCTGGCGCGTTCGCACAAGTTGGACAAGGCTCGACTGCTCTTCGAGAAGATGCTGGGATATGCAAACCACGTTGGTCTTTATGCCGAGCAGTTGGGCAGCAGTGGCGAGCACCTGGGAAATTATCCGCAGGCTCTGACGCACCTGGCTTTGATCAGCGCCGCGACATATCTTGACCGGAGACTTTCGGGGAAGGAAAACACCCAATGGCGCTGAGGCGAAGCTGGCGTATGAATTCAGTCACGGTTACAGATTTCCAATTGTAACCGTGACATATCTAATCCTCATCGCGAGGCTCGTAGCATGCCCTGCCATCCCTGCAGAGTGACTTATGCACGAAGTGTTCGTCGGGACCGGATTTTCCCATCGTCTTCAGACACCAATAGGTCGTCGTAGCTCCCGCCGTGCTCTCCAGCTCTTCGATGTCTTCCCCGAAGGCTCCATAGGACGACTTGCTGCGCAGGCACCTGCATTTGGTAGTCGTCACCATCTCGCTCATGCCATTCCTCCTATTGCGCTGGGATCGCGCTTCAACTGCCCGGATGCCAGCAGGATGGTGCGGTAAACGACCGTCTGGAAGAGCTGCACTTTATAGCCATTCTGAGCAAGCGGTGTTGCCGCAGCGACGGCAGCTTTTCCAGCGGCGCGCGCCGCTGCTTCATCGATAACTTTGCCGGCCAGCATGGCTTCCGCCTCTTTCGCGTGGAGAGGTGTGGGGGCGGCGACTCCCATCACGATCGAAGCGCTGCGGCAGGTATTGCCATCCATTGCCAAGACGACACCCGCGTCGGCAAGCGGCCAGTCGAAGCTTTCCTTCTCGCCATACTTTTGATACGCCGAACGCGTTCCAGCGGCAGGCGCGGGAAGAAGGATCCGAGTGATCAGTTCGTCGGGGTTCACCACGGTTTCACTCAGCAGGTTGTCCTCGGGACGAATGTAGAACTCATTGAGCGGAACGGTGCGCTTGCCTTTCTTGGAGGTGAGCTCAACCTGCGCGCCAAAGGCCATGAGTGGCACTGCAGTCGAAGAGGGATGCACCATCGCGCATGCCTGATTGTTCATGATCGCGTGGTACTGGTTCTCGCCCTTTTGCGCAAAGCACTCGTCACCACCCTTTCGCAGGCAGTTGAAGTCGGAGGAGCGGAAGTACCAGCATCGCTGGCGCTGCATCAGGTTGCCTCCGACCGTCGCCATGTTGCGTATCTGCGGAGTTGCGGCGTGGCCGGCCGCATCGGACAAAGCGGTGTATCGCGCGTGGATGACAGGATGTTCGGCAATCTCGGCGAGAGTCGTGAGAGGGCCGAGGCTCAGACCCTGCTCCGATGCATCGATGCCGCGCAGCTCCTGTACCCGCCGGATGTTGACGAGCTGGGAGGGAGAAGCGATGCCGTCCTTCATCAGGTCCAGCAGGTCGATGCCGCCGGCCTTCGCGACCGATCCCTGCTTCAGGTGATCGAGCGCTTCTCCAACGGTGGTGCAGTCAACGAACGCGAAGCGGTTCATGCGTGCATCTCCTGATTGGTTTTGCCGAGCGCGGCAAGAACGCGCGCCGGGGTCATCGGGATCCGTCGCATGCGCACGCCGGTGGCATTGTAGAACGCATTGGCAACAGCGGCCGCGAGAGTGATAATGCCTGCGGATTCGCCAATTCCTGAAGCATCGGTAGAGCTTTGCGCGATGTAGTTCTCAATCAGGATCACGTCGATCTGCGGAACCTCGCGCGCGCCGAGGATCTTGTAGTTTTCAAGATTCGTGTTGAGCATGTGCCCCTTGCCGCGGTCCATGATGCGCTGCTCGAAGAGTGCATAGGAGATGCCCTGAAGGATTCCGCCGTTGATCTGGTTGATCACCCCGAGCGGATTTATCGGGCGGCCACAATCGTGGACTCCGAGGACGCGCTCGACGTGGACGCGGCCAGTCTCCGTATCGACAGCCAACTCGACGTAATCGACGCCGCCATAGGTGAGCCTGTCCCGTGTGTAATCGGGAACGCGTGTGGCGCGCGCGGAGATTTCGTCCGTGGGCATCTTTGCTGCAGCCTGCCGCAGGGTGTAGGAGCGGGAGGGATCGGAGGTTACGCTGACGCGCCCATCGGCAATCGTAAGATGGTCGGCAGAGACGCCCAGCGAAGGCGCAATCGCGGCGAGAAAATGCTGCTTTGCCTGAAGTGCGGCGCTGCGTGCCGCAGGAGAGATGGAGCCGGTGGTTACGCTGCCGCCGGAGTCAGGACCGATCGGGTAGCGTGTATCGCCGATGCGGATGACGACGCTCTGGGGCGGGATGCCGAACTCCTCCGCAACAACCTGCGCCAGCATTGTCTTGGTGCCACCACCGATGTCCTGAACTGCAGACATCAGCTCGATCGAGCCATCTTTGGATATGCGAACTTCGCAGGAGGAATTGAGATTGACGAAGCGATACCAGACAGACTGAGCGATCCCCATGCCGCGTTTGATTGGACCTGCATCGGCGCCTGCGCGGTGACGATTGCGCCAGTTGCTCTTTTCCAGAATGATCTGGCGTTCGACTTTGCGGGCAGGGCTTTCGTCGATTCGGCTGCGATATTCCAACGGATCGAGATCGAGCTTCTCGGCAAGCGCATCGATGGACTGCTCGAGCGCGAAGCATCCCTGGGGATGGCCGGGAGCGCGAAAAGCTGCGCCAGGACCGGCGTTGATGAAAACGTCGTACTCCTCGGTCAGCAGATTAGGAGACTTATACATGTTGGTTGCCGGGCCGGCGGTGCCTGCTCCGGTGCCAACCCCGGCTGTGCCATAGCTGGTGAGCTGGATTGCGGTAAGGGTGCCATCCCGCTTGGACCCGATCTTTAATTTCTGGTGGGAGTCCGGGCGGTTGCAGACGATGTGCTCCTCTTTGCGATCCAGCATCAGGCGGACAGGAGCCTTGGCTTTCCGCGAAAGCTCGACAGCGACGACGCCTTCATTTCCCCCTCCAAACTTAGCGCCGAATCCGCCACCCATGTACTCGGTGATGACGCGAACTTTGCTCTTGGGGAGCTTGAAGACCTCTGCAAGTTCATTGCGCACGCTGGACGTGCCTTGGGTGGAGGCGTAGACCGTCAATTCCTCGGGCTTCCAGTCGGCGACGACACCGTGGGTTTCAAGTGCGCAGTGTGTCTGGACCTGCGTGTAATACTCCTCTTCCACCACGATGTCGGCTTCCGCGAATCCGCGAGCCACATCGCCGACACTTTTGCGGGCGGGGCCGTGGACATTGCCGACCTGCGGCACGTCTTTGGGGCCTCCTCCGCCGCCTGCGGTGCCTGCCTGGTCGGCAGGACCGGGGTAGACCAGCGGAGCATCGGAGGCACGCGCGGCATCGCGATCCACGACAAACGCCATGGGTTCATATTGAACCTTGACCAGAGCGGCAGCTTCATTTGCAGCGGCTTGCGACGTGGCTGCAACCGCTGCCATGGGCTGTCCGGCGTAGCGCACGATTGGATAGCGGGAAGGCATTTCCTGGGAGGGATCGCGCAGTTCCGCACTGCGCATCACATGCTGGATCACGTGAACAGCGCGAACCCCGGGATAGCTCTCCGCAGCCGAGGTATCGATGGAGAGGACACGCGCATGGGGAACCGTAGCGGTGACCATCTTCGCGTAGAGCATCCCAGGCAGATGAATGTCCGCTGTGTACTTGCCAGTGCCGGTTACCTTCGCGGCTCCGTCATAGCGCGGCGTCGGTTTGCCTATGAATTTCAGGTCAGCATTCGCCGGCATGGGAGGCGGCTCATTCGCGGGGACCTGGCGTTCTATCTGCGAAACGCCAAGCTGGGGAATGCCGTAGAGAAAGCTGTCGGTCCGCTTCGCCCCTTGAGCCTGCTGGTCAGGCGTGGCAGTGGCGGAATCGGCCTGAGCATCCTTCTTTACTGCTGTTCCTGTCGGCTTTCCTGTTGCACCCGGCCCTTCGGACTTTTGCAATTCGAGCGCTTCGTTCTCCATATCAAGCTCCCTTGCCATCGCTGGCGGAAACCGGCTGTGTGAGTGCGTGGCGTTCCTGTGCTGCTTCGAGCGTAGCAGCAAAGACTTTGGGATAGGTCCCGCATCTGCAGAGGTTGCCGCTCACGGCCTGCTTTACGTCGTCGAGGCTGGGATTTGGATTACGCTCCAACAGTGCTGTGCAACTCATCACCATGCCTGGAGTGCAGAAGCCGCACTGCATGGCGTCATGTTTGACGAAGGCTGCCTGCACGGGATGCAGGTGTTCGGGGTTGCCGATTCCCTCGATGGTCGTCACCTTCCGCGTGCCAACATCGATGGCAAGAGTCATGCAGGAGAGGGTCGGAACCTTGTCCAGCCACACGGTACAGGCAGAACAGGAGCCGCGGTCGCAGACCACCTTGGTCCCCGTGAGGCCGAGACTGTCGCGGAGCGCTTCGGCCAGAGTCATGCGCGGTTCAACAGAGATCGAGTGGGGAACGCCATTTACATGGAGGACGATGGGGACAGCGCCGGGACCAACTGCGGAAGGGCTATTGGCGGAGTCTTTCAGATCTTTGGTAATGGCATGGGCGGATTCAACCACGGTGCTGGCGGCGGTGGCACCGGCAGCCTTTAGGAATCCTCGACGTGTGATTGCATGCGTATCGGTGTCGGACAAGGGAAGCACCCCCTGGGCTACTCAGATTGATGGAGTAATAATACGGTATGTATCGGGCGCGCGGAAGGCTTGCCCCTGCTTACGACCCTGTGAAACTCCGGTTCGATCTGGCAGAAATTCCGCGGACTTGCTTTAGAGGTGGATGGTGAAGGAGTTGGATGAGCTTTTGGCTGTCTACAAGACAGCCCGGCGCGGCGGAGAACGATGCCTGCTGGCGACGCTGGTACGAGTGGAAGGATCCTCCTATCGCCAGGTGGGAGCACGCATGCTGCTGACCTCCGGAGGCACTCGCACGGGGGCCATCAGCGGCGGCTGCCTGGAAGGGGAGATCCAAAAGAAGGCATGGTGGATGACAGAGCAAGGGCCTGTCATCGAGCAATACCGTACCTGGACCGAAGATGGAATGGGGATGCCATACGGTCTGGGATGCAGCGGAACTCTGCACGTTCTGCTGAAGCGCGTGGATGACGAAGATGCCGCGTGGCTGGAGGGTCTCGATCGCCTGCGCAGCGAGCGGGAATATGCAGCATTGGCGACCGTGCTGAGCGGCCCCCAACTCGGAGAGCAGTGGCTCTTCCCATCGCAGGATGAGAGAGTGAGGCGGGGAGGAGAGGCTGTAGAGCAGGGCTTGCGGCGGGTAGCGGCGCAGGCCAGTTCGGAGTACCTGCAAGCGGATGGAGTGGAAGTTCTCCTTGAGGCATTGCCGCCACGTCAGCGGCTGATTATTTTTGGCGCGGGAGACGACGCAAAGCCGCTGGTGAAATTCGCGCGGGTGCTGGGGTGGGACGTAACCGTGGCCGATGGCCGCGGACACCTTGCCACCTCGGCGCGATTCCCCGATGCGACCAGCGTGGTATCCGCACCGGCGGCGGAGTTGCCGCAGAGATGCGGAGTTGACGAGGATGACGCGGTGGTGGTGATGACTCACAGCTTTGAGCAGGATGAGGCATTGCTCCGCGCCTTGCAGGCACAACCGCTGCGCTATGTGGGGCAGCTTGGACCACGGCAGAGAACCAGTCAACTGTTGACGAACATTGCCGGAGAGACTGCCTCGCCATTGGCCGGGCGGCTCCATTCGCCCATCGGGCTGGATATTGGAGCACACACACCGGAGACGATTGCGCTGGCGATCATCGCCCAGGTGCAGTCCGTTTTGAGCAAACTGGCTTTATCCTCCGCGGCAAAGCCGAAGGAATCCGCAATGGGTATCTCCGCATGAAGTTTTTCTGCGAGGAACTGAATCTGCACATGGCTGCATTTTGCCGGAGCGAGCGCGAAAGATGACAGACTGTGCTTCCATCCTGCTGGCTGCCGGAGGCTCCTCCCGCCTCGGCAAGCCCAAGCAGCTATTGCAGGTAGATGGGGAAAGCCTGTTGCGCCGGACCGCGCGCTTCGCTGTGGAGGCGGGTTGTTCCCCCAACATCGTGGTGCTGGGTTCGTCTGCCGCGACATTGCGCAGGGAACTGGATGGCCTCCCGGTTGAAATTCTGATCAACCCGGATTGGAGAACAGGAAAAGGCTCGTCGCTGCGTGTTGCCATGCGCTCGCTGCTCCAGCGCTCGCCGGTGCCGGCGGCCGCGCTCTTCCTGGTATGCGATCAGCCACGTATCAGCGTGGAACTGCTGCGGACGCTCCTGGCAAAACAAAGCATGGAAGGAGGCTCCATCGTTGCCTCGCGTTACGCGGGAGTTGGCGGTGTTCCCGCGGTGTTCCCTTCGGCATTCTTTCCGGAGCTGGCATTTGTCCAGGGGGATCAGGGTGCGCGGCAGATTCTGCCCCAGCATGCGGTCGAGACCAGCTATGTTGATTTTCCGCAAGGAGAGTTTGACGTGGACACTCACGCGGACGAACTGGCGCTGAAACAGACGGCGAAGAAAAGCTAAGCCTTGCTCCATCGCAGAGAACGAACCTCACACACTGAACAGTGCGAAAAAACTAGACATCGCATAACTCCACGGCCTGGCGTAACGAAGTGAGCGGCTCGCGCGTGGGAACGAATTCATGGGCCACGTAGCCACGGAACCCGGAAGCGACGATGCCTCGCATGACTCCGTCCCACTGGACTTCCTGATTGTTGTCCAGCTCATGACGGCCGGGAACGCCGCCGGTGTGGAAGTGGCCGAACCATTGGATGTTCTTCTGGATCGTCCGGATCAGATCGCCTTCCATAATCTGCATGTGGTAGATGTCATAAAGCAACTTGACCTTTGGCGAATTCACCTCCTGCACGACGCCGACTCCCCACTCCGTGCGGTCGCACATATAGTCTTTGTGATCGACCTTGCTGTTCAGCAGTTCCATGCAGATGGTGACGTTGTTGTCCTCGGCAATTTTCTTCAGGCGATTCAGCCCGAGGATGGTGTTCCGCGCGCCTTCTTCATCCAGCATGCCGTCGCGATTGCCGGAGAAGGTGATGACATTGGGCACGCTTGCTTTGGAAGCCAGCGGGATATTCTTGCGGAAGGCTGCTTCAATCCTGGCATGGTTCTCCACGCGATTCAGCCCCTTGTCGATCTCGCCCCCGCCTGCGTAGCCCATGGTGCAGATCAAGCCGTAGCGCCGGGGAACCTCAAACTCGTCCGGTTGCAGCAGGTCGATGCCCTTCAGACCGATGTGGGCAGCATAGGCGCACAGGTCGTCGAGCGGAATCTTCTGGTAGCACCAGCGGCTGACAGACTGATGGATGCGGTCTTTTCTGCGAACCGGCGCGGTGTCTTTGGACCATGACATAGACGTTGAGCAGGACGCTGCTGCGCCTGCGAGAATTCCTTGCAACATACCACGACGCGAGATATTTGACATGGCTGCTGCTAAGGATGAAGCAGAAGGGCTTCTCCTGTCGAGTGCTGGCGAATCCTAAAACGGGATGTCGTCGTTCGGTGATTTTCGGCAGCGTGGCCGTAATCTTCCGCGAGGGCAGAGGGGCGCTGATCGAACGATGCCCAATTCGAGCTACGGGACTATCTTCGTTTCACCGCTCTCCTATTTGGACGCGACGACTATTTCTGTACCGAGGCATGGGCGGCGCGAGCGGCGCCCTGCAATGCTCCTCGCCGTCCGGGAGCGTTGACCAGCGCGGTCTCGAATGCCCTGGAGGCTGAAGCGAAGTTGCCCTGTTCAAGGAATAGATCTCCGAGCTGTTCGCGGGCGGGAATTATCGGTCCGGGAGTGACAGGGAGTTTCTCGATTCCGTCTTCGTCGTCGGCTGCTCTGCGCAGGATGGCAGCGGCTTCATCGGCTTGGCCCTCGGCCTGGGCCGACCAGGCGAGCACTTCGCGGGTCATGATATTGACCTGAGTTGCCCAGTAGGCGGTTCCCGATGCGCGAAGCCTAACTTCGATTTGGCGCAGCGTCTCGGCCTGACTGCGAGCCTCTTCGGGATGGCCGTCGCGGGCGAATCCGAGCCCGCGCGCCCACACGGCGGCTGCGAGAACCTGCGGCAGAGCGGAGGCGGGCGGTAAGGAAACCTTCTCTGCCTCGCTCCATTGGCGCCGTTCGACGGTGTAGCGGATGGGCATCACAGTTGCGGCGTAGCCTGACTTGAAGTCGCCCATGTCCAGATTTTGCATTGACCTTAGCTGCTGGATAACATGGGCCGCCTCCTGATCGCGTCCACTCTGCAAGTAGGCATAGATGAGGTAGTCCATTGCGTGCAACTCTTCGCCGGTATCACCCTGCTGATGTGCCGCAGCTCTTGCCGCGAGGTTGGATGCGATGGAGTCATCCCACATACCGAGACGAGTGAAGATGTGTGAAGGCATATGCAGCGCATGCGGAGCCGAGGGCGCGATCCTGGAGTAAGCCCGGGCGGCTGCGAGACCGCGGGCTGCGAGCTCCTGGCTGTCGTAGGCATGGATGAGGTAGTGCGGGATTCCAGGGTGATTGGGATGTTCGCGATAGAGAGGCTCAAGCAGAGCGGCGGCTTGCTTCTGCTTGAAATGAGTCTTGTCGGTTGGGGATGTGTTGGAGAGCAGCGCGAGCGCGTAGAAGACCTGAACCTCAACGTCTGTGGGATTCGCTGCCACCAGATCGTGCATCGCCACTTCGTAGTTTGAGGCGCGTGTGCTGTATGGAATGGCGGGATCGTTGAAGATGAGGCCGAGTGCGTGGATGAAACCGCGCTCGCGTTCGGTGGCTGCGTTGAGCATTTCGGCCCGCCTGCTCTCGCTCTGGGCGACAGCGATGCCTTCGGTCGGAAGACGCGGCTCCCATAGCTGATGGAAGTGGGTCATCGCGATGCCCCAATGGGCAATTGCACAGTGAGGGTCTTGTGCGGCCACGCTGCGGAAGGCATCTTCAGCGGGTCTGTATGCGAAAGAGTGCAGGAGCGCGACCGCGCGATCGAACTCCTTCTGGACTCCCGGTTGGCAGGAGGTCGGGAACGACACCGTGCCCAGTTTTTCAGCCACAGGGTGGTCATGTTTTTCCTGCGCTGCGGAAAGAGCCGGAAGGAGAAATGCCAAAATGAGGATTCGCTGCATCATTTCGGTCTCCGCGATGACGTTCCGAATCCCTCTGATTTTACGATACAGAGCCGGCGATGCTGGAATGATAGGAGGGTTCCCCCCGGCCAGAGGGGTACAAGGCGTGCTGGGCTTTCCTTTCGGGGGGAGTTGAGCAGGGCGGAAGTGGTCTGCCCGATCTTCTATGCCAGCGTGAGAATTAGTGGAGCGAGGTGAGGGGGAGAGGTGGAAGCTCGTAGCGGTTTCCACTCCTCCCCTCGGATTGTTGCCCGTCTGTCGCACTGCAGGGCGCTGGCGGCCAATAGCCGCGTCAGAAAGGAATGTCGTCGTCGGTGATTTCGGCGGCGTGGCCGTAATCTTCCGCGGGGGCCGAAGGACGCTGGTCGAAGGATGCGGTATTCGAGCTGCGGGCATAGCTTCCGCCGCCGCCCTCGCCTTCTCCCCGGCCGCTCAGCAGGGAGAGATCGGCAACGATCACCTCGGTGCGATACACCTTCTTGCCGCTCTCCTTATCGTCCCAGGAGCGCGTGGTGAGTTTGCCTTCGACGTACAGTTTGGAACCCTTCTTCACATAGTCGCGGATAATTTCGGCGACTTTGCCATAGGCGGTCAGATTGTGCCACTCCGTCTTGTCCTGCCATTCGCCGCCCTTGTCTTTGAATCGTTCTGTCGTGGCGATCGAAAAATTTGCGACAGCGGAGCCGCTGGGGAGAAATTTCACCTCGGGATCCTTGCCTACGTTCCCCAGAAGAATGACCTTATTTACGCTCTTTGCCATGACCGTTCCATCTCCATTGAATGAGAAGAATATCAGAATTGCTTCAGTGGAAGGCGAGGGGACTGGATTCAGCCGCGGCTGCGTCGTTTTCTCATCCACTTGGCGGCTCCAAGCAGGAAGAGCATCGTTCCAAAGGGCAGGCACATCATGGTGACGATCAGCGAGAGCCAGCCTGCATTGGTGCTTGGGCCTTGTGGGCCGATGCCGCCAAAGACGGTTTTCGTGAGCACGGCAAAGAGGGCGCCTGCAGCCAGCGTGCCTGCACCCCAGCGCAAAAGCTGCGCGGTTCCGTCATCGCCCGGATCCGGAATCCGAGGGTTGTTCCCTGATTCGTCTATGTTCACTCTTCTGTTTTACCGTACAGCCGCCGCAAGCATGAAGTAGACCACAACGCCGGTCACCGAGACGTACAGCCAGATAGGCAGCGTGAAGCGCGCGATCTTGCGGTGCTGCGGGATGCGGCCACTCAACGAAAAAAAGAAGGTTGTAAGGATCATCGGCAGAACCACCACCGAGAGCAGCACGTGAGTCAGCAGGATGAGCAGGTACACCGTACGGATGGTTCCATGGCCGGGATAGCGCGTATCGCCGTGCAGAGCATGGTTGGTGATGTAGCTGACCAGAAAGAGCGATGAAAAGACGAAAGCCGTGATCATCGATGCGCGGTGAGCCGCGATATTCTTGCGCAGGATGAAGCCGAATCCAACGATCAGGGCGACGGCGCTGAGGCCATTGAGCAGCGCATTGAGCGCCGGCAGAAAGCGAAGCCGGTTCGCGAACTCTGCCGGCGCGTGGTGCACATAGATCAGCCAGAGCAGAAAGAGGACTGCCACGGCGCTGACGGCCAGAATCGCTGCGACGGGCTTGTGGGTACTCGATTCCGTAACTTGCATGGATTCCCTGAAGTACCGGCCTCTTAGGCTGCAGGCTTGTTGGTCCTGCGGTTCACAATTGCCCACGACGTCCCGAAGCTCAGTAGGCAGAAGCCCACAGTCACCGCCAGATTGACGGAGAGAGGGAAGTCCGTGGGAGTCGCCGGGAAGAGCGCATTCCGCAGCGCGTCCACGCCATAGGTCAATGGATTCAGGTGCATGACCAGGCGCAGCCATCCCGAGGAGCCGCTCGCGGGAAAGAGCGATCCGGAGAGCATCCACAGCGGCAGAAGGATGAGATTGACGACTGCATGGAAGGCCTGGGGAGAATCCATCGGCCACGCGATTGCAAAACCCAGGGCGGTGAGCTCAAAGCTCATCAGCAGGGTCACCAGCACCGCGAGCCCAACAGTTTCGACCGTCATGTGGACACCGATCAGCGGCGCAAAGACCAGCAGCACGACTCCCTGGACGGCGGCAAGAGTGGTTCCGCCAAGCACCTTGCCCAGCACAATGGCGGAGCGGCTGACGGGCGCAGCCAGCACCGAGAGAAGGAAGCCCTCATTGCGGTCCTGAATGAGAGACATCATGCTGAAGATCGAGGTGAACAGAACGATTAAGGCTACGGAGCCGGGGAAGTAGAAGCCGAAGGATTGCGATGAGTCGCTGCTTCCCGTACGGAAGTTGTGCGCGAAACCCGAACCCAGCAGGAGCCAAAAGAGAAGCGGAGAGGCGATGACGCCAACCACTCGCGCTCTCTGGCGGAAGAAGCGGACAATCTCCCGCAGCCACAGCGAGTAGGACGGAAGCAGAATTCCGGGCGTGGAGATCTTTGCCGGTGTTGGTGCGGTATGAGCAACGGTGGCCATGGCTAGTTTTCCTCTTCTTTGGCTGCGGATGCGTCGCTACCAACTTCATTCCAGAAGCGGTGGCCAGTGCGCTGGATAAAGACGTCTTCCAGGCTGGGCTTGGCGATGGAGATGCCGTCAATCTGTCCGGGGAAGGCCTCCACCACATCGGTTACAAAGCGGTGCCCCTGCTCGCGCTCCATGCGGATGGTGTGGCCGAGGACAGATGCCTGCACGCCAAAGCGGTCGCGAATTCCATCAGCAACAGCACGCGCTACGTTTTCATCGCGCGTTTCCAGGCTGATGACGTCGCCGCCGATCTGCGATTTGAGCTCGAACGGCGAACCGAGGGCGACCAGCTTGCCCAGGTTCAGGATGGCTAGGCGGTCGCAATGTTCGGCCTCTTCCATCATGTGCGTCGTGACGAGGACCGTAACCCCATCCTCATCGCGCAGGGTGCGCAGATACTGCCACAGGTCGCGGCGCGCGCCGGGGTCAAGACCGGTGGAAGGCTCATCGAGCAGCAGAACGGAGGGCGAATGGATCAGCCCCTTTGCCAGCTCCACGCGCCGCTGCATACCGCCGGAGAGAGTCTCAACCATATCCTTTGCGCGATCGCGCAGCCCGACGCGGCCCAGCACCTCGTCGATCCGCGATTTCAGATAGGCTCCGCTCAATCCGTAGAGGTGGCCCTGGTGCTTCAGATTTTCCGAGACCGTCAGCTTGATGTCGAGACTGCTTGCCTGGAAGACAATCCCGGTCTGCTGGCGTACGCGATTGGGCTCCGTGCGGACGTCGAAGCCCTGAATGCGGGCGTGTCCGCTGGAAGGCACCATGAGGGTGGACAGGATCCGAAAGAGGGTCGTCTTGCCGCTGCCGTTTGGTCCAAGCAGCCCGAAGATCTGGGCGCGTTCCACGCGGAAGCTCAGATGATCCAGAGCCAGGCGGGTGCCATAGTTATGCGTCAGCTCGTCCAGTTCGACCGGCGCCAGAGAGCTGGCCGATTCGGGAGAGGTGGTTCGCGGGTGTTCACTCATTGTTGCCATGCGGATCATCTCTTTCCTGATGCATTCAACATCATCGCAGTAAGCAGGAGCGGCAGGTAGATTACGCTCACTTTCAGCAGGTCGCGTGCATACATGCGCGATTCGATCATGCTTCGCGCACTGGTTATCTTGGAGAAGCGGATGGTGTAGGCCAGGTAGACGAGGCCGAGAAAGGCAGCCACCACGCCATAGGCCATGCCGGTCATGTGGAGATACACGGGCATAAGGCTGACAGGAATCATCAGTACGGCGTAAACCAGCGCCTCGAATACGGTGGATTTGCCGTTGGGATGCACCACAGGCAGCATACGGATTCCGGCGCGGGAATAGTCGTCGCGGTACATCCATGCAATGGCCATGAAGTGAGGAAACTGCCAGACGAAGAGAATGGAGAAGAGCGCGACCGCCGGCCATTCAATGGTTCCCCGTGCAGCGGTCCAGCCCAGCAGCGGCGGCATGGCGCCGGGGAAGGCTCCGATAAAGGTGGCGAGCGTCGTGTGGCGCTTCAGCGGCGTGTATATGGCGACATAGGTGAATGCGGTGAGGAGTGTGAGCGTTCCGGTGACCGGATTGGTGTTCACGGTGAGCCACGCGCCGCCGGCGGCGATGCAGCCCATCCCCAGTAATATGCCGTGCGCCAGGCTCATGCGGCCAGCGGCCATGGGTCGTTGCGCGGTACGCAGCATGCGCGCATCGGTCTTGCGTTCAATCGCCTCGTTCAGTGCGCCCGATCCGGCGGAGACCAGCGCAATGCCGATCAGCGTATCTAGAAGACCCCGCTGTACGCTGCTGATGCCCGACATCATGGATCCCAGGTAGAAGCCCGCCCAGGCGGTGATAACCACCATGGTGGTCACGCGGAATTTGAACAGATCGCGATAATCGGCGATTCTGGAGGCGGTTTCTCCTGCGGCAGGGGCATGCAGAGCGTGAACGGCATGGCCGTGCGCGGGCACCGGGTCCGCATTCGAGGCCGCAGCTAACCCGACCACTGGCAGGCCATTGGGTTCCTGTGTGATTGGGATCACGAGCGAAAAGTCCTTCCCGGCGAGAATACCAAAGGGGTGAAACTACCGTGATTGCCTGTGCAGAGGAAGGTCTGGCAGCAAACCAGACGCCTGAGGGGGAAACCTCCTGCACCATTCGAATCCTGCATCCGTATTTATATGATACCAAGCCGCCCTGTCAGGATGCAGGTTTGTGATGGGCCGGATCGACGCATGCTTGTTATCGTCCTTCCTGAGACGTGGAGTCCGGGAGCGTGGTGTCGCGCTGGACCAGGTATTCGTCCATGAGCACGGTCACCAGCACGGCGGTCGGCACAGCGACCAGGGCGCCCGCCACACCTGCAACTGCTGCGCCTAGCAGCAACGCGATGAGCACGGACGTTCCGGCCAGACCCACGCTGGACCTCATGATCTTCGGAATGAGGTAGGAGTTCTCAAGCTGTGCCCAGACAACATAGAAGATCAATGCCCCGACCACGTGGCCCCAGGAATCAATGCTGGCGACGAGCAGGACAAAGGCCATCGACACCAGGGCTCCAGCGACCGGGATAATGTTGAAGAGTCCCATCACTACGCCCAACGCGTAGGCATACCGGATGTGGAGCAAGAGGAAGACAACCGTACTGAAGACGCCAAGAATCGCCATCAGGGTACCCTGGCCAAGCAGCCACTTTCCCATGCGCAACTTGGCGCGGCGCAAAGTGCTGTCCAGCCTTTGGCGGGGTTGCAGCGGAACCAGGGACAGAGCCCACCTGTAGGCATCTTCGCCCTCGATCATGAAGTAGACCGTGAGCACCACCCCGGTGAGGACACTGGCCAACACGCCTGCCCAATTGCGAATGGAGTGGAAGACATACGTGGCGAAGCCGGATGCAAGGTCCCCCAGTTTGCTATAGAGACTTTGCAGGTCGAGATGATGAATAAAGGGTATGCGCTGGGAGCGTTGTATGAGATCGGGCATGCGTCCGGGCAGCTCCCGCGTAAACTCCTGCAGATCGCGGACGATGGGTGGCAGCGCATAGGAAACAAAGAGAATCAGCGCACTTATAGCCAGCACAAGGAGAAGCAGGATGGACTGGGCGCGGCTGAGGTGCCACTTGCCGAATTTTGTCTTCATCAGCCAGTTGACGACGGGCATCAGCACCACGGCGAACAGCGCGCTGACATAGACGAGGAGGATGACGTCGCGCACTACCCAGGCCAGGGCCAGAGCCAGTGCCAGCGCAAAGGCAAAGACGATATTGCTGCGCGCAGACCGGTGCGGGGGCGGAGGATTCAACCTTGCTCCATTGGGACCGACGAGGGAATCACGCTCCGGAGAATCACGCTCTGGAGGGGCGCTCATAAGGATCGGCCTTTGGAGTGCTCCTGGGGAGTGCCAGTGGAAGACTCCGGCAGTCGTTCGAGGAGTACCTGGACGACCGCGTTCGGGGTAAGGCCCTCGGTGTTCACCGTGATGTTCGCACTCTGATAGTGGGGCAGCCGGCGCTCAAATCGCGCTGGAATGGCATCCAGGTCCTGCAGGAGCGGACGAACTCCGGGCATCGAACTGCAGCGGCCAAGCATGGTTTCGAGCGATGCAGACAGGAAGACGGTGCATGTATTCGCCGAGGACTGGAAGAGGGCGCGGGTGGCGGGGTTTTCGATGGCGCCGCCGCCCAGGGCGACGACGACCTCTTCAAGCTGCATCAAGCCGGCGACTGTTTCTGCTTCCATCCGGCGAAAGCCTTCCTCGCCATATCGGCTGAATAATTCCGCGATGCTGAGACCGCTTTGCGTTTCGAGCACCTGGTCCGCGTCATGGAAGGCCCAGCCAAGATGACGGGCGAGGAGGGAGCCAACCGTACTTTTGCCGGCGCCCATGAACCCGAGAAGCACGATGCGTGACGGCTTATTCAAAATTGGGTCAGAAGATTGCATTCCCTCGCATTATACGAAGGATGAGGATACAAACTACGGGAAACGGGCCCAGGATGCGAGTGACTACCCCCGACTGCCTATTCGGGGCGCCGGTCGATCGCTGTCCGGATCTTTGTCCACACTGTCGGGCTCGGGTCATGGATCGGCAACAGCAGTTTTGCCTGCTGTGCGATATATTGCAGGTCACGAACCAAGGCCGCGCAGTTCTCGCATGTTTGCAGATGGGGATGCTGTTCCAGGTCTATCCCGGATTCGAACAGCTCCGGCAAATGCTGCTGAAATTCGCTACAGGTCATGTCTCTTCCATCGTTTGTTTTAGGCATCTCATTCACAGAGTTGCCTCCTTCCGCTGACCGGATCGCAAAAGGTCGCGGAGTTTCATCCGAGCCTTGTGAAGTTGCGACTTGCTGTTGCCGATCGAGCATTCCAGCATCGCGGCAATCTCGTTGTGCTCGTACCCTTCCACGTCGTGGAGCACAAAGACCAGCCGGTATCCCGGAGGAAGATTTTCCACAGCTCGCTCGAGCGTAACACGGTCCAGAGAGCCGGACAGGATGAGGTCGCGCGCTCCAATGTCTTTCCGTGGGCCATCTTCCTGGGAAGGTTCGAGCGTCTCTTCAAGGGAAACCTGGGGCAGCCCCTTTTTGCGGAGATGCATCAGTACCACGTTGACCGCCAGGCGGTGCAGCCAGGTAGAAAACGCGGAATCGCCCCGGAATGTTCCGATCTTGCGGTAAAGCTGCAGAAATGCCTCCTGCGTCAGATCTTCCGCCTCGGCTACATTACCGAGCATGCGGAGACACAGGGAGTAGACACGTCGCTTATGCAGAGAATAAAGGGTCTCAAAAGCATGGGCATCACCAGCTTGCGCTTTTGCAATGGCTTCCGCCTCGCCTGCTATCGGAGGATTGCGACGCATATGGTGATTCGGGTTTTTCTGGGGAGCGACGCTCACCGGCGCCTCCTTGGTTGGAATGCGAGGTTTTCGAACAGTCGGGATGTCTTTCTCGCAGTCTACAGCCATAATCATAGAGTGGTCTCACGCCACATGAGAAGCGTTGTGCAGTTCTAAGGTATGAGGTTGTTGCAGCGCAAAGCGTTGCCTCAGACCGATTTCTGCCGCCTTTGCGCGGACATCTGCGACGTCAAACGCCGATAAAGCGAGCATAAAGGCTGCGTGCCACCATCGTATCCGTGGTTCCCTGGACGATGGCGCGCCCATCGCCGAAGAGCGTGATGGTGTACTCCCCCCGCTCAAAGCGCAGCAGCAGATCGTTAAATCGCACGTTTCCGTGGGGGCGCAGCCTGGCTTCCATTTCAGCAAAGTCTACGGGGCGGGAGTGCTCATGGATCTGGACGGAATTTCTTCCGCACAGCGTAATGTGAGCGCGTCCTTCGCCGCGCAGATGGGTAAAGTCGCGATCGACGCAGACGCTGCAGTCCGGCCGCGGCTGGGCGGCCGAGACCTCCGCGCGCTCACTTGACCATAGGTCATGGGAGAGCAGGGTCCGGCGCATCCTTTCCGGCTTGCCTACCAGGAATTTCAGGGCCTCCGTCACCTCGATGGAGGCGGCAAGGTTGACAGCCGTGTTCAGGATTCCAGCGGTATCGCATGTCTCGACCGGACCGGTTGGCGACTTGGGAAAGAGGCAAGCCAGGCAGGCAGTCTGCCCCGGAAGGACGTTCATGGTAACCGCGTAGCCGCCTACCGCGGCAGCGTAGATCCAGGGCCGGTTTTGCTCTACCGCAAAGTCATTGATGAGATATCGGGTCTCAAAATTGTCGGTCGCGTCCAGGATAAGCTGTGCATCGCCGATCAATTGATGAATATTCGTGGGGACAAGATCGGCGACCTGCGCATGAACGGTTATTTCGCTGTTGAAGAGGGCGATTTTGCGTCGCGCGGCCTCGGCTTTGGGCAGGGCGGCCTCGGCATCGGCCTCGTCAAAGAGCACCTGCCGCTGCAGGTTGCTCGATTCTACAAAATCGCGATCTATGATGGTGAGCGTGCCTACTCCCGCGCGCGCCAACAGGCTGGCCGCGGCGGCTCCGGTGGCTCCGCACCCTACCAGGGCGACACGTGCGTGGAGGAGCTTGGTTTGACCTTCCGGGCCGATGCCCGGGTAAAGCACTTGCCGGGAGTAACGATCTCCATGCAAATTCGCCGATGAGTGTTGAGACATGACGTTCCCTCATTAGTATAGAGAATCAGTGCAGGGAAGTGTCGAAGGATCATCCGGCGGCTGCTTCCTGTGCTCGGCCTGGGCTTAAGAAAAGAGACAGGCTGCATCTCATATTGTCATTGGACAAGACGCCACGTCGGGTAAGGGGTTGGATTGTTTTTTTTGAGGACATCGAGAGGAATCGTTCGCAAGGCCGGCAGAGCCATTCTCGCCGGCATCCTCTGCTTTTTCCTGAACGTTTTTCCACTGGGATCGATAGCTCGAGCCCAAGGTGCTTCCCCAGAGGATTCGCCAGCCTCACGTGGAGGGAGTCCGCCGCCGCGTGCCGTGAATGCCGTTCCGGCTTCCATCCGTGAATTTGCTTCCGATCCGGCTGCGGAGTGGTCGCATCCGGGCACGACCGGCCAGGCGAATGAGGATCCCGTCGCGCAAACAGTTGCACCCCCGGCAGTCGCAGCCCCGCCGTCCAACTCCAATAACAGCCTGCGCGCCTGGCAGGGACAAACGGTGACGGGAATCGAGTTTCGCGGTGTGGAGGCAGCCAAGTTGGAGCCATTGCCCTCGACACTGGCTCAGCACATTGGTAGTCCCCTCGATCCGGAATTGGTCCGCCAGAGTTTGCGGCGCCTGTTTTCCACCGGGCTATACAACGGGATTGAGGTATTGGGGATTCGCTCGCCTCAGGGCGTCGTGCTGATCTTTCAAGGCACCCCTCGCTCCTTTTTGGGGCGAATAGAAGTAAGGGGCATCCGGAGCGACCAGCTCACCACGCAACTTGTGAGTGCTACCAAGCTCAATCCGGGCACCATCTTTAGCCAGGAAAAGTTGCAGCAGGCAGATAAGCTGTTGCAGCAGACCCTCTCAGAAAACGGCTATTACGAAGCACAGATCTCCCGCACCGAAGATCCCGAACCTGCAGATCAGCAGACAAACGTTATCTACACAGTCGTGTTAGGGAAGAAAGCGCGTGTGGGGGATGTCAAGGTTCAGGGCGATAGCGGGATGCCGATAGAGACCTTTCGCAAGAAAGCGAAGTTGAAGAAGGGATCGAAGGTAGACCGCAATACAGTCAGCCGGGCACTGTCGAATCTGCGTAAGAATTACCAGAAGAAGGACAGGCTTGAGGCCGATGTCACGATGCAGTCCAAGGAGTATCAGCCGCCCAAGAGGACCCTGGATTATGACTTCAATGCGAACCAGGGCCCCGTCGTCAAGGTGGATGTGAAGGGCGTGCACCTCAGTGCGGGGAAGATCCGCAAGCTGATTCCGGTCTATGAAGAGGGAGCCGTCGATGAAGACCTGTTGAACGAGGGCGACAGGACTCTGCGTGACTATTACCAGCGCCAGGGCTATTTCGACGTTACGGTAACGCATACGATCTCGAATCTGGATGCAGGGCACGCGCAGGTTACTTTCAATGTGGTGCTGGGACCGCTCCACCGCGTGGACTCCGTGGAGCTTGTCGGAAACAAGTACTTCAGCAGCGATACCCTGCAGGAGCATTTGACCGTGCACAAGGCCGACGTCTTCGCCCGTCACGGGCTGTTCAGCCAGTCCCTGGTGAATGCCGATGTAGGCAGCATCTCGGCCATCTATCAGATGAACGGCTTCAGCAAGGTGAAAGTGTCGTCGACGATTGATGATACGGACGATCACATGACAAATCCGAAGGCCGTTGCTCATCTGCGTGTGAAGTACGAGATTGAGGAAGGGACGCAGCAGAAGATTGGACGCTTTGACATCGAAGGCACCCAGAAGGTCTCGGTAGAGCAACTGCGCCCGTTGTTGAATACCCAGGTGGGCCAGCCCTATTCTCCGCAGAACGTTGCGGGAGACCGCGATGCCATCCGAGCCTACTATCTGGCCAATGGCTTTGAACGGATGCAATTGCAGGTTCAGCAGAAAGATGATCCCGCCAACTCCGCACTGGTAGATGTGACGATGAAGATCACAGAGGGAGATCAAATCTTTGTGAACAAGGTGCTCATCTCCGGTTTGCGCTACACCCATCCGGAGGTGGTCGACCGCAAAGTTCAGATTCATGCAGGCGATGCCCTGGACGAGAGTGCATTGCTGGAAACCCAGCGCAGCCTCTACGATCTGGCTTTATTTAATGAGGTCAGCACTGCCATTCAGAATCCCGATGGCCAGGAACTGCGTAAGAATGTGCTGCTGCAACTGACCGAGGCACGCCGCTGGGACATCAACTATGGCTTTGGCTTCGAGGCGCAGACAGGGACGCCCTCGCGGGTTTGCCCCACCACAGGATGCAAGCCCGACGGCAAAGCGAGTGTGAGCCCCAAGGTTCTCTTTGATCTGACGCGTATCAATCTGCACGGGCGTGACCAGTCGATCTCGCTCCGGACGTCCTATGGCACGCTGGAGCGGCGGGCCACGGTGATCTGGGAGACTCCGCACCTCTTCAACCATCCAAACTTCGACATTTCGTTATCTGGCGGATATACGAATAGCCAGGACATCACCACCTATGCTGCATCGTGGCTGGAAGGTTCCTTCCGCGTGACGGAGCATTTCCTGGGAGAAAATAGTAAGTTTAGCCGGGCGAATACTCTGATTTACTCGATGACATTCCGTCGCGTAAAGGTGGACCAGAACAGCATCCAGGTGGCGCCGGAAACGATCCCGCTTCTTTCGCAACCCGTGCGTGTCGGCGGTCCGGGATTCACCTGGATTCGGGATACGCGCGATCAACCACTCGATGCGCATCGCGGCACGTATAACAGTCTGCAGGAGTTTGTCGCTAGTTCGTCCTTCGGGTCGGAAGCGGACTTCAATCGCGTGGATTACACAAACTCCAGCTACTATCAATTTGGCAAGCGGCACTGGGTGCTGGCGCGCAATACCCGTTACGGCTTCGAGAACCCATTTGGCCGGCCGGATCTGCAGGCGATTCCACTGCCGGAGCGGCTCTATGCTGGTGGCGCTTCCTCGCATCGCGGCTTTGCTATCAACGCCGCCGGGCCGCGTGATCTGCAGACGGGTTTCCCCATCGGCGGACAGGGAGCCTTCGTGAATACAACCGAGGTGAGACTGCCCAATCCAACGCTGCCTTTCGTCGGCACCAGCCTCGGATTTGTGCTCTTTCATGACATGGGAAACGTTGTGGAGACGCCTACCAAAATCTGGTCCAGCGCCATCCGCGTTCGTCAACCGCATCAGGATGCATGCCGGGTGCTCACCACGTCGAGCACTTCGTCCTCCTCGGCGTGCAGCTTTGACTACTTTTCTCATGCGGTGGGGCTTGGAGTGCGCTACCACACTCCGATCGGCCCGGTGCGGCTGGACTTCAGCTACAACATGAATCCGCCCATCTATCCGGTAACCTTCAATAGCACCGCCCGTAATTTTCAGCCGCATGTCGGGCAGGCTTCGCATTTCAACTTCTTCTTCAGCATGGGGCAAAGCTTTTGACTGCGAAACGACATCTCGCGAGGCTCGGCCTGCTGGGGGTCGCGCTGGTGCTTGGCTCGTCCGGCGTTTTGCGTGCGCAGGCTGCGCCAGCCGCAGAGACGAAGCCAAATCCAGAGACGAAGCCCGCCGCGGAGGGAACCCCGGTCCTCTTGGATCACGTGATCGGCATCATCAACGGGGATGTGCTGCTGGAGAGCGATGTTCAGGAGGAGGTGCGCTACGCCGCCCTGCAGCCCTATGCATCTGCGGCAGGGGATGACTCCCGTATGGCTGCCGCGGAGCGTCTGGTTAACCGAACCTTGATTCTGCAGCAGATGAACGATCCCCAGCAGCGTCTGAAAGTGCCGGAACCAAGTCAGCAGGAGGTGCTGCAACGGGTCGATGAGCTGAAGAAGCAGATACCAGCTTGCGTGCGCTATCACTGCGGGACAGCCGAAGGATGGCACAACTTTCTTGCAGCCAACGGTTTTACCGAGCAGCAAGTGGAGGCTCGCTGGCGCGAGCGCCTTAGAATTTTGAAGTTTATCGAGGCGCGTTTTCGCGCCGGTATCCGGGTCCCCCATTCCGAGATCGAAACCTATTACGAAAAGCACCTGCTCCCGCAGTTTGAAAAAGAGAAGGTCACCCCTCCGCCGCTCAATACAATTGAGTCGCGGATCGAGGAGATTCTGTTGCAGGAGAAGGTCAACGTGCTGCTGCAGGATTGGCTGAAGAGTCTGAGGGATCAGGGGGATGTGCTCGTCCTCGATCCCAGCTACGGCATCAGGAACCCGAGCGGGCAGGACGATCCAGGAGGTGTGGCATGAACGCCCCGCCAACCCCTGATCCTCAGCCCGTGGATCTGCCGCGCCGCAGATTTCCCTGGAAACACGTCTTCGCGATTACCGGCGGAGTGCTGGCGCTGATCGCTATCTGCGTTGTGCTGCTGGCCTGGTTTGCCAATTCGGCACAGTTTCAGGATCGCGTGCGGCGAAAGGTGATCGCGACCATCGAGCAGGCAACGGGAGGGCATGTCGAACTGAAGTCCTTCCGCTGGAGACTGCTGCACCTTGAACTGGAGGCCGATGACCTGACCGTTCATGGGCTGGAAGGCCCGGGAGAGATCCCCTATGCGCACGTCGACAAGCTGCGGATTCGGGCAAAGATTCTTGCCTTCCTGCAACCGAAGATCGGGCTCAATCTGCTCGTCGCCGAGCACCCTGTCTTTCATCTGATCATCTATCCGGACGGCAGCACGAATCAGCCCAGGCCCAAGGTGGTTTCTGCACCGGGCAAGCCGATCAAGGACACGCTGTTTGATCTCGCGGTCGATCGCACGGAGATTGCTGACGGATGGGTGATCGTCAACCAAAAGAAGATCCCCTTCGACCTGGCCGCGAAGGACCTTGGCGCCACTGTTGCCTATGTGCCTGCCGCGAATGGCAAGGATCGCTACATTGCAAATGTAACCGTTGCAGATCTTACCGCCCACCGTGGCAAGGAGCCCCCGATTCGCTCCAACCTCGATCTCAACCTCGAACTCGGGCGTAACTCGGCCCAATTGAATGCTCTTCACTTGAAGACGGGTCCGTCCCTGCTGGAAGCGTCGGGCGGGATCGAGGATTTTGCCAATCCGCAATGGCACTTCGCCATGACAGGTAAGATCGACGTCCGCGAAGTGGAGTCACTGACAGAGGTGGAAGGCCTTGGCGGTGGAATCGCGACTCTTCGTCTGAAGGGGCAGGGCGGTCGGAGCAAGTTCGTGGTGGAGGGTGACACCAATGTTCAGGGCGCCACCTATGCAACCCCTTATGTAACCGTGAGAGGTGCGAATGCCACGACCAGGATCCACGCGACAGAAGAAGAACTGCTGCTGACGGACGCGGTAGCGACGCTGGATCACGAGGGCGAAGTGCAGGGTAGTTTGCGGCTCTCGCATTGGCTGGGGACCGCGTCTCCGGCTGTGGAAGATAAGTCTGCCTCGCCTCGGAATGGGCATGCGGTTTCTGCGCCATCCAAGCCTCAGCCTATGACGGGCACTATACGGGCCAGACTATCTGGCATTACGTTGCGAGAGATTCTGAAGGCTACGGCAGCGCGACGCTATCAGGATCTCGGTTTCGACACGGCGGTTTCCGGCCCGGTGGAAGTGGATTGGGTAGGGGGCGGAGACGATCTGACCCTGAAGGCGAAGATGACGATGATGCCGACGCGGAGTGCGGCCAAGGGAGAGGTTCCGGTGTCTGGCATGGTAGATGCGGAGTATTTCAATCGCCATGGCACGGTGGAGATTCAGGCGCTGGAGGCGCAGACGCCCGGCACGCATCTGAGCGTGAAAGGGTCGCTTGGCGTATATCCCGAGAGCCGGACTTCTGCGCTGCAGGGTGACCTGGTCACGAAGAATCTGGGGGAGTTTGACCGTACCTTGAACGCCCTGGGGCTGGTGGCAAACGGCAAACATGGCGTGCAGGCCTTGCCCGTTGAGTTGCAGGGACAGGCGGAGTTCCACGGCCAGGTAACGGGAACCATCTATGAGCCGATTGTGAAGGGCCACGTCGTTGCTACGAACTTTGCGACAGTTCTCCCGGCGCCTGCTGCGAGCGGATCGACTCCAGCACGTGCTACTTCAGGACCTGCTGCTTTGCTTGGTACAGCAACGACCGCTCCTCCCGCGGCTCCCGCCGGGCAGCAAAAAATCCAGTGGGACCGGCTGGACGCGACGGGAGAATATTCGCTGGAGCAGATTTCGATTCAACAGGCGACAATCGCGCGCGGTCATACGGTGGTGCATGCGACTGGCTCCATCCGGCCGCACCGCCTCAGCCCGCATCATGTGAATTTCGACGAGCAATCGGCGATCAACGCTACCCTTGGGGTGCAGGATGCGGATGTGACCGATGTGCTTGCGATTGCAGGGCAGCAGCAGGTTCCCGTCACCGGCAAATTGACCATGGATGTTCATGCTGGCGGAACGCTTAATAACCTGAATGGCGGCGGTCATCTCTCGGTCAAGGGTGGCGAAATCTATGAGGAACCGTACCGCAGCCTGAATGCCGACCTGGGCTTTGCCGGTCGCGAGCTTGCTATCCGGAAGCTGACCTTCTCCCAGAATGGCGGAACAATCACAGGGGATGCGGCCTACGACCTGGGATCGAAGCGCTTTCGAGCGGATGCGAAGGGGCAGGGATTCGAGCTTTCGCACTTCCGCCGGATCCAGCGCCAGAATCTCGGACTTACCGGAAAGCTTACGTTCGAGGCGCATGGTTCGGGCGCGATCGACAACCCGACGATCCACGCCAATGCCCATCTGGCCGATGTTCTTTTAGACAATCAGAAACTGGGAACTCTGGATGCCGATGCCCACGCGGAGCATGGATCTCTGTTCTACACCGCCAACTCTCAACTCGCAGGCGCGCAGATGCGTATCAACGGCCAGACCGAGTTGCGCGATGGCTACATGACCCAGGCGAAGCTGGTCTTTACCGGGCTGGACATCGATCCGATCCTGCGCTTTGCCAAAATTCAGGGGCTTACCGCGCACTCTTCGATCCAGGGGCAGGCGACCGTAAGTGGCCCGCTGAAAGAGCCGAGACGCCTGAATGGCGAACTGAGTGCGAGTCAATTTGCTGTTTCGCTGGCGGGCGTGCCGCTGGCGAGCGACGGTCCCATCCATGCTGCTCTCAAGAACGGAATTCTGACGCTCGATCCGCTGCATATTACCGGGGAAGACACCAATCTGCGCGCGCAGGGAAGCATGAGCGTTCTCGCAAACGGCGAAATGAAGTTGCACGGGGATGGTGCCGTCAATCTAAAGCTTGCGCAGACTCTGAATCCCGATATTGCTTCTTCAGGGCGGGTAGATTTTGTCGTCGATGCGCGGGGAACGCTCGATCGGCCAGATTTGAGCGGGCAGGTGCGCTTTACCAATGGCGTCGTGACGCTGCAGGACCTGCCAAACGGACTGAGCCAGATCAACGGCACGCTGCAGTTCAACCAGGATCGGTTGGACGTAAAGAGCCTGACCGCGCAGACGGGCGGGGGACAGTTGAAGATTGGCGGATACATCACCTACCAGCAGGGCCTCTACGGAGACTTGACTGCCTCAGGGAAGAATATTCGCATGCGTTACCCGACGGGAGTCAGCTCGATGGGCGATGCCAATCTTCGGCTGCAGGGATCGCAAAAGGATCTGCTCCTGAGTGGCAACATTTTGATTACGCGCTTCGCCATCAATCCCAACCTGGATATCTCCGGACTGGTGGGCTCGGCTACGAGCGTGGCGCCTCCGCTGGATCCGAATGCGCCTTCCAATCATGTGCGTCTGGACATTCACATCACCTCGGCGCCCGCTCTCAATTTCCAGAATAGTTTTGCGAAGCTTGCGGGAGATGTGGATCTGCGCGTGCGTGGCACGGTTGCTTCCCCTTCGGTGCTGGGGCGCGTCAACGTGACGGAAGGCAGTGCGAACTTTGCCGGCACCCAATATCAGCTGCAGCATGGCGACATCTACTTCACAAATCCGGTGCGCATCGATCCAACGATCGATCTGGATGCGACGGCCCGAGTGGAGAACTACGACATCACGATTGGCCTGCATGGCACGGCGAACAAGTTGAATGTGACCTATCGCTCGGAGCCGCCGCTGGCGCAGTCGGACGTGATTGCACTGCTCGCGCTTGGACGCACGCAGGAAGAGCAGAGCATGTTCACGCAGCAGCAGCAGAATGCAGGTACAAACTCCACCACGAATGCACTGCTGGGTGGCGCATTGAACGCCACAGTCAGCAACCGCGTGCAGAAGCTATTCGGTGTGGGCAGCGTGAAGATCGATCCCACGTTTGTTGGTTCGCTCGGCAACTCAACCGCCCGCATTACGGTAGAGCAGCAGGTTTCAAGAAACGTTACGCTGACCTATGCCACTAACGTCAACAGCACGGCGCAGCAGTTGATCCAGGCGCAGATAGGCATCACGCGGAACGTTTCCCTGGTTGCCGTACGCGATGAAAACGGTGTTTTCAGCATGGTGGTCAAGGTTCACAGGCGCTATCGCTAGTTACAGGCAACCCTCGCCATAGCAAACATATTTTCATGGCGTTGCATCCATTTTGCGGAAAATCCAGTCTTTACTATCAGCGGTTTCGCGGTGTCGTGCCCTGCATCGTACCGTTGGTGACTTTGAAGCTACATGGCAGCAGCACCGCGAGCGATGGCTTTGAGGAGAAAGCTCGATATGACCAAAGTAAGAATTGGATATACGGGTATATTGGCGGTGTTTCTATGGATTGCTCCGATAGCTGTTCCGGCACATGCAGCAGCTATCGCTGATGAACAGGCGAGTTCTGCTGCGGGACAGAATGACAGCCAGATTCAGACGGACATCAATAAGCAGTTAGGCAAGTCACGGTTTCAAGGGATTCAGGCCACGGTGCAGAACGGCGTCATTACGCTGAGCGGTACGACCTCCCTCTACGAATACAAGCAAGACGCGGATAAGAAGGCGCATCACGTGAAGAACGTGGTCGCGGTTCGCAACCAGATCGAAGTGGGTGGCAAGGAGATTTCCGATCAGGAGTTGGGACAGGCTTTGGCAGAGAAGCTGCAATATGATCGCGTCGGTTACGGAAATGTCTTTAATGCCATCAAGGTGAGCGTGCAAAACGGAGTGGTGACCCTGGGGGGCAGCGCTCGCACGCCGATGGATAAGGACTCCGCGCTCTCGCTGGTGAGCAATTACCCGGGCGTGAAGGATGTAATCGACGATATCGAAGTGCTGCCGCCGTCGCCGATGGATGACAGGATTCGTCTTGAGGTCGCGCGTGCTGTGTATGGTTACCCCACGCTGAACAAGTACGCGATTGACCCCGCCAAGCCGATTCGTATTGCGGTGGATCGGGGCAACGTGGAACTCTATGGCGTCGTGGATTCGCAGGCAGATAAGGACACGGCGTTCATTCGCGCCAATGGGGTTCCCGGTGTCTTCAAGGTGACGAACAACCTTGTTGTGGCCAATCAGCCAACGGAAAAGAAGAAGAAATAAGCAGCGCCGCCGCTGCATCGCACAAGCGCCTCTACCCATTGGATAGAGGCGCTTGTGTATAGAGCGACCTCTCACCCGGCATTTTGCAGCGAGAGAACCTCCGGTAAACTATTGACTGGAGAGTACCAATGACATTTTTCCGCAGCGTCGGTGTGACGCTGGAGATGATCAAGTGGGAGCACTCGGTTTTTGCGCTCCCATTCGCCCTTACAGGGGCGATGCTGGCTGCCGGTGGAATTCCCCATCTAGGAACGCTCGGGTGGATCATTGTCTGCATGGTGACGGCTCGCTCGGCGGCAATGGCTTTCAATCGCTGGGCCGATGCCGATCTGGATGCGGCCAATCCCCGGACCAAGGCGCGTGCGATTCCAGCGGGACTGCTGGGGCGCGGGTTTGTTGGCTTGTTTACTGTCGCAATGGCGGTGGCTTTTCTGCTGGCGAGCGCGCAGCTGAATCGGTTAACACTGCTCCTGTCGCCGGTGGCGCTGGGGATCGTGCTGTTCTACTCCTATACCAAGCGTTTCACCCGCTGGTCGCACCTTTTTCTGGGGCTCTCGATGGGGATTGCTCCTGCCGCCGCATGGATTGCAGTGCGTGGTACGCTTGACCCGCGAATCCTGTTGTTGACCGGTGCAGTGCTCTTCTGGGGCGGGGGATTTGACGTGCTGTACGCCTGTCAGGATGCGGAGCATGACCACACCGTGGGACTAAACAGCGTGCCCCAGGCATGGGGAATAACGGCGGCATTCTGGGTTGCTCGCACAATGCACCTGATCATGCTGGCGCTGCTGGTCTGGCTGATTCATGCCTTTGCTCTCGGCTGGGTTGCGAAGGCGGGTCTTGTCGTCGTCGCGAGCCTGCTGCTTTATGAGCACCTGATCGTCTCGCCGCGCGATCTGCGCCGTCTGAATGCGGCCTTCTTCACAATGAACGGGATCATCTCCATGCTGTTCTTTGTGTCGGTGGCAGCGGATCTTCTTCTTCACCACTAGGCTTTTTGAAAACGGCCCAGGGCTCATCCGAGCGCTGGGCCGCTGTTTTTCAGAGCACTTGTGGGCTATGCGGATTTGCGTCCGTGCTCATCCAGGCCAGTCTTGATCTTGTCTTTCAAGGTGTTCGCGGCATCTACGGCCTTTTCGCGAACCTCAGTGGCCTTTTCCGCTACCTTGCTGCGCTGCTCGCTTGCGGCATCGTGCGCCACGTCCTTCGCTTTGCCCCAGGTCTCTTTCGCTGCGCCTTTTACCTGCTCGGCTACACCCTTGTTCGCCATCTCTTCGTTGCCGACCGCTTCGCCGACCTTCTCCTTGATGCGTCCGGTAACCTGGTCCATCTTTCCGGTAATCTGGTCTTTGTTCATGTTGCGGCTCCTTGTACTTCATGCTTCGCGGTTGTAGGAATTACGATCTTCCCGGTATGGGACTTTAGAGTTACACGCTCGGGCGCCGACCACTGATCAGTTGGATGAGCAACACCACGATGGCAAGGATCAGTAGTATGTGAATGTACGCGCCTATCGCGTGGAAGCCGATCAAACCGACGAGCCAGAGGACCAACAGAATTACAAAAATCGTCCAGAGCATTTCTAATTCTCCCTCCGTAGGTTTTTCAAGCTACGGAGTGATAAGGTGCGATCTGCGCGCGGTAGGTTGCCGGTTCTCGGCAGATATAAGGAGAGACTTGATTTGATGAGGATAGCGATCCAGGGAGAGCCCGGCTCTTTCAGTCACGAAGCTGCATTAAAGATGGAGCCTGAGGCAACCATTGTGCCGTGCTCACTCTCGTCAGAGGTGTTTCGACGTGTAGTGGAGGGGCACGTGGACGCGGCAGTGATCCCGATCGAGAACAGCCTGGCGGGCCCTGTGGTGGAGCACTACGATCTGCTGCTCGCGCATGATGTCACTATCGAACGCGAGGCGCTTCTGCGCATACGTCATAACCTGATCGCGATGCCCGGCAGCTCGATCGAAGAGATTCGCAGAGTCTCCTCGCATCCGGTTGCGCTGGCGCAATGCCGCCACTTCCTTGAGCAGCACCAGCACATGGAGGTGTTTCCGTTCTACGACACCGCGGGAAGCGTCAAGCAGTTGATGGAACAGCGGGAGACTCACGCGGCGGG
The DNA here is from genome assembly GCA_035539175.1 of Acidisarcina sp. Taxonomy (NCBI): domain Bacteria; kingdom Pseudomonadati; phylum Acidobacteriota; class Terriglobia; order Terriglobales; family Acidobacteriaceae; genus Acidisarcina; species Acidisarcina sp. The sequence goes on along the minus strand of DATLIY010000007.1, from coordinate 603,998 downwards.
CATAGCCAGTCAAATTGCTGCGACCTACTATGGCGCGGCCGTTCTGGCAGCGGACATCGAAGACAACCCGCAAAATTTCACGCGCTTCTTTTTCGTGCGCCCAACTGCAAAGGTCCAGCCGGACCCTAAGGCAAACAAGGTGAGCCTTGCTTTTTCCGTAGCGAACCGTCCCGGCACTCTGGTGCAGGCTCTGCAGGTCTTTTCTGCCCACGGCACCAATCTGACCAAGATCGAATCCCGTCCCGTTCCCGGACAGCCTTGGCACTATGTCTTTTACGTGGACTACCAGATCACGGCTCCCGGCGACACCAGGGTGCCGATGGAGGAACTGCTTCACCACTGCTCGATGGTGAAAGAGCTCGGCTCATACAGGCATTCTGAGCAACCCGCCTGAGCCCTCAGTCATCCCTCCCCGCACAGGAGTTTTGATCCCACTATCTTTTCTTGCCGATAACCATATGCAGCCGGGGTAGCGGGCGCGCTATTATCCTCCGCATCTGAGATAGAAGGCATGGCACTTTTCTCAGATATTCCCCACGTCCCCGCCTTACAGGTAGCTGTGCATCGTTCCAGGGTGGTCTGGGCACGGACAGTGGAAGTATAGGATTCCAAACGAGTTGAGAAAGACTTCCGGTTAGAGCACGAGAGATTGCGACTTTTAAAAATATGCTGCGTCTAATAGCTAATAACTTGATAGAGGTAGACTCATGGCGAGTGATTTCCTAAGTATTATCCAGCCGAGCGATCCGAAGCAGCGGGAGGACACCTCCGCCCGCGTGCTGCCGATCCTGCCGGTGCGGGACACCGTGCTCTTTCCGCACGCAGTATTACCGCTTACGGTGGGACGCGAGAGTTCGATTCAGCTCATTCAGTCGCTGGGAGAAGAGAAGACCATCGTTGTGGTCGCACAGCGAGATGCGCGCATGGACTCGCCCGAACCCGAAGATTTGTATGGTTACGGAACGCTGGCGACGGTCCACAAAGTGGTCAAAATGCCAAACCAGAGCCTTTTTGTCTTCACGGAGGGCGCGGAACGCGTCAAGCTGGGCCAATTTACCCAACTGGAACCCTTCATGATGGCGAGTGTGGAGCCGGTTACGGTCGAGCCGCTGGCAAAGAACTCAGAAAATGAGGCTTTGCAGCGCAATGTACTCTCCCAGTTCCAGCAGATTGTGACCGTGTCCCCGACGCTTTCGGACGAGTTGCAGACCATTGCGATGAACATCGAGGATCCGGGGCGTTTAGTGGACTTTATTGCCTCCTCGCTGCCGTTTCTGGCAACGACAGATAAGCAGGAACTGCTTGAGACTCCGGACATAATTGCCCGGATGGAGCGGATCAATAAGCACCTTGCCAAGGAGCTTGAAGTGCAGCAGTTGCGCAACAAGATCCAGTCCGAGGTTCAGGACCAGGTGCAGCAGTCGCAGCGTGACTATTACCTTCGCGAGCAACTCAAAGCCATCCAGAAAGAACTGGGCGAGATGGACGAGGGGCAGAAGGACGTCGATGAACTGCGGCAGAAGATTGAATCGGCGGGCATGCCGGAAGATGTGAAGAAGGAAGCCCTGAAGGAGATGAACCGCCTGGCGCGGATGTCTCCCATGGCGGCGGACTATTCGCTGACCCGCAATTACATTGAGTGGCTGGCCATGCTGCCCTGGGCCAAGTCGTCTGGCGGCGAGGTGGATATCCTCAAAGCCAAGCAGATTCTTGATGAGGACCACTATGACCTCAAGAAGGTAAAGGACCGCATCCTCGATTACCTGAGCGTGCGCCGTCTGAAGCCAGATATGAAGGGACCGATCCTTTGCTTTGTCGGGCCTCCGGGCGTGGGCAAAACCTCGCTGGGGCGCAGCATTGCACGGGCGTTAGGGCGGAAGTTCGCGCGTATTTCGCTGGGCGGTATGCATGATGAGGCGGAAATTCGCGGGCATCGGCGCACCTATATCGGCGCATTGCCGGGCCAGATTATCCAGGGAATACGGCGGGCGGAAACCAACGATCCCGTATTCATGCTGGATGAGATCGACAAGCTGGGCCGCGACTTCCGCGGAGATCCGTCGTCGGCATTGCTGGAGACGCTCGATCCGGAGCAGAACTCGACCTTCCGGGACAACTACCTGGATGTGCCGTTTGATCTGTCGAAGGTCCTGTTTATCTGCACAGCAAACATCCTTGATCCCATTCCGGAGCCACTGCGCGACAGAATGGAAATCATCGAATTGCAGGGGTATACGGAAGAAGAGAAGGTGCACATTGCCTTCCGCTACCTGATTCCCCGGCAGACAAAGCAGAACGGTATTACGCCGGATCTGATTGAATTTCCCGAGGAGAGTGTCGCCTACATTGTGCGTCACTATACGCGGGAGGCTGGCGTCCGCAACCTGGAGCAACTGATCGGCACGGTGTGCCGTAAGCAGGCGCGCCGGGTCGCGGAAGGTTCCAAGGACAAGCTGGTGGTAACCCGGGAGATTGTGCAGGAGTTCCTGGGCGGCATCAAGGTTCGCGTCGATACGGAGCTTGCGGAGCGCACGAAGCGCGCCGGAGTTGCCGTCGGCCTGGCCTGGACCCCCGCGGGTGGAGATGTGCTGTTCATCGAAGCCAGCAGGATGAAGGGCAAGGGCGGATTTACCATGACCGGCCAGATCGGCGAGGTGATGCAGGAATCCATGCAGGCCGCGTTGACCTGGGTACGTTCCAATGCGAAGTCCGTGGGGCTGGACGAAGACTTCACCAAGGACATGGACCTGCACATTCACGTGCCGGCGGGTGCGATTCCCAAGGACGGACCTTCCGCAGGCGTGACGATGGCAACGGCCCTTGTGTCGCTGCTAACGGACAGGCCCATTCATCCGCTGACGGCGATGACGGGTGAGATCACGTTAAGCGGCAATGTGCTGCCGGTGGGCGGCATTAAGGAGAAGTTCCTGGCCGCGAAACGTGCCGGGGTTCGCGATGTGATTCTGCCGGCGGAGAACCGCCAGAACGTGGAAGAGGACCTGACACCCGAACAGATCTCGGGGGTCACGATCCACTACGCCAGCCGGATCGAAGATGTGCTTGCCGTTGCGCTGCCCACGACAACCAGCGAGGAGCGCAAGGACGAAGAGGTTCGCGAAAGCGTTTTGAGCCACGCTGACGCGTAAGGCGCACGCGGCTTGCAAAGGATGCCTGCTAACCAGCAGGCATTTTTTGCAGGTGCGCGGGCACACCACATTTTTGCGATTTCGATGGCATGGGATTTTCTGGGATGACTCTACATCCCCTGGGGAATGGCATCCAGAGGCGTGGGGAGTGCGAAAATGTATTAAGAGGGCTGCGATGGACGCGATTGCTGCTGATCTGCTGAAGAGCGTTTCCCAGAGTACCGACCGTGGCGAGCTGGAGTGGGTACAGACCGAGCCAGGGATTTACCGCGCTCCCTTTGATGAGAAGCTCACTCTCAATCTGTTCCCCTACGCAGACTATCCCACCGACGAGAAGGCATCCCTGACGTTGACCGAGGGCTCCATGCTGGTGCTGGACATCTCGCCTGAGACAGAGCTGGAGCTATCGGCGCTGCGTGTTCTCTATCGGCGGGTCGAGATATGGGTCCAGTTGAACCGTAACAACGGGTAAGCCGCTTCGCCTACTTTGCAGGGGCGTTTTCCGCTGGTGCGGCATTCGGGTCCTTCACGTCTACCAGCTCCACGTCGAAGATCAGATTGGATTTCGCCGGGATCGGGCCGTTTGCCCTGTCGCCATAGGCCAACTGGTAGGGGATAAAGAGCCTGCGTTTACCACCCACCTTCATGCCCTCAAACCCAGTATCCCAGCCACTAATGACCCGGTGCTGCCCCTGCTGGAACTGGATCGGTGCTCCGCGATCGACGGAGGAATCGAATTTGGTGCCGTCATAGAGCCAGCCGGTGTAGTGGACGAAGTAGATCATCCCGGGTTCGGCAGCCGCTCCTGTACCTGCCACGACGTCAATGTAGCGCAGGGCATATTCCGTGTGCAGCGTTCCCTGTGCCGCAGGAATGGAGGCGGGCAGCTTGATCTCGTCAGCCGTGGATTGAGTTGACTTGGCTGCTGCGCTCGCCGATCGCCTTTGCGCGGTGGCGCGATGGGTGGTGGATCGATGCGGTGCCGGCGCCGTCGTCTGGGCTGGAGTCTGCGCTGGCAGGGCGAAGAGCGAGATCAGGCCCAGAAGGACCAGACGAGACAGGACGGGACGGGGCAGGACGGGACGGGGCAGAATCAAGCCTGCCGATGAGAGAGAAGATTTTAAGCTGTGCATGCGAACGTGATGGTAGCACGGCACGTTTTACCATTAATGCGATTTTTGCTTAATTCTTAATGGCAATCTTTGCTTATTCTCCATGACGATTTTTACCCTGGGGCATTCGACGCTGGCGATAGAGGACTTCCTGCATGTCCTCAGGAAGAACCACGTGCGGCGGCTGATCGACGTTCGATCGATACCCCGCTCCCGCCACAATCCGCAATACGAGCAGCAGGATCTGGCGGCATCGCTGGGAAAGGCGAAGATCGAATACCACTGGATGCCGGAGCTGGGCGGCCTGCGACACACGCGGCGCGATTCCATCAACACCGGCTGGCGGAACGCCAGCTTTCGCGGCTATGCCGACTACATGCAGACGGAGGAATTTGCCGCCGCCATCGAGGACCTGATCGAGCAGGCGAAGACGAAGCAGTGCTGCATCCTTTGCGCGGAGGCGGTGCCGTGGCGCTGTCATCGCTCGCTGATTGCTGACGCGCTCACCGCCCGCGCGGTTCCCGTAGAGGACATCCTGTATGACGCGAAGGGAAACAGCAAGCGAAGCCCGCACCGGCTTACGCCCTTTGCCCGGATAGAGGGGATCCGCGTGTGGTACCCGCCGGAGAATGACCTCTTCGCCTCTTCGCCGGCCGCTGGCGAAGCGTGAATCGCTTCACTGCACATCGTCACAACAGGTCTTCCCATCACGTCTCGGGCACAACTGCTGCGTCCCGGATGTAGATTCGTGTACATCTTCAGTAGAGCTTCGTCTAATGCGCAGGTATGCTTTTCTTCATGCAGGTACGCGTTCTCTATTTCGGCGCACTCAAAGACGTTTTTCATCGCGAGGGAGAGGCGGTATCTCTGCCCGCGGGGGCGACGGTCCGCACGCTGCTGGACCACTATCGATCTGTCGCGCCGGAGCAGGGCGGTTTCTGGAATTCTCTCGCCGTCGCGGTCAATCAGGAGTACGCGCGGGCAGACCAGGCACTTGCAGAGGACGATGAGATTGCCTTGCTGCCTCCAGTTTCGGGCGGCAGCGGACTTCCGGGCGGCAGCGGACTTTCGGGTGGCAGCGGACGGGGCCTGCACGTCGCGCTGGTGCGCGAGCCCATCGATACCGCAGCGCTGGCGCAGGCTCTCCGGCAGGGAGAGGATGGTGCGGTCGTCGTCTTCGATGGCATCGTGCGGAACCATACTCGCGGTCGGCGCACCCTCCACCTGGTCTATGAAGCGTATGAGGCCATGGCGATCGAACAGATGCGCAAGCTTGCCGCCGAAGCCTGTGAGCGATTCGCGATCCGCGATGTTACGGTCGTTCATCGGCTGGGCCAGCTTGGGGTGGGGGAGACGAGCGTCGTGATCGTGGTCGCCTCCGCGCATCGTGCCGCCGCCTTTGACGCCTGCCGCTGGCTCATCGATACCCTCAAGAGCACGGTGCCCATCTGGAAGAAGGAGTTCTTTGAGGACGGCGCGGTGTGGGTTGCGGGCGAGCCATTTCCGGACAGTATCGTGCCCGGGCAGATAAAAAGTCAGCCAAGCGGAGCAATGAGCGAATGAGGTTCTGCCTGTGGGCCGTGATTCTCTGCATCGCGACGGTGCCTCTGGCGGCTCAGGAGGGCACCTCATCGACGACGATCCGCGTCAATGTCCACCTGGTGAACCTCTTCGTGAATGTGACGGATGCTCACGGCGCGGTTGTGGGTGGTCTGCAGAAGGAGGACTTCTCGCTCACCGAGGATCACGTGCCGCAGAAGATTGCTGTCTTCGAGCGGCAATCGGAGATGCCGCTTGCCATCCTGCTGGCCATCGACACCAGCGGTAGCGTGCATAAGGATCTGCCCCTCGAACAAAAGGCGGCGCGGCACTTTGCCCATGCGCTGATGCGCCCGGTGGACCAGATGGGGCTGATTGAGTTTTCCTCCGATGTTCGCGAGGTGGTTCCGTTTACCAACCAGGTAGGTCGTATCGATCGCGGATTGGAGAACCTGCGAATGGGGCCGGCAACGGCGCTTTATGACGCGGTGTACCTCTCCGCGCAGAACCTGATGGGGAGAAGTGGCCGCAAGGTGCTCGTCCTCATCTCAGACGGCGGAAATACGGTGAACGGGGTGGACTATGCCAAGGCTCTGGAGCAGGCTTTGCGCTCCGAGGTGATGGTGTACAGCATCATCGATGTGCCGATTGCAGCCAGCGCGGGGCGCGACCTTGGAGGCGAACATGCCATGATTACGCTCTCGGAAGAGACGGGCGGCAAATACTACTACGCAGAGGGCATGGATATGGAGAAGGCTTTTGACCAGATCTCCGACGATCTGCGCACCCAATACCTGCTGGGCTACTATCCCGTGCATCGTGTGGCGGACGGAGCCTTCCGCAGGGTTGAGGTATCGGTGAAGGCTCCGGAGGGGACTGGTTACAACGTGCGGCATCGGACGGGCTACTACACGACCAATCCCCGGGAAACGCAATCGCTCCCACGGTAGAAGTGAAGCCCCCACAGTTACAAGCGCACTATGGCCGGAGGCCGTCGAACAGGGTCTCTTCCTCCGCCGCACTATGTATTCTTACGGCTACTCTACGCGTCCTACTCCACGTCCAGCGTCCAGATGAGCAGCATCGCCGTGTTGTCATCGACAGCTGCGAGGGTCGCTGTGTCCTGCATCGTGCGTACGGCTAAACCGAACGATCCTCCCTGGGCAGGATCGACGGAGAGCTCCTTCACGAATTTGCCCTCTCTTGTGAACTCAACGATCTCGCTCGGCTGATTTGGATCGGGATTGATGCCATCGTTGTTGGTGACAAGGAGGTGGCCATTCGGAGCCATTGCCAGCCCCAATGCACCATGCAGATGAACATTGTCCTCATAGATGATGGATCCTCTCCCCTGATCCTCGTCCCGTTCGGCCGCATTGCGCACCGCGAAAACCGCATTGTCGCCGGTTGAGGCAACGAACAGCACATCCTGCCGAGCGTCGTACACCAGGCCCGTGGACGCGACAAACAGCGTCACCGGATCACCGCGATGGACATACCCCGAGGCAATGGTCGTTGCGTGCAACAGCATCAGGCCGCTGGAGCTTACTTTGAAGTTCAACCGGCTGACCGTGCCGGTCAGTGCATTGGTGACAAACGCAATCGCAGAGTCTCCGCGGTCCACCAGCGCCATATCCCACGGACTCTGGATCCAGGGGCTGGTGATCGTCTGCATCAGCTTGCCCTGGTTATTGATCACCAGCAGAGAGCCGGGGCCTGCCGTCGCTGCGGTGCCGTCCGCCGTCGGAGCATTGCCGACAACCACGAATCCCGCCTGCAGCGTTCCCAGCGCCGTGGAAAGCCCCAGCGGCGCCTTTCCCTGGAAGAACAGGGCCGGCGAACCATTCGCCGCAACCCGGACGATGGTCGTTCCCGTACCTTGCAGATTCTGGCTGTTGTTGAAATTCGAGACCAGGATGTCCCCGGTCTTTAACGGGCCGGATCCCGTCTGGAAGTTGCGCGGGACAAACGCAACCCCATAGGGATTTACATCGCCATTGGCCGGTACGGTGGAGACGACTCTCACCGGGCTTGGTAGAAACGCATCGTTCCTGTCGGCGCCCTGGTTGTTTTGCGCAAAGCCGATCCCTGTTGTCGCACTGGCCAGCAGCGCGACGGCTGCCATGGTTTTGCGCCAGCCAGCCTTGTTGCCTGTCCGCAGTGTTTGGGTCTCCATTTTCAGTGTGGGTGCCTCCATTTTCCGGTGGGGGAGCGATTCATGGATCTGCATGTTGTTTTTCTCCTCTGGGCACATTTCTGCCTTGAGTGAGCGAGGCCCGGGGAGCGATCTCTCAGCAGCGAACGAAACAATAGTCCACTCGCATCGGCAATGTCTGCGGAAACGGCTCAGTTTTCCGGTGTTCGTTTCCATCCGCTCAACTCCAGTTCTTTTGGCGAAGACAGGCTATTCTTCCGGGGACAACTTGCTGCATTTGCATAGGGGAGGGCACTACGGCAGCAGTTGAAGCCAGGGCACCCCGCTGGCCAACCCGCTCATCTTGGTTACAATGGAGGCATGGCTCTCGAAAACGCATCGCGTCGTCGGCCCAAGTCGCCTCCCCCGGGAGACACTGGGCAGGAAGCCCTGTATCTGCGCTTCCTGAGTGAAAAGCAAGTGCCGGTCGTGGTGAAGCTGCGCGATGGTGAGAGCGTGCAGGGCTGGATCGAGTACTTTGACGACCGCATGATTCGCCTGACTCGCGAGGGTAAGCCAAACCTCTTCATCTATAAGCATCAGATTCGCACCATCACCGAGCATGCGCGCCGGGAGAAGAGAGCCGCGCGCAACGCAGCCAAAGCCCATGAGGACGCCATTCCCGGGGGAGCTCTCGTCGAAGGGCAGGAAGCCGGGAAATGACCTTATTACCGAAAGATGTCGATTTTTCCTTTGTCCGGCTGGCGGCCCCCATTGCGGTGGAGGCGGGCGAACTAGTGCGCAGCTTCTACCAGAATGGTGTGGCAACCGAATACAAGGGCGAAGTGGATCTGGTCACCGAGGCCGACCGCTCCTCCGAACGGCTGATTCGCGAGAGAATTCGCCAGACGTTTCCCGAGCACGGCGTCTATGGCGAAGAGGGAACTCGCGACCGCATGGAGGGCCAGTACCGGTGGTATATCGATCCGCTGGACGGCACCACCAATTTTGCCCACCGCTTCCCGGTCTTCTGCGTCAGCATGGGGCTGGAGCATCGGCCGCCCGGGCTTGCCGAGGGTCAGGATGGCCAGATGGTCGCCGGGGTCATCTACGACCCCATGCGGGCTGAGCTGTTTGTGGCGGAGGCGGGGCGGGGCGCCTACCTGAACGGAGAGCGCATTCATGTGTCTCGCGTGACGGAGCTGGCGGAGTCGCTGATGGCAACCGGGTTCCCCAGCCGCAAGCGGCATGACAACCCCAACATTTACTTTTACCAGCAGATTACGCTGCGCTCCCATGGCGTACGCCGGGCAGGGTCGGCGGCTCTTGACCTCGCCTATACCGCCTGCGGACGCTTCGACGGTTACTGGGAATTCAATCTGAACCCGTGGGATACCTCGGCGGGAGCCCTGCTGGTGACCGAGGCGGGGGGCGCAATCACGCGCTTCGATGGCAGCCCATTCCGCCTGGACAGCAAAGAAGTTCTGGCCAGCAATGGTCTGATTCACAAAGAGGTTATGGCTCTTTTCCAGGAGATGTTTGCCGGGCGGGAGCTGGAGCCCATCCCTACGCCCGCAGAGTTTGCGGCCCGCCGTGCGAGCCGCGAAGCGGGTTTGACGAAATGAATATCCTGGCCTGGGCCGTATGCCATGGCCAGAACAGAGGTAGGCTGGCAGCATACTCGTGCTGCTACAATTCAGGTGGAATTTAGCTCGAACGGAGACGGCTTCTATGGCATATGTGATTGCGGAACCCTGCATCGGTACAAAGGACACAGCGTGCGTTGACGCATGTCCAGTTGACTGTATTCATCCAAAGAGGGACGAACCGAAGTTTGCAGATAGCGAGATGTTGTTTATCGATCCCGTGGAATGCATTGACTGCGGCGCCTGCGTACCGGCTTGCCCGGTCTCCGCGATCTTTGCCGGCGACGATCTGCCCGAGAAGTGGGCACACTTCGCTGAGAAGAATGCAGCTTTTTACGGACGCTAGTTTTTTGCGAGTAGCACAGGCAACGCGCAGCTTTAGAGCTGCGCGTTTTGTTTGCGGAAGGATACCGGTTTGATTGCGCACCAGGCTGAAGCAATTGTGCTCCGCACCTGGCCTTTGCATGAAGCAGATCAGATCGTTTCTCTCTTCACCCGGGACCAGGGGAAGATCAAGGGCGTGGCCAAGGCTGCCATGAAGTCGCGGCGCCGCTTTGGAGGCGCGCTTGAGCCGATGACCTATGTCCGCGCCAGCTACGCCGAGAAGCCCCGGCAGGAGCTGGTCCGGCTGGATTCCTGTGAAATTCTGAGCTCGCCGCTCTCGCAGCCGGTGGATTACGCGCGGGCGGCAGTGCTGGCCTTCTTCAGCGAAGTGCTGGAAGACACCCTGCCCGACCACGATCCGCAGGAGACCGTCTTTCGCCTGCTGCTGGCCGTGCTGGAATACACCCGGGTGGAGCAGCCCTGGATGCCGCTCACCTACTTCGCGCTGTGGGTGACGCGACTGATGGGCTGGCTGCCCGATCTATCGCGCTGTGTGGTGTGCGGCGTGCCGCTTGCGGGTGCCCCGGCTTTCTTCCACGCGCAGGCAAATGGCTTCTTCTGTGCGCAGCACAAGCGCGGCGGCTACAGTCAGATCTCCCCCGATTCTCATGCCCTGGCTCTGCGAGTCTTCCGCTCGCCCATCTCCGGGCTTGCGCCGGAGCCCTGGCCGCGCCATCGTGCGGCGGATCTGCGGCGCTTCGCTCTGCAGTCGCTGGAGCGGAACATGGAGCGCAAATTGACCACCGCATCCGTTCTCTATCGGCTTGGCGGCTGATGGCCAGCCGCATCATTTAGAATCTCTTGTAGAAAATCTACTTGTCAGAGAGTTGCAGGCGTGGCCTCGATTGTTTCCTCCAGGAACCAGAACTCCTCCGCGACAGGCGCTCCGCGCGTGCCGCTTACCTTTCAGCAACTGCTCTTCCGTCTGCAGAGCTTCTGGGCGGAGCGCGGATGCGTGCTGCAGCAGCCCTACGATGTTGAGGTTGGCGCGGGCACGATGTCGCCAGACACGTTTTTGCGAGTGCTGGGGCCAAAGCCGATCAGCATCGCTTACGCGCAGCCCTCGCGCCGCCCGGCGGATGGGCGCTATGGCGAGAATCCGAATCGCCTGTTCAAGCACACGCAGTTTCAGGTGATCCTCAAGCCGCCGCCGGTCAATATCCAGGAGATCTATCTGGAATCGCTGGGAGCGATTGGCATCGATCTGCGCGAGCATGACCTCAAGTTCGAAGAGGATAACTGGGAGTCGCCAACCCTGGGCGCGTGGGGCATTGGCTGGCAGGTGATGCTGGATGGGCTGGAGATTACGCAGTTCACCTACTTCCAGCAATGTGGCGGCATCGACCTTGACCCTATCTCGGGCGAGATTACCTATGGGCTGGAGCGCATCGCGGCCTTTCTGCAGGATGTCGATTCCATCTACGACATTGTGTGGGCGCACGACGCCGCAACCGGGCGGGCGGTGACATACGGCGACGTCAGGCTGCAGGAAGAGCTGCAATTCTCGGTCTATAACTTTGAGTACGCCGACATCGAGAAGCTGTGGGAGCATCTGCGGCTGTATGAGGCGGAGTGCCAGTCGCTGCTCGATCAGTCGCGGCAGATTCCGGAAGATGCAGACCCGGCTACGCGGCGTCGCTTTCCGCTGCTGGCTGCCTATGACCTTTGTTTGAAGTGCTCGCATCTGTTCAACCTGCTGGATGCACGCGGCGCCATTTCGGTGACGGAGCGCGTCGGCGTGATTGCGCGTATTCGGGCGCTGGCGGTGGGTGTGGCCAAGGCATATGCGCAGCAGGCGGCCCCGGACGCTGCTTGAACCGGCAGGGCTTGCGCGTTGCCGGAACCAACGATTTTTTTGACGCGGGAGCGCGTTCGCTCCTGAGGGGAAGCGATCTCCCCGGAAAAAGATAGAACTCGAATGGCTGACTTTCTTTTGGAAATTGGACTGGAAGAGATTCCCGCGCGGATGATTGCCGCGGCGCTTGCGGATCTTTCTCATCGTGTGGAAGCGCTGCTGGTGCGCGAAAGGTTGCTGCCGGAGCAACATGCGGCGGTGCTGACGTATTCCACGCCGCGCCGCCTGGCGGTGCATGTGCAAGGCGTGCTTGCCAGGCAGCAGGACATCGAAGAGCAACTCACTGGTCCCTCGTGGAAGGTGGCCTTCAAGGATGGAGCGGCGACTCCCGCTGCACTCGCCTTCGCGAAAAAGGCCGGCGTGGAAGTTGGCGAGCTGACCAAACTGACGAACGCCAAGGGCGAGTACGTTTCGGCCACCGTCAAGCGTTCCGGCCGCGCAGCGGTCGAGGTGATTCCCTCGCTTCTGCCGCAGGAGATCGCCAGCATCTACTGGCCGAAGAATATGTATTGGCGCGCGGGAAAGCCGGAGCGCTTTGTGCGCCCGCTGCGCTGGCTGCTCGCCCTTCTCGATGGAGAGACGGTGCCGGTGGAGTTTGCCGGCATTACCGCCTCCAACCAGAGCTATGGCCACCGCATCCTCCACGGCGAAGCTCCAGTGCCAATTGCCAATCCAGCGAGCTACGTTGCAGCGCTGGACGCGGCCAAGGTGATGGTGAGCGTGGAAGCCCGCATCCATCGCATTCGCAAGGCGCTGGACGCAGCAACGCGTACCGTGGCCGGAGCTCGCTGGCGCGAGGATGAACCGCTGGTGGATACCGTCGCGAATCTCACAGAGTGGCCCTCGGTGCTGCTGGGCAGCTTTGAGCAGGAGTACCTGACCCTTCCCGAGGAGGTTCTGGTAACGGTAATGCGCGACCACCAGAAGTACTTCGCGGTGGAGAGCGCCGATGGCAAACTGGCTCCCTATTTCCTCGCGGTGCTGAATACGGAAGGGGATCCTCAGGGGCTCATCCGGCATGGCAACGAGCGGGTGCTGCGCGCTCGCTTTAACGATGCGCGCTTCTTCTGGAACTACGATCAGAAGATCTCTCTCGATGGCCGGGTGGAGATGCTGAAGTCGGTCACCTTTCAGAAGGATCTCGGCAGCTACCTGGCGAAGACCGAAGCAAACCTGCGCTTGGCGGAGAGCCTGGCGGATGTGGCCGCGCAGGGGGGAGTATCCCTCAACAAGTCGGAGCTGCTGAAGGCCGTACGCCTGGCGAAGACCGATCTGACCGCAGAGCTGGTAAAGGAATTCACCGAGCTGCAGGGAATCGTCGGCGGCCTGTATGCGCGGGCTCAGGGCCACGGGGAAACCGTAGCGCAGGCGATTTACACGCAGTACATGCCGGCGTCGATGGAGGACAGAATCCCCGGCAGCGTCGAAGGACAGTTGCTGGGGCTGGCGGACCGCATGGCCACCGTCGTGGACATGTTCGCGATCGGCCTCGAACCCACTGGATCCAAGGACCCATTCGCGCTGCGCAGGGCGGCGAACGGAGTCATCAAAATACTGGCGGAGTCCGGGCTGCCTGTCCGCCTGTCGCAACTGCGCGAAATTGCCGTCGCGGCATCCCACCAGCCGAATGCCGCCGGGGCTTCGGATGCCGTCCAGCAGTTTCTGGCGGAGCGGCTGGAGTTCTATCTGCGGGATGTGAAGGGCTTTGCGTATGACGTGACCAAGGCCGTGCTGGCCACCGATCTTACGACGGTTCCAGATGCAATCAGCCGCGTGGAGGCGCTCACCAATGTTCGCGGCTCGGAGGATTTTGTCGCTATCTCCGGGGCATTCAAGCGCATCAAGAACATCCTGCGGCAGGCTGCGGAGAAGGGGGAGACCATCACCTCCACGGTTGAGGCAGCGCTGCTCGAAGATCCTGCGGAGACCTTACTGGCGACCGAGGCCGCTGCACTGGCGCCGCGCGTCGAGGCTCTTCGTAACAGTCAAAGTTACAAAGAAGCGCTGGAGCAGATTGCAACCCTGCGGCCCGCCGTGGATGGCTTCTTCGACAAGGTGATGGTGATGGCTCCGGATGCACAGCTACGCCGCAACCGTCTGGCGCTGATCGCCTCCGTGCTCCATGGATTCTCGCGAGTTGCGGATTTCAGCGAGATTGTCGCGAGCTAGGAGACTCTGGAACAGGCCGTCTGGTTTCGAGCGACGTCAGGGTTCGAACGATAGGAGCCGCCGATCCGTTCGCTCATCCGCGCGAAAGCTCATCCGGACTATGCAGGCGGTTGCCGATTTTCGATAGATGCACCAAATCATGGGCCTCCAGCGTCTAAACTGACAGCATGGCAGATCAGATCTATCTCAGCCTCTGGTTTCCGAACTTTCGCCTGGACGCTCTTGCTCCGGCGATAATTTCGGTGCTCAAGCAGTTCCCGCTGGTGGGGGGCGCGTCCACCGTCTCCGCATCCGCCGTTTATCCCATCTCGTGGAACGAGGCTCCAGTTTTTCAGCATATCTTTGTCGATTCAGAGGGGGCAGGCTTTCCCGAGGCTGTGGCCGAGGCGATTGATCTGCTGCACGATGATTTTGCCTATGAATTCGAGATCAAGTGGGATCTGTGGACGCCGGTGGCGGAGGGTGGCCTCGACATGATGTGGAGGAAGGAGCCCGCTGTCGTCCGTGTCGTGGGCTTCGGGCCGGAGTTCGATGAAGGAGCCTATGAGCAGAATGGCCATATACGCGTCGATCTTGGGCTGGACAGCTACTTTTTGCATGAGGATGTGGAACTCGATCCCGAGGGAGCGGAATATGTGAAGCGCAACGTGGCGCAGTTGGTGGAGCTGACCAACGCCATCCAGGCCAACTGCGGGATCAGTAGCCGGTTGCTGTGGTCGGAGTCGGGAGAAAACCTTGCTCAGAAGCTCGTAGCCAGGCTGCAGAGATTGAACTAGGAAGTTGAACGGAAAGCTTGAAACCAGGTGTCCGGTGCCTGCAGGGAAGATGAGAAGATGGCTTGAATGCGCATAACGGTAGAAAGGCTCCGGACCGGCATCGTCATACTGGCAGTTTTGCTGGTAACGACGATTCTTCTCTTTTTCGGGGCTGCGCGTTTTGCCCGGCGTCATCTGGTGCGGGATCTGCCTGAGAAGCTGGGAGTTCATGTTCAGTCGTCCGCCCAGGGATTCACCTTTTCGAAGTCGCAGAAGGGGCGCACGCTTTTTACCCTGCACGCGGCCAAGGCCGTGCAATATAAGGGCGGGGGACGCGCCACGCTGCACGACGTCAGCATCATCCTCTACGGCAAACAGGGAGATCGAACCGACCGGATCTATGGCTCGGATTTTGAATACGATCCGATCAAGGGGATAGCCCAGGCCAACGGCGATGTGGAGCTGGACCTGCAGGCGCCGGCCCCCACCGGTTCCAACAAGGCGCCAAGCAGCGACCACGGCCCGTCCACGATCCATGTGAAGACGAGCGGCCTGGTCTTCGACAAGAACACCGGCATCGCCTCAACGGATAAGACCGTGGAATTCCGCTTTCCGCAGGCGGAGGGCAAGGCTACCGGGGCGAATTACGACTCTCAGAAGGGCGAACTGCTGTTGTCCAGCGCAGTTGAGCTCAACAGCAGCCTGCGCGGCAAAGCCTTTCTTCTTCACTCCAGCCATGCACAGTTTCTTCGGGATGCGCGCCAGGCCATCTTATGGAATGTGGATTCGAAATACCTGCAGGGGCGGAGCGAGGCCGATCAACTGACTCTGTATTTTCGTCCGGATGGTTCGGCGGAGCACGCGGAGGCGCGCGGCAATGTACATCTGAAGACGGACGATGGCCGGGAGTTGATGGCGCAGAGCGGTTCCATAGTGCTGGACCAGAAAAGCGAGCCGCAGAGCGCGCACCTGGCTGGCGGAGTCCTCTTCCATTCCGAAGATGCAGAGCGCCGCCTGCGGGCAACCGCGGGAGAAGGTACGGTGCAGTTTGGCAGCAAGGGAATGCTGCGACACGCGCAACTGCGCAACTCCGTCAGCATGCTTGAGGAGCAGATCCGGCTGGCTGGCGATCCCAAAGGCTCGGCAAATCGCCAGGTTCGGGCAAATCAGCTGGATATGGATTTTGTCGCGGATGCGAATCGTCATTCGAATCCGGTGCGCTCCCTGGCGACCGGTAACGCCGTGGTCGTGCTGCATACCAACCGTTCCAATACGCCGCCAGAGAATGAGACTTTGCAGGGGGACTCGCTGCTGGCAAATCTCGGCCCGGGTATGACCCTGACCAGCCTGGAGGGGAAGGGGCACACGCGTCTGACGGATGTATCCGCGGATGGCGCGACCCAGACCAGCACCGGCGATACGCTGCTAGTGAAGTTGCAGCCGGATAGGAAATCGCGGCCGGCGATGGGGGAGAAGGCCGGGGACAAGACCGCCAGGCCGGGGTCGCCAAATTCTTCCGCAATTGAGATTCAATCCGCGCTGCAGCAGGGTAACGTGGTGCTGACGCAGACTCCGGGAAAGCAAAAAGGCAAGGCGGAGCAGCCTGCGCTGACAGCGAAAGCTCAGCGAGCCGAGTACACCGGCAGCAGCCAGGTGCTTCGGCTGGATGGATCTCCTCGCATTTTGCAGGGTGGCCTGGAGATTACGGCACAGACGTTTGAGGTAGCGCGAGCCAGCGGCGATGCGTTGGCCGAGGGCGATGTGAAGGCTACCTACCAGCAAGGACCTAATCAAGGCCCCAATCAGGGTCCAAACCAGGGCCCCGGCCAGGGCTTCAGCGGAGCGCCGGTTGCCTTTGGCGGCCAGGATCCTGTGCATATTGTGGCCGATCGGGCCAATCTGCTGCGCGCCTCGGGCGATGCGGTCTTCCGTGGCCAGGCGCGGCTTTGGCAGGGAACCAATTCGATTGCGGCGCCGGTGATCGAGCTCTCTCGTGCGCAGCAGACGCTGAAGGCGCACGGCGATGGGGCTGGAGGCAAGGGGCAGGTGAATGCGGCGTTCCTTAGCCCTTCCAGCGCGGGCAAGCAGCAGGGCGTGGTGCGCCTGCAGAGCCGCGATCTGGTCTACTCCGATGCCGAGCGTAAGGCGGTCTTCCGCGGCAAAGTGATCGCGCAGGATGGGGCGGGAACGATTCGCTCGGACGAGACCGAGGTGGTGCTGGCGCCGGGCCAGCAGGCCCCGGGACAGAAAAGCAGCGGGATGCAGGCGCAGGTCGATCACCTGACTGCAACCGGACACGTGAGCCTGGAGCAGGCTGGCCGCAAGGGGACTGGAGAGCGGCTGGCCTATAGCACCCAGACCGGCTTGTTCGTGCTCGCGGGCACGCCCTCCGCTCCTCCGCGGCTGGTGGATCCCGAGCGGGGAACCGTGACGGGCGCCGCGTTGATTTTCAATAGTCGCGATGATAGCGTCAGTGTGAGTGGAGGAAAGTCGGGCGCCGTCACCGAGACGCGCGTTCCCAGGTAAATGCAGAAGCTTTCGACCGACGAAATCAGCAAGTCGTATAAGGGCCGCCAGGTCGTGCGCGGGGTCAGCCTCGAGATTTCGCAGGGCGAAGTGGTTGGTCTTCTGGGGCCAAACGGCGCGGGCAAGACGACCACCTTCTACATGATCGTGGGGCTGCTGGCGCCGGAGGGTGGCCACATCCTCGCCGATTCGACCGATATTACCCGCGTGCCCATGTACCTGCGCGCGCGCCAGTATGGCATCAGTTATCTGCCGCAGGAGCCCTCGGTATTTCGCAAGCTTACGGTCGAGGAGAACATCCTGGCGGTGCTGGAGGCGCAATCGCTGTCCTGGGAGATGCGCAGGAGCCGTACCGAGAAGCTGATCGATCAACTGAACCTGGGGCATATCCGGAAAACCCGCGGTTATGCGCTCTCCGGGGGCGAACGCCGCCGGGTGGAGATCGCCCGTTGTCTTTGCATTCAGCCGTCCTTCATCCTGCTGGACGAGCCATTTTCAGGAATCGATCCCATTGCGGTTCTGGACCTGCAACAAATCATCTTTGATTTGAAGGCGAGTGGTATCGGCGTCCTGATTACCGACCATAATGTTCGGGAGACGCTTTCGGTGACGGATCGTGCCTACATTATCAACGAGGGCAGGATCTTTAAAGCCGGGACGCCCGAGGAGTTGGGGCGCGATTCCGAGGTTCGCCGTATCTACCTGGGCGAAGGATTCTCGCTCGCATAGCATTTATATTGCCACTCGTGATTTTCGGGCATCCCTCTTGCGTAGAATGTACGTGCAGGTTGGTTGAAAGGTATTGAACAGCGAAGCCTATGTCTCTTTTGCAGCCCAAGCTTAGTTTAAAGGTGTCGCAGCGACAGGTCCTGACCCCTGGCCTCATGCAGATGGTCAGCGTTCTGGCGCTGAACAAGCTCGAACTGAAAGAGATGATCAACGCCGAAATCGTGGAAAATCCGGTTCTGGAAGAGCTGGACGAGAACGTCCCTCTGCTGGATGAGGTAGCCGGCCGCGAGGCGGAACGCGAGCGCTCGGTAGAGGAGGTCGCCGCGGATGCAGCCAAGGACGAGAAATCCGATCCCTTCGAGGAGATCGACTTTGGCTCATATTTCCAGGATTACCTCGACCCCGGGTATCGGACGCAGAGCAATTTTGAGATTAGCGACAAGCCTTCTTTTGAGAACTTCCTGTCGCAGCCCAGCACGCTTACCGACCATCTTTTCTGGCAGCTTGGTTCGCTGAGTCTGTCCCCGGCGGTGCGCGAGGCGGCCGAATACCTTATTGGCAACCTCGATGAGGATGGATACCTGACGGCCACCGACGAAGAGCTGCTTGAGGGCTTTCTTCGCGAGACCCTGGAAGGGCAGGAGGCTCCGCTCGATCTGTCAAAAGAGGCCTCGCAGCCACATGGCGGCCCGGGCCTGGCAGCGGCTCGATCGAATGAAGCTGTAACTCCGGCTCCGGACGCGCCGGGTGCGAATGGAGCGGCTCCGCGCACGGGGAAACCTATGGCAAAGGAAGCCGTGCTGAACCATCCAGAGGCCGCGAACGCGCGCAGACGCCTCAAGGCCGCTCTTGCCATTGTGCAGGGGCTGGATCCTGTTGGAATTGCGGCGCGCGACCTGCGTGACTGCCTGCTGCTTCAGGTTCGTGCGCAGGCCGCGGAGTTTGACGCAGTCTCCGCGGAGCACCAGTCTGCGGCGAAACGAGCTGCGGCTACTGAAGCGCAGGAAATTCTCCCCACGGCTGAGGAAGAAAGCACCTCTTCGGAAGCATCCGTGGAGAAGGCCGCGGAAGAGGTCGCGTCTTCTGCCGCCGATTCTGATATCGAGTGCCGTAAGAAGCTCTTCGAGTGCGTCACGAAGATTGTGGAGTCGCATCTGTCGCTGTTACAGAAGCGGGATCTTCGTGAGCTGGCAAAGGCTGTGGGCAGGCCCCTGGAGCAGGTTCAGCGGGCATTCGAATTCATCCGTACCCTCGATCCACGGCCCGGGCAGCGCTATAACCGCTCCGATGCAAGGCTGATTGAGCCGGATGTTGCGTTCGTCAAGCGCGGCGATGAGTACGTCGTGGTGATGAATGAAGAAGATCTGCCGACTCTCCGCCTGAACCAGGGGTATCGGAAATTGCTTTCGCAGGATGGAACCGAGAAAGACGTGAAGGATTACGTCAAGGAGCGGTATCGTTCGGCGCTGCAGTTGATGCGGAACATCGAGCAGCGCAAGAACACCATCTTGCGTACCTGCGAGTCGATCGTCCGCCGGCAGCAGGAGTTTCTCGAGTATGGAGTGGAAGCCCTGAAGCCGATGATGATCAAGGAGGTCGCGGAGGAGATCGGAGTGCATCCCTCCACCGTCAGCCGGGCCGTCAGCAGCAAATACGTCCACACCTCGCAGGGGGTCTTTGAGCTGCGCTTCTTCTTTTCGGAGGGCGTGAATGGACCGGAGGGCGCGGGCACGCCGCTGATGCTGCTGAAGCGCAAGGTTAAGAAGCTGATTGAGGACGAGGATTCGCATAAGCCGCTTACCGACGATCAGATCGCGCACCTGCTGCAGACCCAGGGCATCAACGTGACACGCAGAACGGTTGCGAAATACCGGGAAGATATGCACATCCCCAGTACGCACCAACGTCGCGTCCGGGATTGATGTAGAATCGCCATCCTTATTTAAATTTTTGCGTCCGGAGGTAATGATGCAAATTGAATACACCGGCAGACAGGTAACAATCACCAAACCCCTGCGCGCGATGGCGGATGAGGGGATTGAGAGAATCAGCAAAATCCTTGGCAAAGCGACCAGTGCTCATGTGGTGCTTACCGCCGAGAAATATCGTCAGATGGCGGAGGTGACGGTCAAGACGCGTCTGCAGACGATTCTGGGTGCGTCGGAATCGACCAACCTGGAGATCGCTCTCCGTGAGGCGCTGGAGAAGGCCGTGAACCAGGCGATCCGCTACAAGGAGCGCGCGCGCGACGGCAAGCGCCTGCCAAAGGAAGAGAAGCATGCAGCGGAGCCGGAACTGGCCCGCTCGCGGCGGCCTAGAGTACCGGCAGCCCCGGCGAAAAAGACGGAAGAGAAGCCTGTTTCCAAGGCGAAGGGCCGCTCCAAGCCTGTTCTGGCAGTCACGGTCCATTCCTTTCCGGTGCGGGTTCCTATTCCCGAACCCCATGTCGTCCGCTCGACGGATTCCGTGGCATTGCGCCCCATGACGCTTGAAGAGGCGGTCAAGGAGGCAGAGTTCCGCGATCGCGACGTATTTGTTTTCCGCGACCTGGAGGGCACGGTGATGGTCCTGCACCGAACCAGGGATGGCAAGATGGAGTTAATCGAGGCTCCATAGCGCCCGTTTCCGGCACAGGCGTTCGATAAGTTCCAAAATCTGGCGGGACAGCTCTTCCTTTATAGAAGCGCTGTTCCGCCAGCGGCGTTTCCGCCGGCCTGCGAGGAGAAATCTGGCGATTTTCTTTGTTTTCTGTATCAATTTTCTCCATTTTCTGTATTGATTTTCTTTGAGTTGATCCGCTGACTACGGTTACTCTGGACCTCATTGATGGCTACGGCAGGAGGAAACTGCGTCCTTCTGGGGATAGCGGACGAACTCCAGCCGTGAAACACTGGCTCACTGCAAAGAGGCAATCCATCGAATCTTTGCTATGGCTTTGACGTTGAACGGCTTGGACGCCTTGGACACTTTTTCGTTTCTGCCGGATCATTCCGTGCTGGAGGCCCTGCCTTGCTGCGTTCTCATGCAGCATGGTGGCCGGATTGTCTATTGCAATCCGTCTGCGCGAGCCCTGCTCGGGCTGGAAGAGGGTGCGGCGGTAGACCTGCCGGTGTCCGAGGTCCTGTTGGGTGCCTATCCCGGACTGAAGCTTGCGCAGGAGGGACCAGCGAACGGGTCCCGAAGCAGCCTGAAAGCCCAGGGCGAAGGCGCTGCCAAAGATGGAGGCGAGGAGCGGCCGCCGTCCAGCAACCGGACAAGTTTTGAATGCGTTCTTGCCGGGGTGGGCGGTCACCTGATTCCGGTCTGCGGCAGCTACGTGGTTCTAAATACTTCAGAGTTGCTGATCCTGATTGCGGCGTTGCCGCTGGCCTCGGAGGATGGGACTCCCAACCGCTCCACCTTTCTGGAGGAGTTGCTGGACAGCTCGCCGGAAGCCACCGTAATCACGCACGGATCGCGAATTCTGCACGTAAACCCGGAATTTGGGAGACTCTTCGGTTACAGCGAGGAGGACGCCCTGGGAAAGACCATCGAGGATCTGATCGTTCCGGAAGGCAGGGCCCACGAGTGCGAGATCCTGACCCACTCGGTCGATGTTCATGGCCGGGCATCGATGGAGACGGTGCGCCAGCACCGGAGCGGAGAGCTGATCGATGTTTCTATCCTGATGGCTCCAGTCGTGATGCTGGGAGAGCGCGTCGGCTACTTCGCGAGTTACCGCGACATTCGTGAGCAGAAGGCGATTGAGGCCCGGCTCCAGCATGATGCGCTGCACGATGCATTGACGGGCCTGGCCAACCGCGCCCTCTTCCTGGACCGCCTGGAGACGACGATTGCCCGCAAGCAGAGGCGTCCCGATATGAACTATGCGGTGATGTTCTTCGACCTCGACCGGCTTAAGTACATCAATGACACGCTGGGCCATGCCGGCGGAGATATCGTCCTGATGACCATTGCTGACCGGATGCGATCCTGCTTCCGTCCGCAGGACACGGTGGCGCGATTTGGCGGAGATGAGTTTGCCATACTACTTGAGAATGTGACCAGCTTCCTCGACGTGAAGCTGATCGCGCAGCGCATGCAGCAGGAGATCAGCAAGCCGATCGAGGTATTCGGCCATCAGATTGTAGTAAGCGGCAGCACCGGCATCGCCTTTGGAACGGCGCAGCACACCAAAGCAGACGAGATCCTACGCGACGCTGACTTTGCCATGTATCGCGCCAAGTCCGATGGCGGCGGCAGGCACGCCGTCTTCGACGACGCCATGGAGATGCATGCCAGTGTTTCTATCCATCGGGAAAATGAACTGCGGCGCGCATTCGATGAGCATCAGTTCGAGGTCTGGTATCAGCCTGTCTACCATCTGGAGAGCGGGGTCCTGGAGGGCTTTGAGGCTCTGCTGCGGTGGCGGCGTCCGGGTGGCATTCTCTATCCTCTGGTGGACGTGCTGCCGCTGGCGGAGCAGACGGGGCTCATCCTTCCCATCGGTCACATGGTGATCGAGCAGGCATGCCGCCAGGCGCGGAAGTGGGATGAGGCTATGCCGGATTCCTGTCTGAGCACGAGCGTTAACCTTTCTCCCCGGCAGTTCAATCAGCCTGACCTGGTAGATATGATCGCGGAGGCGCTGAAGCGCAGCGGAGTGGCGCCGGGACGAATTCGGGTGGAGATTCCGGAGCGGGCCATCCACCAGAATCCCGACATAGCCGTAGGCGTCTTTCAACGGCTGATGGACCTGGGAGTGAGCGTTGCGCTGGATAACTTCGGCGCCGGCCTTGCGTCCATGAACTTTCTCGTGCGGTTGCCGATGGACCTCGTCAAGATCGACCGGCGGCTGATCGCCTACCTGCCCTCCCCGGGTCGGGATGCTGCGCTGCTCAACACCCTCTTCGACCTGGGACGGGCTTTGCGCGTGCAGATGCTGGCGGAAGGGGTGGAGACCAGGCAGCAGTTGCAGGCGCTCCGCAAACTGGGCTGTGACCTGGGTCAGGGGCATCTCTTCTCTCCTGCGGTCCCGGTGGAGGCCGCGGAAAAGATTGCTCAGGCGGGTCAGTGGTCGGCATCGGGCCAGGCGACGCCCGATCCTAAATCCCTCTGGTAACAGGGCAATGCTAGGATGTGGCCATGCCGCGCAAAATGAAACCCGCGTCGAAAAGAGTCGCTGCCAAGGCTCGCAAACACAGACCGAAGGCCTCCGATCCGGCGCTGTCGGAGGATTCGCGGGAACTGGTCATCCTCACAGGCATCTCGGGGTCGGGTAAGGCGTCTGCGCTCAAGGCATTTGAAGACATGGGATTTTACTCCGTCGACAATATGCCGATGGAGCTGATTCCGCGCTTCGCGGACCTGGTTCGCCAGTCCAGTGAGATTACCCGCGCGGCGATTGTCGTTGATGTGCGCGAGGGCCAGACGCTCGATCGTTTTCCCGCCCTGCTGCGCGAAGTGCGCCGGCTGCTCCCCACGCGAGTTCTGTTTCTGGATGCCTCGGATGCGGTGCTGCAACGTCGTTATTCGGAGACGCGGCGGCCGCACCCGCTGGGGAAGAAGAAGTCGGTAGTGCTCTCCCTGCGCTCCGAGCGCAAGCTGCTGGATCCGGTACGGAATCTGGCAGACATCACCCTGGATACGACGAACTTCAATGTTCACGAGCTTCGCGCTTCCATCCAGGGAAAATTCGAGCACGGCAGCAGCGACAAGGACTTGCTGATCTCCTGCGTCAGCTTCGGCTTCAAGAACGGCGTGCCGCTGGATGCGGACCTGGTCTTCGATGTACGCTTTCTTCCCAATCCTCATTTCGTGCCGGAGTTTCGCCCGCTTACCGGCAAGCATCCCAAGGTTGCCGCCTATATCCGGCGCTTTCCGCAAACGGCGGAGTTCCTGGATCGTACAACCGACCTGCTGCTCTTCCTGCTGCCGTATTACATTCAGGAAGGGAAGAGCTACCTGACGGTTGCCTTCGGCTGCACCGGCGGCCAGCACCGCTCCGTAATGATTGCGGAAGAGATGCGCAAGCGGCTCAGCAAGGAAGGTTACCGCGTGAAGTCCACGCACCGGGATATGCCACGATAGGGCAGGAGAGCGGTCAGCGGGCGAGCCCAGGAAGCGGCGGAGGACCGGGGCAAGCGCAAAGCTGGCGGCTGGTTTGCTGCTTGTTCGCTGACTGTGACGGGGATGGGTACAATAATGCAATGATCCGGAGACCTGAAGAGAGACGCTTCCTCGCGCATAGCGATGGAAGCACGGAAGGATGCGCCCGTTGAAGTCCCTTCTGCGTCTGCTACGGTATCTTGGCCCGTATTCCGCGCAGGCGTTGCTCGCCGTCATCCTGATGGCCGCCGTTGGCCTGCTGGACGCCTTTCGCCTGCTGCTGGTGCGTCCCATCTTCGATCGCGTCCTGAACCCCAATACGCCGAGTGATCAGATCATGCTGTTCACCGTGCCCGGAACCCACTACCATCTGGATCTGCGGCAACTGATCCCTTCTTATTTTCATAATGAGTGGACGGTGGTTGCGGTTGCGCTGGTGGGCTCCACGCTGATCAAGGGTTTGTGCGACTATGCGGGCACCTACCTGACCAATTACGCCGGTTTCGGCATGATTACCGATCTGCGGGATGACCTCTATGACGCCATCCTTCGGCGCTCCGTTTCCTTCTTTCAGAAGCACACCACGGGAACGATTCTCTCCACTCTGATCAATGACATCGAGCGCGTGCAGTATGCCATGTCCTCGGTGCTGTCGGAGTTCTTGCAGCAGGCCTTCACGCTGCTGTTCACGATCGGGGTGGTCGTTGCCTACGGAGGCAAGCTGGCGTGGGTGCTGCTGGTCTTCGTGCCGGTCGTCATCACTTCGGCGCGCAGGATTGGACGCGAGGTCCGGAGGACGACGCGGGGCGGTCAGGACAAGCTGGCCGAGATCCAGAACATTCTGCACGAGACCATCGTCGGAAATGGCATCGTGAAGGCGTTCAACATGGAGTGGTGGGAGATGAGGCGCTTCAAGAAAGCCGCCCGCCGCCTCTTCCGCGCCAACCTGCGATCGGTTCGCGCCCAGGCCATCAGCTCCCCGCTCATGGATTCGATTGGCGCCGTGGCAATCGCGCTGCTGCTGTGGGTGGGCCGGGGACAGATCAAGCATGGCAGCATGACGGAAGGCACATTCTTCGCGTTCATCATCGCCGTCTTCAAGCTCTATGATCCGGTCCGCAAGTTCGCGCTCTTCAACAACAGCTTCCAGCAGGCGCTCGGCGCATCCTCCACCATCTTCGAGTTCATGGACTCGCAGGACGATGTGCGGGAGAAGCCGCATCCGGTGGTGTTGAAGGGCTTTCACGGGTGCATTCAATTTGACCACGTGGACTTCTCCTACAGCGACGACGAGGGTGAGAAGGAAGTTCTCCACGACGTGAATCTTGAAGTGCGCGCGGGCGATGTCGTCGCGCTGGTCGGCCCGAGCGGCTCCGGGAAGACGACCCTGGTGAACCTGATTCCACGCTTCTTCGACGTTACCAGCGGGCGGCTGCTGGTCGATGGACACGATGTCCGCGATGTAAGCCTTGCCTCGCTTCGCGCGCAGATTGCCAAGGTAACGCAGGAGACGATTCTTTTTAACGATACGGTGCGGAACAACATCGCCTATGGTCAGCCGGATGTTCCCATGAGCCGCGTGCTCGATGCTGCCAGGGCCGCGCTGGCGCACGACTTCATCCTTCGCCTGCCGGAGGGTTATGACACGATCATCGGAGAGCGGGGATTCCGGCTCTCAGGCGGCGAGCGGCAGCGCCTGGCCATTGCACGCGCCCTGTTGAAGAATGCACCGCTGCTGATTCTGGATGAAGCGACCTCGGCGCTTGACACCGAGAGCGAGTTGCTGGTGCAGACCGCTCTTGCCAACCTGATGACGGATCGGACTACGGTGGTGATCGCGCATCGTTTATCGACCGTGCGGCGCGCCACGCGCATCGCCGTGCTGGAGGACGGGCGCGTCACCGCAGTTGGCCCGCATGAGGAATTGCTGCAGATTTCGCCCACGTATCAGCGTCTCTACCAACTGCAATTTGCGGATGCCGGCGACATTCCATTGCACGAACCGCAGCCGATCGACGAGTAGACAAATTTATGACCGACAACACCACCAGCCCCGAGCCGAAGAACGAAACCCGCGAGCGCTCTAGCAGAACCCAGCCGGCGTCTTCCTTGCCGGTACATTCGATGACGGGCTTTGCCCGTATCTCCGGCCGCGTGACGGATGGCCTGGGCTACACCCTCAGCTTGAAAAGCGTCAATCATCGATTCCTTGATCTCCACATGCGCATGCCTGCAGGCGCGGATGCGCTGGAGATGCGGTTGCGGAGGACGCTGAAGCAGCAGATTCTTCGCGGCCACGTCGAGGTGACGCTGACGCTCGATCGCACCTCGCGGTCGGAGGCGCAATACGACCATGCTCTTGTTGCCGCCTATGTCGCGGCTATCCGCACGGCAGCCAGGGAAAACGCGCTGACCACAGAACCGGATTTGAACGCAATCTTCCGCCTGCCGGGGGTTTTCTCCGCCGACGTGCGTTCGGAAGTGGACGAGACGCAATTGCTGGAGGATGCCGTTGCCGCGCAGGTTGAGCCGGTCGTGGCCGTGCTCAACGAGATGCGGGCCCTGGAGGGCAGGGCTTTGGTGGAGGAGTTGCGCGCCGGGCTGGATCGTCTGCGAGAGCATGTGGATGCCGTCTCCGGGCTGCGGCAGGACGTGCAGAATGCGTACTTCGAACGCCTGAGCGAGCGGCTGGCTGCCCTGGTTGGTGGCTCCTTTGAGCGGGACAGGATCCTGCAGGAGGCCGCATTGCTGGCCGAGCGCAGCGATATCGAAGAAGAGGTAGCGCGTCTGCGCACGCATATCGACCATTTCCATTCCATGCTGGACGCGGGTGGCGAATTGGGAAAGAAACTTGATTTCCTGCTGCAGGAGATGAACCGCGAAGCCAATACGCTGCTCTCGAAGACGAGCGGTGTCTCGGGCAATGGCCCGGGCATCACGGAGCTTGGCCTAGGCATGAAGTCGGAGATCGAAAAGGCGCGGGAGCAGGTGCAGAACCTGGAGTAGAACTGCCCGGAGTAGCTTCTGAGCAGCAAGTTGCAAGTGGAAGGCGGGATCAAAACTTGGCAGGTATTCTGTTCATCATTTCAGCGCCCTCGGGTTCGGGGAAGTCGACGCTGGTCAATCAACTCCGCACCTTCGCAAGCGGGCTGGAGTTCTCCGTCTCCTACACCACGCGGGCCCCGCGTGGATCGGAAGAGGGGGGACGGGAGTATCACTTCACCACGCGCGAAGAATTCGAACGCATGATCGCGGCAGGGGAGTTTCTCGAATACGCGGATGTGTTTGGCAACTACTACGGTACGGCGCGCAGCTCGCTGACCGATGCCGAGCGCGACGGCAAGGATCTGCTGCTCGACATCGATGTGCAGGGTGCTACCCAGGTGCGCGAGAAGATTCCCGATGCTGTCAGCATCTTTGTGATGCCGCCAACGCCGGAGATTCTGGCCACGCGTCTGCGCAATCGAAGCCGCGCGGAGGGCCACATAGACGAGCAGGTAATTGGGCGCCGTCTGGCAAAGGCGAGACAGGAAATTGAGAATTATCGCCAGTACGGTTATATTTTGGTCAACGACATACTGGATCGTGCGGTCGAAGAATTGGCAGCCATTGTCTCCTCGGAGCGTATTCGCAGGAGCGGCGGCACGATCGATACCGAAGCAGCTCGGCAGATAGCAATCGCCGAAGCTTGCCGGCAACGAAATTCGATGGAGCGGCTGAGGC
Organism: Acidisarcina sp.; assembly: GCA_035539175.1. NCBI lineage: Bacteria > Pseudomonadati > Acidobacteriota > Terriglobia > Terriglobales > Acidobacteriaceae > Acidisarcina > Acidisarcina sp. The sequence continues at coordinate 576,193 of DATLIY010000007.1, read as the reverse complement.
CGGTTTTAGCCTCATTTGGGCTCGTGGAAACAGAGCCGCAATGCGTCCCCAATCGAACCACGTTAGATTCCTAGGAGGCGATTCTTATGAAGCTCGAGCAAGGATTCGACAGCAGTTATAGCTATGTTCTCGTAGCAGCCCGCCGGGCACGCCAGTTGCAGTGCGGATCTCAGCCCCTGGTGCCAACCCGCTCCAGTAAAGCCTGCAGGGTAGCCCAGGAAGAGATCGCAGCGGGCAAAGTGGGATACATCAAACCCACTCCCATCCATAAGCCGGAGATCGAAGCTGCCACCATACCGATCCTCGCGGACAGCTAGGATCGCGAAGCCCGGCCGTTTTTGAGGGGACTTGTTCCGCCAACGGAAACGAAGCGGTTTCTGCAGAGTCACGTGCGGGCGGCGCGCGGTACAATCACCCTATGAAGGTCACTGTTGGAGTCTGTGGCGGAATCGCTGCCTATAAGGCTGCCGAACTGGTTCGCGCACTGCAGCGCCAGGCTCTGGATGTACACGTTGTTATGACGGAGGCGGCGCGGGAGTTTATTCAGCCGCTTACCTTTGCGTCCCTGACGGGGCATAAGGTCATCACTGGGCTATGGTCCTCAGGATCGGCGGAGTCCGATCTGGATGCGGCAATTCAGCACATCTCCGAGGCGCAGTGGGCCGATGCGCTCGTGGTTGCTCCGGCGACTGCGAATGTCCTGGCTAAATTCGCCCACGGAATCGCGGATGACTTCCTCTCGACGATGTACCTTGCGACCACGGCGCCGGTGCTCGCCGCACCTGCGATGAACGTCAATATGTGGCAGCATCCGGCCACTGTCGCAAACCTGGAGATATTGAGGAATCGCGGCGTGCAGGTCATCGAGCCGGGAAGCGGATACCTTGCCTGCGGCATGATTGGCGATGGCCGGATGGCGGAGCCGGAGATCATTGCCGAACAAGTATTGCAGACCCTGAATCGCCGCAACGATCTGGCGGGCGAAGTGGTCCTGGTGACCGCCGGCGGAACGCGCGAAGCCATCGACCCCGTGCGTTTCCTGGGAAACCGATCCAGCGGAAAGATGGGCTACGCTGTTGCGGAAGCGGCACAGAGCCGCGGTGCGCGGGTCATTCTTGTCTCCGGGCCTACGGTGTTGCAGCCACCTGCCAACTGTGAAGTGATCCCCGTGGTGACCGCAGACGAGATGCGCTCCGCCGTGCTCGGGCAACTGGACCAGGCAACTATTGTGGTTAAGGCTGCAGCGGTGGCGGACTATCGTCCTGTCGTTCGTGCCGAGCAGAAGCTCAAGCGCAGCGGCCCTCTAACACTCGAACTGATTCCCACAGAAGATATCCTGGCGGAAGTGGTGCGGCAGCGCAGGCCGGGAACGCTGGTGGTGGGATTTGCCGCAGAGACGGAAAATGCGTTGCAGTTCGGTCGCGACAAGCTGCTGCGCAAGGGCGTGGATGCCATTGTGCTGAACGATGTTGGGCGTCCTGGCGTGGGCTTTGACTCCGACCGCAACGCGGCGACGTTCCTGACGCCGCAGACCGCGATCGACTTCCCTGAGATGGCAAAGCGCCATCTGGCGGACCGGATTCTAGACGAGACCCTGGCGCTGCGCCGTCCGCTCTCTGTCATTACCGAGACGGGCGCCCACGTCGCGCCGCGGGATTAGGATGCCTGTGAATCCGCCGGACTCAGGACAGGATCGGCAAGCACAGCTGGCCGCACGCGTGCAGTACTATCGCGATCTTGGCATCTTCGACTTTTATCGCCGGGGAGAGCCGCTGGCGGAGTCGCCGCTGCTTGAAGCGGCGGCAATCGAAGCCGTCTCCGCGACTGCCGTTCCCATCTCTACACATGTTTCTGCAATTTCCAGTGTCGCAACCATTCCAGCCGTAGTTGAGGAGCACGAGATTCCTGTACGCAAGCCTTTCCCCGCCGCACCCGCGATAGCCGCTGCCGTTTTGCCCGCTGACCGCGCCCAGGCCCTCGCCGTCATCCAGCAGGAGATCGGCGAGTGCACCCGCTGCGCACTCTCCGAGGGGCGCAACAAGATCGTCTTCGGCGACGGAGACCCGAATGCGCGCCTGTTCTTTGTAGGCGAAGGGCCCGGAGCCGATGAAGACGCCCAGGGCCTGCCCTTTGTCGGCAGAGCCGGCCAGTTGCTGAACAACATGATTCATGCCATGGGGCTCAGCCGTGAGCAGGTCTACATTGCAAACATCGTGAAGTGCAGGCCACCGGGGAACCGAGTGCCGGAGCCCGACGAGGCGCACACGTGTTCTCAGTTCCTGTTTCGGCAGATCGACATCGTGCGTCCCGAGGTGATCGTTGCCCTGGGTGCCACAGCGGCCACTTATCTGCTGGGCGCGAAAAGTCCGCTGAACAGCCTGCGCGGCCACCTGCACTCGGTGCGCGGTGCGCGGTTGATTGTGACTTATCATCCTGCCTATCTGCTGCGCGATCCCCGGCAGAAGAAAGAGGCGTGGAAGGATCTGCAGATCGCTATGCATGAACTGGGGCTTAATCCGCCAGCCAAGGGGGAGTAAGGCAGGAATAGCGACATGGCTGAGGGAACAGGGATCGGAGCTGTCCGGTTGCCGATGGCGTGCTTACAATTTCGGTCTCTGCGGTTTCGAGCTTCTGCCGGAGAGCAACGACAACTCATTCTTCAGGATGAACCTCTACGGCTGTTCCCTGAGTCTTTCCTCTGATGCCTGCCTTCTGCGATATCGCTCTTCCCGTGCCGCTTGATCGCACCTTTACGTATGCCGTAGGGGAGCAGGCGGGCGTGCCTGAGGTGGGCTGCCGCGTTGTAGTGCCGTTCCGCAACGAGAAGATGATCGGCGTTGTCACGCGGCTGCATGATGAGCCGCCTCCGGTAACGGCCAAGCCAATCCAATCCGTGATGGACGCGGAGCCGGTGCTGTCTGCGGAGTTGATGGAGCTGGCCCAATGGGTCAGCCGCTACTACATTGCTCCGCTCGGGGAAGTGCTCCGCACCATGCTGCCGCTGATGGCGGAGGTGCGCACGCACGTGCTCTATCGCATGGGGGATGCGGGCCGCAAAGTCCTCTATGAGAGTTCGCAGCAGGGAAGCTCCCGCCGTTCGCGACTGCCGGAGGAGGAGCAGGACACCGAATATCGCGTGCTGAATTTTCTGGAGCATGGCGAGGCGGTTCGCATCGGCACATTGCGCTCGGCCACCTCGGCCACGGCCGCGTTGCTCTCAGGGATGGCGCGCAAGAAGTGGATCGTCCGTGAGACCGCCGCGGCGCAACGCGATGCTCGCAGGCTGGTTCGCTACGCCGTGTTGGTTCCTGCTGGCCCGGAGGCCGCGACGCGCCTTCCCCGGCTCAACGAAAATCAGCAGCTAATCCTGGCCGAACTTGCTGGAGCGGGCGGTGAGTTGGCGGTGAGCGAGCTGCGCGAACTTGCTGTGCCGAACTCAACCCTGGCCACGCTGGTGAAGAAATCCCTGGTGCGTATTGAGGATCGGCCCGCGGAGTTTCACCTTTCCAGGGTAGGGTCGGCGGCTCCGCATACGCTGAACCCGGCGCAATACCTCGCGTTGCAGGAGATTTCGGCGCCGCTGGCCAGTGGCGGTTTCCGGCCCTTCCTGCTGCATGGCGTTACCGGCTCGGGCAAGACCGCTGTGTATCTTGCCGCAATGCAGAGAGCGCTGGACTGCGGACGCTCGGCGATCCTGCTGGTGCCGGAGATCGGGCTGACGCCCGCGATGGCCGCGCAGCTTCACTCTGCGTTCGGCAGCCATGTTGCGCTGCTGCATTCCGCGCTGACTCCCGATGAGCGCTCCGAGCAGTGGCATCGCATCCGCAACGGAGAAGCGCAGATCGTTGTAGGAACCCGCTCCGCGGTCTTTGCGCCGGTCGCGAATCTCGGCCTGATTGTGGTGGACGAGGAGCACGACTCCAGCTACAAGCAGGAGGAGACGCCGCGCTACCATGCCCGCGATGTAGCGGTTATGCGGGCCAAGCTCGCCGGGGCAACAGTGGTGCTGGGGTCGGCCACTCCGTCGCTGGAGTCGTGGCAGAACACGCTGCGCGGCAAGTACACGCGCATCGAGATGAAGGAACGAGTCGCCAACCGTCCGCTGCCTGCAGTGGAACTGGTCGATATGCGGCGCGAATTCCAGGAGACTGGCCAGGAGAGCATCTTTTCACGCGCGCTCATCCAGCAGACGCAGGCAACGCTTGACCGCGGAGAACAGGTCATCATCCTGCTCAATCGGCGCGGCTATTCCTTCGTGGTGATGTGCCGGGCGTGCGGAGAAAAGCTGGACTGCGAGAACTGCGCCATTGCGCTGACCTACCACAAGCAACTGCCCGAGGGCGATGCCCATGCCCACGCCGGTCAGCGGCTGGAGTGCCACTACTGCGGCTATCGGCGGCCCGTGCCGAAGGTCTGTCCCAAGTGTGAGAGCGAGCATCTCTATTTTCTAGGTGCTGGCTCGCAGCAGGGTGAGGAACGGCTGCAGGAGATCTTTCCAAATGCGCGCATCGGCCGCATGGACCGGGATACCGTGCGCGGCCGCTACGACATGGAGCGGCTGCTGGGCAAGCTGCACTCCGGCGAGATCAACCTGCTGGTGGGCACGCAGATGATCGCCAAGGGCCACGACATCCACGGTGTAACGCTGGTAGGCGTCGTGGGAGCCGACTTTGCGCTGACGCTGCCGGATTTCCGAGCCGCTGAACGAGTCTTCCAGCTTCTCACCCAGGTCTCCGGACGGGCAGGGCGCGGAGAGTTGCCGGGAACTGTGCTGGTGCAGACCTACCACCCGGATCATTATGCAATTCACTTCTCATCAGGGCATGACTACGACGGCTTTGTGAGGAAGGAGTTGCAGTACCGCAAGTGGATGCACTATCCACCCTTTGGCGTGCTTGCCAACATCATGATCCAGAGCCCGCGACTGGAAGAGGCAGCGGGTTGGTCGTCCAGCCTGGGGAAGTGGCTCCTCTCCACGCCGCTGGAACACATCCGCATCCTCGGTCCGGCGGCGGCGCCTATCGTGCGCCTCAAGCGGATTTACCGCTTCCACCTGGTGCTCAAGGCAGACAATCGTCCGGCGCTGGCTCGAGCGCTTCGGGCCACTCTGGCGCAGGCGGAAGCGCAGGGGATTCCTCGCAAGGCGCTGATCCTGGATGTTGACCCAGTGAACCTGATGTAGTCGGGGACCTATTCTTCCGGCTTGGCGGCGGTCTTTTCCTTGTCGTCCAGCAGGTGAAGCTCCTTGCCGGGCTTGAAGCGCACCGCCTTGCCAGGCGTGATGGTCACTTCCGCGCCAGTGCGCGGATTGCGGCCGATGCCCGTCTTGCGTGGCCGCACGTTAAAGACGCCAAAGCCTCGCAGCTCGATCCGATCTCCGGCAGCCAGAGCCTTCTTGAGGCTTTCAAAGACCGTGTCGACCGCGACCTCTGCCTTGTTGCGCGGTAGGCCGGTCCTCTCGATTACGTGATGAATTATGTCTTGTTTAATCAACGTATTCGCCTCACGGTTTCAGTAGTGGTTCTCGATATCGCCCACTTGCGCTGATGCTAGGGAACTTTGCCCGGATTGTCAACGCAGGCAGTCTCTCGTAAGATGCAGTATCCGTTCAGATAGCATGTAACTGAGGCCGGAGAGCCTTATCCGGCGATGTCAGATTTTCAAGTTCAAGGAGAAGCATGTCGATTAAGAGTGACCGTTGGATCCGGGAGCAGGCGCTGACCCACGCCATGATTACCCCGTTCAGTGAAAAGCAGGTTCGGGAAGGGGTCATCTCCTACGGCCTGTCTTCCTATGGGTACGACCTGCGAGTTTCCGACGAATTCAAGATTTTTACCAACGTCAACAGCGCGATCATCGATCCAAAAAACTTTGACGAACGCTCGTTTGTCACCGTCCAGGCAGACTCGGTGATTATCCCGCCAAACTCGTTCGCATTGGCCCGGTCGATTGAATACTTCAAGATCCCGCGCGATGTGCTGACGATTTGCGTGGGCAAATCCACCTATGCCCGCTGCGGAATCATTGTGAACGTGACGCCCTTTGAGCCGGAGTGGGAGGGCTACGTAACGCTGGAGATCTCGAACACCACGCCGCTGCCGGCACGCGTTTACGCCAATGAGGGCCTGTGCCAGATTCTCTTCTTCCGCTCGGATGAACCTTGCGAGGTCAGCTATGCGGATCGTAAGGGCAAATACCAGAACCAGCAGGGAATCGTGCTTCCGAAGCTGTAGTCCGCTCCGCAGCCAGGCATTCTTCTCAACCAATCGGCTTGCCTCTTCAGAGGTAAGCCGATTTTAACTTGTGCGGAAATCAGGCCGGAAGAAGGCAAATTGCGGGAATTCTGGATGAGATTCGCAGTAGCAAGAAAGGCACTAGAAGATGATTACCATAGTGCATGGTACTTTCGTGCCATTGTTGCGTTACCTTGGGAGGGCTATACCAGTTGTAGAAACAACGCAGATCTGGGGAAGGGGCTTCCCTCTGATAGCGGTAATCCGCTTCTGGGAAAGCCCCACTTTTTTCCTCTCTCCCCTCCGCATACCCTGCCCATCGATCCTGCATCCTAACTAGCTTGAGCGTGTTACGAGCATGCAAATGCCGCGTGGGATAATCAGGCGCAGCCCTTGCATCGAAAATACGAGGGAGTTGGCTTGAGTGCAGTCGGCACCCAGAGCCGGATCCAGGAGAGATGAAAGATGAAGAAGATAATAGCGCTACTGTGTCTAGCAGGGGTAATGCTGCCCCTGTCTGCCAACGCCGCCAGCGACAAAGCCACGATTGACCAGCGTCTGGCCAATGCGAAGTCGGTGATGGATCAGATCATGGAGACGAGCGACAAATCTATCCCCTTGAACATCCTGCAGATGGCGACCTGTGTGGGCGTCATTCCCGGTCTGAAGAAAGGTGCGTTTGTGATCGGCGGTGAGTATGGTCGGGGTGTAGTTACCTGCCGCACTGGACACGGCTGGAGCGCTCCTGCATTTATTACCCTTGCCGGCGGCTCATTCGGCTTCCAGATCGGCGGTCAATCGACGGACTTGGTTCTGGTTGCAGTCAACGATAAGGGTTTTCAGGATCTGCTGAAGAGCAAGTTCAAGATCGGTGCCGACGCAGCGGCTTCGGCTGGCCCGGTAGGGCGTAATTCGCAGGCCGCAACGGATTGGAAGCTGAGCGCCGAACTACTTACATACTCTCGCAGCAAGGGATTGTTTGCCGGTATCGATCTGAATGGCGCGTCGGTCAGCCAGAGCGATGACGACACCATTGCCTACTATGGTCATGGCCATACCGCGGAGTCGATCCTGAAGGGAGAGGTTGCCGTTCCGGACAATGCCAAGCCCTTCGTTCGCACGGTAGCCAAGTATTTCGTCCAGGCACAAAATACCAAGTAGCCGCTTCTTAACGGGACACAGGGGCAGAGGCCACGAGGCCTCTGCCCTTTTCCTTTCCAGAGCAGGGTTTCAGTCCGAGGATAGCTTGTGCCGTCGCCTTTCCTCGTTTGAACCGTTACACTGGTCCCAATCTTGTCGATACGTGAAAAATTGGAGCTGGCGGCGGTCTGGATCCTTGTCCGCTTGTTGAGACTGCTGCCGCGCCGTGTGGCCCGCCGCATTGGCGCAGGCATTGGCGCAATTGCGTTTCGCATCCTTGGGCGCCTGAGGAGCGTTGGGCGCCAGAACCTCGGCATCGCATTCCCGGCGATGGCTGCCGAAGAGAAGGATGCGCTTTTGCGCCGCCTGTATCGCAACCTTGGCTGGCTGCTCGCCGAATTCTGCCAGATGCCGCGCTATACCCGCGAGAATACGCGCAGTTTTCTGCGCTATGAAGGGCTGGAGAACTACCTGGCCGCGCGTGAGGCAGGTAAGGGCGTGCTGGTGCTGACCGGGCATCTGGGCGCGTGGGAGCTCTCCAGCTTTTACCACTCGCTGATGGGGTATCCCATGACCATGGTCATCCGGCGTCTGGACAATCCCGGGGTGGATCTGCTGGTAAATCGAATTCGCTGCCTGCACGGCAATCATGTCGTGGACAAGGATGATTTTGCGCGCGGGCTGCTGACCGCGATGCGGCGCGGCGAAACAGTGGGTATCCTGATGGACACGAACATGACTCCTCCCCAGGGGGTCTTTGTCGATTTTTTTGGCCGGGCTGCATGCACCGCCTCTGGATTAGCGCGTGTGGCGTTAAAGACGGGCGCTGCCGTGCTTCCTGGGTTCCTTCTGTGGGAGGAGTCGGAGCAGAAGTATGTGCTGCACTTTGGCAAGATTCTTGAACTGCAGCAGACGGGAGACGCCGAGCAGGACATTCTCGCCAACACCGCACTCTTTGCACGGGTTACGGAGGAGTATATTCGGCGCTATCCCGATCAGTGGCTTTGGGTGCATCGCCGCTGGAAGACGCGGCCCGAGGGCGAGCCGCCCATCTATACGAGATAACCCCGTTGGACCAGATAATCCCGCTGGCTGCTTTGATCCGCAGATGGTGATCTACACTTCTTTAGGCATCTACGACTTCACCCCAATGGCCCGGAATACTTTATGAAATCACTCTCTGAACTCGCAGCTCTGCTGGATCTCGAGCTGCAGAATGGCGCTGGCAATCCCGAAATTCGTTCGGTATCCAGCAGCAAGACCGCAGGCCCGAATGCGCTGGTATTCGCAGAGGATGAGGAGTCGTTGCAGACGGCGTTCTCCTCTGGCGCGGCAGCAGTGCTGACCACGGCGGCGCTCGCAGCGCAGGTTCCGGGAGGAAAGCCGCTTCTGGTTGGGAAGCATCCCCGGCTGCATTTTGCGCAGGCAGCCGCTTTGCTGCGTGAGGGGCGGCGCTGGACCGGGATTCACGCCTCCGCTGTGGTCGCCTCGAGCGCAAGGCTTGGAGCGGAGGTGAGCGTCGAGGCTGGCGCCGTGATCGGAGAGGACGCGAGCATTGGTCGCCGCAGCAGCATCGGCGCGGGAGCGGTGATCGGCCAGGGGGTGGTGATCGGCGACGACTGCAGAATCTATCCGCGAGCCGTGCTCTATCCGGGAACGACGCTGGGGAACCGGGTGGTTGTGCATGCGGGAGCCGTGCTGGGAGCGGATGGGTTTGGCTATGTGCGCGATCCCGTAACGGGTGAGTATCTGCAGTTTCCGCAGCAGGGAACGCTGGTGCTCGAAGACGGTGTAGAGATTGGCGCCAACACCACGATCGACCGCGGCGCACTCGAAGAGACGCGCATCGGGCACGGCACCAAGATCGATAATTTGGTTCACATCGGGCACAACTGCCGCATCGGCTCCGATGTTGTGATTGCCTCGCTTACTGGGATCTCCGGGTCGTGCAGCGTCGGCGATGGAGCGATGCTGGGCGGCCAGGTCGGCATGGGGGACCACTCCAGCGTTGGGGACGGCGTTATCCTCGGCGGCCAGGCGGGCGTTTTGCCGCACAAGCATCTGGTTGGTCCAGGAGTGCTGTTCTGGGGAACTCCGGCTAAGCCGGTCAAGCAGTATCTGCGGGAGTTGGCTACGCTGGGACGGCTGACACGAAAGGGGCGGGAGTAGCAACATGGCAGTGGTTGTCGTGGGAGGAAATTCGCGCAACATCGGGAAAACTTCAGTCGTTGCGAGCCTGATTGCGAGCCTGCCGGAGATGCACTGGGCAGCCTTTAAGATTACGCAGCATGGCCACCAGATCTGCGACGGCAAATCGTTGCGCTGCGATTGCGTATCCGCACAGCACACGGCCTCCTTCACGGAGGAGACCAACCGCACCTCCGGCAAGGACAGCGCACGATATCTGTATGCCGGCGCGGCGCGGTCGTTTCTTGTACGCACGCACCCCGGCAGCCTGCAGGATGCGATGCCGCGATTGCGCGCCGAATGCGCAGCGGCGGAGAACGCCATCATCGAATCGAACAGCGTGATGGAGTTTCTCCACCCGCATCTTTACCTGACGGTGCTCGATCCCGGCACGGTGGACTTCAAGGCGTCGGCCAATCTGTTTCTTGAGCGTGCCGATGCAATCCTGTGGCGATCGAATAAGCCGGTGCGGCGTCAAAACCTCTGGCCGGCAGAAGTCTACACTCTGATTGAAACGAAACCGCAGTTTGTCCTCGCAGCACCGGATTACCAGTCCGTGGAGCTGCTGGCCTTTGTGCGCGAACGGCTGGCCGGTGTGGCGTCGTTCCCCAGAAGTCGAACATAGGGGCAAATATGGCGAGGTTTGGAACGTAGAGGGGTTGGAGCATAGTAGGCAAGGCACGGCGAGGCCCAGGAACCGCAGAGAAGCACGGCGCGCTAGGTGTCGCTGGGGAACGGCTCCGTTTTCATCGAACCATCTTTCTGTTTGAGCAGGATCTGCACCTTGCCTTCGGCGGCTTCCAACTCCTGCTTGCAGGCGCTGGACAGGCGCACCCCGTCTTCAAATAGCTTGATGGAGTCCTCGAGCGGCAGGTCTCCCCGCTCGAGTTGATCGACGATGGTTTCCAGTTGCTTCAGTTGCTCTTCAAATGTCGCCAACGCAGTTCCTCTTTACTGTGGGGAGATGGTAGAGATTGGATCGGGCACGGAGGGAAGCACGGCTGCAATCACCTCCGCGGCGGCTGAGTAGCGTCCAAAGGGCGCGCTGACCTGTGTGCCTTCGACCATCGGTCGTACCTCGGCCAGCATCTCCTGCGCGATGCGTATGCCCTCGACCCGCGATAGCTCCGGCGTGTCCGCTTTCTGCATCCGCGCCATGATCTCATCCGGCATGGAGACGCGCAGATCGTTCTTCATGAACTCCGCATTGCGCAGGCTGGTGAGCGGCCAGATGCCCGCGATGACAGGAATGCGGAAGCTCTCAATCCGCTTGAGAAACTGTTCCAGCAGACGCAGATCGAAGACGGGCTGGGTGATTGCGTACTCGCCGCCCGCTTCCACCTTGAGGGCAAAGCGTCGAATTTCGTTCTCGATGTCGGGAACTCCGGGATTTGCCGCCACCGCAATGGTGAAGCCGGTAGAAGCGCCGATGGGGTTGCTTCCGATATCGAGGCCGTGGTTCAGGCGGCGTACGATGTTCACGAGCCCGATGGCATCCACGTCAAAGACAGCGGTGGCATCGGGATAGTTGCCGAGCTTGGGTGGATCGCCCGTCAGGCAGAGTATGTTCTTCAGGCCGATCGACGATGCGCCGAGCAGGTCGGATTGAATACTGAGCAGATTGCGGTCCCGGCAGGTGTAGTGCAGGATGGTCTCAATGCCGGTGTGTTGCTGAATCTGGATGCACAGGCTCTGCGCGCTCATGCGTGCCGAGGCGCGCGGTGAATCGGGGACATTGATGGCATGCACGCCGAGCGCCGCCAGCAGACGCGCACCCTCAATCTCCTTGGTGCAGGAGATGCCGCGTGGTGGAACGATCTCAACCATAGTTACAAATTCGCCACGGCTGATGAGGTTGCCAATAAGCGAACGCTCGGCCAGGGGCGCCGGCGTCGTTTCGCTCACGATCGGCTCCTTCGCAGAGCCGGTGGTGCTTACCTTTTGTGCGTCCACGGCCCGGAACGCGGACTTCATGGCGCGGATATGGTTCGGCGTGGTGCCGCAGCAGCCGCCAATGAACTGCACTCCGGCCTTGAGATATTTGCGTCCAAAGCTGGCCATGTATTCCGGCGAGCAGAGGTAGATGTTGCGGCCCTCGATGGCGCGGGGCATTCCAGCATTCGGCATGGCAGCGAGCGGCAGATCGGTAACCGCAGCCATGCGTTCGATGGCGGTCAACACGGTGGCCGGGCCGACGCTGCAATTGCATCCGATCGCATCGGCTCCCCATTCCGTCAGACGTGCGGCCGCGGTCTCGGGAGTCGTTCCATCGAGGCAATTGCCATCTTCGTCTATCGTCATCATCACCAGCACGGGGAGATCGGGCGCGACCTCGCGCGCAGCCCGGAGAGCCTGCTCCGCCTCATTCAAGGCTGGCATGGTCTCAATCGCCAGCAGGTCAACACCGCCTGCGACCAATCCTCGAATCTGTTCGGCAAACGCAGCACGAGCCTCGTCCAGTCCCACCTTCCCGAGGGGTTCGAGCACCTGGCCCAGCGGCCCGATAGAACCTGCAATAAAAGCTCGCGCGGCTTGCTTGTCCTCGATCTGTGCGACAGCCTTGCGAGCCAGCATCGCGCCCGCCTTATTGATCTCAAAGACGCGATCCTGCAATCCATAGCGCTGCAGCCGGAAGGAGTTTGCACCAAACGTGTTGGTCTCAATAATCTCCGCGCCAGCCTGCAGATACTCGTCGTGGATGGTGCGTACCAGTTCCGGGTCCGACAGGTTCAGCTCATCAAAGCAGCGATTGATGAAGATGCCGCGGGAGTACAGAGCGGTGCCCATGGCACCATCGCACAGAACCGTGCGGCTTTCGAATATGTCCTTCAGTCGATTCGTCATGAGGTCGCTTTCCCTGGGTGGGCCTGTGATCCAATTTACAGCGAGCGGCCTTGCGAGGAAACCTTGGCTCCGAAATGGCGAGCGCGGTGCGCAGACATTCCCAAGGGTTATCCCGCGGCGTGCAGGCGTGTCCGGTCCGTAACTCCTTAAAATGACGGCCCTCGCCTCTTCTGGAATAGCCACGTCTGCGGAGCCTGCTGCAACATCGTGGAGGGCTTCGCCGCCACTGGCTGTCGGCAGCGAAGACGATCCCTTCGCTTTGTTATACTTAGTTTTCTCGGTTTGTCCCCTAGTGGGTGAGGTCTAAAGGTTTGAATAAGAGAAGTGGACTCCTTGTCTGGCTCTGTGCAGCGCTGTGCTGTGCTGTTTTTCTCATAACCGGCTGCGGTAACAACTACTATTTTGCCGGGCGCACGTTGCCTCCCAGCAGGCTGAAGAATCGCGTGCTGGTCGCGATCCAGAATCCTGGCGCCTTCAATAAAGGTGAGCTGATGTTTGTAGATGCCTACTATGACATCCGCCACAGCTACGACGACAAGATTCCGCAGTTCTCCATCAGCGGGTTTGGCGGCGCGCAACCTGCCACCATTCAGAACATACCGGAGCACCAGACCGGCGCGATCTACAACTCCGGCGATGGAAGCCTCGTGCTCGCGGATTATTCGACCGAGGCTGCGCAGTCCGGCTTGCCTGGGCTGTCCGGACCATCGTCCAGCATCTTCATTACGCAGGACCTGAAGTTTGTCTATGCGGCCAATCAGCAGTCTCATGTGCTTACCGTTCTCGATCGCGTAGGCTCCAGGAGCTATTACCTCAATCTGCCCGGTATCTTCCGTATTTCGGTAAATCCGGCGGGCACTACGGTCCTGGCTTTTGTGCAAAACAGCAATACGGTCTACAGCGTGGTTCACCTGCAGGCGAATGAGCCGGGCCCATCCAACGCGGTGGACTGCGAACCGCAGAATCTGCCGATCTATTGCGTCGTTCCGGTGGTGAATAAGGCAGGCGCTCCGATTCAATTTGATCGCCCGACAAAGGCTGTCTTTTCTCCCGATGGCAGCACAGCCTACGTCCTCAACTGTGGACCGGAGTGCGGTGGCAGCCAGTCCAGCGTCAGCTACCTGCCCACTGCGGGCGTGATCGTCGATAGCGGCAAGGGACCCATACCGCCCGGTTCCGGCCTGGATTTGACGGGCACCGTTCTGATACCCGGTGGAGCGACGAACGCCCTGGCGGACGGCAACACGTTGTATCTCGCCGGACAGCAGTTGCAGCCGGATGGGCTCTTCTCCGGCAATCTCACGGTGCTGGATGCCGCAGGGCAGAAGGTCACCGGACAATACGGAATTGCCGACGGCACGCATAGCAAAATGATTCTGGCGGACGACAATACGCTATGGATCGGTTCCACGCTTTGCCAGGAGGGCGAACGCTATCTCGGCAGCGCCTCGACCTCGGCGGACAAGGCCAAGGGCTGCCTGGTGAAGTTCGATACCGTGGCGAAGACCGTGCAGTTTGATTCCTTCAAGGGCGACCTGACCGGGTTGGCGGCAGTGACTTTGCTGCACAAGCTTTACGTCGCCGAGGGCGGGCAGATTCACATCTACTCGACGGTCGATGGCCATGAACTGGATAACTCTCAGGTGACGGTTACGGGCACGGTCTACGATGTGGCCTACATGGACGCCGGCAGCAACGGCAATAACACGACGTATTAGTAGCGTCGGGCGCGGATGGCAACCCGCGCCCGAATCCCTGCAATCCAGCGGTTTTCTTCTCCATGACTGAAGATTTTTCCGCCGATGTTCTCGCCATTGCCGCACACCGCGACGATGTGGAGCAGACCTGCGGCGGCACGCTGCTGCGCATGGCGTCTCTGGGACTCCGTACTGCGATTCTTGACCTGACGCAGGGAGAAGCAGGCACACGCGGCACGGCGGCGGAGCGCGGAGCGGAAGCGCAGGAAGCGGCGCGCATCCTGAATGTCGGCTGGCGTGAGGCCCTGGACCTGCCCGATTGTCGCGTAGAAAATAATTTTGAAAATAAACTGAAGGTGGCGCGGGTTTTGCGCAGGCTTCGGCCGCGGGTTGTGATCCTTCCCATCGGGCAGGGCCGCCATCCGGACCACTACACCACCTCGACGCTTGGTTATGAAGCCTGCTTCCTCTCCGGCCTGGCGAAAATCGATACCGGCACTGCGCCGCATCGACCTTTCAAGATTGTGTATGCCAGCCTCTACGCGGATGTCCGCCCCAGCTTCGTAGTCGATATCACGGACTTTATCGAGCAGCGCTTCGCCTCCCTTTTGGCCTATCGCTCGCAGTATGCGAATCAGTCTCAGGGCGGCGGGTTATTTGTGCCGGAGGAGGAAATTCGCGAACGAACCTTCTCCGAGGCGCGACACTACGGGCTGCTGGGCGGTGTGCGGTATGCGGAGCCATTTGTCCAAAAAGAAGTTGGATTGGTCGACGACCTGACGCTTCTCCCCGTGCAATCCATATAGAGGTGTCTGTCATCATTCCATTTAGCCGATTGTTTTGGTGAAGAGCATTCGGATCCCCACGGCGATGAGCGTGGCAGCAAAGATGCGGCGCAGCATCAGCTCCGGAATATGCTGTGCGCTCGCTCCTCCAAAGTAGGCGCCTACGGTAAAGCCTGCGGCCAGCAACAGGCCGGTTTTCAGGTCCGCATTGCCGGTTTTGTAGTATTCCAGGAAGGCGAGGATGCCGACCGGCGCCAGCATGGCTGCGAGGGAAGTGCCCTGGGCGCGGTGCTGGCTCATGTGGAAGAAGTAGACCAGCGCGGGAACCATAAGAATGCCGCCGCCAAGTCCGACCACGCCGGAGAAGGCTCCCACCAGCACTCCAATCAATAAAGCAAGCAGAGTCATCACGATCCTGTCCTTCAGGCCCCGTCCGGTGGCCGCAAATCCAGCTGGCTCGATCTTAATGGAGGAGCCGGGTGGAGGCGGTGGCCAGCGGTAGCCGAAGCGCTCCCCTCCCGGTAGTATTCATGAAACGTTTGCAATTCCTTCGCCGGGATGCGGTACGCTGTTGGCATCCTCGCATAACCTGTAACTTGTTGCTGTACACTCTGAAACAAAAAAATTGCGAGGAATGAGGGGCCAGGGTTGAGCCAGACTGTTTTCGTTCTTGAGGATGATACGGACATCTCCCGTCTCGTACAGCACCATCTTGAGGCCGCCGGATTCACGGTTCGCGTCTATGGAACCCCCGCCAACGTCGTTGCGGATGCCGAACGGCAGCCCCCGGCGCTCTTTCTGCTGGATATCATGGTGCCCGGCGGAGATGGGCTGGATGTTTGCCGCCGTCTGCGAAGCCATGCTGCGTTGAGCACCGTTCCGATTATCTTTCTTACTGCCCGTGCAGGAGAGAATGACCGAGTGCTGGGCCTGGAGCTGGGTGCGGACGACTACATCACCAAACCCTTTGCCACCCGCGAACTGGTTGCCAGGGTTAAAGCTGTGCTGCGGCGCTTCGAGCGTCCCACATCTCCTTCTGTCATCAGCTTTGAGGATGTGAATATCGATGCGAGCGCCATGCAACTGCGGGTTCGCGGAGAACTGACGACGACGACGGCCACGGAGTTCCGCCTTCTGGACTACCTCGCCAGGCATCCCGGACGCGTCTTCAGCCGCGATCACCTGCTGGATGCGGTATGGGGAGATGCCCGCTTTGTCACGCCGCGGTCGGTGGATGTATACGTCCGCCGCATTCGCGAAAAGATTGAGACAGATCCGGAAAATCCGAGATATCTGAAGACGGTTCGCGGTGCCGGATATCGCTTCGAGGTTCCTCGCCTCGCTTGATCGGCGTTTTTGAGGGTGGCAGCGTGGCGGCATCCGCCGATCGTGCGCCGCTGCTTGCAGAAAACGCAGGTGCTTCGGGCGGTCGCAGGCTTACACTGTCTGTGAAAACGCTCCAGGTTGGATCATGCGGTACATGAGGGCCTGATCGCAGGCTCCGGGATGGGCGGGGAACACCGTCGTGAGTGGAAGGGTCTTTACCAAGCTGCTATTTCTGTTCGTCCTCGTTCTCTTGCTGGGGACGGCTATTCTCGATTTCTCTCTGCGCCGCATTGTGGAGCATTCGCTCCACGAGCAGGCTGAGCGTTCGCTGGTCACTAAGGCGAGGCTTGTCGCCAGCGAGCTTCGCGCGGAAGATCCATCCGCCAGCCTGGAGGAAAGGGTTCGCCAGCAGGCCGGAGTCGCCGGCGCGGCAGTCACCCTGCTCGATGGTCAGGGGCATCTGCTGGCCCAGTCGGTGCCATCCCGGGAGTCGAGCCCGGCGCAGGTCAGCGTCACATCGGCGGAAATCCGAGACGTAATCGAACGCAAGCGGCAGACGGGCCGGTCGGAACGCGATGGAATGCTGTACGTTGCTGTCCTGGATCGTGGCAGGGATAGCGGCAGGTCTGGGGCAGACGGCGATCGGATCGTGGATCTTGCGTATTCTCTGGGCGAGGTTTATAGCGTCCTGGGAGTGTTGCGTCGCGATATCCTGCTGGCCTCCCTGCTATCCCTTGCCTTCGCCATACTGCTTTCCGCACTGCTGGCGCAGCGTATCTCGCACAGGCTTCGGCGAATTGTTACCTTTGCACATCGCATTGACTCTGGGGACCTGACGGCGCGCGTAGAAGAGGGCAGCCTCGATGAGATTTCCGAGGTAGCGCATGCGCTGGATGCAACCGCGGCGCGCCTGGAGAAGAGCTTCAACGACCTGCAAAGCAGCCGCAGGGAGCTGACCGCCCTGATGGACAGCATGCAGGAGGCGGTTATCGCCGTTACATTTCAGGGGCAGGTGAGCTGGTCGAATGCCGTAATGCGGCGTATCGCTCCCCACGCGGTCAGGGAGGGAGAATCCCTGGTGCACACCATTCGCGACCCCGAAGTGCTTATCTGCGTGGAAGGCGCTCTGCGCAATCGGGCGGTCACGAGGGGACGCGCCACCTCCGTTGCCCCAGGCAGGATCTTCGAGATCAGCGCTGCACCCACACCGGGCGGCGGTGCCGTTGCCGTGTTGCACGATGTGACCGAAATTGAACGCGCCGAGAAGACCCGCCGGGATTTTATCGCCAATGTTTCCCATGAGTTGCGGACCCCGCTGACCTCGATTTCCGGCTATGTGGAGACGCTGCTCGAGGAGCCCAGGATCCGCGAAGACCAGGCGCGCGAGTTTATGACCATCATCCTGAAGAATGCAACGCGGATGAATCGCCTTACCGAGGACCTGCTGGCGCTTGCCAGCGTGGAGTCGGGCGACTACAAGGTTCGCCCGCTTCCGGTGAAGGCGTCAGCGCTGGTGGAGGATGCCATTGAATCACTGGCCGGGATGGTGATCGATTCCGAAGTGATGATGGTGGAGGGGGAAAGTACAGAAGCCCTGGTGCTGGCAGATGCGGATGCCCTGAATCAGGTTTTCGGCAATCTGATTGAGAACGCGATGAAGTATGGCAAGTCGGGCGGCCGTGTTGTCGTCGGAGCGCGCCTGCGGGAAGATGTTGTGGAGTTTCTAGTGCAGGACTTTGGCCCTGGAATCGCTTCCGAGCATCTCAATCGTATCTTTGAGCGCTTTTACCGGGTGGATAAAGCGCGATCGCGAGAGTCGGGAGGGACCGGACTTGGGTTGGCGATCTCCAAGCATATTGTTCTGGCGCATGGGGGGACCATCTGGGTCGAGAGTGAACTGGGTTCGGGCGCGACTTTCATCTTCACCCTGCCACTCGCAACACCGCGCTCCACACAGCCAGGCGTGGAGATGGAAGGGGAGAAGTAGGTTTATTTTCTTTATCTTGGCGGCAACAAGGTAAGGCTTTTCCTTGCTTTTTCACGTGAATGTAAATCGCTGTTAACAATTCGATCCAAGAATGAATATGACTTCCTATAGGGGGGAATCAGTGAGCAAGAAATTTTTTCTTGTTGCGGCACTTACAGTGTTTGCAGCGACTTCCAGTTTTGCGCAAAAGATTAACGGAGCCGGGGCTACGTTCCCATATCCGATTTATTCTAAATGGTTTAGCGAATACAGCGCGTCGCATCAGGGCGTCCAGATCAACTATCAGTCCATCGGCAGCGGCGGCGGTATCCGCCAGGTTACCGTGGGCACTGTCGACTTTGGCGCCAGTGACGGCCCAATGTCCGATGCTCAGTTGGCTGAGTCCAAAGTGAAGCTGCTCCATATCCCAACCGTGCTGGGTGCCGTTGTTCCCATCTACAACCTGCCCGGTGTTGGACAGGGGTTGAAGTTTGCTCCTGATGTTCTGGCGGAGATCTACCTGGGAAAGATCACCAACTGGAACGACTCTCGGATTGCGAAGGATAATCCTGGAGTGAAGCTGCCGAACCAGGAAATCTTTGTGGTTCACCGTTCGGACGGCAGCGGCACGACGTATATCTTCACGGATTACCTCTCCAAGGTGAGCAACGACTGGAAGAGCGGCCCGGGTAAAGGCACCGCTGTGAACTGGCCGAAGGGTATCGGCGGCAAGGGGAACGAGGCGATCGCCGGTATGGTTCGGCAGATGCCAGGTGCGGTGGGCTATGTTGAGCTCATCTATGCGCTGCAGAACAAGATTCCTTATGGCGCGATTCGCAATGCGGCTGGGAACTGGGTCAGCGGCAGCATTGCTGGCGTGACCGAGGCTGCGGCCAGCGTCAAGACGATGCCGGCAGACTATCGTGTATCGATCACCAATGCTCCTGGCAAGGAAGCTTATCCCATCTCAAGCTTCACCTGGCTCTTGATTCCGGTCAAGGCCCAGGATGCAGCTAAGGGTAAGGTAATCAAGGACTTCCTGCAGTGGATGCTCGATCATGGGCAGTCGGAAGCAGCTGGCCTTTACTATGCACCGCTTCCCAAGTCTGTCGCGGACAAGGTTCGCGGAACCATCAACGGACTGCAGTAAAAACGCTGAGAACTGGTTACGGGGCATCCGCCCGTGCGGATGCCCCGTATTTTGTTGTAGGATCAGGCGAGCCTGCTCGAAGTTCGATTGTGCCTCCAATTGGCTGATTTCTCAGTGCGTTTAACCTCCTGTTTACCTGAAACAGGTAGCTTTGATAGTGGTGAAAATTAGATTTCAGGAAGTTCCTGTGGCCGGTCAACCGGAAACACCTCACCGAGCGGACCTGACCGCGTCATCGTCGGACTCGCGGCCATCGCCATCTGCAGTGAGGAAATTTTTGCTCGGCCGCGGGAATTCGGCTTTCGCGGACGGCTCATTTCGCTGGCTCATGCTGCTATGTGCCTGCAGCATTTTTGGGATCGTCGCTTTGATTGCCGTCGAACTGGTAATGCGATCCAAGTTATCGATCACCAAGTTCGGGATGGCATTTTTTATCCGCCAGGCATGGGACCCCGTAAGCGGTGACTTCGGGGCTTTACCGTTTGTTTATGGGACGCTGGTTTCCTCGTTTGTAGCGCTCCTGCTGGCCGTACCTCTGGCGATCGGTCTGGCAATCTTTCTCACCGAGATGTGTCCACGGTTCCTGCGCGCGCCGCTCGCATTTATCACTGAGCTGCTGGCCGCGATTCCCAGCGTGGTCTATGGACTGTGGGCTATCTTCGTCCTGGTTCCAATTCTGCGGGAGCACGTAAATCCGGTGCTCGCCAAGACCCTCGGCTGGACGGGGTTTTTCAGCGGTCCAAATTTTGGCATCGGCATGCTGGCCGCCGGGGTAATTCTCGCGATTATGATTCTGCCCATCATCTCCTCGCTCACGCGGGAGGTGATGACCGCTGTTCCGCAAAGCCAGCGCGAGGCGGCGTTGGCGCTGGGTGCGACCCGCTGGGAGATGATTCGCATGAGCGTCCTGCGGAATGCGCGCATCGGAATTGTGGGATCGATCATTCTGGGGCTTGGCCGCGCTCTCGGCGAAACAATGGCTGTCACCATGGTGATCGGCAATCGGCCCGATATCGCCAAGTCTCTCTTTGCACCCGCCTACTCCATGGCCGCAGTGATCGCCAGCGAGTTCACTGAGGCAACGGACGATTTGTATCTGAGTGCCCTGATGGAGATTGGCCTGGCGCTGTTCATAGTGACGATCATCGTCAACGCCCTGGCCCGCCTGCTGGTATGGGCAGTTACCCGGGGCGCGCCTGCGCGTGTCAGCTAGCGAGAAACCTATGGCTCAAAGGTCCAATCCGAGCGCCGCGAACCGGCTATGGCGCGATGCGGTGAATAACATTGCCACGGTACTGGCCGTTGTAAGCACGATTCTTGTGGTTACTCCGCTGGTGGCTATTTTCGTCTATCTACTTTACAAGGGCGCTCACTCGCTCAATTTCGCTTTCTTCACGCAGGCACCCAAGCCGGTTGGCGAGGCGGGCGGCGGCATGGCGAATTCGATTCTTGGTTCGGCCATTCTGCTTGGCGTCGGCAGCGTTGTCGGTGTCCCTATCGGCATCGGCGCGGGCATCTTTCTTGCGGAGTTTGGCCGAGGGGGACGACTGGCGAACACAGTTCGTTTTACCGCGGACGTCCTGAACGGAGTGCCCTCGATTGTGATGGGCATAGCGGTCTATTCGCTGATAGTGTTGCCGCAGAAGCATTTTTCTGCCCTCTCGGGAGGCGTGGCGCTCGGCATCATGATGATTCCGACGATCACACGTACCACGGAGGAGATGCTGCTGATGGTGCCGCACGCGATTCGTGAGGCCGCGCTTGGCCTGGGCGTTCCCAACTGGCGTTCCGTGCTGTCGATTACCTTGAAGACCGCATCTGCAGGAGTCATTACCGGATGCATGTTGGCCTTTGCGCGCGTGGCGGGAGAGACGGCTCCTCTGCTTTTCACCGCATTTGGCAACCAGTTCTGGAGCACCAATCTTAACGAGCCGATCGCCGCGCTACCCCTGCAGATCTTTGTATATGCCATCTCTCCCTATGACGAATGGCACCGATTGGCATGGGCCGGAGCGCTGGTACTGATCGCACTGATTGTGGTTGCGGTCTCGCTCGTGCGTTACGTGGCGTCGCGCGGCATATTGAAAGGGGCGAACTAGTGGGTGTCGGGATTCAAGTCACCGATTTGAATGCATGGTATGGATCGAATCATGCACTTCTCTCGATCAACATGAACATTCCTGCCAATCACGCGACAGCGCTGATTGGCCCATCGGGATGCGGCAAATCGACGTTTGTTCGCTGCTTGAACCGCATGCATGAAACGAATCCATCGGCACGCGCTACCGGAGAAGTGCGCATCGGCGACATTGAGATTTACTCCGAGGCATCTCCGGTTGAAATCCGGCGTCGTGTCGGCATGGTCTTCCAGCGCCCCAATCCTTTCCCCACCATGTCAATCTACGACAACGTTGCATCCGGACTGCGGCTGAACGGCTTCCGCAACAAGCGCGTGCTGGATGAAGTCGTGGAGCGCTCGCTGCAGAGTTCGGCGTTGTGGGATGAGGTGAAGGACGATCTGCACAAGAAGTCTGGCGCCAGCCTCTCCGGCGGCCAGCAGCAACGGCTTTGTATTGCGCGTGCTCTGGCGGTCGATCCCGAGGTGCTGTTGATGGATGAGCCGGCCTCGGCGCTCGATCCCGTATCCACCGCAAAGATTGAAGACCTGATCTTTCAGTTGAAGACGCAATATACGATCGTCATCGTCACGCACAACATGCAGCAGGCAGCGCGTGTTGCGGAAACGACCGGCTTCTTTCTGCTGGGCAAGCTCGTGGAGTTCGATTCGACGCACAAGATTTTTACCAATCCATCCGACAAGCGCACCGAGGATTACATCACAGGCAGGTTTGGATGATACGGCTCAGGTTTCAACAAAGCCTTGACGACTTGAAGGAAAAGCTGCTGGTGATGGCGGGGATGTCCGAGCAGGCAATCCAGCGTGCCATTGAGGCATATCGCACTCGCGACATCTCGATCTGCGACCTCGTGGTGCGCAGTGAAATGGCAATCAATCGCCTGGAGCGCTCCATCGACCAGATGGCCATCGACCTTCTTGCGATGGAACAACCTACTGCCATCGACCTTCGATTCATCCTGTCGGTAATCAAGATTAACGCGGATCTGGAACGGGTAGGCGATGCTGCGGTGACGATCACCGAGCGTGTCCGCGACTTGCAGGCGTTTCCTCCTGTGGAGCTGCCGGTGGATATCCAGCGCATGGCCTCGCTGGCCGCGGGAATGATCCGCAAAGCGCTGCAAGCCTTTATTGAGGCGGACGCTGAGCTGGCGCAGACCGTGCTGACGATGGATGACAGCGTAGACAAGCTCAACGAAAATGCGTTCTTTGCGCTCTCCAACGTGATGAAGGAGAAGTCCTCGCTGGCTCCGCAGGCGCTGAACGCGCTCATGATTTCACGCAGCCTGGAGCGCGTTGCCGATCACGCCACGAATATTGCGGAAGACGTGATCTTCTGGGTGCGAGGCGCGGATGTGCGCCACTACCTCAGTACGAGTGAGCGCCCGCGAGAGAAGGATGAAGGAACGGAGCCAGCCTAGAAGAGTTCCGGCTGGACAGTGTTCCCGGCATCAGGCAGACCAGGACACGAGCTTGCGAAGCAAGGGGTAATAGAGGCCCAGTTTGATCCGCGTCGTTGGCCCATTCAACAGACGCAACACTTCCGCGTAGGCCGCAAGCTGCGGCTCGTACTCCTGCTTCTCTTTCGCAAGAAACTCGGCCAGGCCACTGGCGCTGTGGCTGGCGGTTTTATAATCCATGATCCAATAGACGTCCGCGCCTGGGGCGGCAACGTCTTCTCCAGCGCGAAAGACGCGGTCAATGCGCACATTGCGCAGGGAGCCCTTCACCCATCCGCTCCATGAAACTTCATTCCGCGCTTCCAGGTGGGGAGAGAGTATCCACCTTCCCACCTCGTCGTCCAGCGCCTCAGAGGCTGCGCGGATGACTTCGCTTGCGAGGGAGGACGCCTGCGCGCTCGAGACTCCCTCTGACCGAAGCTTATTCTCAATCGCAGGCCGCCATTCAGCAAGGCTCTGCTGACAGCGAAGAATGGCTGTGCCTTCGGCGAGGGTTCGTGCGATTTTTTCAAGGAGTGCATGCACGGCGACACCGAACGCTCGTGCCCGGATGGAGCCTGCCGGACGCTCAAAGAGAGTCTCCGGGGAACTATCGGAAGAATATGTCGCAATGACAGGTACATTAGTTCGGAAATCTTCCGGAACAAAGCTTTCCGGCAACCGCCGAAGAGTAGCGGGCTGCTCCTCAGCGGCTGCCAGGTCGTAAACGCCAGGCAGCGGAGACTCTGAAAGAGGCGGGAAGGGAAGCAGGTTGTCGGGCGCGGGTGTTGCAGACTGCTTCTCTTGCCATGCTTGTAGAGCTTGAAGAAAAGGTGCTTCCAGACTCGGCCATGCAGTTCGCAACAAGCTGTTGGGGCTTCCAGCAGTAAGCGAATAGGTGACTTCCTGCGTCTTCTTATCGGTTTTCGCCTGAATGAGCGCGGTTCCCAGCAGGTGTAACTCGCGCCGGGCGCGTGTGCAAGCTACATAGAAGAGCCGCTTCTGTTCTTCGTCGAGGCGCATCTTCTCCTGCTTCTTTACCCAGGAGTAGAGCGAGTCCGCCTCCTTCCCCTTTTCTCCGATGGGCGCCACCAGAATCTCGCTGTCTCCCTCTTCCGCGTATGTTTCGTCAGACGCCGGAATCGAGCGCTCCAGCCACAATAGCAACTTTGCCTTGTCTCCATTGGGCTGGCGGTCCAGGCCTGGCACGATCACGATGTCGAATCCAAGTCCCTTTGCCTTGTGGATGGTCATTAACTGGATGCCTGCCGATTCGCTCGACTCCGGATCAGGCTGAGCAAAGAGCCGCGTAAGCCGGTCTCTCAGCTCTTCCCCCAGGCATCCGATGCCGTCGGCATCCATCTTTTCCAGCATGCTGAAGAAGACCTGTGCATTCTCATACGCGATGGCGTCCACACACTCATGCCCGCCAAGGCTGTGCCATACGCGTTCCAGCCACACGGCAAGAGGCTGCGAAGACGATTGGCGATAGCGCTGCTCTAGAGCCGCTTCAAGAACCATGTGGGTTCGGCGGGCTCGCTGCTGTCCATCCGCACTCAACAAGCCAATGCGCGTTCGCAGCAACTGGAGCACTGGAATCTTCGCCAGGAGCTTGTCGTCCGCGCCGCAGAGCTGATGCAGATCTGCGAGCGTAAGCCCGCACCATGGCGCGCGCAGCACTGCGAGCCACGCCACCCTGTCCATCGGGTGCAGCAGGGCCTTCAGCAGTGAGGTGAGGTCAAGCACCTCCTGCCGGTCACCGAGGTTTTCCATCTCGACGGCACGAAAGCGGACGCCGGATTGGCGCAACTTCTCCGCCACTGGCAGAAGGTGATTGCGCGCGCGAGATAGGATGGCAATTGTGTAACTCTTATTGTTACGTTTCGCTTCGTCGATTTGTGCAAGATGCGCTTCGACAATGGTGAGGATCTGGCTGGCTTCGTCTTCCTGTGCCTGCTGCCGGGCTTCGATGGAGACACGGCCCGAGGCCGGTGGTGCGATAAGATTCGGCAGGATGTGTACGCTGTCGGGAACGAAGGCGGGATCGCTGGCTTCCGACGGGGTGAACTCCACCGAAGCCGCATCCGGGTTGGAGCCTTGCGCGAAGATGGGTTCGAGAAGTTCGTTGAGGCGATCCACCACGCCACGGTGCGAGCGAAAGTTGGTTGTGAGTTGCAGGTTTTTCAGTGGCAGTGCATCCGGACCGGAGCCTAATCCGTGCAGGCGGGCATGGTGAAAGAGTTCGACCTCTGCCTGACGAAATAAATAGATCGACTGCATCGGATCCCCAACCAGGAAGCAGGTGCGGCCCTCACCCGGCAGCCACCCGCTCACCAGCATCTGCAACAGCTCCTGCTGGCTGCGAGAGGTGTCCTGAAATTCATCCACCAGCAGGTGCCGCACTTGATCGCTGGCAGCCAGCCCGAATTCAGTCGGAGTTTCGCCCAGCACCTCGTCGCGATACCGCAGAACCTGCGCGGCTGCGAAGCTAATCTCGACAAAATCCACAGTGTTCTGTTCGGCGAAGATGACACGCAGCTCCGCGGTGGCCTGCCGCAGCGTGAGGAAGAGCCGGGAGAGCCGCACCCACTGCTCCTCGGTGTAATGCGCGGGCGGAAGGCTATCGACCTCGCAGAGTGCCTCATGGAAGCCGGGGATAGCCTCCAGCCGGTGCACGAGTGCGTGGAATCTGTTCTTTTCCGACGCGGAATCGGCGAGGAATCCTTCAGCGATAGAAAGTCTTTGACGCCAGCTTTGGCCGCCCGTCAACAGAAAAGCAGAGACCGCCTTCCAGGCATCTACATCTGTTTGCGCGTGAGAAGGGAAGCCGTCAAGGGCAGCAAGAGCGGCGATCCTCTTGAAATTGTGCTTGTGTCTGATACATTCCGGCGATTGCAGGTTTCGGCAGGAAAATGCGGCGAGTTCTGCTAAGTCTTGGCCATTCTCACCCGCTGCCTCGAGCATGCCGGTGAGCCTCTCCAGCACGCGTCGAATTGCGCGGGCCATGGGCTTCTCCAGCTCCTGACGCACGGTGCTCTGCCAATCCTCGTCCTCGTTGAAGACGAATGCGTGCCGCCATTGATCGCGACGAGCCAGCATATTCGCGATCAACTGTTCGCACTCTGCGAGTCCGTTATCGCGCAGTTCGAGCAGGGTCTGGATGGCCTCGGTTAACTGCCTGTTCGATCCGCCAAGTCTCTGCAGGGTACGCCGTGCCGCAAGCGAATACAGCGCTCCCGCGGCCTCGGTAGGCTGAAAAGTTCCACCAAGCCGGGCAAGCAGTGGCGTTCGATGCGCGAGCGAAAGGCAGAAGGAATCGATGGTCTCAATTTTGAGCAGTTGCGGATTGCGGAGCAGATCCCATCCCTGTCTTTCAGCATGGCGCAGCGCCCGCCGCGCTGGTTCCAGCGCAGGATCGCTCTCATCGCTCATTGCGTGTTCCATGCTTTCCAGGATGCGCCGCCGCATCTCCGCAGTGGCCGCGCGCGTGAAGGTGATCGCGAGGATCTGATCCGGTGAATCGACTTCGCTCAGCAATTGCAGAAAGCGTTGCGTCAGCAGTTCGGTCTTGCCCGATCCGGCAGGGGCCTGGACGATGCAGGAGTCGCTTGTATCGAGGGCCTCAGCGCGCGCCGCGGAGTCCACGTAGCGCGTAGCTTCCGACTCAATCATTCCTCTCATCCTCCCCGTTGCTGTTCCCGGAATATGTGGTGTCCACTGCGAGGTGCGGCACGGCGGTCTCCGCCACTCGACAGAGTGCGGGAAACGCACAGTGCTTACAGGTCTGCGGATAGCGCTTGGGATCTACAGAGGCTTCGCCGCGCACGAAGCCATTCGCCAATTCGAGAAGGTCTTCCTTCCAGGCATTTCTCATCGTCTCGTCGAGAGGCTTCTTCACCAGCGCTGCTGTACCGCCGAGATGAGCGAACAGTTGCTCCTTCGGATTCTGTACGTGTCCGACGAACTTCATCTTTCCAGCGCGAATCTGGGCGAAGACAAGGCCCTGAACATCTTCCAGTCCGCCATACGTGGCATAGAGGGGGAGTTGTGGCTCCTCCAGCCGGGGCACAGTCCACTGTGAGGTGGAGACTTCGCCGGTTTTATAGTCGATCAGCAGGCGAGTCGCATCGCTCAGCAGATCAACGCGATCCATGCGCAGATCGAGGCGCAGATCTCCCACGTAAACATCCTTCATGGCCTTTTCGCACGCCTCCACGGTGAAGGGTTGGCGATCGGCCTCATACATAAGCCAGGAGGTAAGGACCATATGCAGCCGCTCTTTTTCCGCCTGAAGGTAGGTCGTGGTCCAGGCGTCTGCTTCCTGCGTGGCGGGATACCGTTTGAAGACCTCCTCGATATGCGTTGTCAGCATTGCGTCCAGCGTGTTGCCGTGGATTGCAGAGTGCAGATCGCTCAGCGAGTGGAGCCGGCCTTCTGCCGGTGCTTGAGACCAAAGCCGCTCCAGCACGGAGTGAAGCAGGTCCCCTCGCTGCAACGCGGATAAGCCCCATTGCACCTCTTCCAGTTCGCTGGCAAAAAGCCTGGCTGCTGCGAAGGACTGGAAGGGACACGCGGACTGACGCTTGAGAACAGCGAAGCCGCCAACCGTTCTGTCGCTCGGCCAGGGAATTCCGGCGCTGTCCGGGACCTTCTCCGTACGATCCAGAGGCGGAGGTTCTGATTCGAGCGCGAGTTCCGCGCGAAGTTCATCCGAAGGCAGAGCCTCGGGGCATTCTGGCAGCTCACGCAGCAGCGTAGAGGGCCGCAGAGCCCCGTCTTCATTCTGCCCGGAGTAGCTGAAGATCGAGACAGGCGCGCTCGAAGCTACGCGCAGAGTTGTGGTCCGTGCGAGATCCCAATCCGTTGCGGCGGTGGAGTGCGGCATTCCAGCAGCGCGCTGGACTGCAAGCGGAAGCAGGGGATGCGGCCTCCCACTTCGCGGCCAGGTGCCTTCCTCCGCGCCAAGGAACCAGACCGCGTCAAAGCTCTGGCCTGAGGACTCTGCTGGTCCCATCACCTGTACCTGCGCATCCTGTGATTCGGGTGAAAAGATGGCTTCGGTTGCGTGTCTTTCCAGAAACGACAGGAATTCCCTGTAGGAAAGGCGATAGTCGTCAAAGCCAAGAGTGGCCATGCTCTCCAGCAGTCGTGCCCATTTCTTGCGCGCCTGAAATTCGATACTGTCGGGTTCCGCAGGCCCCGGCCATCCGGCGGTGGAAAGCATGGCCTGTGCCAGTTCCGTCCACTCCAGGGCCTCGCGGGGGCGATCTACGCGAGCAATCCGCGACATGTTGCTGAGGCGCTGCACCAGCTTCTTTCCCGCATCGTTCGCTTGCTGCTGGCGTTGCTTTGCGAAGTTGGAAAGGCTGATCTCCTGCTGCATCAGGCCCGATCCTCGCAGGCGGAAATCGATTTCAGAGAGCAGAAGGGGGTCTGTATCCGTAACTGCGACAAATCCAGATAACAGCAA
The DNA here is from genome assembly GCA_035539175.1 of Acidisarcina sp. Taxonomy (NCBI): domain Bacteria; kingdom Pseudomonadati; phylum Acidobacteriota; class Terriglobia; order Terriglobales; family Acidobacteriaceae; genus Acidisarcina; species Acidisarcina sp. Next base: position 547,819 of record DATLIY010000007.1, on the reverse strand, counting down.
CCAGGATAGCTCCTCGGCCATCAGCGGAGAGTCGATCCAGCGCAGCAGGAGGAGCGCCGCGCGTACTACAGGAAGCGTTGCCAGCGGCACGCCGAGCGAAAACTCAAAGGGCAGGGATGTTGGTTTCGCCAAGATGTTCATCGATTCCGGGGCAAGCATGCGGCGAAAGGTGCGCTCGATCTCTCCCCGAGCAGCTTCAAGGTCAGGGACAATTACGGCTATCCGAAGTGAGGGATCTTTGAGGAGCAGCTTTCGCAGCCATGCTGCGCAGGTGGCAATTTCGTCGCGGCGGTTCTGCGCCAGTATCAGGCGGGGAGGTGCAGCAGCTTCAGGCGACACGAGCCTCGTAATTACGGAGCCCATCTCCTGGAGCGCATCCAGCAGCTTCTGTTGTCCGGGCGTGAGCCTGTCAAAGCCGAGGAGACGTATCTCCGGGGGCACGGCGATGCTCCCCTTATGGATCTGCTCGGCCAGCGTGGCGGTGAGTTGGCTGTGGCTGATGGCGCGACGTCTGCGGCACTCTCCATCAAAGGCGAAGGCCCAGCGGCGGAATGCCTCAGGGTCGCTCAGGGAGTCCTCTCCGCGGGTCGACCAGGGAAACTGCCGCCGTCCCTGCGCATCGTAATCCGATAGAAGCGAGTATGCCTGTTGCGCGAGAGCCGTTAGGGGATCCACGGAAACCACCAGCTTCGCTTCCTCCTGCGACTGCACCACGCGCTTCCAGAGCCAGCGCTCCTGCAGGGAAGAGAGCAGGAGAGGCGCATCCTTAATTGAGAACGCGTATTCCGCCCAGAGCTCGCCCAGCCAGCCTGACCAATCGGCCACGGTTGGCGAGGCCCATGCCTGGGCACCCCGGAGCCTCTGCCAATCCGCATAGGCGCGCCGCAAGGTGCGAGCGGCGCGCGGATTTGCGGTGACGACCAGCCCTCCACCGGCCAGATACTCCAGAACTTCGACAGCAGGATCCATGTCTGCTTTATACTCTCGCAGGTTCTGGAAATTTGCAGCATGTGGCAGTGTAAACTGTAGCGTGAATCGCTTTCCCATACTGGTTTTATGTCTGGCTGTTCTGTCGCTTGGCGTTTTCAGCTCCGGCTGTCGCAAGGGGCAGCCGGCGGCTAGCTCGTCCGCGTCTTCGGGAGCACCGTTCAAGACTTACAAGCTGCGCGGCAAGGTGGTATCTATCGATGCTGCCCGGAGCGAGGTGACGCTCGACCATGAGGCGATTCCCGGCTTCATGTCGGCGATGACGATGCCCTATAAGTTAAAGGATCCCACGATCCTGAGCGAGTTCCATCCCGGGGACACGATAACGGCAGACATTCTGGTATCCGATCAGGACGTGCTGCTGGACCACGTCGTCATCGTTGGGCAGGCAAAGCCGGATTACAAGCCGGCAGCCATGTATCACATTCCCAAGCCCGGCGATGAGGTGCCCGACTTTAAGTTTCTCAACCAGAGTAACCGTCAGATTCATCTGGCAGAGTTTCACGGCAAAGCCCTGCTGGTCACCTTCATCTATACGCGGTGTCCGCTGGCAGACTTTTGCCCACGCATGAGCCGGAATTTCGCGACGATCGATAAGGCTCTTGCGGGGGATCAGGCGCTCTATGCGAAGACCCACCTGCTGAGTGTGAGCTTTGATCCGGACTACGATACGCCGCAGGTTCTACGCAGTTACGGCGGCGCCTACACGGGCAAGTACACCAACGAGACGTTCAGTCACTGGGACTTTGCCGCTCCAGCGAAGGCCGAACAGCCGGAGATTACGAAGTTTTTTGATGTTGGCGTGGCGCCCGAGGCAAACAAGACCATTACACACTCGCTTTCTACCGTGCTGATTGGACCGGATGGCAAGGTGGCGCAATGGTATCCCGGCAACGATTGGAAGCCGGAGGACGTAATCAAAGACATCCGGCAATCCCTGCAGGCGCATAGCTAACAGGCGCATTGCCAGGCGCCGTAGCGTGCCCGAAGCAGCAGGCCAATTCTTCCACCCTTGCGCCCGGTCCTGTTACGCTGAAACACTGAATCGACTTAAGACGTTCGTGCATCTCTATCGGTACTCAGTTTGTAGAGGATCATCGCGGGTTTCGCTGATGGTCCGGAGGCAAGTTTTCTTCATAATGGTCTGGAGGCAAGTTTCTTCATGGCAAAGGTTACGGTGGTTTTCGGCATTCTGCTCATACTGCTTGGCGTTATAGGTTTTGTTGGCACAGGAAGCACTCACTACACCGCCCTGATTCCATGTGCGTTCGGCGTCCTTCTGGCAATCTTTGGATTGCTGGCCAAAACCCCCGATGCTTCCCGGCGCAAGTTGTTCATGCATATCGCGGTGACGGTGGGACTGCTTGGGTTTCTGGGTACGGTCAAATCGGTTGTGAACTTCTTCCAGATGATGCAGGGACAGCCCTTCCCCTATCCGGCGGCAGTTGAGGCCAAGGCTGCCATGGCCGCTCTCACATTCGTCTATGTTGTGCTATGTGTGCGCTCGTTTATCGCGGCGCGCCGCACGGGGGTTGTCTAAAAATATGCGTCCTTCCACCATGTCGATGCGGGCCGAGCGCAGTATCAGCGGTCGTGGGTCACATGGTGGAGGGGACTCGCCCGAAAAGAAGCACAAACCCAACCTGCGCAAGGTCGTGCCGGAGATATGGAAGCTGGTTCGATCGCGCCGCTGGATCCTGCTGCTGGGCTTGATGCTCACCGGGTTGAAGAGCGTTACAGGGCTGGTGCTTCCGCTCTCCACAAAGTACCTGATCGATACCGTGCTCAAGAGCGATGGCAGCGGAGCAGGCAAACTGCCCTGGCTGGTTGCCGCGGTCTTTTCCGCCACGGCTGTGCAGGCGATGACCTCGTTCTCGCTGACGCAATTGCTGTCCAAGGCCGGGCAGCGGATGATTGCCGATCTTCGCAAGCAGGTGCAGCAGCACATCGGGCGGCTACCCGTGAGCTTCTACGATGCCAACCGTACCGGCACGCTGGTCTCCCGCATTATGACGGACGTTGAAGGCGTGCGGAATCTGATTGGCACGGGCCTGGTGGATTTCGTCGGCGGCCTGCTCACCGCGCTCATCGTCTTCGGCATCCTGCTGTATAAGAGCCAGCGCATCACGCTTATTGTTTTCTCCGTGATCCTGCTCTTTGTCTTCGTGCTGCAAAAGGCATTCAAGATTATTCGTCCTATCTTCCGCGAGCGCAGCAGGATCAACGCCGAGGTTACTGGCCGCCTGACAGAATCGCTGGGTGGTGTGCGCGTGATCAAGGGCTATCACGCAGAGGATCGCGAAGCCGGCGTCTTTGCGCAAGGTGTGCAGCGCCTGCTGGATAACGTGATGAAGTCACTGACTGCTACCAGCGCCCTGGGTTTTGTCTCGACTACGGTGCTGGGGATAGTTGGCGGCCTGGTGATGCTGCTCGGCGGACACCAGGTTCTCAATCATCAACTGACGACCGGCGGATACTTCCAATACACGATGCTGCTGGCGTTTATGATCGCTCCGGTCTTTCAGATCGTGAATGTGGGCACGCAGATCACGGAAGCAATCGCAGGGCTCGACCGCACCATCGAAATTCTGAACGAACGCCAGGAGGACGCCGATCCGGCACGGACGGTTGTTCTGCCAACGATCCATGGCGAGGTTGCGTTTGACAATGTGAGCTTTGCCTACGATCCGGAGAAGCCGGTCCTGCATGAGGTCTCCTTTCTCTCGAACCCGGGTACGGTGACTGCGCTGGTCGGCTCGTCCGGCTCGGGCAAGTCCACGATCATCAGCCTCATCTGCGCGTTCCACACACCCAATGCCGGAGCGGTGCTGATCGATGGAGTGGACCTCTCCACGGTGAAGCTGGATAGCTACCGCAGCCAGCTTGGGGTAGTGCTGCAGGATTCCTTCCTGTTCGATGGATCGATCCGCGACAACATACTTTTCTCGCGTCCCGATGCGACGGAAGAAGAGTTTCTATCCGCCTGCCGCATCGCGCGCGTCGACGAATTCGCAGAGCGTTTTCCGGAGAACTACGACACAATTGTCGGGGAGCGCGGCGTCAAGCTCTCGGGAGGACAGCGTCAGCGGCTGTCCATTGCGCGCGCCATCCTTGCCGATCCGCGCATTCTTATACTCGATGAGGCTACCTCGTCGCTCGACTCGGAATCCGAGGCGATGATCCAGGAGGGGTTGAGCTACCTGATGCGGGGGCGCACCACCTTCGTAATTGCGCACAGGCTCTCGACGATCCGCCGCGCCGATCAGATCCTGGTGGTCGAGGCGGGGAGGATTGTGGAGCGCGGAACCCATGAGAGCCTGTATGCGCTCGGTGGACGCTACTACGACCTCTACACCCGGCAGCATGGGTTGGAGACGAATCTCTTCCTCGCTCCTGGTGAGGGAGATGCAGTGCCGGAAGAGACGAAGTAGCTCCTGCTCTCGCGGCACTGCGCGTTCTCACCCCAGCTACGCCACTCCTAATTCGCGCATGAGGAATGCGTAATCGAAGGCGATCTCCTTCAGGTAGTCATAGCGGCCGCTGGCGCCGCCATGGCCTGCGCTCATGTTGGTGTAGAGCAGCAGAGCGTGGCCGCCGGTGTCGAGCGTGCGCAGCTTCGCCACATATTTCGCCGGCTCCCAATACATGACCTGACTATCGTTCAGAGAGGTTTTGACCAGCATTGCGGGATAGGCGGCCTGCCGCAGGTTGTCATAAGGGGAGTAGCTGAGCATGTACTCGAACGCAGGCTGCTCATTGGGATTGCCCCACTCCTCGTACTCCGGCACCGTCAGCGGGAGGGAAGCATCCAGCATCGTGTTCATCACGTCGACAAAGGGGACATGCGAGACGACGGCGCGGAAGAGTTCGGGCCGCATGTTGGCGACGGCACCCATCAGTAATCCACCGGCGCTGCCGCCTTCGATCGCAACTCGATTCGGGTCGCCATAGCCCTTCGCGGTTAACGCTTCCGTCACCGTAATGAAGTCGGTGAAGGTGTTTCGCTTCTGCATCAGCCGTCCGGCGTCATGCCATGGCTTCCCCATGTCTCCGCCGCCGCGAATATGCGCAAAGGCAAGCACAAATCCGCGATCCAACAAGATCAGGCGGTTCGAACTGAAGCGAATCGGCAGCGCATATCCATACGAGCCATAGCCATAGACCCACAGCGGATTGGCGCCGTTGCCCTTTTTATCTTTGCGATAGACGATGGAGACGGGAATATCGACTCCGTCGGCGGCCTTGGCAAAGATGCGCTCGGATTGGTACAGCGACCGGTCGAAGCCGCCGGGAACCTCCTGCTGCTTGAGGAGGGCCGAGGTTCCGCTGAGGACGTCATACTCGTAGACCGACGCGGGCGTTACCAGCGACTGGTAGTTATAGCGGTATTTCGTCGTGTCGAACTCGCGATTGATGTATGGGTCTACGCTATATACCGGTTCCGGGAAGGAGACTTCCGCCGCTGGTCCAGTGGACAGGCCCGCATCAGCGAAGCGAAAGACGCGGAGCGTCGGCAGGCCGTTGCTGCGCTCCCACGCTGCGTAGAAAGACGCGAATACCTCAACCTCTTCCAGCATCACATCGGGGCGGTGCGGCAGCATCTCTGTCCAATGTTCGCGTCCCGGCTTGTCAACGGGCGTGGTAACCAGCCGGAAATTTCTGCCAGCGTCGTTGGTGCGGATGTAGAAGATGCCATTGCGATGATCGGCGTAGTACTCCAGGTCATCTTCTCTCGGGTGGATGAGCGTCCATGCGCCCTCGGGTGTTCCGGCGGGAAGAAACTGCTCTTCCGTCGTGGTGTGGCTGCCAGAGGCGAGGATGATGTACTGGCCATCGCAGGTGCGGCCGGCACCGATGTTGAATCGTTCATCCTTTTCTTCGTACACCAGCACATCCTGCTCGTGGGGAGCGCCCACAACATGCCGGTAGAACTGGTATTGGCGTTTCTGCTCCTCATCCTCCACCGAGTAGAAGAGGGTTCGATTGTCGTTCGCCCAGACGATGGAGCCAACGCGCTCCACGCGATCGGCGAGCGTCTCACCCGTGCGCAGGTCCTTCACATGGAGCGTGTACTGGCGGAAGCCTGTCGTGTCGGTGGAGTAGGCAAGCAGGTTGCCGTCATCGGATACGGTAAAGACATCCACCGCCATAAAGTCTTCATTCTTTGCCAGCTCGTTGACGTCGAGCAGTACCTGCTCCGGCGCCTTGTCTCCCTCCTGGCGCGACTTGCGGCAATAGATGGGGTACTGGAGCCCCTGCTCCGTGCGCGTGTAGTAGAGGTAGCCGCGCTCCGGGAAGGGAACCGATACATCGGTCTCCTTGATGTGCCCCACCATCTCGTCGTAGAGCTCCTTCTGCAGATTCTCCGTCCCTTGCATGATGGCGTTGGAGTAGGCATTCTCCGCCTCCAGATAGGCGACGACTTCAGGGCTCGATTTCTCGCGCAGCCAGGCATAGTCATCGACCAGCGTGTGGCCATGGAGAGTGGTTTGCTTCGGTTCGCGGCGGGCAACCGGTGCAGCGTCTGCTTTAGCGTTTGCTTGGGAAGTAGCGGTCTCGGGTGTGCTCATAGCTGAGGCAAGCATACCCCGCCCGGCGCTTGCCGTGTAGTGGTCCGCGCAGAAAAGGGAGCTTAGCCGCGGATCAACAACTGCTGATGCTCCGTGAAGACCCTGCCGGTGATCAGGTAGCTTGCCGTGAGGCAGGTAATAGCGGCGGCAGAGAAGATCGTCGTGATGACCACAAACTGGTAAAGCGCAGCATAGACAGGCGATGAGCCGGAGAGAATCATTCCGGCCATGAGGCCCGGGATCCACACAATGCCCAGCGAGCGCACGTTGTCGATAGAGGGGATCAGGCTCGCCTTGTACGCCGCCTGCAGGTAGCGAATCGACGCCGCATCAGGTGTCGCTCCAAGAGCCAGGGCCGATTCGATCTCGCCAACATGGCTCTTTAGTTCCCCGCGAAATCGATCCAGAAAGAGTGCCTGGGTATTCATAGTGTTGGCGATGATCATGCTGCCGACCGGGATCAATATGGTGATGCGCAGCGGAATGACGCCGAGGGCGACCATGATCGCGATTACGCTGCCCGCACCGACAAAGATGGAAATCAGCGCGAGCGTAAATGCCCGAGGGATGCTCTTCGCCCTGCGGCGCACGATGGTCGCAGCCGCGATCATCATGATGCTCAGAACGATCAGGGAGGTCCACTGCGGTCCATGCAGCAGGGCGGCAAGAATCGCGCCCACGGCGACGACTTGCGCAATGCCGCGCAACAACGCCAGCGGCAGATCGCCGAGCATATCCACGCCGCGCCGCCGGGCCAGCACCATGGCCAGCAGCGCGATCACCGCAGCGGCGATGCACTCGGCGGCGCCCAGGCCCAACTGGCTATGGAAAAAGTGACTAAGCATGGAGCAGCTCCTTTGCATTGCCGTGCGCGGTCACGCGGCCAGCCTCCAGCATCAGGACCATATCTGCCATTCGCCGGGCCTGCGCCGCATCGTGTGTTACCCATACGCAGGTGAGGTGGCGCTGCCGGATGAGCGACTCCAGCAGACTCTCCACCGCAAGTTTCGAAGCGTCATCCAGGGCTGACGTCGGCTCGTCGAGCAGGAGCACCTCTGGCTTGTTCGCCAGCGCACGAGTGATGGCAACTCGCTGCGCCTCTCCTCCAGAGAGCGTCAAGGCGTCATGATCCGCAAAGCCCGCCAGACCCACCTGCACCAGCAGGTCCGCAACCGTCGCATCCGGAAGGTCGATGCCTTGCTGCTTCGGCCCAAACCGTACGTTGTCCGCGATCGTACCGGGAAAGAGGAAGGCTCTCTGCATCACCATTCCAACCTGCCGCCGTAACTCGCGCGGAGGAATTTCCCGATAATCCTTTCCATGGAATAGAACGGAACCGCCGGTGGGCTCGTCCAGGCGATTGAGCAAACGAAGAAGCGTGCTCTTGCCCGCGCCGCTCGGTCCCACGACAGCCAGCACTTCGCCGCGCGTTACAGGAAAGCTCACTCCACTGAGCAGAATTTTGGCAGGCTTCTCTGCCGTCGCGGGTAACACACGGCTTAAGTCAATACACTCCAGCACATTGGGAGAGGAACTCATAGGCGCAAGGTCAGTCTACACGGAGCGCAGCCTGCCAGGTTTCCCATCGGATAGCGGAGAGAACAGCGGGCATCGTCGCGGTGATTTTCTGTATCTCACCTCGATAGGACAGGTGGTGAAGGATGAGCTATAACTGGATTCCGCGTGGCCTGCTGTGGTTTGCCGCGTCGTCCCTTCTATCGGCAGGGATAGCGCTCGGCCAGATGCAGGGACCCCCGACGCAGGGACCGCCGAACAGCGCCTCTCCCGGAATCGGTCAAAGACCCGGCATGGATGAGAGTCGGCCCTCCACCGAGACAGAAAGCTTCTCGCAGCAGCAGATGGATCAGAAGTTTGTCCATGATGCGCTGCAGGGCGGAATGGCTGAAGTAGCTCTCGGCAAGCTCGCAGCGGAGAAGGGCAGCAATGACGACGTGAAGAAATTCGGTCAGCGTATGGTCGATGACCATACGCGGCTTGGTGAGCAGATGAAACCAGTCGCGCAACAGATCGGTGTCAAGATTCCGACGACTCTCGCCAAGCAGGACAATGAATTGCTGACCAAGCTGCAGGGACTCTCCGGCAGTGACTTCGATGCGGCTTATCTCCAGGCGATGGTGAAGGACCACAAGAAGGATTATGCCGAGTTCCAACGTGAGTCGGAGTCTGCGGTGATTCCGGCAGTGAAGGACGCAGCACAGAAGGGCGCTCCGGTAATCAAATCTCACCTCGATGAGGTGCAGCAACTGGCCAAATCGAATGCGGCATCTTCGGGCGTGACCAGGAAGTAGGCGCTCGATAATAACCAGGAAGACGCTTGATAATGTATAGCGATTCCCCGGATGCGAGCCGCCGCCAATAGGTGGTGGTCCGGATTTCTGGGTACAATAACGGCACATGATGCGGTGCCGAATCAGCACGACTCTGTTCTTATTGCTATTTCTTTGCTCTGCCGGACTAGTGGCATCCGCAGAGCGAATTGAAGATCTGCCTCAACCCACCGATTACGTCAGCGATTTTGCCCACGTCCTGTCTCCCGCGACGGTGCAGGCTCTCGATCGGTACTGCCTTCAGGTGGATCAGCAGGCGCATGCCCAGATTGCTGTAGTCACCGTTAAGAACCTTGACGGCGGGGATATCGACGATTACGCGATTCGCCTCTGGGACAAATGGAAGATTGGCGGCAAGAGTACGGATCGCGGCATTATGATCTTGCTCGCCACCGAGGACCACAAGCGCCGCATCACGACGGGCTATGGACTCGAAGGCATCCTGCCCGATGGCAAGGTGGGAGATATCGGCAGGCAGATGGTTCCTTATCTGCGCGCCAATGACTTCGATTCCGCCGTTACTCTTGCGGTGCAGCAGGTTGCGCAGGTGATCGCTGCGGACGCAGGCGTCACCATTCAGGGCGCACCTCGTCGAGGGCCGCCGCAGCCTATAGGCAAGCCGCTGAGCCTGGGGCAAATCCTTCTCTTCGCAATTGTCATCTTCTTTGTTCTTGCCCTGCTCTCCCGATTGGGTGGGGGAGGACTGCTTGGCTTCCTGCTCGGCATGTTGCTTGGCGGTGGAGGCAGAGGTGGCGGTGGTCGCTGGGGCGGCGGTGGCGATGGCGGGGGTGGAGGTTTCGGCGGGTTTGGCGGCGGCAGCTCCGGGGGCGGAGGTGCCAGCGGAGACTGGTAAGCTATTCAAGCTTGGCTTTTGTTTTTTGATTCCCCACAGTGTTGGTAACCCGGTTCTCCAGATCGGATGATTTGGAGCAAGGAGAATGTAGCTATGAAGCGCGGGCTTTGGATCGGTTTAGCCGTAGTAGGTGTCATCTTTATCGTGTTGCTGCTGATTGCCGGCAGCTATATCAGCGCGAAAAACCAGATGGTGGCCAAGGATGAGGCCGTCAAGAGCGCCTGGTCGCAGGTGGACATTGTGCTGCAACGCCGCGCAGACCTTATTCCGAACCTTGTCGAAACGGTGAAGGGCTACGCTAAGCAGGAGCAGACCGTCTTCGGCGATATCGCCAATGCGCGCGCCGGCTTGCTGAATGCCCGCGATCCACAATCCAAGATCGAAGCAAACGGGCGCCTGGATTCGGCCTTCGGGCGGCTGCTTGCCTTGTCGGAGAACTATCCCGAACTGAAGTCGAACCAGAACTTTATGCGGCTGCAGGATGAACTGGCCGGAACGGAAAACCGCATCTCGGTAGAACGTCGCAGGTACAACGAGGCACTGCAGGACTACAACACCTTCATCCAGCAGTTTCCCAACAGCATATGGGCGGGTATTGCAGGCTTCCATCGTAACCCGGCCTACTTCCAGGCCAGCGAAGGCTCGCGAGCCGTACCAACCGTTAAGTTCAACCAGTAACCGGCTATCTCACAATCCGAAAATAAGTAGAGCCCCGCGATGGTATGCGGGGCTCTACTTATTGGATTACTGCGACGCCGTTTCCGGAAAGCCTGGCCTACTTCTCGGCGTTGAGAGTGACCGTAAAGGTGTCCTTTGCCTCCCACTCTGCGGTCGCGCCTTCGGGATACCGTACGCGGTACATCGTCGCGTTCAGTTGCTTTCCGTCATAGACGAACTTTACATAGTGGTAATTCGGAAAAGCCGGATCGCGATAAAGATCTGCCGCTGTGCGGGCGATGGGATACGGCTTTGCGCCGCCTCCCCCGGAGACGAGATAGACGACGCCGTTTTGCAGGAAGCGCTGATAGTTATGAATGTGCCCGGCGATCACCAGAAACTTGGCAGAGGACCCTGCGGCGGTCTTTTCCAGCAGCGTCGCAAGTTGCCGCTCGTTGGCGCGAACATCGTGCGAGGAGTCGCCCTGGATGGAGTCGGCTACCGGCGGGTGATGCAGCGATACAAAGACAAACTTCGTCTCCCGCGGAAGATGGCCGAGTTGATCCTCCAACCAGCTTCGTTGGCGGCTTCCCTCATCCAGCGATAGATTCGAGTCGAGAGTGAGGATGTAGGCATTCGCCATTTCTACCGAGTACCAGCGGCGTCCCTTCAGCTCGGGGAAGGCGTGCCACCAGTTCTGCGGTTCCAGCGCCTCCGGTCCACGCAGTTCATGGTTGCCCAGCGCAGGGTAGACGCGGATCCCGGCTTCTCGCCATGGAGCTGCTTCTTCGCGGTACACATCGTAGTCATTCGCAACGTTGCCGTTGTAAGGAACATCGCCGGAGAGCAGCAGTGCATCGGGATGCTCCCTGGCAATCTGATCCACAAGCCAGCGCCGTACCTTGGGGTTGGTGGCTTCGGTGTTGCTGGGATCGGTGAAGCGCATATCTCCATATGCAATCAGCGACCAGTGTTTCGCGATCGGATCGCTTGGTACGCGAAATGTGGAGCCCGACGCACTGCGCAGGCTGTTGGTTGCGGCGTTATCTGGCGGAACCGCTGTCTTCTGTCCGCTCTGCGTAATTGCAGGCCGATAATGAGCTACGGCGACCGCGAGAAGAACCGCGGCCGCCGTGTAGAATCCAAACTTCCATTGCATAATGGGGAACCTTCAGGCGTGGAGTCCTGGCGTTTTATGCGTGCGGAACAATTTCAAAGCGATGAGGACGCGGTTGCGCATCCGCACGCTGACGTGCCTCCGCGGTGGGCAGAGCGAGACGCAGAGCTTCAGCCGTCTTGGATGCCTCGGCTGTTGCCGAAACGTTGATGATCTTGAAGCGCGATGCTTCTATCTCATTTTTCTTTTCGGTATCGACAGCCACCAGGCGCGCCTGTTCCAGCATCGGTGTTTCCAGCGTCGCCAGGTTGACGCCTGCGCTCAACTCCTCTGAAGAGAAGGACGCAATCTTTCGATCGTCGATCAGCAAATCGTAGTTTCCCGTGGGCAGCCCGCGCACTTGCAGCATCTGCCGGTCTAGGGTAGAAACCAGGTCGGAGAGCTTCACGGTGAGGGCAAGCACGGGGTCAACCTCTGCGGGCGGGAAGGGCAACGGCAGAGCTTCATCCAACTGTGTCCAGCTAAGCCTTCCTTTTAGGCGTCGCAGATCCGTCACGCTTGCATTCTGCGCTTCGGCTCCGGACTTGGAAACTGCGGCGAGGGTAACGGAACTTACCAGCGACGGTGCGCTCCATCTCTTCAACAGCGCCTCAGCCATAAGCCAGTGGCCGCCTTCGGAGGGGTGCACGCGATCCGGCAGCAGCAGCGTAGCGAGATCGGGGGAGTTTTGGTTCAGCGTCTTCAGGAAGGAGGTGACGGGAGCATTCAAGTCTGCGACTGCAAGATTCTTTTCCTGCCCAAGCTGTGCGATGGAGTCGCTGAACTTGAGCAATGCGCCGTTGTAGCCGCCGGGAAACATGGGGTCTCGCGTTACATCGTCATAGGGGCTGGGCTGGATGAGCGTGATGCGTGCCTGGGGCAGCGTCTTCTGAATGGAGTCGACGATGTGCCGGTAGCCTGCGCTGAAGGTGGATGCGATGCCGGGCTGAGACGGACGATAATAGCCGTCGTTCATGCCGAGCATGATCGTCACCACGTCGGGCCGCTCCGCAAACACATCGCGTTCGAGCCGCAGATCAACTGGTCCAGCCCAGCCACCGCTGACTTTGTCCCCGCCTACGCCGGCATTCCAGAAGGTAACTTTCCAGTGCGGGAAGCGCGTCAGAAGATACTCTTCAACGTACTCTGTGTATCTCCGCTGTTCGGTGATGCTATCACCGTAAAAAACCACACGATCGCCATCGCGAACTGAGAAGCTTGATGCGGTGCTGGCCGCAGACGGTGCCTGCGCGATGGCTGCCAGTGAAGATGCTGCGATGAGTGCTACGGCGGAACACAACGACGAGATACGACTCACAATTCCTCCAGAACTTCCTGCATTCCAATTCGCTGAAGCGAAGGTTGATAGCCATCGTACAGGAAGGGCGGAGTGAAGTGGAGACCTCGCCTCCGGTCAAAGCGGCGAAGTCTCATTGCGGGAAGCGCAGCTTTCGCGCAGAGAGGGAAGGCATCTGCAGGCCTCATGCATAGGCAGCAGTTTCCCCCTGCCTGCCTTGACGCTGCCGCGCCACTTCCTGCAGATATCCGCTGGCCCGGAAGGCTTTCAACGGATCTTCCGGAAGGCCGCGGGCTCTGCGCCAGTCTTTCAGGAAGGGACGAACATCGGTTGCAAAGGCGTCTTTGTAGACGTTCTCCGCATCGATGATCTCCTGATGCTCGCGATGGTATTCCAGCGCCTCGTGGTTCAGCAGTGCAGCCTTCGCATAGAGTTCCTGCGCCGTTGTCACGGTCTGGATCATTGCCTCAATCTTGTTCTTTACATTGTGGCTCTGGTCGATCATGTAGGCGATGTCCGCCCTGGTGTTCGTCTCCCATTCGAAGTGTGCAATCTCCGCAAAGATGCGGAAGACTTGATAGGGATCAATCGAGCCGAGCGTTAGATCGTCATCAGCATAGCGCCGGTCGTTGAAGTGGAATCCGCCGAGCATGTTCTCGCTCAGCAGCCATGCCACAATCTGCTCGATGTTCTGCGAAAGGTAATGATGCCCCACGTCTACCAGCACCTTCGCCTGAGGGCCCGCGTGGCGAGCGTGCAACAGAGACATCCCCCAGTCGGCAATGTCGGTGTGATAAAAGGCAGGTTCAAAGGGCTTGTACTCCACCAGCATGCGCTGCCCCGGATGCAGATGCTCATGCGCCTGCCGCAGGCCCTCCTCCATCCACTGCTTTCGCTTGCGGATATTGGACATGCCTGGATAGTTCGATCCATCCGCAAACCACAAGGAGATATCCCGGCTGGCAAGCGCCGCGGCGAGGTCAATGGAATAGAGAATGTGCTCCAGCGCCTCGGCGCGAATCTCCGGCCGTTCGTTGCACAGGGATCCATGCTTATACGCCTGACGCTGAAACAGATTGGGATTGATCGAGCCCGGACCGACGTCGTATTTGGCGCTCAACTCCAGTACCGAAGAGATCGAGGTGCCTTGAGGAAGATCCCACTCCACATGCAGCGCCATGGTAGGGCACTTGCCGGTAAAGATGTGGACCTGACTGGCATCTGCGAACTTCTCTTCGAGAGTGGTAGCAGCCGTAGTCTGCAGGTATTTTCCAAATCGCGTGCCGGTGTTTGCAAAACCCCATGAAGGCACTTCGATTGCAAATTGATTCATCGCCAGTTCGAGGGCGTCGGAGTATTCCGTCATGACTTCCCCTTTTATCTTCTTGCTGCGCTTAGCCAAGGTTGCGCGCTCTAAGATTGCGCCTAACTATAGCAACCCTGCGTAGCAAATGTGAAATAAGTTCAAATGTAAATCAGCGGCAGGCACTTTCCAGTTGCCGCACATGAGCTTTCACCTCCACTGCGCTCACTCCTGCCGGCGAGCCCTTGGCCCGCAGCGCAGCCTGTTGAATCGCCAGGTTGCCCATCGTGGAGCTTTCGGCGAATCCGGTTGCTACAGGAAGCCCGCTGGCCCTTTCCGTCAGGTCATTCAAAAGCGCGTTGCGGCTACCGCCTCCCACAACATAGATGCGGTGAATCTGCTTCCCGGTCAGCGCAGGGATTTCTGCAAGAACCTGCGCATAGGTTGCCGCCATATTCTGCAACAGCACGCTGGTCACCTCGGGAGCATGGTCCGGATCGGCAGGCAGGGTTTCAAAGCCAACCGCTGTCAACTGCAGATTGATGCGGGATAGTACGTCGCCGGGCAGCAGCAGGCTGGGCTCATCGATGTCGAAGCGGAGAGCGGATGGGGGAAGGAGTCGAGCGGCTGCCACCAGGTCTTCGACCTTCCACTCCTTTCCAGCGGCCTTCCATGTCTCGATGCACTGGCGCAGCAGCCACATGCCGTTGACATTGCGGTGGAAGCAGATCTCTCCGCCTGTCGCGCCCAGGTTCGTGAACTTTGCGGTGAACGCTGCCGGTGTTGTGCAGGGAGCGGGCAGCAGAGCGCCAACGAGAGACCACGTTCCTGAACTGATGTAGGCCCAGTCCTCGCCCTCGGCGGAGATTCCAGCGATTGCCGAGGCTGTGTCGTGGCATGCAGGCGCAATGATCTGAGTGTGTGCGAATGCAGGCAGCTCTGACAGCGGCCCGCGGAGTGGCCCGAGGATCGTGCCCGATGGAACGATCGGCGGAGCCGCCTCCAGCGACAGCCCGAGCAAGTGGAACAGCTCCGCGGACCATTTTGCTGAGCCACACTCGACGAGTTGCGTGTGCGTTGCGTTGCTATACTCCGCTACCCGCACCCCGGAGAGCAGGTAGAGGATGTACTCCGGCAGATTCAGCCACGGTGCGTTTGTGGGGATACCCGCGTCATTATCCGCCAGCAGTTGGAAGAGGGTGTTGATACGCAGAGGCTGGACGCCGGTAAGTCGGTACAGGTCTTCGCCGTCGAGCCGCGTGCGAACCCAATCCTCAGTTGCGAAGGTTCGCGGATCGCGATAGCAGTAGGGCTTGAAGAGGGGACGTCCGTCGGTTCCCAGCCGCACGTAGTCTACCGCCCAGCCATCTACGCCAATCGAGGCGATCCCTTCGGTTGCGATTGTGGCGCATTTACGCAGGCCCTCCTGTAGTCCGCCCCAGATGGAATCCAGATCCCATCGCAGGCTGCCATGCCTATCCTCGGCAGAGTTGGAGAAGCGGTGCACCAACTCCACGCTGGAGCAGCCCTTGCGGTGGCGAAGCAGGCTGACGCGGCAGCTTTCGGCTCCCAGGTCGATTGCGACGATTGCCCGGCCGTCGATAGCCTCTGGCAGCGCAGGTTCCTTTTGAGCGCATTGGCTGGTCAAGTTAGACCCCAAATCTCAGCCGATTCCCAAAGACCCGACTGCATGCTCAGCCTTCCTGTTGCAAGGATTCCCGCGTGACGCTGCGGTGATAGGCGTAGTTATACGGCGCGACCGTCTGCCCTCGCAGGATCGCAAGTCCGAGCGAAATCAATTCTGGCCCATACTTTTCGACTTCGTGGGAGATGGAGCCAATGAAGCAGCTTCGCGGCGCTGCAATTTCGCTCAGAGCCTCGGGGATGCAGTCCTGACCCACGATGGCAAGGTCCTTCTCGCGCTTCAGCTCTCTGGCTGCCTGCAAGGCGCCGAGGGCAACCGTATCGTTGGTCGAGGCTACCAGGATGTGCCGGTCCTTCGGGTGCCGGCGCAGAAAATCCAGCACAATCTTGTAGCTCTTTTCGCGGAGCCCACGTGCATCCAGGCGGACAAAGCACTCCACGGGGATCTCCGGAAGCTGCTTGCGAACTGCCTCAAACGCGCCTGTGATGCGGCTCTGAACCAGTGGGCCAGCTTCCTCGAGTTCGAGACCGATCACCCAATCCACCTGAGATTTCCATTGCGTGATGGCATGCTGCGCCAGAATTTCTCCTGCCTCAAAACCGACGCGGTAGTTATCCACACCAAAGTAAGTAGAGTGGGGATGCGGCATTTCAACCGCAATGAGCGGAATGCCGGCGCCTGAAATCTTGTCGGCGAGGATCGGCGCCACTTGTTGATCGGTCTGGAACTCGATCGCCAGATCCACATGCTGGCCCACGAGTTCATCCGCATTGCGCAGAGCCGTCTCCGTATCGTAGCGGTTGTCCAGCACCAGCAGATCTACACCTGCGGCAGAGGCAGCAGACTGCAGGCTCGCTCGCACCGCCTCGGAGAACGGCATTTCGGAGGACTGCGCAGCAAAGCCGAACAGAATCTTCTTGGGGCGGGAGACCAGACGATAGAGCCCATTCTGCGTCTGCGCAAGATATCCACGATGCACAAAGGTCTTCAGAATGCGGTAGACGGTTGTCTTGGAGATCCGGGTTTGCTGATAGATAGCCTCAAGCGAAATCGGCTCCTTCTCCCCTTGCATAAGCTCGAGGATGTCGAGCGCTTTGGATAGGATGGGTACAAGATACAGCCGCTTGGGTGCTTTCTTTACCAAGATTCTTCCGCCTTGCATGCGCGATCCGCGCAGTGAATCTGTGCGGGATCAACAAGCGCGATCTCGCAAATCACGTCTCAGCATAGACTTGCCGCGAGCGGAAATTCAATAGAAAAACATCTCCCGTACCGGAGACTGGTTTTGTATGTACTGGATTGGATTGGATCGCGTCTAGAAGTCGATATGGCCGCGCAGTCCGGGAATCACTGCGGGGCCGCGGTCGCGATTGTAGCCCGGGTTCGCAATAATGGAGAGCTGTGCTGCCGCATACAGGCCTCGCCAGACATGTACGTTGTAATAGCTTTCGCTGATGAATTCGCGGCCGTAATTGAGGCGTCCGTCGCCGAGTAGAAAGCCAAGTCCTCCATCCGCCAGGTATTCGCGGTGGTCCTTGCTCAGTCCGTTGCTGACGATCGCCGAACCTATCCTGTCGTACTTCCTATTCCAGCTATCTCCAGTGAGGTCCATGCCAATCGCGATCGTGTTATTGATCTCGGTATAAGCAAAAGACTCGTGGCGACCCTCGTTCCAGCCGGTACGGAGAAAGGCGCGCAGGTGCGCGGGCAGTTCCTGTTCGATGTTCAGGCCAAAGCCCTGTTTCAGGGTTCCCTGGTGGCGCGAGCGGGTGACGTCCGGCAGCGGGGTCGCGCCTGCTTTCCATGCGTTGATTGCCTCGACGTAGCTGCCCATGTTCGCATGGTTCAGGTAGGCAATGGGCCGAATCGTGGTTGCCCATCCCTTGCGCCATTCCGGACGAAATTCAATCTCCAGATTTTCTCCACGCGCGACGGTCAGGTTCCACTCCAGGTCAATGCCGTTGGCAACCTTGGGCATCAGAGCCTCGCCGAATCGCACGCCAAACCTGCGGCTCTGGTACTCCAGAATCGCGGCGTAGGTATATCCGCGCGTATCCGCCGCGTAATCGTAGGCGCCGTTATTGTCGATTGCCCAGTTGGTGAACTGCAGGTGGCTGTCGCTGCCCACCGCGTTCGTGTCGAAGAAGTCCACCATGCCCATCTTGCCCGCGCGAAATTCCAGGCGGCGGGAGGGTACGGAGCGTGCGAGGGAAAGGGGTGTAGGCTCCACCTCGGTGCGCTCGCTGCTGAGGTGGATGGTCTGATGCACCATCACCCGCGACATATAAATCCCTTGCCCCAGCGCCGGATTTCGGACCACGTCCAGATTGGTGAATCCGGCCAGCCCTAAAGCCTGGCTTAGTCCACCACCGCCCGTCTCTTCCAGATCGAAGATCACCTCAGTGGAGTGCGGCAGGCGAACGCCGGTATAGAGCGATAGCACTCGCGAGCCGGCCGTCTCGCCTTGCCCGATAAGGCTGTTCGTTCCCTGGTAGGGAGAGTGGAAAGGGCCATGCGCCTGAAGAATAAAGTTCGCCTGTCCCGAGATCCATATCCGGTCGGCAATCAGGTGAGGAAACATCGCCGTTTCTTCGTGGTCATCCTGCTCGGCAGCCTTCGGTTTTCCTTTCGGCACGGACTCTCTGCCGGGGTCGCTCGCCGGTGCCAGGGAGTCTGTGACGTACGCGTTGCTCCCATGCGTCGGCGGGGCGTCGGTTTGCGGACGCGCGGCGACAGGCACGAGGCAGAGAAACAGCGCGAGCAGCAGAAATCGAGTCAAACATATCTCCGGAGAGGGATTCTTTCAGTCAGGACGCAACCCTCCAGTATGACTGATCTGCGTTAAGAAATAGAAAAGTTAAGAAGCATAAATTCATTTGCGATTAAAAATTCGTTTGCGAGCCTCGCAGCCCGCGCGGCCAGAGGAACGGACTTACAGAGCATCCGGCCGGCGTAGACTTACAAGAAGATATGAATCAGCAATTGGCAAGAGGAGTTGCGCCAGACGCGATCGAGGTCCGTCCCACAGACCGCGTCTTTGTCCTGACGGGAGCCGGGATCAGCGCAGAGAGCGGATTGAAGACCTTCCGCGATGGCAACGGGTTGTGGGCCGGGTATCGAGTGGAGACGGTGGCCACTCCGGAAGGCTGGGAGGCCAATCCCGAACTGGTCTGGCAGTTCTATTCGGAGCGCCGGAAGGAAGCGCAGGCAAGTCAGCCCAATGCTGCACACCATGCCCTGGCCGAATTGGAAGAGAAGATCGGCGACCGCCTCTTTCTCTGTACTCAGAATGTGGACGACCTGCATGAACGCGCCGGTTCGCAGAATATGGTGCACATGCACGGTGAGCTCTTCCAGTCGCGATGCGAGGCGGAGTGTGGTGCCCCAGTTATTGCAGACCATAATTGTTACGAATCGCTAGGCGAGATTCCCCGGTGCGCGTGCGGTGCCCGGCTGCGGCCTCACATCGTCTGGTTTGGAGAGATTCCGCTGGAGATGGCGCGCATTCAGCAGGAGATTGACCGCTGCTCCATTTTGCTGGTCGTCGGTACGTCCGGTGCGGTATATCCCGCGGCGAGCTTTGTCCATTGGGCGAACATGCGCTCCGGAGACCCGGTCCGCACGTATTATGTCGGCCCGGAGGAGCCAATGAATGCAAAGGCATTCACGCAAATCCTGCTGGGCAAGGCAGGGGAGAAGATGCCTGGGCTCTTCCGGGTTCTGTAAACATCACAGTGAGATTCTGCGATTTAGCTCTCGGCAGGTATCATCACACTAGCAGACTGTTCCCAGGAGACCCTTAGCCGGCATGACGAAGAATCCGCCCATAGAAAAGAATCCGCCCGCAGAGAAGAAGATCACGCACCTGCCAACCGGCCACACGCGCAGCTCCGGCAGCCTCAAAATCGCGATTCTCGGCTTTGGCACAGTTGGCGCTTCCGTGGCGAAGATTCTATGCGAATTGAAGCCCAAGGGCCTGGAGCTAACGCACATCTTCAACCGCGGCGTAGCGCGGAAACGCGTGCCGTGGGTGCCGCATTCGGTGCAGTGGACCGAGGATTTCCAGGATGTGCTGGCCTCCGGTGCGGATGTGGTCGTCGAGCTGGCTGGTGGCCTCGATCCTGCAGGGGAGTGGGTGCGCAAGGCGCTGACGGCAGGCAAATCCGTAGTCACGGCGAATAAGCAGCTCATCGCGCACCATGGCGTAGCATTGGAGAAGCTGGCCAGCGCACGCGGCTGTCATCTGCTCTATGGCGCGGCAGTTGCAGGAGGTATTCCGGTCATTCCCGGCCTGCAGTATGGACTCGCGGGCGATCGTCTTACGCAATTGCAGGGCATCTTGAACGGCACCTGCAACTTCATCCTCAGCAAGATGGAGGAAGGGGCGGAGTTCCACCCCGTACTCTCCGAGGCGCAGGCGCTGGGGTATGCGGAGGCCAATCCCACCGAGGATGTTGCTGGCTACGATGCACGGGCCAAGCTGGTGATCCTGATGCGGCTTGCGATGCGGGCCGATGTGCACCCGGAAGAGGTGCCATGCCGCTCGATTACCGATGTCTCCGCGATTGATTTCACTTATGCCCGAGACCTGGGCTGCACCATTCGCCAGATCTCCCGCGGGCAGTTGCACGAGGAGGGTGTAGTGGCTACGGTTGGTCCCATGCTGGTGCCGCGCAGTTCGCCTCTGGCATGGTCGCGCGGAACCGAGAACATGGTGATTGCCAGCGGACAGTTTGGTGGGGATGTCGTCTTCTCCGGCCATGGCGCTGGCGGGCACCCGACCGCTGTGGCCGTTGTATCGGATCTGCTGTCGATTGTTCACGGATCGAGCCTGGTGGACCTGCCCAGCCGTAAGGCTACAGTGGGAGGAGAATTCGTGGTGCCGCATTACATCCGCTTTGTGGTGGATGACCGTCCCGGCATCATCTCGGAGATTGCAGCGAGCCTCGCCGAGTTCGAAGTGAACATCGACGCAATTCTGCAGAAGCCGGGCCATCCCAAGCACAATCTTCCATTTGTCGTTACGGTGGAGCCATGCGGTAGCTCCGCCCTCAAGAAGGCTTTTGCCCGCATTGCGAAGATGGATTGCCTGCGAGAAGTTCCTCTGGACCTGCAGATTCTCGAGAGCTGAAATTTCCTCGCGCGCGCATTCCAGGCTGCAGGACTACTCCTGCAGCCTTTTCTCTTGAACGCAACCTGCTAGCTGCGCCTGGCGTTCTCCGCGGCTGGCCCAGTGGATTCGCGCACAATCAGCTCTGGCTGCATGACGATCTCGCTCGGATAGGGCTTCTCAGGATGGGCGATGCGTTCCAGCAGCAGTTCGGCGCCGGTGGTTCCCATCTCGCGCAGGGGCTGGCGTACGGTCGTCAGGCTGGGACGGTAATATGCCGCGCTCACGATATCGTCGAAGCCAATCACTGAGATATCCTCCGGCACTCGCAGTCCCGCATCCTGAATGGCGCGTATTGCGCCAATCGCCGCAATATCGTTGAAGCAAAACACGGCGGTGAAGTCGAGGTTGCGGCTCAGCATCTCCTTCATTGGCAGATAGCCAAGCTCTGGCGAAAAACTGCTCATCGAGAGGCGTGTGGTCAACTCGGGCAGCACTGGGAGCCCAAGCTCGCGGCTAACCGCAATGATGCCGCTCCAGCGAAAGTCCGAGTCAACAATGCACTCCGGTCCGCGCATGAACGCAATCCTGCGATGGCCCAGTTCGTAAAGATACCGTAGCGCAAGGGCAGCCGCACGGTTGTGATCCAGCACGATATTGGTAACGCCAGCTACCTTGCGGTGCGCGGAGATGGCAACCACGGGCACGGACGATTGCTCGAATTCCACCGGCGTGTTGAGTAGAAGAAAGCCATCCACCGCCCGCTCCAGCAGCATCCGTGGATACTCCGCGATCAGATCTGGATGCCAGTAGTGGCTGGCCGTGAAGTAGAAATAGTGGGAGCGGATCAGATATTGCTCCACCCCGCTCATCACCAGGGTAAAGTAGCCTTCGCTCAGATCCGGGGCGATAACGCCCACCGACATGCTGCGGCTCTTGCGCAGGGACCGGGCAAAATAGTTGGGCCGATACTTCAGCTCCCGCGCCGCATCCATCACCCGCTGCTGCGTCTCCTGGGGAATGGACTTTGCCGCGGGCGAGTCGTTCAGGACCAGGGATACAGTTGTTTGCGACAGATCAAGGTAGGCCGCCAATGTGCGCAGGTTGACGTGCCCAGTCTTCTTCTCTGCTGCGGGCTTCTGTTTCGCGGATGTTTTCCTGGGGGAACGCTTTGTTTTAAGAGAATCGCTTTTCTTAGCCATGGACGATCTTTCCGGTCAATGGATAGGGTATCTTACTGTTCCGTTGCCCGCTTGAAAACCTTAGGCGATCGAGACCTCTTCATAAGTCCCTAAAACTTTGCGCATCGCGCTACATATTTCGCCTACAGTAGCGTAGGCGCGCACGCATTCAAGTATGGCAGGCATGGTGTTGGCCGCGGAGATTGTTTCTCGTGCGGATTGTGGCTGCTCCTCCAGCGTGCGGCAAAGCGCATCCAGGGTGCGCTCCACGGATTCATTGGAGCGCTTCATTCGCAGATTCTTCAGCTTCGCGGTCTGCGCCTCGCGCACCTCCTCGCCGATATACAGGATCGGCTGCGGCGGCTCGTCCACCAGGTAATCGTTCACTCCGACGATGATCTTTTCTCCTGCCTCAACCGCGCGCTGGTACTGGTAGCTGGCCTCGGCAATTTCCTTCTGCGGGAACCCCTGTTCGATAGCCTTCACCATGCCGCCCATCTCGTCCAGCCTGTCGAAGAGGTCGAGCGCCCCCTTCTCCATATCCAGCGTCAGCCTCTCCAGAAAATACGAGCCCCCCAGCGGATCAGCGGTGGCCGCCACACCGGATTCGTAGGCAAGAATCTGCTGCGTACGCAGCGCGATGCGCGCCGCGTTTTCTGTGGGCAGGGCGAGCGCTTCGTCAAAGGCATCCGTGTGCAGTGACTGCGTGCCGCCGAGCACCGCTGCCAGTGCTTGCAGAGCAACCCTCGCGATATTGTTCTTGGGCTGCTGCGCCGTCAGCGAGACTCCGGCCGTCTGGGTATGGAAGCGCATCCACCAGGAGCGCGGATTCTTCGCATGGAAGCGCTCCGTCATCAACCTGTGCCAGAGCTTGCGGGCCGCCCGGAACTTGGCTATTTCCTCGAAGAAGTCGTTGTGCGAATTGAAGAAGAAGCTGAGCCGGGGCGCAAAATCGTCAACCAGGAGGCCGCGGCGCAGCGCCCATTCCACGTACTCCACGCCGTCATACAGCGTAAAGGCAAGCTCCTGCAGCGCCGTCGAGCCGGCCTCGCGAATGTGGTATCCGGAGATCGAGATGGGATTGAATCGCGGCGTGAAGCGCGCGCCAAACTCCAGCGTATCCACCACCAGCCGCATCGATGGCGCCGGCGGAAAGATGTACTCCTTCTGCGCGATGTACTCCTTCAAAATATCGTTCTGCAGTGTCCCGGAGATGTTGTCCCAGTCCGCACCCTGCTTCTCCGCAACCACCAGGTACATCGCCCATAGGACGCTGGCGGGCGAGTTGATGGTCATCGAAACCGTGATCTTTTCAAGATCGATGCCGTCGAAGAGGATCTCCATGTCTTCCAGCGAATCGATGGCGACTCCGCATTTACCTACCTCGCCCTCGCTCTGCGGATCGTCGGAGTCGCGGCCCATCAGCGTTGGCAGGTCGAAGGCCACGGAGAGCCCGCTGCCCCCATTCTCCAGCAGATATTTGTAACGGAGATTGGTCTCTTCCGGAGATGCGAAGCCGGAAAACTGTCGCATCGTCCACAGCTTGCCCCGATAGCCCGCAGGATGAATGCCTCGGGTATACGGCGGTTCTCCCGGCAGCCCCAGATATTTGGATTGCGCACTGGACCAATCTGCCGGCAGGTCTGCTTCCGTGTAGAGGCGTTGCACCGGCTGCCCGGAGATGGTGGTGAATCGCGCATGGCCCTGCGCGTCCACGTTGATGCCGGTTGCCGCCCCAATGGGCCGCTCTGGAGACCGCGCGAGAGCAGGATCCAGCGTGTTCGCAGTCCACTCTTTCACGCCGGGGGAGTGGTCAGGCGCAACGGATACATTCTCGGCAGCCTGTTTGCCGCGCGACCGATCCGATGTGCCATGCGCCATGGTATTCCTCGTCTGCATTTGGCCAATTCGCGAAAGGAGCAGACCGCCTGCCGAAAATCCACCTCAGCATAGGCCGCAACACACAGATACGGCAAGCGCCCAGGATTTTCGGTTCAAGCTGAGTCACTACCGGACTTTCGGGAGATTTGCCAGGCCTTGGCGTACTTCCAACTGATGTAGGCGGAGTGATAGAGGTGCAACAGGAGGCCCTCGCGGCCATCCAGAAAGCCCAGGCGAAAGAGGTAGTTGTAGGCGAACGTGGCCGCCGGGTTCAGCAGCACATGGTTCACAAAGGCGGGCAGGCTCCGGCTGGCTTTTCCCGCAGAGCTGGCCATCTCGGCGCCCAAACTGCTGTAGCGGTTCATGTGCTCGATGTAGTCCTCGAGCGTGGGATAGCTATGGTGGTAGAGGCTCCCCTGCAGCGAGGAGGCGTCGAGCGCGATATTGCCGGCCAATTGCATGGATTCATGCACGGTGCGCTCTTCAAAGACGCAGGCACCGCGTGGAAAGAGGCGCAGCTTGCGGTCCGGGAAATAGCCGCCATACCGGATCCAGCGGCCAAGGAAGTGATTGCGGCGTGGAACAGAGTACGCCCGGCCGGGTGCATCGCCCGAGAGCATCGCTTGAATCTCAGTCGCCAGCTCCGCGCTTACTTCTTCGTCCGCATCCAGCGAAAGCACCAACTCGCCGGTACACTTTGCGATTGCCGAATTTTTCTGTCCGGCAAATCCCTTCCACTCTTCCAGAAAAACCTTTGCACCGTGGTCGCGGGCAATCTCCACCGTGTGGTCGGTCGAGCCGGAGTCGACGACGATCCGCTCATCTGCCCATCGCACGCTTTCGAGGGTTCGTGCGAGATTGGCCTCTTCGTTTTTCGTGATGATCGCGACCGAGATTGTCTTGCGCATCGCGTATCAGGGCAAGGAAACGGGTTCGATTCCCATGTGTTCGCTGATCAACCGGGCAATCAGTGGTTTCAGCGCCTCGCCCGTCTTGGGCAGGATGAATGTACCGCTGGCTCCATTCCAATCCAGCTTGAAGCTGGTCGAAAGGGCCGAGATCCAAATCTGCTGGACGGGTGCGTTGGGCGTGATTACGAACTTTCCGGCAGGATCCTCGAAGACGATGTTCAGGACGCCGTTTTGCTCATCGACTTCAAAGCCAACCTGTTCTTCGGCGGCGAAGAGGCTCTTCGTCAGGGATTCAATGGCCTTATCGGCGTGGCGCCGGAATTCCAGCTCTTCGATCATCTGCATATTCTAGCAAGCGGGTTTATGCGGCTGGTTTCAACAGGTTAGATTATGGATTCTCGCGTTGTACATGATGTGCATCTTAAAGAGATGAGATGCTAATAGGGATGAAATCGCGGCTCTTGTTTTCCTGTCTCGCTGTTTGCGTGTTGCTCGTTGCAACCCTGACGGCTTTTGCCTCGGATGCGGTCCTTGTCCAATCCCCACACGACCTGATAAAAGACGTGGTCTACAACGAACTGCAGGATCGCCAGAGAGAGACATTTTGGCAGTACCACGTCGAAAAACAAGTAGCGGCAGAGAGCTTCTCGGCGGTCCAGATAGATACCAAGGATGGCCCTATCAGCCGCATTCTGAAGAGAAATGGCAAGCCCCTCACTGCCGACGAGCAGCGGCTGGAGGAAGAGCGGCTCACACGCCTTCTGAAGGATCGCGTCGAGCGGGCACGCGTCAAGCAGCACTATCAGGAGGACGAAGATCGGCTCGAGCGCCTGATGAAGTTAATGCCTGATGCCTTTCTCTTCGAGTTCGACGGTATGGACGGCGGTCTCGAGCGGTTGAAGTTCCGGCCAAACCCCGCCTTTAATCCTCCAACGTATGAGGCACGCATCTTCCACGCTCTTGGCGGAACGCTCTGGATCGACACGCAACAGAAGCGATTGGTGCATCTAAAGGGCTCAATTCTCGATCGCGTCGATTTTGGCTACGGGTTGCTTGGCCACGTGGAGAAGGGCGGAACCTTTGAGTTGAAACGGCAGCAGGTGAGCGAGACCCACTGGAAGAGCGCCTTGATCGATGTCCATGTGACGGGCCGCGTCATTTTCTTCAAGACCGTCAGCAAGAGTCAGACCGAGATCCGTTCAGACTTCAAGCCGATTCCCGAGGAGACTGACCTGGAGCAGGCACGGGCGATGCTGGATCACGCGGAGGCAGCAAGCTAGCGGGAGAGCTGGGGCCGTCGATCCAGGGAGCGCAACAGGCTGTCGCATACGCGCTCCACGTCATCTTCAGTAATCCGGTTGTAGAAGGGAAGCGCGATGCAGCGGGCTGACTCCGACTCTGTGACCGCGAGGCTGGCGCTGCAATTGCGAAAGGATCGGTAGGCCGGCTGGAGGTGGATCGGAGCGAAGTAGCGCCCGGACGCAATGCCATCCGCGGCCAGATCTTTCATGACTCCATCGCGGTCCGCGTGGGTAAACTGCGGACTGAGGCGCAGTACATAGACGAACCAACTGATCCTTTGGTTTGCCGCTCGGTTTGCCCGTTGGTTTGCTGGTGCAGCAGCAGGCAGAATCAACCGGGAGTCTGCCGCAAGGCGCTGCCGATACTGCGACGCAACCTGCTCGCGCCGCGCAAGGATCGTCTCGATCCGCTTCATCTGTTCCACTCCGAGCGCACAGTTCATCTCGGAGATGCGGTAGTTGTAGCCGACCTCGCTATGTTGGAACCAGTCGTCGGAGTCGCGCCGCCCCTGGTTGCGCAACGCCCGTGCCGCTGTCGCAATCTCGCCGTTGTTCGTCACCAGCATTCCGCCTTCGCCCGTCGTGATCTGCTTGTTGGGATAGAAGGCAAAGACGCCGGCATCGCCCAGTGGACCGACCTTCTTGCCGCCGTACTCCGCACCCAGGGCCTCGCATGCATCTTCGATGACGCGGAGGTGATGGCGTCGGGCAATATCGAGGATGGCCGTCATCTCGGCGGGCACGCCGAAGGTATGCACCACAAGAATCGCCCGGGTTCGAGGGGTGATCGCCGCTTCCACCTTTGCAGGATCGAGATTGAGGGTTATGGGATCGATGTCGGCAAAGACCGGCTTGGCGCCGACATAGCGAACTACGTTGGCCACCGCGACAAAGCTGAACGACGGAACGATGACTTCATCTTCCGGGGCAATCCCAAGCGCAAGCATGGCCAGGTGCAATGCGCTGGTGCCGGAGTTTACCGCTACCGCATAGGCCGCATCGACATACTCCGCGGTGCTGCGCTCAAACTCGGCCAGCACAGGACCCAGGCTCAGGCGCGGGCTGCGAAGCACTTTCACCACCGCATCGATCTCCGCTTCGGTGATGTCCGGCGCAGAAAGAGGAATCTCCCTCATAGCGCTCGTTCCGGCGCATGCTTCACCAGCAAGGTGGGGCCTAGTGGCACAGTAGTGAGCACCTCGACAATCCTGCGCGAGGCTGTTCCTTCGCCATACGGATTCGTCATGCCATCGAGAGAGTTACGAAAGGCCAGGCTGCGTGCCTGGAGGATTGCCTCTCGAATGGAGCCAGCGTCCGGTGCGGCATCGATCACGTTGCGCGCACGCTCGCGTCCCTGTTGCCTCATCCCCACATTGACCGTAGGAAGAGCAAAGGAGGCAGTCTCCATGATGCCGCTGCTCGAGTTGCCCACCAGCGCATCCACGTGGCGTAACAGGCTCCAGTAGGTAAGGGCATCCATGTTGGTGAAGACCTTTCCCTGTCCACGATGGCGAAGGAAGTCATGAGTGCGCTCAATGAGAAGGCGGCTGCCAGCGTCCGCATTGGGATAGCAGAACAGAATCTGCCCCTCGATCGACGCCAGTGCTTCGAACAGCGCATCCGCTTCTACCGTGGTATCGCGCAGGATCGTTACCGGATGATAGGCGACGAGCAGCGTCGGCTGCGCCAGATTCACCTCCAGCCGCTGCTCCAGCGCCTGGCGCGAATAGAGCTTCTGGCGTGTGAGGTGGTCGAGCGAAGGCGCTCCTGCACGCTGCACGCGCCACTCTTCCTCTCCCATGGAAAGAACGCGGGCACGCGCTCCATAGGTGGATGTGAAGTGGATATGGCTCATCTTGGTGAGGGCGTTGCGCACCGCATCATCGATAGCGCCTTCACTGATCTCTCCACCCTCGATGTGCGCGACAGGAATTCGTAGTGCAAGAGCAACGGCGGCGGGAGCAAGCATCTCGTAGCGATCCGCAATAAGAAGAAGCAGGTCGGGCCGCATCGTACCCAGCAGGTCGGCCAGGCTCAGTGTCGCCAGGCCAATCGTCTTCGCCATGCCTACATCGGTATCCGAGCTAAGCAGGCACTCAATGCGTCCTGCGATGGGGAAGCCATCCCTCTCGATCTCGCGGATAGTCATACCAAACTCGGGAGAGAGGTGCGACCCCAGCGCGATGACCTTGAGGTCAACATCCGGGTGCGCGCGCAGGTCGTGCATCGGCCAGTACAGATGGCTATAGTCGGCACGCGAAGTCGTTACTACCGCAATCGTTCGTTTCATAGGGAAGTTATCGAAGTGCTTCCACGGTGGAGTTATATTCGGGAACCAATTGGCGAAGAGCCGCTATCAGCCGGTCTTCGTCGTAGTCTTCCGTGGCGCGTTGCAGTTCGTGGATGGTGTCAGCCAGCAGTTCCTGCGAGAGAGCCGGTCCGCTGAGGACGCTGAATTCTCCCTCTTTGAGAGCGGTCGAATGTTCCTCGGCAGTCATCAGTTCCTCGACCATCTTATCGCCGGGACGCAGACCGGTATAGAGAATGCGGATGCCCGTCTTGCCTGCGCGTTCGATCATTGTTTGCGCCAGGTCGAGAATCCGTATCGGCTCGCCCATCTCCGGTACAAGGATCTTTCCGGCTCGATCGAGAACAGCTGCTTCGAGAATCCTGTTCACTGCCTGCGGCAGCGTGACGAAGTAGCGGCGCACCTCGGGATGGGTTACGGTAATTGGGCCTCCGCGCTCGATCTGTTTTTCAAAGAGCGGCGCAACGCTGCCCTGCGAGCCCAGCACGTTTCCAAGACGAATGGAGATCATGTGGGTGCGGGGCGTATTCCTGTTGAGCAGGACAAGCTCTGCCACGCGCTTCGACGCGCCCATCACCGAGATTGGATTGACCGCCTTATCGGTGGAGATAAGGATTAGTTTTTCCACGCCGCAGCGCGCCGCAGCAGCCGCCAGCGCATGCGTGCCCACGGCATTGTTCGCGACCGCTGCAAAGCGATTCTGCTCCATTAAAGGGACGTGCTTGAAAGCCGCCGCGTGATAGAGGACGTCTGGCCGAAAATGCGCGAAGTGATGGTAGAGCAGCCGCGAATCGCCGATGCTGCCAAGGATGGGAACGAACTCGGGCGGCCGTCGTTGTGACTCCGCCAGTTGCGAAAGGCGCATGGTGACGCGGTATAGCGCATGCTCGGAGAGCTCCAGCAGCAGCAGGCGCCGAGGCCGAAGTTGCAGTATCGCCTCGCACAGCTCTGAGCCGATAGAGCCGCCTGCCCCGGTAATGAGGATCGTTTTGCCTTCGGTCTCTTCGCGGATCCGTTCCCAGTCCATCGCGCTGCGGCTGCTGCCGAGGAGTTGCTCGAAGTGGGGGCCGTGTTGCGTTCTGTCCATCATCTGGAATGTTTCTGATTATAGGAGTTGCGGCACCTCCACGTGCAGCGATCGCCGGCGGCGGGGCAGAGAGCGCGCCTGCATTGAGTAACTTGGTTCCATCAGCGTGGTCCTGCCGCACGGCAACCACGCCGCAGAGATAATGACGTTGTGGCCAGCGGAAGCAATCCGGACGCGCGCAATCCCGTGCTCCTTCGCGAGTACCTTAACTTTCTGCGCGTGGACAAAGGACTGCGGCCGCTCACCTGCGAGGCCTATGAGCGGGATTTGACGATGTTTTGCGAGTTTCTCGAGTCCTCGAACGCGACGCTGGCAGCGGCCCGGCAGGGCGATGTCATGGGGTTCCTCGAACACCTGAAAAAGCACGGCGTGGAATCGCGTTCCGCGGCGCGTAAGCTCTCCTGCCTGCGTGGCTTCTATCGATGGATGTTGCTCGATAAGCGAATCAGCCACGATCCGACGGTGAACCTGGAGTCGCCCTCCACCTGGAAGGTGCTGCCAAAATCGCTTGCCGAGTCGGAGATCAGCACCATGCTGGACCATGCTGCGCTGGCCGCGGCCCATCCACAAAGGGACGGCGTGGCGCTGCGCGACGACGCGATTCTCGAACTCCTGTATGCCGCCGGCCTCCGCGTTTCGGAGCTGACCGATCTGCGGGTGGAGGATGTGTCGCTGGAAGAGGGACGGGTTCTGGTGCGGGGCAAAGGAGACAAGGAGCGCGTGGTGCCCATAGGAGTCGCAGCCGTCCGGGCGCTGAAGGTGTATCTCGAACAGGGGCGCCCGGAATTGGTGCGTGGCAGCCGCAAGCCGGATGCTACGCGTCTTTTTCTCTCCGTACGCGGGCAGGGGCTGACGCGGCAATGGATCTGGCACATGGTGAAGGCTGCCGATTCGCATGCCAGTCCGCACATGCTGCGTCATAGCTGCGCCACGCACATGGTGGAGCACGGAGCCGACCTTCGCACGGTGCAGACCTTGCTGGGCCACGCCGACATCGCCACCACGCAGGTGTACACGCACGTGGCGCTCAGTCGCCTGAAGGCGGTTCATCGTGAGCACCACCCCCGGGCGCGGCGACTCCCTCCCTCTGATGGGACAACGCAATGACCACGGATTCCAAAGCATCCTCGCTGGTGGGCGAGTTTCTCTCCGCGTTGGCGTACGAGCGTAACGTATCCGCACACACGCTGCGCGCATACGGACGGGAGCTCCATTCCTTCGCGGATTATCTGCAGGAGCATGGTGCGCGAGAGATGCGCAACGTCGAGCATCCGCAAATTCGCGCCTATCTGGGCACGCTCTACGACCGTGGTTTGTCGAAGGCTTCGGTGGCGCGGGCGCTGGCGGCGGTTCGCGCATGGTTTCGCTGGCTAGCAAAGCGAGGATTGGTGGAGCAGAATCCCGCCGCGCTGGTTGCCACGCCGAAGTTGCCGCGGCATCTGCCCCGTGTGCCGAACATTGAGCAGATGAACCGCGCTGCCGACCACATCGGAGCCGAGGCGGCCGCCTGGCCCGAGCGCGACCGCGTGATCTTCGAGCTTCTATACGGCTGCGGCATCCGAAATGCAGAACTTGTAGGCATCAATCTCAGCGATGTCCACTGGGCTAATGACGCGATCCTGGTTCGGGGCAAGGGGCGAAAGGAGCGCTACGTGCCGTTGGGCGATGTGGC
This sequence comes from Acidisarcina sp., assembly GCA_035539175.1. Lineage (NCBI taxonomy): Bacteria > Pseudomonadati > Acidobacteriota > Terriglobia > Terriglobales > Acidobacteriaceae > Acidisarcina > Acidisarcina sp. Next base: position 516,552 of record DATLIY010000007.1, on the reverse strand, counting down.
CGCGGAGGCCGTGCGCGCCTATCTACCGTTGCGGGAGGCGAGGCTTGATGCGGCCAAAAAGACGACGGATGCGCTGCTGCTGGGAATTGACCTGCGCGGCAGCGGACGCTTGACCACGAGGAGCGTGCAGCGCATTGTCAAGCGGTTGGCGATCGCCCAGGGGTTGCCTGCCGAGGTCCATCCCCATACCCTGCGCCACGCCTTTGGCACCCACATGCTGGAGGAGGGGGCGGATCTGCGGGCCATTCAGGAATTGATGGGCCACGCGCGGCTTTCCACCACGCAGCGCTACACGCAGCTCACCACCAACCAGATCACCGCGGTTTATGACCGCACCCACCCCCGAGCCAAGTAGGGGGGACTTGGGCTAACTCACGGGGAATGCTGAAAATAGGGGAGTTTCTGCAGGTTTGAGCCGGGCGCGGTAGCCAACTGCTGTCCGGAGGCAGCAGCAAATGGCCCGGTGCACTAAACTAGATTAGGTATAGCGTCAGCAGAGCGTGCGCCCGACCTTGGACCTGGGCGCAAGTAGCAAGAGACGCCATCGCAAAGGACTCATCCATTGATCGGCAGTGTACTGACAAAAGTTTTCGGAACCAGCAACGAGCGCGCCGTCAAGCGGCTTCTCCCCGTGGTGAACGAGGTCAACGCGCTGGAGCCCTCCGTGGAACCTCTCACCGACGCGCAGCTTCGCGCCAAGACGGAGGAGTTCCGCACGAGGATCAAAGCGCGGCTCGAGGGCATTGAGGACGCGACCGAACGCAAGGAAGCGGAGAAGCAGGTGCTCGATGAGATTCTGCCGGAGGCCTTCGCGGTTGTGCGCGAGGCGGGCCGGCGCGTGCTCAAAATGCGCCACTTCGATGTGCAGATCATTGGCGGCATTGTGCTGCACCAGGGCAACATCGCCGAGATGAAGACGGGCGAAGGCAAAACGCTGGTGGCAACTCTACCGTGCTACCTGAACGCGCTGGCAGGCCATGGAGTTCACGTGGTTACCGTGAACGACTATCTGGCCAAGCGCGACGCCGAATGGATGGGCAAGATCTATGAGTTTCTTGGCCTTACGGTTGGCGTTATCGTGCACGATCTGGACGATGCCCAGCGGCGTGAGGCATATGCCGCCGACATTACCTACGGCACAAACAACGAATTCGGCTTCGACTACCTGCGCGACAACATGAAGTTCGAGCTGAAGGACTGCGTGCAGCGCGGGCACTACTACTGCATCGTCGACGAAGTGGATTCCATCCTGATTGACGAGGCGCGTACGCCGCTGATCATCAGCGGGCCGACGGATCAGACAACAGACAAGTACGTCCGCGTCAATCGCATCATTCCATCGCTTGAGGCAGGCGAAGAGATTACGCGTGGCGAAGAGAAGATCCTGACCGGCGATTATGTCATGGATGAGAAGCATCGCACGATCAGCGTGACCGATGAGGGTTGGGAAAAGATCGAGAAGCTGCTCGGGATCGGCAACATTGCCGAGGTGGAGAACTGGGAGCTGAAGCACCACGTAGAGACCGCCATTAAAGCGCACGCGCTCTACAAGGTTGATGTGAACTACGTCGTCAAAGATGGTGAAGTCATCATCGTGGACGAGTTTACCGGACGCCTGATGCCTGGACGCCGCTGGTCCGATGGGTTGCACCAGGCTATCGAGGCGAAGGAGGGCGTGAACATTCGTCGCGAAGATCAGACGCTCGCGACCATCACCTTCCAGAACTACTTCCGCCTCTATTCGAAGCTCTCCGGCATGACGGGCACGGCAGAGACGGAAGCCGCGGAGTTCGACAAGATTTACAAGCTCGAGATCGTTGTGATCCCCACCAACAAGATCATGCAGCGGGTGGAGAACCCCGACGTTGTGTACCGCACGGAGAAGGAAAAGTATCATGCCGTCGCGGATCAGATCGCGGAGCTGCATGAGAAGAAGCAGCCGGTTCTGGTGGGCACAACCTCCATCGAGAAATCGGAGATACTCTCCGGAATTCTGCAGCGCAAGGGCGTCAAGCATGTCGTGTTGAACGCCAAGTACCACGAGCGCGAGGCAGAGATTGTGGCCCAGGCCGGACGCCTCGGCATGGTCACCATTGCCACCAACATGGCAGGCCGCGGAACGGATATTCTGCTGGGCGGCAATCCGGAGTTCATGGCGAGGCAGCAGCTGGTGAAAAAGGGTCAGGCACGCGCTGTCAGCGCCGGTGAGGGCGCAATCTCTCCCAGCGCCGGACCGGGAATGACACGCTTCTACTATCAGGGGCAGGAGTTCGAGACCTCACAGGAAAACTGGGACAACACCCTGGCGCAACACGCTGCTGCCGCCGCAGAAGATCACAATGCCGTGGTTGCAGCAGGCGGGCTTTTCATCCTGGGCACGGAACGGCACGAGTCGCGACGGATCGACAACCAGTTGCGTGGCCGCGCAGGCCGTCAGGGCGATCCCGGAGCCTCCCGCTTCTATCTCTCGCTCGAAGATGACCTGATGCGCATCTTCGCCAAGGAATGGGTCTCCACCTTGCTGCAGCGGCTCGGGATGGAGGAAGGCGTACCGATCGAGTCGGGCCTGATCTCGCGGCGCATCGAAGCGGCGCAAAAGGCCGTGGAAGCGCAGAACTTTGAGTCGCGCAAACACGTGCTCGAGTACGACGATGTGATGAACAAGCAGCGCGAAGCCGTCTATGGGCTGAGGAAACAGCTGCTGGAGAACATCGAACAGAAGGAACTCATCCTCGAGGACTACACCGCCGGAACACTCAGTGCGATTCTCGACGCCAATGCGCCGGAAAATGTGCACCCGGATCAATGGGATCTGAATGCGCTGAAGACAAAGCTCATCGAGCAGTTCGGACTGGACCCGGTAGCCGAAGGCGTAAAGGCAGCGGAGCTAAGCCGCCACGAGCTTGGGGATGCGCTCTTCGACAGACTCAAGGCAAAGTACGAGAGCAAGGAGCGAATCCTTGGCGAGGAGGGGATGCGCTTCCACGAGCGCATGGTGATGTTGAGCGTTCTCGACGGCCTGTGGAAAGACCACCTGCTGGCCATGGATCACCTGAAGGAGGGCATCGGGCTGCGGGGCTACGGGCAGCAGGATCCGCTGGTTGCCTACAAGCGGGAGTCCTTCGATATGTTTGAAGCCATGATGACGCGCTTTCAGGAGGACACGGTCCGCTATCTCTTCCTGATGCAGATCGTGGGTTCAGACGGTCAGCCGGTGACTGAGGTGCCGCAACCGCGCACGCTGGACGAGCAGCAGCTCACGTTGAACGGTCATGGCGCCGCGCCGCCGGAACCGGTGCAGGAAATTCCAGTGCCGGTACGGCAACACTCGACGACGATCGACCAGCTTGAACAGGAGTTTGAGCGCAAGAAGAAACGCGAACTGGAGGCGGCTCGGCAGGCAGGTGGGGGAACGACGGGGGAAGTAGCCCAACGCCGCTCCGGAGAAAAGGTTGGGCGGAATGATCCCTGCCCCTGCGGCTCCGGCAAGAAATATAAAAAGTGCCATGGAGTGGACGCTTAATCTCCCTGGTACCCTAAGACTGCAGAGGGCCTGCCAGCAATCGCTGACAGGCCCTCTGTTTTTGGCTAGCGCGCGTCTTTGTGCACGTCTTTACCTTGTATCGCAGCGAAGGTCAGGTCGTTGGCCTTGCTGCCAGTCTGCTCCTTCCACACGTCGAAGAGGCGTCCGTAGCTCAGCGTCAGCAGTTGGCTCAGGTCGATCCCCAATTTTGTTGCTGTGGCGTCGATCCAGTCGGCTGGGCCTTCCAACTCGGCAAAGACGCCGATGGGCGTCTCGTCGAGCACGCAGTGTCCCCTGTCATCGGCCCACTCTGCCCGCCATTTTTCGTAGGTGAAGGCTGCCTGCAGGCCCAGGTGCTCCAGGATTGCGGCAATAGCTTCGCCATCCTCCACCTCGGTTTCGATTTCGATGCGCTGCTTGTGGCGAGCTTCGGGAGAGTTGTTTGGCGGCAAGCGTTTATTGGTCACGACCCACTTGGGTCCATACTCGCGGATTCTGAGGATTTCGCCATTGGACCGCAATTTGCGATCGGGCGTGTCATAGAGCACGTTGCGCTCAAAGGTGCGTGCCGTCACCTTGTGGAATTCCAGCGCCGCCAGCTTTGCTTCAAGGGCCTCGCTGTCTGCGACCCGGAACTTGACCTCTGTTTCAATCGATTGCATAGGGGCGAGTATATGTCAGGAAGAGCGGCAGGGGAATGTCACCGGGCCAATCCGGAACAGCGGCGCGGGGGCATGATAGAGCGCCGGGGCATAATAGATAGAACGACTTTGAACGCGCGAAAGCCAGAATAGATGAAAACTCTGCGATTGGCGGTCGATGCCAGCGACCTGCATTCGGAATTGTCACAATCATCCTTGCAGAAGGCTGCCTCCATCCTGCGTGGTGGTGGAACTGTCGCGTTTCCCACGGAGACAGTCTACGGGTTGGGCGGCAACGCATTGGACGCCTCGGCAGTCACCGCGATCTTTGTCGCCAAGCAGCGCCCCCGGTGGGATCCACTGATTGTCCATGTCTGCGATGAGGCTATGCTGCGACGTGTGGCGGGTAGCCTCCCGGATGCGGCCGATCGTCTGCGGCGCTCCTTCTGGCCCGGGCCGCTCACGCTGCTGGTGCCGCGCGCCGGGGAGATTCCCGCGCTGGTGACGGCTGGGCGGGAGCGGGTTGGCGTGCGCATGCCTTCTCATCCCGTTGCGCTGGAGTTGATCCGCCTCGCCGGTGTACCCATCGCCGCGCCGAGCGCAAACTCCTTTGGACATACCAGTCCCACTACGGCGCAGCATGTTCTGGACGACCTGGAGGGCCGCATCGACGCTGTGCTGGACTCGGGGGAGGCGATTCATGGCCTGGAGTCCACGGTGATCGATGTATGCGAGGATCCCCCGGTCATCTATCGGCCAGGAGTGGTTACGCTGGAGCAGATCCGCGAGCTATGCCCGGGAACAACGCTCTTTGAACCCGTAGCGGCTGCTGGCGAACCCGAATCTCTGCCCTCTCCCGGGGTGGGGTTGCGACACTACGCGCCACATGCCCGGCTGGTGCTGGTCGGCGGCACCGGACAGCAGCAGAGGCAGGACTTCGCGGCAGCCGTAGCCGACGCCGATTGGAGAGGGGAGCGCATCGGTCTTATGCTGCCGGAAGGCTTTTCCGTCGATGCGGGGAAGATGGCGGTCTACCGCTGGGGGCAGTGGACGAACGAAGAGGAGTTGGCTCGCCGCTTGTTCGCCGGACTTCGCCAGTTGGATGAAGCAGGGGTGACGGTGATTCTGTGCCCGTTGCCGGAGGCGACAGGCATCGGGGTTGCCATCCGCGACCGATTGCAAAAGGCCGCTAAATAGGCGAGTAGACTGCCTCAGGGTTGAGCTTCACTCGCCTTGTAGAGATACTTCACACTGGATTTGTAAATGAGCGTACGGCCCGCGTTGCGTATTTTAATGGCGTTGCGGTCATACCACTCAATGCAGCCCTCAATCCGCTCACCGTCTTCCAGGACAAAGACCATCGGCGTCTGCGACTGCATTTGCTTCTGAAAATAAAAGGCTTCTGCGTGCGAAGCATCGTGCCAGCCGGGGTTATCGTGCGCCATCTGGTGGGTCAGCATGGGCGACTCCTCCCGCCGCACGAATCGTCTGCCGCCGGCAGCGCGCTCCGGCAGGGTGGGGCGAACCAGTCTGCGTGGCCCGGCTCCAGACGTGGATGCGGGCGAGGTGGCTTTCGGCTCCTCAGGAGCCGGGCTGGTAACAAGGGGGCGGATTTCCTTTGCGGCTGGAGACGTGAGTGGGGCCGGATTCCGCATAATGAATCAGTTTGTGACTCTGGTGTTTGGATGCCACCTTAGTCGAACGAGTTTGGGTTCATGCCAGGCTGGGCCGGGCATGACTCTCCCTCCAAACTAGGATTGCCTTTCCTAATTCTGAGTTTCTGCGAGTATGGTATCCCGGCTCTGGCGGCCGCTCCAGAGAAATCGCGAGTCCTCGAAGGAAATTCGAAGTGGGAGTAACCGCGCGGGCCGCAGCGTCAGGAGGAGGCGAGCTCCGTCGCAAAGGCATCCAGCGACAGCGAGCGCAGCAGGTTCCGCCGCATTCCAGCCTCCACCTGGTTCAACCCTCGTGCCGCAGCGTCGATCCAGCCGACACTGACGCTGGCGCTGAGGCGGGTGAGCTCTGGCAGCAGATCGATGTTGCGAACCAACCCGGCAGTGCCGGACTGAAGCAACAGCATATCCTCCAGCAGGCTGGCGAGGGCACGGAGCAGCGCCGCGGTCTTTTGCTGGCCCTCGGCACCTGCGCGGTAGGTTTCGGTCATGCGGAAGAGGGCCGAGTGGTCGGGTTCGGCGAGGGCATTCTTGACGATGACCAGTGCATCCTGCCGGCTGGCCATGTAGCCTGCCAGGTCGAAGCCCAGGGCCCGCCCTACCGCGCCCTCGGCAAGCCGCGCGATGAGCGCTCTCTGGGGTGCCTTCCACTCCGGATGCCGCTGCGCAAGCAGGGCCTCAATCGTTTCGGTTGGCAGGGCGCCCAGGCGGTAGACGATGGAACGGGAGCGAATGGTCGGCAGCAGCTCGCCGGGGTTTTCCGCCAGCAGAAAGATGCTGGCATACGCAGGGGGCTCCTCCAGAACCTTCAGCAGGGAGTTCGCGGCTTCCTTCATGAATGCTGTGCTGGTGAAAATGTAGATCGCGTGCCGGGCGTCGGAGGGAAAGCGGTACATGCCGTGGATCACGCGCCGCACCTGGCCCATCTTGATGAGCAATTGCGGCGGGTCCGGTGGTACCACGAGGATGTCGGGGTGTGTCTGAATCAGGATGCGCGTCTCTTTTTTGTCGGCGTCGCGCATCTCTTCGCGAGCGGAGACCGCTTCCTCGATCCGCGTATCGAGCGGTTGTGCTTCCGCGATGCGCAGGCAGTTCGCACATTCCCCGCAGAAGTCTGGCAGACCATCCGATTCCGGCTGGCGCAGGCAGTTGATGGCCTGCGCGAGCATCAGGGAGAGAGTATATTTTCCTGAGCCCCTGGGGCCGGCGAGGATCAAGGCCGGGGGGATGTGTCCCGCACGAATCCCTTCGCGCAGGTGTCGAACCGTTGGTTCATTTCCCCAAAAATCGCTAAAACCCAAGCTCGAATCTCCTGTAAATGAGACTAGCAGAACAGGCAGCAGCGGGCATGTCGCTGGACGTTGAAGAGGTGGCGGAAGCGCCTGCCGTTTAAGATATATACACAGAACCACCTCGAAAGGCGTGCATCTGCGCACGCAAGGACGCATGGATTTGGACCCTCAGGGATCGGACAGGTCGTACTAGGTATGGCACGCAAGAAGGCTGTCATTATTGGCGCGGGCCCGGCAGGGCTCACGGCCGCACTGGAGTTTCTACGGCGGTCGGAGATTGAGCCGATTGTGCTCGAAGCCAGCCAGGATATTGGGGGGATCTCCCGAACCGTGCAGTTCAAGGGCAACCGCATGGACATCGGAGGCCACAGGTTCTTCTCCAAGAATGACTGGGTCATGAACTGGTGGGCGGAACTGCTTCCAGTGCAGACAAATGGAGCCTCGAATACGATGCTCCATTACCAGAACAAGGAGCGCAGCCTCTCCGCACAGCCGGAGGGAGATGCCGCGGGCAGTGAAGACCTTGTGATGCTGGTCAGGCCGCGCAAGAGCCGCATCTATTTTCTGCGGAAGTTCTTCGATTATCCCGTGACGCTCACGGCGGCTACTCTGCGCGGTCTTGGCCTGGCTCGCACGCTGAAGGTGGGAGCCAGCTATGTACTGGCCAAGTTCCACCAGCGCAAGCCGGAACGGAGTCTAGAGGACTTCCTGATCAACCGCTTCGGTCGTCAGCTCTATCTCACATTTTTCAAGTCCTACACGGAGAAGGTGTGGGGCATTGCGTGCAACCAGATCAGCGCGGAGTGGGGAGCCCAGAGGATCAAAGGACTTTCTCTGACGACCGCGATTGCGCATTTCCTGAAAAAGGCTCTGCAAGGCACGGCAAGAGAAGGCAGTCCGAAAGATATTTCGCAGAAGGGGACGGAGACTTCTCTGATAGAGCAGTTCCTCTATCCGAAATACGGCCCGGGCCAGTTGTGGGAGTATGCGGCTTCTCTGGTGCGGCAGAAGGGCGGGTCTGTCCTGCTGGGCTGGCGCGTCGATAAGGTCGTGACGGAGGGCGATCGGGTGATCGCCGTGGAGGCGACCAGCAAGGAAGGGGAGCAGCGAAGGTTTGATGGAGATTATTTCTTTTCAACCATGCCGATACGCGACCTCATCCATTCTCTCGATGTGCCCGTACCCGATGAGGTGCGCGAAGTCAGCGATGGGTTGATGTACCGCGACTTCGTTACCGTGGGATTGCTGGTGAAAAAGCTGGCGGTTACCGAGCCGGACGGATCTCCGCTGAAGGATACGTGGATCTACATTCAGGAACCGGATGTTCTGCTGGGCCGGTTGCAGATCTTCAACAACTGGAGCCCCTATCTGGTTGCCGATCCCGCCACAACCTGGATCGGGCTGGAGTATTTCTGCTATGAGACGGACGATCTGTGGAGGATGCCGAACGACGAGATCCTAAAGTTCGCAATCGGCGAAGTCGAGAAGATCGGCATGGTGCGCCGCGAGGACGTGCTGGACGGGCATGTGGTCCGCGTTCCCAAAACCTATCCTGCGTACTTCGGAACCTATGACCGTTTCGATGTGATCCGTGACTACATAGATGGGTATAAGAACCTGTTCCTGGTGGGCAGAAACGGAATGCATAAATACAACAATCAGGATCACTCCATGCTGACGGCTAAGACGGCGGTGGACAACATTCTTGCGGGCGTGACGGAGAAATCCAACGTCTGGGAGATCAACACCGAGCAGGAGTATCACGAAGAGAAGAAGTAGAGACTCCCGGCGGTCCGCATCGAGCCATTGTCATGGTCAGAGTAAGCGTCTGGACCTGCCGTGAGAGGCAGGTCCAGGTGTGGTGAGGCTTGTGTTCGGCGAGGCCTTGTGCGGTGAGGCCCGGGGGGCTACTGTGCGGCGGGTGTCGCCACCCTGGCCGCAGCCGGCGACGCAGTCACTGGAGGCGCAGCAGCCGGAGCTGAAGCAGGCGGTGTTGCGGTAGCAGGAGTCGAAGTCGCCGGAGTTGCAGGCCACGTGACGATATCTACCGCCGAGGGATCATCGCGCAATTTGAGGTACAGTGTGCGCGTGTGCGAGGCGGGCACGACGAGCGTCTGGGCGACAAATCCTTCCGGAACCGAAACGGCATCGGTAAAGTCCGGACTGGTGCTTACCGAATCGATAAGAAACAACTTCTCTCCGGTGATGGTGCATTGCCGGGTGGCTGCCGCCACACAGTGAATGTCTTTCAGCGTAGGGATGCGCACCAGGTTCGCGAGCGGCTGCCAATCCCCGGTGGTTCCGTCGCCGGCGATCGGACGCATCTTCAGTGGTCCAAAGGCGGAAGGTCCGAGATGCCGCATCGGATCGAGCACGGCCAGCTCTGTGCTGGAGTCCTGCAGGGTCAGGTTCTGGTTTGCGACCGATAGCATCACGCGAAACGATTCGTCGAGCGTAGCCACTTCCACCTTCTGCTGCGGCGAAAACGTCTCCGGCACCACGGCTTTGAGGAAGAAGCTCAGGCGTGACTCCTGGGGCACCTCATCGGGGCTGCTGAGCTTGACCAGCGCTGTAGCGGTGGGCGAAGGATCGACCTGCACGCTTTTACTGATCAATTTAACGTGAGGGCGCGGCGGAGCAATTTTGGTGCTGAGTACCAGCACGCGCGCGTCCTTCAGGGTGACCTTCGCCTGCATCGCATCGCCGGACTTGAGCGTAGCGGCGGCGGCTGTATCCTTGGTCGCAATCTTCAGCTCATCCTGTTGATTCGCACGTGACAGGTCTCCCGGAGCAAAGTGAACGCCCTGCAGATCTACGTCCATCACCTGATCCAGCCGGGTTCCTTTCAGAGTGCCTTCCGTATCTCCCGCATGAAGCGTCAGCGTGTCGAGGCTGCCTGCCTCGGCATAGGTATGCAGCGTAATTTCATCGCTCACACTCTGCCTTCCGTACTTCTTGATCATCATGACGACGGAGCCGGGCACAGCATTTTGCAGCGGCACCTGGACTTCGAGTTCGTCGGGTTTTGTCACCTTCCATGAGGCATCGACTTTGCCCCCTTGGGCGTCGCGAATCGCCACGCTTTCCACGCAGGCGGCCTGTTCCGACTGCAGGTGAAGTTCGTCCATCCGTCCAACGATCAATGCGCTGGCATCTTTTGAGGCCACAATCCATCGGCCGCCGACTTGAGAACTGCGCAGTTGAAAGGTAGGTCCTTCAAAGGGCTGGAAGCCCCAGAAGCCGTGCAGCGTTCCGGTCAGATCGCCGTTGAGCGAGTTCGCCGGAATGGATCGGGTATCCACCACAAGGCCGCCTCGCGTCGGGTCTACCTTGGCGGGGAGGTCGATTCCGTTTCCGCCCGCGGTCCTTGTCTTCAGATGAAGCGTGAAGTTATGCGCCATTTCGCTGGCAAAGACCAGCGGCGCGCCATCAATGGGGAGAACCAGATCGGGCTGCTCGGCGCAAAAGACCTGTTTGGGCTCAGCCGGGCGCAGCGGCGGAAGCGGCGACGGGCCCACCGGCGGCAATCCGACGACGAGCACCGACTTGGGATTGCGGAACGATGGAGGGTTGTTCAGTCGCAGATTCAACTTGTCGCCCGTGGGAAGAGCAAGCGCCGGAATGTATTGATATTGCGCCGTGTGGGTGGAGGCGAGGATTCGCACCGTATCCACCACCGCGCCGACATAAGGACTCAGCGCTCCAGCGCCTGCTGTCGGCATATAGGCGATGTGCGAGACGAGATCGACGGTGTTTCCTGAAGCGATTCTCGCCACCATCGTTTCGGTGTGCGCATCGTCCAGGACAAGCTCATCGGTATTTTGCGTCAGGCAGGGAACCTGTTGTGCGCTCGGCTTGTCAAAGCACTCGTGATCCAGCTTGATATTGAGGCTCCTGGCCAGCAGCACGGTGCGTTGTTTCAGCTCCGCGGGTTCTTCGGAGAACTCCCGCAGCAGGTTCATATATTTTTCCAGCCGCATACGATCCAGGCTCGCCTGCTGCAGATCCTGCGCAGAGCGGACAAAGGCGCCGGGCTTGCCGCGCACTGCATTGCGCAGTGTATTGAAGTCGCCACCCGTTTCTGGGGCGAGAAAGACAACGGCCTGCTCGGCTTCAGCTGGAATAGTGATAAAAACGCCTTCTTCGCGGACTGATTTCGTCCAGGTCTCCACCTTGGTGAACCAGTTGGCCGGTGGAGGATTGGTGGCTCCGCGCAGAAAGGCGACTATCATCACGTAATGTGCAGATTGGCTCTCCGGCAACTGGGGATGAATCCACAGCCGGTCGCCCGGCATGAGGTTTGGCACATGAGAGATCGGCAAGGTTTCGCCGGAACGCTGGACGCGCACATCCACCGCAGGCCCGGCGAGGTCGAACGCGGCCGTCTGGCAGTGTGCAAAACTGATCGGCAGTAGCAGGACTGTCGCCATCAAGCTCAGCAAGGGAAACTTCAAGGCCATACTCCTAATTTAAGCCAAATTGTGGAAACGGGAGATGAAAGTGGCCAGCATGGTAACCCCTTGCCCGCCGGATTCGTCTCCCGTTTGTCCTGATGTTTCAGTCACTTGGCCGCTGTTTTTTTCGCCTCGCGGGCCGCTGTAACTGGTGATGCACGCGGAGAGAGGAGCGGTAGCAGCGTGATGCGCTGTCTTTGTTATATTTAGGAGGAATTCCGCTGCTCCCAGATCTCGCTCGGAGCGCGAAGGTCGTGCTCGTCCCCTTCATAGCGTGTTGAGGTTGCAGGAATCGTCCGGCACTCCGGGGCTCAGGAATGTTTGCCGTCAGGCGCAAACGAAAATGGGACCCAAAATGGGGCCAAGGAGTTGTAATGAAGATCTGTTTCGTCGTCTTTGGATTAACGGGCCGAGGCGGCACTGAGACGGTAATCCTGAGCACCAGGCGGGAGTTTCTCCGCCGTGGCCATGAATGCATGCTGGTTCTGCTGGGCGGATCGGATGATCGCGCATGGCTTCAGGACGTTCCGGCAATTGAGCTGGGGTCTCCCAGTACGCCGCGAATTCTCCGATACCTGCAGTACGCGTTCCGGCTTCCTTTCCTGTTGAAAGCATTCAATCCTGACGTCATTTTCGCAGTCAACTCCAACGGAGTGTCGTTCATCTCCAAATTGCGTCGGCTGCTTCGGTTGCATGCCGAGATCATCTTCTGGCCTCATTGGCCATTGGGGCCTTCGGAGGCCGAGGACATGCGTCTGGCGGATTATCACTTCGCCATAAGTTCGGGCTATGCGAGGTTGCTGTCGAAGATGACGGGGGACGAAAGACACATCCACACCGTCTTCAACGCGATTGATATCGAGGTTCCGCCGGTGGGGCGCTCTAGTACACCAGTCTTTCTGAATGTTGGGAGATTGCAGATTCAGCAGCAGAAGTGCACCGATGATCTGCTTCGAGCCGCGGCAATGCTGAAAGGGGATTTCCTGCTTCGCATTGTAGGTTCGGGAAAGGACGAGCCAGCGCTGCGCGAGATGGCAAACGACCTGGGCATAGCAGACAAGGTGCAATGGCTGGGGTGGAAGACCGATCCGTGGGCAGCCGCCGGGGATGCATCCGCGCTTGTCCTGTGTTCCTCCTGGGAGGGCTTACCGACAGTGCTGACTGAGGCGATTGCGAGAGGGTTGCCTTGCATCAGCGGCGACTGCCCGTCAGGCCCCGAGGACATCATTGTTCAGGGCAAAAACGGATGGCTTGTACCTCCGGGCGATGTTCCGCAGCTCGCCGCGGCCATGCAGCATGTAATCGACCATATGGACGCGTTGCCTTCTCCGGAGTCCGTGAAGGCGACAGCCAAACGTTTCGCCGCAGAGCCAGTGGTGGACCGCATGATCGCGGCGATGCAATTGGAGCGCTCCTCGCGCTGAATCGTGCGAACACTTTGCCGGTAGTCTCTCGGTTACTATAGAGACAACGACTTCCGGATCGTGCATTCTTGTCGCGGGTCTTTCAGCAGGGATGTGCGGAAGGCGGGAATCATGCAGCGCCACATCTTTCGAGGAGAGTGTTTTGGAATCATCCGCAGCAGCCAGAGTTCAGGTACTTCCTCCTTTCCGACTTGCGCCACTTTTTGACAAACGCATCTGGGGCTTTCAGGATCTGGCTCCATGGTTCGATTACAAGACCTCCGGCGATCCGATCGGCGAGGTTTGGCTTACGGGCGATAACTGCCTCGTGGATACGGGCTCACTCGCCGGAAGGTCTCTAAAGCAGGCCACCGCCGACCATGGTGCAGCGATCTTAGGTGCGCAGCATGCCGGTGAGGATTTTCCACTGCTGATCAAGATGCTCTTCCCCAAGGACAAACTCAGCGTGCAGGTGCATCCTGACGATGCCATGGCGCAAAAGTATGGCGAGCCCCGCGGGAAGACGGAGTGCTGGTATACGCTCCAGGCCGATCCCGGCGCGAGCGTTGCGCTTGGGCTCAAGCCGGGTGTCTCCAAGGAGCAGGTTCGCAGCGCGATTGCGGATGCGACGCTTGAGGATCTTTTGGTCTATGTTCCTGTCACCAAGGGCGACTTGATCTTTGTGGACGCAGGCACAGTCCATGCGATTCTGCCTGGTTCGGTGCTGCTCGAAACGCAGCAGAATAGCGACACAACGTATCGCCTTTACGACTATGGCCGGCCGCGCGAACTGCATCTGGAGAAGGGGCTTGAGGCAATCCGCAGCGACACGCGCGCGGGAAGAGTGGCTCCCCGGCAAGAGGGCAATCACACCCTTCTGATCAACGAAAGGTACTTCCGCGTGGATCGTTTTGTGGTTGAGGGCGCGATCAGCTCCGACGCTCTGGCACAGGACCACAAGAAACAGTTGCAGATACTATTTGTCGCCGATGGCGCGGCAACGGTTTCCGGAGAAGGATTTGATTCGTTCCCATTGAGCCGTTGCCAGGTGGCGGTCATTCCGGCATCGGCTGGTGCGTGGGAGCTGGAGAGTAAAGGGAAGCTGGAACTTATCCGCATGATTCCGCAGAATGAGGTTTCCGCGCGATGAGCTGTCCCATCCTTCGCTTTCGGCATCGCCAGAAGGCATCGTTCCCCATGCGCTCGAAGAGGTGCTGGAATGTCTCCAGACTTTCGTAGCGCGGTTGCCGCCTACATCAGGCGCGAGGCGATGCCGGAGGAGAAGTACGGGCATCAGCCACGCGTCTACGCCCTTACCCGGCTGATCGGTGAGGGGCTGGAGTACGACGATGACGTGGTGTACGCGGCAGCCTGGCTCCATGACCTGGGAGTCTTTGTAGGGCACCGTCCGGAGGATCCGCAGAAGCTTGTTCAGTGGGATCACGTTGCCTATACGGTCGAGAGGATACAGGGCATTCTTGAAGATGCGGGTTTTCCCGCGGATAAGGTTCCCGCGGTGATTGACGCCATTCGTACCCATCAACCGGAGGATGATCCAAAGACGATCGAGGCCACAATTCTTCGCGATGCAGACATCCTCGAGCAACTGGGTGCCATCGGAATTCTTCGTGGAGTAAGCAAGATAGGACGCGATACCCGTTACAAGACTTTCACTTCCGCTGTAGCAAACCTGCGCCGCTCTTTGCAGGATCTGCCTGCCAGGCTGCGCCTGGAAAGTGCGCGCAATCTGGCCGAGCCCAAAGTGCGGATCCTGCGGCAGTTTCTTGAGGCGGCTGACCTGGAAGGTAAGCCTGAACTTTTTTGAGCTGTGGGCGCGCAGCGTGCTTCACTTGACCTTGGCGTGTGTTTCTCCCGGAGACTGAATTCTGCGCACAACCGTGGAGCAGCGCGCGATGTGCAGGAAGACGGAAGGCACAGGCAACTACATATTTGCTGGAAGGCATGAAGGATGAAGACGAACGTAGCTGAGGATCACGAAGCGCTGGCAAGTGATCCACAATTCCGAACCATCCTGGGGATTCGTTTTTTCAATGGCGATGGACCTCAGGCGATTCGCAAGATTGAGCACGGTGGATTGGTCCTTGTTCCTTCAGGACCGGGGCTGAAGACTCTTCCTTATGACCAGCCCTATCGCGAATCGCTGCTGGATGCCGACCTTGTGCTTCCCGACAGCGGGCTGATGGTTCTGTTGTGGAACATGCTGGAGCGGGATTCTTTGCGCCGTCTCTCGGGCCTGGAGTATCTGCGGGACCTTGTCGAGCAGCCGGATTTTCGCGCTCTGCACGGCACTTTCTGGGTGATGCCGAGCCGGGAAAGTTCGGAGAGAAACCTGGCGTGGCTGCGTGGGCAGGGAATCGAGATAGCTCCTGAGGATGTTTATATTGCGCCGCGCTATGGAAAACCCATTGAAGATCCGGTGCTTGTGGAATTGCTGAATCAGCGGCGGCCTCGACATGTCATGCTGACCGTAGGCAGCGGTGTGCAGGAGATTCTTGGTCACTATCTCAAGCGGAATCTCAGTTACCTGCCTGCGATCCATTGCATTGGTGCAGCTATTGCTTTCCTTAGCGGGGATCAGGTCCACATTCCCGTCTGGGCGGATCGTATGGCGCTGGGCTGGCTGCTGCGCTGTTTGTGGAAACCGCAGCAGTATGTTCCGCGCTACTGGGATGCCCGCAAACTTGTCCCATTAATGCTTCGTGAGCGGCACCGTATGCCCAGCGCGTGACGGAGCTGTCTTTTTGCTCTTCGACTTATTCATTTGAAACTACGGTCCTACCTTCACATGGCGAGAAAACTGAGAATCGGCTTTGTAGCGGCGCAAGACGCTCTGGACATCAATGGCTTCTCGGGAAGCACCTTTCAGATGCTCTCCCACATTCGCCAGCAGGATGTCACTGTGGAGGTTTACAGCCCGCTCGATCAATCGATCAAGTATTTGCTCGCTCCCGTGAAGGCTTTTGCAAGGCTGCGCAAGAAGACCTGCACGCTGGAGCATTATCCGCTGGTTGCCAAATCGCTTGCCCGGCAGATACATCGGCTCCTACGCGAACGTCCGGTGGATGTTCTGGTCGCGAGTAGCTCCATGCCTATCTCCGCGCTGGAGTGTGAACAACCCATCCTCTTTTGGACCGATGCCGTTTTCCACGATATGTATGGGTACTACGCAAAGTCATTTGCCAATATGACAAGCGCAGGCGTGGAGCGGGCCAAGAGGACGGAGGAGGCGGGACTGGCGCACGCAACCTATGCTGTCTACGGCTGTGATTGGGCGGCCAGGACTGCGCGGAAGCTTACCGATCCAGAGAAAGTTCGGGTATTAACATTTGGACCGAACCTGTCCATCGAGCACACCGCCGAAGATGTGAAGCAGTGGGCAGAGGCTCGCAGAAGAGAGCGGCCTCATGGCTGCAGGCTCCTCTTTATCGGGGTGGATTGGTCGCGGAAGGGTGGTGCGATTGCCGTGGAGACAGCGCGGATATTGAATGAATCCGGGCTTCCCACCACGCTTACTGTTGTGGGAACTTCTCCGGCGGAAGCTACACCGGATTATGTTGAGACGCTGGGATTCATCAGCAAATCCACTCCCGAGGGACGAGCGCGTCTCGCACAGCTTTTGCGGGAGGCGGACTTCTTTATTCTTCCCACCCAGGCGGAGGCCACTGGAATCGTCTTCTGCGAGGCCAGCGCCTTTGGGCTTCCCGCGCTTTCGTATGCGACGGGTGGTGTGCCCGATTATGTGCGCACAGGCGCTAACGGAGTATGCCTGCCAGTAGGAACTCCAGCCGAGGGCTTCGCATCTGCCATTCGCGGAATTCTGCAGACCCCTGATGAATACAAGGCGCTCTGCTCCAGCGCGTTTCACGAGTATGAGAGCCGCCTGAACTGGGACACCTCATCGCGCGCGCTGGTTGACTTGTGCCGCAGCGCGTATGAGCAACGCCAAAATGGCGAGAAACGGATTCTTACGTTTTAGGCGAATCTCGCAGGTGCTCTCAGACTTACCGCGTGGCTAAGTCCGGTCCAAACGATACGCCATGTTCTTGTAATGCCTCTCCGATTATGGTCCGGGCAACAAATACCGACGCCAGCGGAGATAGATGGCCATAATCTACGACCATCAATTCCTGCGTATTGGGAACGCGCTCCAGACAGCCGCCATTCTTGCAGAGTCCATTCAGAAGAGAAACGTAGATCAGATTTGTGGAGCGTCCATATCTAGACTGTAGTTTCATCTCTGTCGTGAAGATTCGAGTGTCTAAACCTGCGTTGTTATAGCCGGGATCTTTGCCCCAGAAGTTTTGTACAAAGACGAGTGGCAACGATGGAAGCCACTGTGCGTCCGGTCCTATCAGCACTACGGAACCGGCACCCAGACTATGCAGGCGAGTGGCGAGACTATCCCAATCCGTGTGCTCCTGCTCATCCGCCTGCGCAAGGATGACGATCCGTGGCTTCAGTCGCGCAACCTCCTGCAAAGCATATTGGTTCGAGATGTCGCACGCATCTGCCGGAGTGTTGCTCTGCCCGCCTGTGATGCTCGGGTTACACCCGGAGGTAGTTACCTGCGCAAGCCGCGGGTTTCCATCGAAGAGATTTCGCAGGCCTGCAGAGAGAGCTGCTGCGTGCGAGTCCCCCCAGAGAAATGCAGATTGATGTACAGGAACGTCCGTGCAGGAAGCTGCAATGCTTCGCTTCCGAGTCTTCCTGTCCCAGTCATAGAAATCACATTCGGAGTGATAGATCGCATCCAGCCCGTGATCGTGCAGCTTTTGATAGTGTGCGAGAAAGATGAGCTTGGGATTCCTGTTGATCGCTCGCGTCGGCAGACCATTCAATCCGTAGGATAGAAACCCGGCACCTGCGATGAGAATCATGCAGGCACTTAAGCCTATAACCTTTGCGCGGCTATGCCCGCCGAAGCGGATCGGTTTCTCAACGAACCGATAGGTGAGCCAGGAAAGCAGGCAGGCTATCAGAAGCAACCCAACGCGAACCTTTGTAGCGACTGGACCAAATGAGACGATTTGCGCGAAGGAGAGCAACGGCCAATGCCACAGATATAGAGGAAAGCTAATCAACCCAAACCACACCAGAACAGGGTTTGTAAGTAGCCGGCGATTCAACCATGCTTCTGGCCCCGCAGATAGGATCAGGCAGGTGCCAATGGTGGGCAGCAAGCCCCACCATCCAGGGAAGAAGCTTGTACTGGTTAACAGCGCGATAGCAAGACTGAGCAAAACGAATCCCAGAAAGGAGCGGATATTTGCAAGTCTCTCCGTTGTTATGCGGGGAAACAGTCGTTGAGCGATAGAGTGAAGCGAAGATGTCTTGTAGAGAACTACATAAGACAAGATGCATCCCAGGCCCAGCTCCCAAAAGCGCGTGAAGGGAAGATAGAAGGCAGCAGAAATATCGGAACGCATGATGTAGATGCTCAGCGCAAACGAGACAAGAGTGAGTGCTGTGGTAAGCACCAGCAAGTTGGCGCGCAATTTCCAGGCGAGATAGATCAGCAGCGGCCACACAAGGTAAAACTGTTCTTCGATTCCCAGCGACCACAAGTGGAGAAGTGGTTTCATCTCCGAAGAACTATCGAAATAGCCAGCCTCGCTGAGGAGCGCGATGTTAGAGAGGAAGCCTGCTCCGGCGGCAATATGTTTGCCTAATTGCGAGTAGGGAAGTGCCGCCAACGAGAACCAGCCAAATGCATAGCAGCCCACCAGCAACAGAATCAGAGCGGGGAATATCCTCTTGATGCGGCGTGCATAGAAGGTCTTGAAATCAAACGCATCCTTGGCAAGGCTTTCAAAAATAATGCTGGAAATCAGAAATCCGGAGATAACAAAAAAGACGTCGACACCGATGTAGCCTCCCTGTATATGTCCAGGGAAGGCGTGGAAGCCTACCACTGCAAGAACCGCAAAGCCGCGAAGTCCGTCGATGTCTGGGCGATATCTAGGGTGGACGAGTGGCGGATGGATATCGTCAGCGAGGAGCGACTTGTCTTTTGTTAAGTTCAAAATCAGTCAGTGTGTCCTCAGCGGTTATTGCAGTTATTACGATCGGCTCGCGTCGCTATGCGGGAATACTCGATTCCGGATTGCCGCGCTGCAGCGCCGTTCGATGGAACAGCGAGCTATATTTTTTTGCAACGACAGCCGGCGCAAGGTGCTGCTCAAACCTTTGCAGTGCGCTTGCCGCTAACCTGGTTCTAAGTGTGGCGTCATCGCAGAGGTGCTCGAGGCTTGCGGCCAGGTCTGCTGCATCTCCACTGGTGACGATACCCGCTCTGCCATAGTCAACGATCTCTCGTTGAACTTCCCAATCCGGCACTACGGGAATCGTACCCTGAGCCATCGCTTCTAGGTATACCAGTCCATAACTCTCAAAATAGGATGGCATCAGGAATACATCGCTATCGCGCATCAACTCCAGAACCTGCGCGTGAGTTACCGCACCAGCGACGTGCAAATTCGGGAGCGAGGGTGCCGCAATCGTTCCATCCGTCTGCGCAGAGATTACGGTAAGGTGAATCTGCTTCTGGATGCTAAGGGGCAGGCCTTCCATTGCAGCATAGACTCGCCCTAACCCTTTTCGCTGTGCTTCATGCCCGACGAACAGGCAACGCAGCGGCCCCGATCGCTCTATCTTTTCCTGCATGCGACTCGGGTCAATGGTTTTCACATTTGGTAGAAAGAATGGCACGGCGACAAATTTGTCAGCTATCTCGGGAAACCACTGTCCCAGCCTCTCCCGCTCTGCTTCCGTGGAAACCTGTACTGCGGCAGCTTCGTGGAAGCCACCCTTTTTCACCTCATATTCAATATCGAGTTCGTTCTGCGAGACACCTCGGGCCAATGTCATCGCGGGATCGAGGATCGAGTTCTGCCATACCACAGGAATACCGCTGGCGTTCCGGGGAAAATCGTCGTGGCAAAAGACCACATGGCTTCCGCTCCGGGCAAACTCCTTTTGGTCGAGAACAGAGTGAGGATCTTCCGCGAAGGGAAGCCTCAGCTTCCGATAGAGAACGTGCCGCGCATATCTGGCGTTCACGTGAAAGGTCGTCGCATTGGATTGTGCAGGATAGAAGGTGCAGTCCGGCTCGAATTCGTGGATGCGAGGAATGGAGAAGCGAGTGTAACGCCAGTCCGTGTTTCGCGGGCGCAGAAACCACTTCGGCGTTTGGATATATACCTTCGTACCTTCACCTGTCATGACGAGCCATTCCTCGTTGTCGTTTCGCGCAGTGGTCGTGCCATGCAGCCGCATCCTTGATGCAACCAATTCTGCTGTAACTCACTTTTTATATTGCCAGCATCGACGGTTCTGGAGATAGCTCTCTGCTAGATTCTCCCGGGATTTTTTGAGAGAAGCGGATAGCGCCAATCCGCCTTCCAGAAGGTCTCCTCCATTTACAATGAAGTATGAGCCAGATCCTCACTTCCGCTGAAGTTTCAACGGTTGCCCCTCAATCAGTCGCTTCTCGATTGAAGACTCATATCCCGCAACTGGATGGAGTCCGCGGTATCGCGATTCTCCTCGTGTTGTTGTGTCATATGGGGGCCATCGTCCGTGATACTTCGATTGCTCCTTATCTGGAGTTCGGATGGGTTGGTGTCGACCTCTTTTTTGTCCTGTCTGGTTTTCTCATTACGAGAATTCTTGTAGGCACCAGGGATAAGAGCGGCTATTGGTGGAGGTTTTACTCGCGACGTGGGCTGCGGATCTGGCCGCTTTACTACGCCTTTCTATTCGTGAACGCAGGATTGATCGTTGCCTCCAGTCATGTCGGATTTTTAGAACGCATCATCCATTCTTCGGCTAACCTTCGGGCTCATCCTTTATCCATCGCGACGCCATGGGTTCTGTATCTTGTCCTGGCGCAAAACTTCTACCCGGCAACTCTGTTCAGTTTCAAAGACTTCACATCCATAACCTGGTCCTTGTGCATCGAAGAGCACTTCTATGTTGTTTGGCCGCTGCTGGTAAGACGGCTATCCATTCCCAGGCTTCGAGTGATTCTGGTGTTGCTGCTGCTCCTGTCGCCTATAGCCAGGCTGGTAGCGTTCCTGTCCTTTCACGGAGGGAATTATGACGTCTACTACCAGATGGTGAATCGTGTTACCCCGTTTCACCTGGATGGATTGATAGCTGGATGTCTGCTGGCACTGTCGTGGAATCCGTTGGAACCACGGAGGTATGCCAGGGTTTTCGTGGCATTGTTTTTAGGTGGCGGCATCGTTTCTGCTGTGTTGTTGCGCTTCGTCAACCATGGCATTGCCTTTTCATTCGTATTCTCGTGTCTTGCGGCCCTGTTTGCCGGCCTGGTTGGTCTGGCGCTGATGGGCTGGCAGTTGCGCTTCTTTTCCAACTCAATTTTGCGTTATATCGGAACGATCAGTTATGGACTCTATCTGATCCATCCCACGGTCTTCCTCATATTCCAGAGCCATAGTATTTATTCAAAACTAGGCATAACAAACAACCTGGCAGTAGTGGAGCTAGTAGCTGCCGCCATTGCTATCGCCTGCAGCTTTGCGTTGGCCACGCTCTCGTGGAGATATTTTGAGAGTCCTATCCTCAGACTAAAAGACAGGCTGACATCGTAATCCCCGCTTCCAGTTAGCAGCCAGCTAAAGGTGTCTACCGCGCAAGATGTGGATTTGTGCGACCAGGACCGGCGAACCGCCAGGGTTGAGCCTGTGGCTGCTGAACCTGTACCTTTGCTGGCCGGGCGCTGGTCTCCAGGAGCGTGAAGAAAATGACGAGGATGATCGACTGGTCCATGCGAACCGTATAGCCGAACGGAGAGAACAGAATACTCCAGAATTCAAGAAGGACGATGTAGGCGAGATAGGGCGACAAGGGTGGCTGCACGGTCACCACTCTCAAGAGGGCCTTGCCATTCAGATAGAAAATATAAATCCAGAAGACGGCGCCGAGAAAGCCCGCCCATACCCACGCTTCCATCAGGTAGGAATGGCACGGAATCAGATCGCCGATGAACTGGTCTTTCTGTTCCGCAGGGGCCTCGTCGTCGGTATAACCTGCCGCGTCTTCGATATCTGCCAGCATCAAATTGTACTTACGATCTGCAGCCCAGGATCCGTGCCCCAGGATGGGGCTATCCACCACTGCTCTCCATGAGATAAGTGTCTCGGGACGCCCGCCGACCAGCATGCCGAACTTCCCGCGCGACTGTTCCTCATATTTCTCCAGCGCCCGATCGCCAAGCGCGCCGTGTGAAGCAAGATACGAGTAGGTTTTGGTCGTGGCAAATGCAACCACCCCCACTAGAGCGAGCAGTACTACTACGTGCATCGGGAACTTCGGCCTAAGTCTTCGCGCGCTGGGTCGAGGAGCAGAGCGCATATACAACGACGGTCCGTTTCTCCGCCTTGCAAATGCGGACAACGGAAGGATCAGCACGCTGGAAGCCATGATGATCAGTGTTTGCGAGCGAAAGTTCTGTGACAGATTCACCCCTGCAATCCCGATCATCAGAAGAAACGCAATCCCATACTGTCGTTTAGCGTAGAAATAGGAACTGGTGAGTAGAATTGTGGGGATTACAAAGGTGGAATAGCCGAACTTCCAGGCTCCAGCTTCATCAAGCCAGAATCGATTGAAGAAGTAGAAGGCAAGGGCATTGCCCAGAATCTGGCCAATGATCAGGAGAATGATGCGTCTGGTGTTCTTGTAGGCAAGCGCTGAAACAACACTCAGATCGATGGCGAAGAAGACGATTGCCGCGAAGCCTCGGGCCGCCAGGCCGAAGTCGGTATGCCGATAGAAATCCGTCACGACCTGGGAGAGCAGCCACAACCCCATCAGGGTAAAGATTGTTTTGCTGTAGCCTCTCCAGATGCGCTTCCACGCCACCAGCAGGCAGGGGAGAACCACGAGAAGCGTCATGACTTCTCCGCCGGGAAGCGCGCCGATCAGCGTGATGGACGTGAAGTTGGCAAGCGGAAGCGCGAGGCAAAAGAGGTCTATGGCATAAGAACCCGGCGTCCTGGCCTCAGCACCTGGGCTGAACCCAGTGATTGGCCGGAACGCTATGCGTCCTTGTCTGGAATAGGTCCCTGAGGAAGTTTGCATTCGATGCCAGTCCTATTCTGCGGAGTCCTCGCCCCGATTCAGCTCTGAATCGGGGCGTGTCGAGACTCTATTGCTCGTTTTGCTCACCGCGATAGGTGTAGTAATCGTTGTAGGAGCGTCCGTAGTACTCAGCATAGTCGGGGGACTTGTAGTCCACGGCATTCAGGACGGTTCCCAGCAAGTTGGCGCCAGACCGGAGGAGCAGATCGCGGCCTCGCACGGCAACGTTCGAAGTAGTTTCGCCATAGCGCAGGACTAATGCCACGCCATCGCTGAGAGGTACAAGAATCATCGCATCCGCCACGGTCAGGATGGGCGGCGTATCAATCACGATGAAATCATATTGCGAGCGCATGGAGTCGACGAGATTGTGCATCTCTCTGGCCCCGAGCAATTCGGCTGGCATGGGAGCAATGGGACCCGCCGGGAGGATCTGCAGAGAAGGAATTTTGGGATACTGGTAGAGGGCCTCTTCAGGCGCGATCTTGCCACTCAATATGGAGGAGAGACCGACACGGTTCGCAATCTTGAACCGCGTATGAACCGAGGGGCGTCGCAGATCGGCATCGATCAGCAACACGCGGGCTCCGCTCAACGCGAGAATGATAGCGGAGAGGGTGGCCACCGAGGTCTTGCCTTCGGCGGGCTTTGAGCTGGTGACCAGGATGACCTTGGGCGGACTGCCGGGCCGCGACAGCAGCAGGGAAGTCCGCAAGGCGCGATAGGATTCGGCGACCTGGGACCATCCTGATTCGACGCCGGACGTCGCACTTGCGGTGAATGCGTCGGGAAGAATGTCTTTGCCCTCGGCGGCCGGGATCACGCCCAGCAACGGCAGCCCCAGCTTTTCTTCCACGTCGGAGAGCGACTTGATATTCGTGTCGAGCGCGTAGATCAGCAGCGACAACAAAACACCAACCATGAATCCGCCTAGAAATCCAACGCCCAAGTTAAAGGTCTTGCGCGGGCTGCTGGGATAGTCCGGAGTATCGGCTGGATCGATCATGCGGATACTTGTAGAGTGCAAGCCGGCGATGATGCCTGCTTCCTGGAGGCGCTGCTCTAACTGGTCATAAAGGGTGCGGTTCGACTCGTATTCCCGGCGGGCGAGCGAGTACTCCACGACTTTTGAGTTGGTGTCGTAGGCGCGCTGCTTCTCGGCATCGAGTTGCGCCTTCAGGTTGGCTTCATTCCGGGAGGAAGCTTCAACTTCCTTCTCGGCATGCTTCAGGATGGTGTTTTCCGAATCGCGTATGGCCTGGTCAACCTGCGCCATCTCGGCGCGGAGCGAGACGATGCGCGGGTTGGCGTCACCATATTTGGCATGCATGGCCGAGTATTCATCTGCCAGCTGCGTTCTGCGCGCGCGAAGCTGAGAAATGACTTGATCGTTGCTCAAGGTATCCAGAACAGCGGGCGAAGAGCTCTTCATCGCGATCAGGCGAGCTTCCTGCATCATTCGGTCGGATTCGACCTTGGTTAGATCGTTGTTCAATCCTTCCAGCCGTGCGAGGGCGATGCTCTGCGTCTGATCGATTCCAACAATGCCAATCTGGTTTTGCATGGAGAGCATGTGTTCCTGGCTCGCCTGCAAACGGCGCTGTAACTCTCCTAGCTGCGCCTGCAGCCATTTCGAGACCTGCTCCGTGGCCTGGTAATTGTCTTTGAAGTTGTGCTCGACGTAATTGTCGATAAGCCTGTTACAAATCTGGGCCGCCAGCGCCGGGTTCGGAGACAAAAAGCTGATCTCCAGAATATTGGTATGTCCGGAGCGCGTGGCAGTCAGTCCCGCCTGAAAGGTGGAGATAAGAGCGTGACGGTCCAGCCTTTTCGATAAATCCCAGGCGCGGCCCGGCGGATGCGGCGCGAAATCATTGTTCTGGTCGAGGTTCAGCGATTGAATCGTTTCCAGCGCCAGGGTCGAGCTGCGGAGAATCTGAATCTCCGTTTCCAGACGCGCCGAATCGATGTAGGAGTCGCCCCCACCCGTCTGATCGAGCCTGAACTGGTTGGCGCTATCCTGGGTTAGCTGGATCTGTGCAGCCGCACGATAGATGGGAGTGCTGCGTGCATTTTTGTAGGCGGCGATCCCTATGCCCACCAGCGTACAAACCGCCACCACCCATAGATATTTCTTGGCAACACGCAGCAGGCTGGCGAGCGAAATCTCCCGGCCTGCCGCCGGCATCCATGGACCACCGTCGCCATAGCCAGCAGAAACGGGCTCAGCAACGCTAGAAGTTTGATCAGGATATTGAATCATTCTGCTGAAAAACCCCGATTGCCTTGAGTAGATACAGTGCTGTGGTCGGAGATAGAGGGAAGGAAATAGCCCATATCTAAATGGTTCAGCTTCGCAGACTGCAATTCGAAGAATTTGCTACTAAGTACGAGGTAGACCTCAGCCGAAGAGGGTTTTCCCATGTAAACATATCTCATTATATGGGTAGTCAACATCCTTGACCAACCCTGCGATCGAGCGCAAACTCCAGCAATGAATCTGCCCACCGGGCCGGGGTGTATTGGCAGGAGAGTTCGTGGCTGGCCCGCGACATCCGCTCCTGCCTTTTCGAGTCCATATTGCTGACCCGGTTCATCACTTCCGCCAGATTGGCAACGTCGCCGGCATTCACAACAAAACCGTTGTAGTAGTTGTGCACCAGATGGGGAACTGCTCCGACGTTTTGGGTGGCGACAAGAATCAATCCTGCAGCGGTGGCCTCATTGACCACCAGTGCCCAGGGCTCGAAGATGCTCGGCAGCAGCAGGCATCCGGCGTTTGCCATCTGCTGGGGAAGGTCCGCGGGCTGAACGAATCCCTTCAACTGGATGCCGGACTTATCTGCAAGCAACGACTGCAATGGGCCAACTCCGCATACGATGAGCGGCCAGGGGTCCTGAGTTGTCTGCCGGTATCTTTCGTAGGCTTGCGCCAGAGTCACAATCCCTTTTGCTTCAATCAGTCTGCCGACAAAAATGAAGGCATGGGGCAGCGGGGTTCCGCGCTCCATCCTCTTCTGGTATACGGCGGCGAACTCCGGTTGCTCGCAGGAGAGCGAACCGAGCAGGATGTTGCTGAGAGGGAAGCCCAGCCTGCGGGCAAAATTCGCCTGATGATGGCCGGGAACCCAGGCTGCGTCTGCCATCGGCAGTACATACCGGGCCGAGACGATTGTCCCCAGCCGCTGCCGCAGGGTTCCTTTCCAGTAATTGTCCATAGTCATCAGGCGCAGACAGCGCCCCTTGAGCGGCTTCATAATACGGCGGTAGATGGGAACGTGCCAGCCCGCCACGACAACCACATCTGGAGAGAAGGCTTCCAGCCGGGTGTGCAGGCGGTCGAAGTCGCGCTCGTCCCGCCATACCACCTCGTTCTTCATCCAGGCGAAAAGTCCTTCTTCGTACGGAGCCTCGCTGCTGGTCGCTTCATGCGCTACAAAGAGCTCCACTCCTGGACGGCTGGCCAACTCTCGCAGGCAGGCGTTCAGATAGCCGGAGAGGCCGGTCCAAAGTACCGCAACTCTCACTGGGGCCTCCCCTGAATGCGATAGCGCAGGGTATGGACCAGTTCCCCAGGATCTCGCAGAAATCGCTCTGCCCTGTACCACAGGCTGAGGAGGGCATCGCTCTGGCGGCGGTCTCGCCCCCGAAGCTGGCGGAAGATGCGTGCCGTATCCGCTGCATAGATCTGCTCCGCACTCCTTGAGCCTGTAATCGATGCTCCGTGGATGCGAAAAATGCTGAGGTCTTCGTGCAGGAATCCGACCCGAAATCCCTTCGCCACCATATTCACAAAGAGTTCGCCATCCCAGCAGGAACGGTTTTGCAGATTAAATCCTCCTACAGCCTCAAAGGCTTTGCGGCGAAAGAAGGTGGATTGCTGCAGCCACGTAGCGCCGCCATAGATAAACCTCGATGGGGTAAAGGCTGTAGCTTTTACCCGCCGGACGGGTTTTCCTGCATGGTCTGCGATGAAGCCGTCGCCCATCAGAATGTCGTACTCCGGGTGGCTCTGCCAGAAGTCCGCGACCTTGCGCAGAGCACCGGGCAGCAGCAGGTCATCTCCGTTCAGGAAGCCGAAGATATCTCCTGTTGCACGTGCGAATCCCTTATTTAGCCCGTCTGCCGCACCGCGATCGGGTTCGAAGACCTTGTGCGCGATCTTGTCGCCATATCCCTCGATAAGTTCCCGGCTGCCGTCATTCGAACCCGGTTCGACGACGATGTACTCAATCTCTGGATAATCCTGATTGAGAATCGAGTCCATTGCCTCCTGCAGAAACTCGCGCTGCCGGAAAGCCAGTGTCACGATGCTGAATTTCATTCCTCACACTTCTCCGTTTCCCTACCAGGCACGCAACGCCGCCGTTAACTAATATCGCACAGGCTGGGTTACGAATTAATCTACTGCCGGTGATCGGTTAGATGCATGTCGTCACGATGTTTGTTTCGTTTCCAGTTCCTGGGTCTTGAGAACGATCATGTACTCGTAAAAAGACTGCAATACCGCGTAGGTAAAGCCGGCTTTTCCATCGAGCAATCCGCGCTTTCCAAAGTAGAGGATGGCGAATTTGATGAGAGGGCGTGCGGGTAAGCGGTAGAACAGCTCCTTCTGGTGGAAGCGCCTCTCGTGAAAGTTCGTCTCGGTAAATGCCGCTTTCAGGCTGAAGGGCCGGTTGGCCTTACGATTCTCGATGATCTGTTGCGCCTCCATTGTGGAGTAGGCGTTATGCCGATTCACCCAATGGCTCAGCCCTTTGCTGAAGGGGTAGTGATCGAGAAATCCGCCCAGCGTGCCCGACGACCCATCCACCACCGAGACAGGATTGATGCGTCTCTCATAGTGCAGTTTTTCTGGGCGAAAGAGGCGCAGATAGTATGGCGATGCTTGCACGTGCTTCAGCCAGGTCCCCAGGAAAAAGTCGCGGCGCTGGATCTGAAACGCCACGTGCCCGCCCGGATCTTTGACGGCTTGCAGCACATTCGCGACAAGCTCTGGCGTGGTGCGCTCATCGGCATCCAGATGCAGCACCCAGGGGTATTTGAAGGCAATGTTCCTGAGGGCCCAGTTCTTATGAACCGATTCGTCTCCGCCGAAATATTGGGGGTCCTGCGCTGGACGCACCGTGACCCTGGCTCCCGCGGCCTCGGCAATCTTTACGGTGCTGTCTGTGCTGTTGGAGTCATAGACGTGGATATCGTCGCTCCACGCTACGGACTGCAGGCACCCAGGCAGATCTTTCTCTTCATTCTTGGTGGGGATGAACACCGAAACCATTCAGCAGGAGCTCCGTGTGGATTGAGAGACGCATCGAAAACAGCATGACGATTCTAAACCTTGAGCGCTCCGGGCAGTCTCCAGTACCATCAGAGGACGCGAACGCGGCGAAGCGGGGGTTCATGACGCAGGAAAGATTGGATTCTGGAACAGCGGCAATCGATCTCGCGAGCTATCGTCATCCCCGGCCCTTCAGCTATCTTGTGAAACGCGGCCTGTGGGCATGCTTCCAGCTTCCTTTCTGGTCGGCGACGCCTCGCGCACTGACGAAATTTCGCATCGCGCTGTTACGGCTCTTCGGGGCAAAGATCGGCCGCAATTGCCGCGTCAACTGTGGCGTAAGAGTGTGGGAGCCCTGGAATCTTGTCATGGGCGACTATGCTGTGCTGGGAGATTCGGTTGAGGTGTACAACCTTGCGCCGATTGATATCGGCTCCAACTCCGTCATCTCGCAAAGAACCTATCTCTGTTCGGCAACCCATGACTACACGGACACCAGCTTTCCTCTGTATTCCAAGCCAATCCGCATCGGATCGAGCGTCTGGGTTGCCGCAGGGGCATTCGTGGGCCCCGGCGTGACCCTGGGCGATGGAGCCGTGATTGGCGCCTTCTCCGTGGTCACCAGAGACATGCCGGAGTGGATGGTGTGTGCCGGCAATCCATGCCGCCCGATCAAACCTCGTGAGCTGAGGACGAAGATGGAATAGCCGGACGATTTATGCTCAACAATTCATGCGCATTATGTTCAATAATTTATGCGCAACATCTGGCGTGAAAAACGTCTGCCGGCTGGCGGATTGCATCTAATTTCAAATGCTTGGCCTAAAATAAGGCGAGCACCGAGTCGCTTGCACTATTAGCAGGCACGATACCGGTCATGTTTTGCATGCAAACATAACAAAATAGGAGTGGTGAAGCTTGAAGAAAGCCCTGATTACGGGAATTACAGGACAGGATGGTGCTTATCTTGCGGAGTTTTTGCTGAAGAAGGGATATGAGGTCCACGGCATTAAACGGCGGACGTCCCTGATCAATACCAATCGCATCGATCATCTCTATACGGATCCGCATGAGGAGTCGAAGAGGCTCTTCCTGCACTATGGCGATCTAACGGACTCTTCGAGCCTGATCCACACCGTCGAAAAAGTGCAGCCCGATGAGATCTATAACCTCGCTGCCCAGAGCCACGTGCAGGTGTCTTTTGAAGAGCCTGAGTACACGGCGAACTCGGATGCGCTGGGCACGCTGCGGCTGCTGGAAGCGATGCGAATCCTGAAGCTGGGCGGCAAGACCCGCTTCTACCAGGCGTCTACGTCGGAGTTGTACGGTCTGGTGCAGGAGACGCCGCAGAAGGAGACGACGCCCTTCTATCCGCGCTCTCCCTATGGAGTGGCGAAGCTCTATGCCTACTGGATTACGGTGAATTACCGCGAATCCTATGGCATGTATGCCTGCAACGGCATCCTCTTCAACCACGAGTCGCCGCTGCGGGGTGAGACCTTCGTGACGCGCAAGATTACCCGGGCGATGGCTCGCATCAAGCTGGGGTTGCAGAAGCGCCTCTACCTGGGCAACCTTGACTCGCTGCGCGACTGGGGACATGCCCGCGACTACGTCGAGATGCAGTGGATGATGCTGCAGCAGAAAGAGGCTCGCGATTACGTGATTGCGACCGGAGTTCAGTACAGCGTTCGCGACTTTGTCACGCTGGCTGCGGAGAACCTCGGGATTGCTATAACCTGGCAGGGTTCAGGGGTAGACGAGACGGCCACGGATGACAAGGGGAACGTGATTGTGGCGGTCGATCCGCGCTATTTCCGCCCCGCTGAAGTTTCCACATTGCTTGGCGATGCCTCCAAGGCACACAAGGAACTGGGCTGGGCTCCGAAGATCGAATTCCGCACCCTCGTCAAAGAGATGGTGACGGAAGATCTCAAGTCCGCCGAGCGGGATGCGCTCGTCCGCAAGCACGGTTACGCAGCCTTCGAGCAGCACGAATCGTAAACGATCCGTCACTTCGCGGGTTCCTGAGTAGAGCGGCCTTTCCTAAGGAAAGCCGCTCTACCGGAATAGAAATCAGCGATCCGCGAAATGCCAGACGGAGCCCTAAAGGAGCAGGGAGTTGGAAAAGAATAGCCGAATCTATGTTGCCGGACACCGAGGTCTGGTTGGCTCCGCGATTTGTCGCGCGCTTGAGAGCCAGCACTATCACAACCTGCTATTGCGCACGCACTCTGAACTGGACCTGACCGACGCTGCTGCTGTGCAGGAATTCTTTGCGAGCGAACAGCCGAAGTATGTCTTTCTCGCGGCTGCCAAGGTCGGCGGCATTCTGGCCAATGATACGTATCCGGCGGACTTCATTCGTGAAAATCTGCTGATCCAGACAAACGTAATCGATGCCAGTTATCGCGTGGGTGTGGAGCGTCTGCTCTTTCTCGGGTCGAGCTGCATCTATCCCAAGATGTGCCCGCAACCCATGAAGGAAGAGCACCTGTTGACCGGGCCGCTGGAACCAACAAATCGCCCTTATGCGCTTGCCAAGATCGCGGGGATTGAGATGTGCTGGGCCTACAACCGTCAGTATGGCACCCGGTATCTCGCTGCCATGCCCACCAATCTCTATGGGCCGGGAGACAACTTCGACCTGAAGAACTCGCATGTGCTGCCGGCTCTCATCCGCAAGGTAGTGGAGGCCAAGGCGCACGGTGCAGAGAGCATCACCGTCTGGGGAACGGGCACTCCGCGGCGCGAGATGCTCTATAGCGAGGATCTGGGCGAGGCTTGTGTCTTCCTGATGAACCTTTCGGACGATGTATACGGAAGCTTGCTCAAGGAAGACGAGCCGCCGCTCATCAACATTGGCACCGGAGAAGACCTGACCATCCGCGAACTGGCCGAACTGGTCTGCAAGGTTTTCGAATATAACGGAAGGCTGGAATTCGACAGCTCGCGCCCCGATGGAACTCCGCGCAAACTGATGGATAGCGGCCGCATCCACAAGCTCGGCTGGCATGCCAGGACGAGCCTCGAAGATGGAATCCGGCGCACCTACGAGTCGGCCAGGCTGCAACTGGTGTCGATGTAAATTACCGTTGCGCCTATATGGAACCCCTCAAGCGTCGCCTTCCTTAGCGGAATGGCGGCGCGGGGATTCTACTCAAAACTAGACAGACTGCGGCATTGTCCGGGAAGCATCCACGATCCCTTCGAGCGTCTGCATTAGAGATGCCGAGACCGTGTGGATGTCAAAATACCTCTGGAAGCAGGGAAGGCAGCGACTGCGCATCTCCAGCCGCTCGGTCTCTGAGAGCCGGCTCCACAGCGTCAGCGCTTTTTCTACGCCGGAGCGCGTATCGGTGGTCACGAACCCGGCCTGACTGGACTCGACCTCGCGCCATATATTGACCTGATCCGATAGCAGGACCGGCAGGCCGCATGCCAGGGCCTCGGCAACCACAATGCCGAAGTTCTCCTGGTGCGAGGGCAGGGCGAAGACCTCGGAGGCCGCCAGCGCACCCCACTTCAACTCTCCCTGCAACATTCCCGTCCAGGTCACGCGATCCTGAATCTGGAGCTGGCTGGCAAGCTGCTGGAGCGTTGGGCCCCATCCATCGAGATCGGGACCTGCCATAACAAGCTGCCATGACGGGTCCGCAGCCAACGTCGAGCTGAAGGCTTCGAGCAGGAGATCGCAGGCCTTTTTGGGATGCAGACGGCCCATGAAAATCAAGAGGCGCTTCTCGCGAAGCTGCGGAAAGCGGTTCAAAAACGCCTCTCGCGCCGCCGGAAGAGGAAAGGGAGACTGCTTTGTGCCCAATCCCACGACCAGCTCATGCGCCTTATAAAGGAAGAACGACTGGCGAGCCAGCACCTTCTCTTCCTCGCAGGTGAACATGACTGCCTTGGCATCGCGCAGCAGGCGGTATTCGCTCCAGGGCCAGAACAACCACTTCTTCAGGTGCTTGAGCGGAAACCGCCGTTTGAAATAGGGATCGAGCATACCGTGGGTAAAGGCGGTATAGGGCGTCGCCTGACCATGTAGTGCGCGCCACGAGGCAAAAGTGTGATATTGCCACAGGCCATGCACCAGCACGATGTCGTACTCGTGATGATGCTCGCGGAGCCATGGATAGAATGCGCTGGAATACGCATACTTGGTGCGCGATGGCCCCAGTGTATGCACGCGCACCGGAAAGGCGAGCGCATCCGCGAAGCCCGGGGGATCGAGGGTGGCTACTTCGACCTGGTGACCAGACTTCGTCCAGTCCTCAGAAAGCATTCGAACGCTCTCCAGGACGCCACCCAGGCCCACAGCTACCGAGCTGATAATTTGCAGCACGCGCATGCGGAATCCTGGGGGCTATGGTTGCTGGAGACGATATGCGCCGACCGCGGTAGCGAAATTCAACGCGGCAGGAACCACGATATTCACACTAGCCTTGAGCGCGCTTCCAGGAACATAGAGGATATCGTCGCTGTTGAGCGTAAAGTCCGGGGCCTTGCCGCGAAGTATTGCTTCGACGTCGATGACACGCACCTTCCGAGTTCCTTCCTCGGTCCTCAGCAGGACGGTCTTCTTTGCCGACGAGGCGGGCTTTACACCGCCAGCCAGTGCGATCGCCTGGGATACCGTGGTATGCCGCGATGCGCAGAGGGGAAAGGAGCCCGGCTTCACCAGGTTTCCACCCAGGTAGACAACGCCGCACTTGCCGACCAGCACCGTCTGTCCAGCCTGAAGATAGACGCGGGTGGCGGGATTCTCCTGAAAAGTCGGGTCCCAGACGACGCGCTGAATCTGGTTCGCTTCCGGGCCGGTGACCTCGATAACATGCGCGGCCAGGTCCGTCGGTCCCCCTGCGCGAGTCAGCACATCGATCAACCGATGTTTGCCGCTGACCGGATAAATCCCAGGCGATCGTACCTCGCCTGCCACGGTCACTCCGTTGGCCGCCTGCTGCACGGTTACCAGGACATTGGGGAATTGCAGGTAATTGCGGGTCTTGAATTCATTGGCGAGTGCCGCGGCGGCCTCTGTCGAGGTCAGTCCGGCAATATGAAACACGCTAAGAAGCGGAACCGGGATGTCGCCGGATTGGGACACCTGTGCCTTCACCGAGAGCTCCGGAGCATCGTATACCTGCACTTCCACGGTATCTCCCGGCAGGATTGGGCCGTCTCCCAGCCCCGCTGGAACACCAAATGATCCCAGAGGAGCCACCGCAGTGGGATTCTGGGGGGCTGAGGTGACAGATGGAGCTGCTGCAGGTGCGGCGGATCCGCCGACAGCCTGTGCCAGGCTCTTAGGCGAACTCGCGGACAGCACCATCATCGTCGCCGTGAGCGAGCAGAGGACGCTGAACTTGAAACGATCTCCCCACGTGCGCGCGGTTGCCGCGCTCTTCGCAGGCCACACCGGTTGAGGAGTATAGCTGAGGGAGATAGATGGTTTCACAGGCAACATGATTGAGAGAATAACACTTCCAGGGGACGGGGATGGCTGCGTCACCAGCACGTCTCGAGGACGCGCAGATGCAGGCAGCGAAGCCCTTTTGAGGGCCTACATCGGAGGGGAGAATGAGCTAGCCCGGCGTCCGGGCTAGCTCGTGCAGTCTAGTGGAATCGAAAGTAAGCGCCGCCACTGATCTGGTACGGCGAATACGTGATGCTTCCATTAATAACCGGGGGCTTCTTTTCGCCTGGGCGGAACACATTTCCGGTACCGACGTTCCAGTCCTGGTATTGAAAGTCGACGATACGCAGCCCGAACCTACGCTTCAAACGATAATCGACACCGCCGCCAAACTCATATGCCCTGCCGCTCCTGCTGCTGATGCCGGCTAATGCTTCTTCGGTCCGGTTCTTGCTATAAGAGATGCTTGCATACCCAATATGAAAATCGGCGTAGGGGCGGAAGCGCCGGAATCGGAAATGCCATTCCGGTCCGAACAGGTAGGTGTTTTCACCCACGATGCCGCCTGGCACAATGCTGATGCGTGCGGCGACTGCAGGCTGGCCTAAGTGCAGATTGCCGAACCGGTAATCTGCACCGAACGTACCTCCATAGGTATAAGGTTGATCGTAGTCGGGGTGGTTGGCCGTGAACATACCAAAGACGTTCGCCTGGTTACCGCCACCTCGCGCTGCGGCCGTAACCTGACCGATCGCGTGAATGGTCCCCATAGTAAAGAGAAACAGGAGTACGAACATCGGCATTTTAGAGACAAGTCGCATGTTTAGTCGCCCATCATCAATGTTGGATTTTGCGGTTCGCTAACCGTGCTGTACTGATTCGAGACACTTTCCAGGCACGAATATCGTCAACTCAAAGTCATAAATGCCCTTCACCTTGGAACCTGTTGTCCCGATAGTAACCTAGTGCCAAGGAGAATTTTGGAAGGATCCCCGATCACCTGGCCAATTTCCAGTGGGGGTACCTAATCTGCAATCCGATACGACGGAGACTAAATTAAGGCTGTTTGGGGACACCAGGCAGGCATTTATGCCGGCTCGGTAACCCAAGTGGTTAGGAACACGGAACGATTCCGGAAATCTGGGCCCAATCCTTGTATTGCGACTGGGGATCGATAACTACAAATACTACAGATTTGGAACCGGTTGAATGCCCCAAATTGGTTACTGAGCCCCGGTTACTTAACCAAGAGTGTATGTCAAAACGTTATCGAAGTCTAAACATTTCAACGTACGCCCGATTCAGGTTTGCGCTGTCAGTTTCCCTTATAGAAGTTAAATGAAGATGAAATGGATCGGAATTGCAGCTTTTCAGTATCCTCGCCGCAGGGCCGAATCCGCTGGTTTATAATTTCTTACGCACCCTAATATAGATGCGAAAGATTCCTGCGGTGTTGGTTAGTTCCGGTCATTTGTTCGAACAACTTAAGACACTCAGGCAAAGGTTTTACCCACACAATGATTCGCTTTCTCCAAAGAGACAGTCGCCTGATCAAGGGCATATTCATAGTCATTATCGGCCTGGCCGTGATTACGATGGTCATCACCTTGGTCCCTGGTATCTTCCAGGACTCCTCGGGTGCAGCAGATACCTACGCCACCGTGCATAGTGGCGGTCTGTTCGGCCGCGTCTTCGGGCCCTCCACTGAGATCACCAATGCCCAGGTACAACAGGCGGCTTCGCGGCAATTGCAGCAGCAGCGCCTGCCCGATTTCGTGCTGCCTTTCATGATTCAGCGCGTAGGTCAGGGGCTGATCCAGCAGGCAGTCATGCTGTTGGAGGCGGATCGTCTCGGTTTGAAGGTTACGGACGAGGATGTCCGTCAATTCCTGCACACCGGTCAGTTTGGAATGGTCCTGTTTCCCAATGGCCAGTACATCGGGGATGACAAGTATGCAGCGCTCATCCAGGACAACTTTGGCATATCGCGCGAAGATTTTGAGAAGCAGCTGAAGAAGGAAATCCAGATGAACCGCCTGCGGGCGATGGTGACTGGCAGCGCCACCGTCTCCGACGGTGAGGTTCGCGACGCCTACCGTCAGCAGGGAACCAAGATCAAGTTCGCCTATGCCGTGCTGAATGGCGATGACCTGCGCAAGCAGATCAACCCCAGCGACAGCGAACTGCAGGCATTCTTCAAGCAGAACGCCGCGAAGTATGCCAATGCCGTTCCGGAAGCCCGTAAACTGCAGTACGTCGCCTTTGGCGAGGGGCAGGTTCCCGGCGGAACGCCGCAGGTGAGCGCAGCGGAGATTCAGCAGTACTACAACCAGCACAAGACTGAATTTGACGTACCCGAGCAGGTAAAGGTCCGCCATATTCTTATCAAGACGCCCCCTGGAGCGGATGCGGCAGCAAACTCCGCGGCCCTGCAGAAGGCTCAGGCGATCCTCAAGCAGATCAAGGCAGGGGCGAACTTTGCGGATCTCGCCAGGAAGAACTCCGACGATCCGGGCAGCAAGGAGCAGGGCGGCGAGCTCGGCTTCCTGAAGCGCGGAGCTACTGTTCCCGAGTTCGACAAAGTTGCTTTTTCGTTGAGCGCAGGGCAGACGTCGGACGTGGTAAAGACTCAGTTCGGCTACCACATCCTGCAGGTGGAAGAGAAGCAGACCGCTCATACTCGGACGCTGGATGAGGTTCGTCCGATGATCGAGGCGACTCTCACGCGTCAGAAGGAAGCGCAGTTGC
The DNA here is from genome assembly GCA_035539175.1 of Acidisarcina sp. Taxonomy (NCBI): domain Bacteria; kingdom Pseudomonadati; phylum Acidobacteriota; class Terriglobia; order Terriglobales; family Acidobacteriaceae; genus Acidisarcina; species Acidisarcina sp. The sequence continues at coordinate 479,999 of DATLIY010000007.1, read as the reverse complement.
AGCAGAATCTGGCCTCGCAACTGGCCACCGAAGCACAAAAGAATGGCCTGCAGAAGACTGCGGACGCGCATCATCTTCCGCTGGTAACGACAGACTATCTGGAGCAGACTGCGGTCATCCCCGGGCTGGCTGATGGATCGAAGATGCTGACACAGGCATTTGGCGTGAAGTCGGGAGCGGCTCCGCAAGTGGCCACAACCGGCGAAGGCTATGGAATCTTCCAGGTTACAGCGGTCAGGACTGCTCACGCGCCAACTTTCGACGAGTACAAGGCGCACATCCTCGAAGATTATCGGGACCAGAATCTGCCCCAGTTGCTGGCCAGCAAAACCACGGCGCTGGCAGAAAAGGCCCACACTGAAAACGATCTGGAAAAGGCAGCCAAGGAGCTGGGCGCAACTGTAAAGACCAGCGACCTGGTGGGGCAGGATGCGCAGGTTCCCGAAATAGGGCAGCTTGCATCGGCCGCCCCTGCGCTCTTCAAGTTGCAGCCGGGCGCGATCAGCACCCCCATCAATACGGGACGTGCAGGCATCGTGGCAAAGATCATCGACCGCGAGGAGCCGACGGCGGACGAGATTGCGAAGAACTTCCCGCAGACCCGGGACTCTCTTCTCGATCAGAGGCGTGAAGAAATGTTCGCGGTCTTTGTGACGACGCTTCAGGAAAAGTATCAAAAAGAGGGACGAATCCGGTTAGCAAAGAAGGCGCCTAACGCGGCGTTGCCGGGTTCCCCCAGCTAGAAGTCCTAAGCAGCAGATACAGCAGCACACACTCGGGCTCGCGATTTGGAATCTTTCTCCGTCGCGGGCCTTTTCCTTTTGACCCATGTGCGGAACAATACCCCCATGCCCTTTGAGCGCTCTTCCGGACTTCTGCTGCACATTACTTCTCTGCCTTCCTACGGTGGTATCGGTGACATGGGGCCTGCGGCCTATGCCTTTGCCGATTTTCTTGCTGCGTCCAAACAGCGATTGTGGCAGGTGCTTCCGCTGGGGCCGACGGGCTTTGGGAATTCGCCGTATGCCACCCTCTCCGCTTTTGCCGGCAATCCGTTGTTGATCAGTCTGGAGCATCTTTCCGATTGGGGCTGGATTGCGGGAGAACGGCTGGCAGGGATGCGCGGGCGTTCTGGAGAGGTGGATTTTCACGATGTGGAGCGGACCAAATTACCTCTGCTCGACGAGGCTGCTCGCAACTTCCTCACGCACAAGAAATCCGAACAGTGGAAGCGCTTCGAGCAATATTGCCGGGACAATCAGGATTGGCTGGACGATTACGTTCTCTACGCTGTGCTGGCAAGGAAGTTAGGGACCAATAGCTGGAAGGCATGGCCTGAGGAGTATGCGCAGCGGCATCCGGAGGCACTCGAAAAGCTGCGGAAGGACGCAGCCGAGGAACTGACGGTGCTGCGGATTATCCAGTTTGCTTTCGACGAGCAATGGTCTGCCTTACGCGACTACGCACTCAAACGGGGAGTGAGATTCATCGGCGATGTTGCCATCTTCGTGAACTACGACAGCGTGGATGTTTGGACCAACCGCGATATCTTCGAGCTCGACAAGGATGGCTGGCCGATACGCGTCTCCGGTGTGCCGCCGGATTACTTCAGCAAGACAGGGCAGCGCTGGGGCAATCCGTTGTATCGCTGGGACGTTCTGGAGAAGCGCGGATTTGACTGGTGGGTGAGCCGCATTCGTCGTGCGCACTCGCTCTATGACGTGATTCGCCTGGACCACTTCCGCGGCTTTGAGGCATATTGGGCCATTCCGGCGGCGGAGGAGACGGCAGTCCATGGAGAATGGGTTCCGGCTCCCGGCGAGGCGCTGTTTGCGCGGCTGCGCGAAGCTCTCGGGGATCTGCCTTTTATCGCCGAAGACCTGGGCTTGATTACGCCGGAGGTAGAGCGCCTTCGCGAGCAGTTCGGAATGCCGGGTATGCGCATTCTTCAATTCGGCTTCGGAAACAAGGGCGCGCATAATTATCTTCCGCACAAATACGTAACAAATACGGTTGCATATACAGGAACGCATGACAATGACACCTCGCGCGGCTGGTGGGAGTCCTTGACGAATGAAGAAGAGAAGGCTGCGGCCATCGCATATCTCACTCCCGGAGACGACGGGCCCGTATGGTCGATGATTCGCGCCATCTCTACGTCCGTCGCGGATATCTGCCTGATCCCGGTGCAGGATGTTCTCGATCTGGGATCCGATGCGCGCATGAATACGCCATCCAGAGCTGATGCGAACTGGTGCTGGCGATGCCCCGAGGGCGTTCTGACGGAGTCGCTCGCAACGCGGCTTGCGGCGCTTACCGAGGTCTCGGACCGGGACGCTGCTTCCAGCGAAGCACTGAAGGAAGACAGCCACTAAGGTGTGCTGACGAGTAGCGCGACAGGGAAGTGCGCGAAGACGCTGCTCAGGCGCAGAGTATGATCCTTGTCTGCGCTGAAGGTCTCGCCGGTAAGTACATTGGTGTACTCGTTCGCGGCACCATCGGGCAGAGCGAGGGCCGCTTTTCCCCAGGCGCCTCCCAACGGCATCTGCACTTTGCCGTTCATCATGGAGCAGGCAAAGCGGGGGACGACGGCGATCACGCTCTTCCCGGTTTCGCTGCTGCTTCTGAGGAAGGATATGGTGTGCTCGGCGTACTTCGGTTCCGTGACGGAAATCGCAACATAGGTTCCTCGCTGAAAGATCGCAGGCTCCTGCTGCCGTAACGCGAGCGCGCGCTGCATCGTCCAGAGCTTGATTCGCCCATCGGGCAAGGTTCGCAGCAGTTCCTCGCACACGTGGAGTGCACCCTGTTCGCGAGCCATCTGATCGAGCGAATCCAGGTAGCGGTTTCGCAGGTCGTAGTCAACGGGCCTGCGGTTATCCGGATCGACCAGCGATAACTCCCAGAGCTCATTTCCCTGGTAGAAGTCAGGAACTCCGGGAGACGCAATCTTGAGCACGATCTGGGCCAGGGAGTTGATGGCGCCGAAGATCTGCAGCACCGGCAGGATCGAAGCCAGCGACTCGACGAATCGTGTCTCGCTGCGTCGGCCGGAGGGTACGAGGATGTCGTGCAGGAATCCCTGTACCGCCTCGACATAGGCGGGATCCGGATTGATCCAGCTTAGATTGACTTTGGCTTCACTCAGCGCCTTCGTGGCATACTCCTGCAAGCGGCTCAAGAAGTTGCTGCGATGTTCGGGAGTTGTCATCTGCCAGGGCCAGCTTCCCGCGATGGTCTGGTAGAGCATGTATTCTTCGTTGGCATCAGGCGCCACGCGCCCATCTTCAAGCGTGCGCTTATAGCGCGCGTTCATTCGCTGCCAGCGGCGTACCATTGACGACCACTGTATGGGAAGTTCGGAGAGCACATTCAGCCGGGCGCGCACATCCTCGCTTCGCTTGGTGTCGTGGGTGGAGGTGGGGAGCATCGAATCGGGGGAGTTCTCCAGGCGCTCACGGTTGCTGGAGTGGAAGGTGTCTACCGGGATACCGAAGACTTTTATCGAGCCTCCTACCTCGTTTGCGGAGAGGAAGCGGTTGTAGACATAAAACGCGGTATCCTCCACGCCCTTGGCCATCACCGGCCCGGTAAGCTGCTGGAACTTGAGAGCGAAGTAAAGCTGGCGATCCTCGACCCGCTCCTGCTGCGGCGTGCTGTTGAATCCTCGCAACAGCAAGGTCTCTCGCAGAAAGTCAAAGGCGGAGGCATCGATGCTGGCATTGCGGCGCTTTGCGCGGCTGATGGCGTAGTGGATGAATGCGCGATCACGATCCGTGTACTGGCCGCGGTCGTCGATGTAGGTGCGATAGACAGGGAAGCAGGCGATGGTTTCGCGGATGACGATTTCAAGAATGTTGTCGGTGAAGTCGCGGGCGCGGCGATCTGTCGATGCGAGCCGGCTGAGCAGGTTGGTCAGCACGTAAACCTCGCTGGCAAGCGCGGTTTGCATCACCTGCAATTTTGAGCGATAGATGATTTCATCGGGACGTCGCGTCTCCCCCAGAATGCGGGTATACGTTTCGTTGAAGGCGCGCTCGTTCCTGGATTGGATGAAGACTTCATTGACGAGGAAGATAAAGTCGTAACCCGTGGTTCCACTTACCGGCCACTCGCGCGGAATGTATTCGCGCGGTTCGAGAATCTTTTCGACGACGACATAGAGAGGCCCGCGACTGCGTGTCCAGTCATAGCCGCGCAGTGCTTCGCGAATCGAGAGCTCGATGCCATTGGGCGCGGTTGGTTCGCTGGCGGATTCGCCGGCGCACTGGCTGGCAACATAGAGCAACTGCAGCCGGATAAGGTACTGGCGCGGGTTGAACATGCCATCGCAGTGATCGATGCGGAGTCCCATGACCTGATGCTGCGCCAGCAGCTTCCGCACCAGGCAGTGAGTTTCGGCGAAGACCACCGGGTTCTCCATGCGCAGGCCGACGAGGTCATTGATGTCAAAAAAACGGCGGTAGTTAATCTCCTCTGCGGAGACCCGCCAGAAGGCAAGCCTGTAGGGCTGCGCCTCCAGCAGGGTATGCAGCCGGTCGAAGCTTCGTGGATCGTTTTCCACTCCGTTGATCTCTTCGATCGTGCGGAGAACGATGGGCTTGATCTCAGGAGATTGCAAAGCTTCTCTGAGCCGGGGATTCAACTCGGCGAGCTGCTTGCGGCGTTGTGCGGCGAGCGTGGGATCGGCCGTGTCATGCGGAGGAATATGCTGCAGATCCTTGAGTAGATCGCGAAAGGACTGCGTCAAAGGGGAGTCGGCCTCCTCCGAAGCAGGAAATATCAGTGGCAGAGTGCGCGGCGAAAGCGGAATGGTCTGGTTGAAGTAGTGGACCTGGATGCGTCCGTCGTCGAGGCCAAGCTGGATGCGCTTACTTTCGAGCTCCTCTCCATATTGCCGGCCAAGGATGGGGAGAAGCAGCTTGCCCTGCATGTCGGGTTTGAGAGGTGTCCAGTCGATATCGAAGTATTCGGCATACTGCGAGGATCGCCCATTCTCCAACACGTCGCGCCACCAGTGGGAATCATTTCCGACGCCCATGTGGTTGGGAACGATGTCGAGCAGCAGGCCCATGCCGGCTTGCTGCAGCGATGCGGAGAGACGCGCGAAGCCCTCGTCGCCGCCGAGTTCGGGATTCAGGCGATCATGCCGCGTGATGTCGTAGCCATGCAAGCTGCCGGGGCGTGCCTCAAAGATTGGTGAAGCGTAAAGAGCGCTGATGCCCAGCCGCTTCAGATAACCAACCAGGGCCTCTGCATGCCGGAAGGTGAAGCCAGCATTCATCTGCAGTCGGTAGGTGGATAAGGGCGCGTGAACCTGGCTGGCGACAACCTGATCGATGCAATCTCTCATTCGCACATCTTTCCCGCTCATTGCGTGTTTGGGTTGCTCTCCGGAGGCCTGGGCGACCAGGGCTGGGGGAACGGAGACGAGGCGCCCTGTTTCCCTCGTTAGGATGCAGAAAGCGAGAACCATGTTCTTCTTGCGTGGCTGCCGGGGCGCCCGTTCGTGGGTGGACCTTTACGAATCGGCGCGGACGCCTGAGAATGGCTACATAGATACTTAAAATCTCGGGGGCAAGATGCCACTTTCCGGTGAAGCAATTCGTTTGATGAATTATGTCGATGACGTAACGACCACGTTGCGTCGGATCCTCGCGCTGGCGCCAACCCTTACTCCAGAAGAGCGCAAGCGGCTCAGCGAGTACCTGAAGAACACCGACCCCAGCGTTGACAAGGTTGTTGCCGTACTGGACTCGAAGTAGACCGTGAGCAACCTTAAAACGATCTCGGTAATTGGAGCCGGTCCTTTGGGCCGGAGGCTCGCGTGGCTCTCTTCCCGGGCGGGGTTTCGAACCATTCTGGAAGACGTAATGCCGTGGAATATGCGTCAGGCCGTAGCTCACCTGGAGCAGCTCCAGTCAAGGGACGGTGGCACGGCAACGGCCAGTGCAGGTTCCGGTTCGCTGGAGTTTGCCACCACGCTCGATGGTGCGGTTCGCACTGCCGACCTGGTGATCGATTGCGTTCCTGACGAACTGGAGTCGAAGCTCGAGATCTTCAGCCTGCTGGACCGCATGGCGCCTCCGCATACGATCTTCGGAACGCCGACGGTCGCGCTCAGTATCGGGGACCTTGCCTCCTGCACCTACAGGCCGGATCAATGCGTCGCTTTCCAGCTCAAGGCGGTTTTTCTTGGCGAGGCGGAGTTGCCGGAATCGATTGAGATTGTCCAGACAACCAGGACGCGGCCCGACGTGGTCGCGACTGTGCAGGCGTTCTGGGCAGCCCTGGGCCATCGAACGACGGTCCGCACGGACGAGTGGAGAGAGCTTTCGCCCGCGCCCCAGCCCACGAAACAATAACTTCCAGGTAGACCCGGCTGTGGGGAAACAGAACTGCAGGGAACCAGGAGCGGCGTTTTCGCGTAGATCCGTACAGTGCTATGCAGAGTCCAGGAGACACTCTCGGGCAGGTCTTCCGTGCGATTTGGTCCTCGAAGTTGCGCTCCTTTCTCACTATGTTCGGGATTGCGTGGGGCGTCGGCTCGATGCTCCTGCTCATCGGCATGGGGGAAGGGTTTCGCTCGGGCCAGCGCAGGCAGCTCGCCAAGCTCGGCAACGACCTCATCATGAACTTCGGGGGAACCATTCCGGCTCTCCCCAACCAGCACACGGGGATGCGTCGTTACCGGCTCACGCTGGGAGATGAAGCCGAGATGCTTACCTCGCCGGAGATACGCGATGCAACGGCGATGCTGACGCGCAACGACATCAAGGAAGTCAGTCAGTACGCAAGTGCCGGGGGACAGGTCCTGGGTGTGCAGCCGAATTTCCCACGAATCCGCTTTGTCCCCATCAAATTCGGTCGTTTTGTAGATCGCTCGGATCTGGATGAGCGCCGCAGGGTCGTCGTACTGGGGCGGAAGAATGCGGCGCTGCTCTTTCCTGGACGTCCCGCAGTGGGTGAGTCCGTCACTCTGAATGGCGCGCGGTTTCTGGTGATCGGCGTTGTGGACAACATCAGCCGTGGCAACAACGACTTTGACAACCAGAAGGTCTATATTCCGCTGAGCACGATGCTGGAGATGTTCCCGATCCTCGGAGACAATCTTCCCGCCGACGCCGTGACCTCGATCCAATACCAGCCGCGCCTGCGGGGCGAAAATGCAGCGGCGACTGCCTCGGCGCATGCGATTCTCGGCCGGAGACATGGCTTTGATCCGTCCCTGACGGAAGCCTTCGACGAGTGGGACACCATCAAGGAAGAGCACATCATTGGCAAGATATTCGATGCCATGGACGTATTCCTCGGTGGGGTAGGGATCGTGACGCTGGCGCTCGGGGCGGTGGGCATCATCAACATCATGCTCGTTTCGGTTAGCGAGCGAACGCGGGAAATAGGTTTGCTCAAGGCGATTGGAGCCACGAATACCAGCATCCTGATGCAGTTCTTTCTGGAGGGGGTGGTTCTGACCGGCGTCAGCGGCCTGATAGGGATTGCCGGAGCAGCAGCGCTGATGGCCATGCTGCAGAAGGTCGTTGGCGAAGGCTTTCAGGGCTTTGATCCTCCGCGGCTGGTGCCATGGTCGGCGGCGCTGGCTCTGGGTTCGCTGGCACTCAGCGGAATTGTTGCGGGACTTTACCCGGCGCGCAAAGCCGCGATGCTGGAGCCGGTAGAGGCGCTGCGACGCGAGTAGATTGCGGAAACACCATCATCCTGTAGAGATGCGAAGACGAGATAGGAGCAGCATGGTTCGCGACATACTGGGTCAGGCCTACGAGGCCATGATCTACAACCGGAGGCGCACCACCATCACCATGATCGGCATGGCGTGGGGTATTGCCACGGTTGTGCTCCTGCTGGCCTATGGAGCCGGCTTTGGACGCGCCTTTGAAACGATCTTTGCGCAATTTGGAACTCGCCTGATCGGCGTGTTTCCCGGCACTACCGGCGAGCAGGCTGGAGGAACCAAGGCTGGCGTGAAGGTGCGCTTTACTCAGGACGACGTCGAGCGCCTGCGGGCCTCTGTTCCGGGGCTGGAGCACATCGTCCCCATGGTCTCAAAAGATGTGACAGTGCAGAATGAGCTGCACAGCTTTACCTGGTCCGTGAACGGAGAGTGGCCGGACATCAGGAACGTGATGGTGCTCGACCTGGAATCGGGCCGCTTCTATACCAACGAAGATGAATCCCAGCGGAATCACGTAGCAGTGATTGGTTCGGAGGCGAAGACGAAGCTCTTCTCCGGAGCCTACGCGCTCGGCGAGCGGATTCGGCTGAACGGCACGGGCTACACCGTCATCGGCGTGCTGAAGCCGAAGATGCAGGAGGGCGATAACGACAACAATCGCCAGATCTATGTGCCGTTCAGCACCATGAGCGATCTCAAGGACACCAAGTATCTGGACGGCATCTGGCTGAGCTACACCGGCGACCACATGGCGGCGGAGCGGGCCGTACGCAACACCCTGGCGGAGTTGCATCGTTTCCGCCCGTCGGACCGCAATGCGATCTTCGTTGCCAATCTGATGGAACAATTGAAAGAGTTCCGCATCCTCTCGGCCGGTCTGCAGGTTCTGCTGACGTTCATTGGCGCGCTCACCCTGGGAATCGCCGGAATCGGGCTGATGAACATCATGCTGGTTGCCGTGCAACAGCGCACGCGAGAGATTGGCGTGGAGAAGGCTCTGGGCGCCAGAAAACGTCACATCCTGCTGCAGTTTCTCGCGGAGGCACTGGTGATTACCAGCATCGGTGGCGCGGCAGGCATTGTGCTGGCGTATACCGTTTCGATTGTCGTGGGGCGCATTACTTTCTACAGCGCCATTGCCACGAATGCGGAAGCCGCAGATATTCAGTTGCTCATCTCGCCTGCGATTGTCTTGGTGGCCACCGGCATCCTTGCGCTCGTGGGGCTGGTAAGCGGCATGATCCCCGCCATTCGCGCTGCAAATCTGAACCCCATTGAGGCATTGCGGTATGAGTAGTCAGCCGTAAAGTCCAGAGAGCCGGTCAGCAAAGGCGGTTGAGGATTCGCTGACTGGGCAAACTAGCTGTTTTTTGACCTGAACTGGCTGTGTTTATTTCGCGCCCATCTCGCGGAGGATGTGAATGCCGGAGCTGGCACCGATGCGCGTCGCTCCCGCCTCCAGCATCGCGTGGGCCTCGGCCAGCGTGCGGATGCCGCCGGATGCCTTTACTCCGCAACGTGTTCCGGCCACTCCGCGCAGAAGGGCAATGTCTACGGCATTCGCGCCGCCGGTGGAGAAGCCCGTGCTGGTCTTGAGGAAGTCCGCGCCCGCACCTATGGCCAGCTCTGAGCCGCGGATTTTTTCTTCCAGGCTCAGCAGGCAGGTCTCCAGAATCACCTTCACGATGGCTCCCGCATCATGCGCTACTTCGACGACTCCCTGTATGTCCTGCTGCACCAGCGTATTCATGCCGGATTTCAGCATCCCGATGCTGATTACCATATCCAGCTCGCGAACACCTTTGCGCAACAACGCGACGGCCTCCTCCCGCTTACTGCTGGAGAGGGAAGCACCCAGTGGAAATCCGACGACAACGCCCACTGGAACGCCGGTTCCTGCCAGGGCGGACTGTGCCTCAGCCGCCCAAACCGGGTTGACCATGGCGCATGCAAATCGGTATTCGACGGCTTCCTCGCACAACTTCAGAACCTGATCGCGGGTAGCGTCGGGCTTCAGCAGGGTGTGATCGATGATCGCGGCCATATGGGGCCACGCCGACAGGGCATGGAGAGTGAAAGCTCTCGAGTCAAATCCTGAGTAGTCAGAAGATGCCTCAGGTTCGATAGACTTTGTTGCCACGCATCTACTCCTTGGCCCCGGCCAGGCAATGACCTCCGGGGAGAGAAAACGAAATGTTGCCCTCTACTCGGGATGGCTGGGGAGAAGAACGCAGATGTCCGGCAAATTGCGGAACCTTTCCCCGTAGTCCATGCCATAGCCCACCACAAACTGGTTTGCAATGCTGAAACCTATGTAGTCGGCTTCGATCTTCTCCAGACGCCGGGTGGGCTTGTCGAGCAGAGTTGCTATGCGCAGAGACTTCGGATGGTGCTGAAGAAACAGATTGCGCAGGTAACTGAGTGTGAGGCCTGTGTCGAGAATGTCCTCTACTACAATGATATGTTTCCCCTCGATAGGGTTGTCCAGATCCTTGATGAGCTTGACGGCTCCGCTGCTGCGCAAGCCCTTGCCGTAACTGCTAACTGCAACGAAGTCAAAGGTGCAATCGACTCCTATTGCACGAGCGAGGTCAGAAAGAAACAACGTCGCACCCTTCAGTACGCCTACCATTACGATGCTTTTGCCTGCATAGTCGTGGGTAATCTGTTTGCCCAGCTCCTGGATGCGGGCGTGGATCTGATCGCGATTGTAAAGAACTTCGAGGCCTGAGGGCGTTTTGAAGGGAGCAGAGGGGGAGGTCGTCATGGCTGTCTCCAGTATCTCCAAAAGCGCTGTACAGGACTATACTCAATAGATCAATAATCATGTACCCATTCCTTCATCTTGGCCCACTCTCGATAGGAACTTTCGGCCTAATGCTCTGGCTTGCGGCTGTGTGCGGCTGCTGGGTCCTGCATAGGAATTTTGTTCGCTGGGGCATTTCTGCGGACGCAATCGGCATCGTGGCGGTGTCCACGGTGGCGGGGGTTGTCGGCGCGAAGCTCTGGCACGTGCTGGAGACTCCGCAACTCCTGTTTGCCAGCCCACTGGCGCTGCTGTTCGACCGCTCGGGTTTCGCCTGGTTTGGCGGGCTGGTCGGGGGGATTCTGGCGCTGCTGTGGCAAGGGCGTGTCTACAAGGTGAGTCCATTGAGGATGCTGGACTTATGTGCTCCCGCTGCAGCCATTGGCTATGCTGTGGGACGCCTGGGCTGCCTGACCTCTGGCGACGGGGACTACGGCATCCCGACGAATCTGCCATGGGGCATGAGCTTCCCCAATGGGCTTGTGCCGACCACGCAGCGCGTGCATCCTACGCCGATCTATGAGCTGATTGCTGGACTTCTGATTGGCTGGATCCTGTGGCGTCGCGGGGCCACAAAAAAGCCACTGGGGCAGTTGACCGGCGAGTACCTGGTGCTGACGGGTATTGCCCGATTCATGGTCGAGTTTATCCGGATTAATCCCCGCATTTATTGGGGCATGAGCAATGCTCAGCTTGCCAGCCTGGGCTCGGTGATCGCCGGCGGGCTGCTCATCGTGTGGGCAGAGCGTCGTACGAAAGGAATCGCTGTACCTGCTGCGAGTGCGGCCGTGGCTCCGCGAAGCTAGGAAGCCTGCAGGTCTGTTTACAGACTCTTCAGGAAATCCTTCGCCTGCTGGAGCTCAGGAAAAAGCTTCTCCTCGGCCTGGAACTCGCGGCCGTGGACACAGCGGCGGCCGCCACGGACTTTTACAGGATGCTTCAGGTGAAGCATCTCGTGGAAGAGCAGATACTCGATGGCAAACCGCGGAGTATTGGGGCGATCGAAGATCCGGCTGACGACGATCGTGTTGTGTGCTGAGTCGTAATGGCCGAGGGAGCGGCGGGCCGTGTGTCCGCTCCAGGTCAGCAGGGGACGCCCAAGCAACCCGTTAAAAAACCTGGCATTCAGGCCCTCAAAGACCTCTTCCAGGTTGTAGTGGTTGCCTTGCGCGCCGAGTATCCTCTTTCGGCCGCGTGATTGGCGGATCAACTCCGTCTGGCGTAAAACTGCCTCGCTCGATGTGAAGCGACGGTAGCGGTCCGCGTGCGCGGGCTCGATGGGCCTGCGGTAGAGCTTGGCCAGCAGAATGTGAGCAATCGCGGTTAGAACAGGCTCCGGAGCACCCTCCAGAAGATCGGAGAGATGCACGCGAATACGCCCCTCCCGCAGACGGATCGTGGTGTTCAAGCTGGTAAAGCGGTAGAAGCGGACGTCGAAGGGCGGTATCGGGGCACGCGGACGCAGCACGCGATACTCCCGTTCAAACAAACTGAAAAGCTCGGAATTCACTCTTGCCTGAGCCTAGCACATTTCGCGATGTCATTTCGCGCGCTACCAGTGGGGCAGGCGCTCACTCCGGTTTTGCATCCTTCTTCTTATTCTTCCCCTTCAATTCCGCGAAGTATTGTTCCTGCTCGGCCAGCATCTTCCTGGCCTCGTCATTGGCGCTGTCCGCGGCGTCCAGTGCGGTCTTTCTCGAGAAATCGTAGGCGCGATCCGGAGGTGCCTCCTTGAGCACGACGGGCCATTTGCCACTGGTCTCGATGACTTCCTTCAATGTCTTGCGAACATCGGCATGGGTCTTCGAGTAGACGTCCAGATTGTCCTGCAACTCGTCGACCAGCCTTGTAAACTCCTCGATCAGGATGCGAAGTCTTGTGCCGTGGCCGCGGTCCCTGGCATCTGTCGATAGCTGATGAATGGCCGAGGTTCTCTGCTCGATAAACTTCAAGTAGAGCTTGATGCGCTCCGGCGGCCGATCCGCATACTCACGGATCTGCTCTGTCTCCCTGTCGGTGAGAGGGTCCTGTTGGCTTTGTGGCCACATGGGAACCGCGGCGAGGAAGAGCATCAGCATGTATGTCCAGCGAGGCATGAATCCTATCTTCCCACCAAGGCGGAGTTGGCTCCAATGCCGTTTTCATGGCTTCCTTGGGATGACAAGATCTTAACGCGACGTCTCCGGCTTTGCCACGCCTCCGGCTTTGAAGACCGTTAACTACCGCTATCCACCGGCGTCTGCTTTGGAGACAGTTGCATGCTGGAGCACGCCGAAATACTTAGTGCCGAAATACCTGGAGCATCAACTCTGATTCCACCTGATCCAACCGCTTGAGCGTAGCTTGCAGCTTGGGGCGGTCATCCGGCGAGGCTCCATAGAGTATCTCCTTGAGCCGGAAGCTGGTGTGACGCATCAGAATTTCCGCGTTCTTCAGGCGTTTCGTATCCTCTGCGATCCCCATGTGAATCTTGTCGGCGTATTGCTGCACGGTGTTCAGCGTGACGTCCGCCATGTCCACATCCCCGGCGGCGAGTTGCCGGGCGGCCAATTCCGTCATCTGGTGGACAAGTTCGGCGTAGAGGAAGCACTGTTCGCGAGGTTGAGCTAGAGCTGCCCTTTGAATGAGAGCCGCAATGGCTTGTTGATCCGATGGTTTTTCATCGATTGCGAGGGCGCAGGAAGGGGAAAGCGCCCATGTGAGTGATATCGAGCAGAGGAGAGCGAATCCTGGCATGAACCGCATGACGCACCTCCTAAGGTGCGACGGTCACAAGCGTTAACGCGTATAGCCAAGAGCAACCAGTCGGTGTTTGGCTTGCCACTCCTGGTCGGGGAAGTTTCCATGTGCGGCTGCCAGAAATTTCTGGTAAAACTCAACCGCTGCCTTCTGTTGATGCAGGTTATCGTATGCCGTTGCCCTTAGAAAGTAGGTCGCTGGGGTTTCGGCTAAATATTTTGACCTCATCGACAGTGCATCAAGGGTGGTAGCGTACTGCTTTGCCTCAGAAGATGCAAGTGCTAATCCTGCCCACGCGTCACCATCCTCGGGCCTGATTTTCACTACTTTTTGATATGCCGCAATCGCGTTGGGATACTTCTGCAGGTGGAGAAGGCATTCGCCCTGTCCGGACAGGAGATCGGCGTCGTTGGGAGCCTGGGCGAGCAGCTCCGTGTAGATGGCATCGGCTTTCGCGTAGTCCGCGGTACGGGAGAGCGTTTCGGCAAACATTCTGCCTACGACGGGGTCAGCGGGATGTGCCTGGTGGAGCCTTTCGAGCGTGGCAATGGCCTGCTCCGGCTTGTTCTCGGCCAGCAGGGTGGCTGCCCATTGTCCGTTAAGAGCCGGGTCGTCCGGGTCACGGTCCAGCGCACTTTGCAGAAGGGGTTCTGCCTCGGCGTACTTCTTCTGCGCCAGCAGCAGGTGAACCAGTCCGGCGATGGCAGGGGAGGATTCCGGATGAGCCGCCAGCACGCGCCGATAGGCGTTCTCCGCGATCTCCGGATCGTTGCTGGCCTCGGCAATCTCCGCTGTCAGCAGGGTATCGTCTGTGGATTCCGGACTGATCTTGAGAGCCTGCAGCAGCGCGGATTTTGCCTTGGCGGGATCTGACGTGCGGTCCAGTTGCGCCAGGGCACGCCAGGCCCGCGCCTGCAGGTCGGTGTTGGGAATGGCCGGCTCCAGCAGCGTTGCGGCCTCGACATAGGGCCGTGCCTCGTCGGGCTTGCCGTTGCGCGCCAGCAGCAGTCCCAGGGCAAGCTGTGCCTCCATTTGTTTCGGATCAGCCGCGATGGCCTGCTTGTAGGCGGCTATTGCCGGATCGTTGTGATCGCCCAATTCCTCCACATATCCGAGGTCAAAGAGCGCCTTTGCATCCGAGGGATGTTGCTTCAGGTAGTCATTGAGGGCTGTGCGAGCGCCCACCAGATCCTTTTGCGCGATCTTCTCTTCCATGCCAGACAGTCCACTCGCAGCGGGAGCGGATTCTGCCTCGTCCGGCATATGCGTTCCCGGCGGCAGCGGGGACTGTTGTCCCAGGGCGATTGCCGGAGCTGCCAGCAACAGGTTGAAGAGGAAAATTCGAGAGAGATTCTTCACATTACACCACCACTTCGGTTGCTGGTTGGGTTTGGGGAGCAAGCATGCGGGCGAGCCAATGGCCGGTGTGGGATTGCTCGCACTGCGCAACCTGCTCCGGCGTACCGGTGGCTACAATCTGCCCGCCGGCCGCTCCGCCCTCCGGTCCAAGATCGATGATCCAGTCCGCGGACTTGATGATGTCCAGATTATGCTCGATGACCACCAGCGACCCGCCGCCATCGATCAGCTTGCGAAAGGACATCAGCAGTTTGCTGACATCGTCGAAATGCAATCCGGTCGTAGGCTCGTCCAGGATATACAGTACGCGGCTGCGGACCTTCTTCGCGGCGCTGCGCTCGCTGTTGGAGCGCCCGTTGGAGAGGTGCGCGGCCAGCTTGACGCGCTGCGCTTCTCCGCCGGAGAGCGTGGTGGCGGACTGCCCCAGCCGCACATAGCCCAGCCCGACCTCTTCGAGCACGCTCAGCTTGTCCACAATGCGGGGATGACCGGCAAAGAAGCGCAGAGCCTCCTTCACCGTCATGGAAAGAACCTCATGGATATTGCGGCCCTTGTACTTGACGTCGAGCACGGATGATTTGTAACGAGTACCGTTACATTCTTCGCAGGGCAGCTCAACATCCGCGAGGAATTGCATCTCCACCGTCACGGTGCCGTCGCCGTTGCACACATCGCAGCGGCCACCCGGCACATTGAAGGAGAAGTGGCCGGGCGTATAGCCGTGGCGCTGCGCCTCCGGCTGCGCCGCAAACAGCTCCCGAATGCTGTCGAAGGCCTTGATATAGGTAACCGGATTCGAGCGCGGAGTCCGTCCGATGGGCGTCTGATCGACGAGCACAATGTCATTGAGCCGATCCGCACCCTTGAGATCGCGATACAGCCCGGTCGGATCTCCACCCTCATTCTTGCCGAGAGCGTGCGATACGGCACGATAGAGAACATCGTGTACCAGAGTCGATTTGCCGGAACCCGAGACCCCTGTAATACAGACCAGCATGCCCAGCGGGATTTCGCAGTCGACGCTCTTCAGGTTGTGAGCGCGCGCGCCCCGCAGCAGCAGGCGTTCCTGGCCAGGTTCGCGGCGGCGCGATGGTACCGGAATGGTGAGGTGTCCGCTCAGATAGCGGCCCGTGATGGAGTCAGGATTCTCTTCAACCTCGGCGACCGTACCCGCGGCCAGGAGACGCCCGCCGAATTCGCCCGCGCCCGGACCAAGATCGAGCAGGTAATCCGCGGCGCGGATCACGTCGGGGTCGTGCTCCACAACGAGGATTGTGTTGCCGAGGTCGCGCAACTCCTCCAGGATGCGAATCAGCTTCGATGTGTCGCGAGGGTGCAGGCCGATTGACGGTTCATCCAGCACGTAGAGCGCTCCGACCAGCCGCGAGCCGAGCGACGTGGCGAGCTGGATGCGCTGCGACTCACCTCCTGAGAGCGTCGAGGCAAGGCGATCGAGCGTGAGGTAGTCCAGGCCGACTGCGTCGAGGAAATGCAGACGCTGGCGAACCTCGCCCAGGATGCTGCCTGCAATTTCGTGCTGCATCGGTGTCAGCTTCAGCGAGCCGAAGAACTCGTTGGCAGCAGAAATAGTGAGCGAGGCGGCCTCGCAGATATTCTTTCCCGAGAGCCGCACGGCGCGAGCCTCGGCACGCAGACGCTGACCTTTGCACTCCGGACACAATGCATAGCCGCGATATTTGCTGAGCATGACGCGAACGTGCAGTTTGTACTTCTTGCGCTCCAGATAATCAAAGAAGCCGCGTACGCCGGCGAAGGACCCCTTGCCGTGGAGCACCGTATCCTGCTGCTCCAGGCTGAGGTCGTGCCAGGGAACATCGAGCGGCAAGTCCAGGGACTTCGCCGAGCGCTTCAGTTCTGTGTAGTACGGACGATACTTGGGCCGCGTCCAGGGATCGATTGCGCCCTCTTCGAGTGTCTTCGATTTATCGGGAATGATCAGGTCCAGGTCGAAGTCGATCGTATTGCCAAAGCCCTGGCAGCGCGGGCAGGCTCCATAAGGATTGTTGAAGGAGAACAGGCGCGGCTCTGGCTCGCGATAGATGCGGTGGCACGTCTTGCACTCGAAGACCATGGAGAAGCGCAAGCGCTGACGATCGGCGCCATCCTCTTCGCGGGGAACGATCTCATAGAGAATTTCGCCGGACTCGCGATAGCCGATCTCGGCCGCGTCCACGATACGCGAGCGATTCTCTGGAGACACGACGATGCGATCGACAAGAACGAAGACCGGCAGTGTGAAGTCGAGATCCAGCAGCGACTCTGGCGTCGAGAACTCGAAGATAGTGTTGTTCTGGTAGAGACGGTTGAAGCCGCGGCGGCGTAGTTCAGCGAGTCGCTCCTTTAGCGATTCGGAGAGCGTCTCCGCTGGCTTCTCTGCTGCCTTGCGGCCGCGCTTTGGCTTCGGTGCTTCGGTTGGCGCAGCAGGCAGTGCAGACGCAACTGGGAAGATTGCGTGCAGCCGCGTACCTTCGCCCAGGGCCAACACCGCAGCGGCAATCTCATCCACGCTGTCGCGCTTCACAATGCCGTCGCATGCAACGCAGTGCACGGTGCCGCAGCGCGCATACAGCAGGCGCATGTAGTCGTAGATCTCGGTTGCGGTGGCGACGGTGGAGCGCGGGTTGCGCGTGGAGTTCTTCTGCTTGATCGCGATGGCCGGAGCAAGGCCGTCGATCAGATCCACATCCGGCTTCTCGATCCGCTCCAGAAACTGCCGCGCATAGGCCGAGAGCGACTCGACGTAACGACGCTGCCCCTCGGCATAGATGGTGTCGAAGGCAAGCGAAGACTTGCCCGAGCCCGAGACTCCGGAGACGACCGTCAGCTTTCCGTGGGGAATGTCGCAGTCGATGTTCTTCAGGTTGTGGGTTCGCGCTCCGCGAATAATGATCTGATCGGTCAAATGGATATCCTGGGGTTCATACGTCCGCGGCGTCTGGAGGCGGTGTCTCCATGCCAGCAGCCATACTCGTCCACCTTCAATTATAAGGATCGGCGAACGCAAATTATAAGGATTGGCGCAGTCAAATGGCCGATTGGCCGGGAGGGGAAAGCAGTGGCGCGGGAGCGGCACGCGCCACCTATGGGTTCGGCCGACCGGTTACGCCGACTTGGCGTTGCGGAAGGCATCCAGCATCAGCAGGATAGCGCCGATGACAATGGCGGAGTCCGCCAGGTTGAAGTCCGGCCAGTGGTAGCGGACGATGTAGACCTCGAGAAAATCCACCACGGAGGCGAAGCGCACTCGGTCGTAGAGATTGCCGATGGCTCCTCCAAGAATGAGGGACAAGGCCAGCGCAGTCAGCGTGAGCCGCCGGCCGATCTTTAAGAGAAAGGCAAAGACGGCCACCGCAGCCAGCAGGGAGAAGCCGACCAACATCCAGCGAACCCGCTCCGGCGAGAGAGAGTCCGCGAACAGGCTGAAGGCCGCGCCGGAGTTGAGCACGTGGGTGATCCGAAAGACGCGCGGGATCACCGGGATCGCATGGCCGATCTCAATGTGCTGCGTCACCCAGATCTTGGTCAGCCGATCGAGGAGCACCACCAGGGCCGAGAGGGTATACAGCGGGATGCGCCAGTCGCGCGGTCGCGATTGGGTCACGCGTGAGCCTCCTCAACCGGCGGCGTAATGCCCATCTCGGCGAGTGCGGAGCGACAGCGTCCGCAGACGTGCGGCCATGCTCCGTAGGCAGCGACGTCGGGCATGTAGTTCCAGCAGCGGTCACACTTTTCTCCCTCTGCCGGAAGCACATCTACCTGCGTGCTGGCGTCGGATGCCGCGAGCGTCTGGATCTGCACCTGGGAGACATTCAGGACTTCCTTTAACGCCTTCTCATACCTGGACAGCAATGCAGCGATGGGGGCGGAGACCTTCAGAAGCACCTTTGCCTCCAGTGCCTTGCCGATGCGCTTCTCCTTGCGAGCTTCTTCCAGCGCCTTGAAGGCGTCCTCGCGTACTGCGAGAATCTGTTGCCAGTCAGCGAGGCAGGCGGCGGTGTCTCCGGGCGCAAGCTCTTCCGGCTTGGGGAACAGCGCCAGGTGCACGCTCGGCTCCCGCTCGACCACAGGCGGCAGATAGCTCCAGACTTCATCGGCAGTAAAGCTGAGAATCGGAGCGACAAGCCGAACCAGGGCCTCCGCGATCTTCCACATTACGGTCTGTGCCGACCGGCGTGCAGGACTTGCCGGAGCGAAGGTGTACATCCGGTCCTTCAGCACATCCAGGTAGAGCGAGCTGAGGTCGACCACCGCGAATTCATTCAACGCCATGTAGACGCGGTGAAACTCAAACTCCTCGTACCAGCGCAGTACCTTTTCCGTGACCTCGCGGGTGCGTGCCAGCATGTACTGGTCCAGCGGCTCCATCTGCTCAAAGGGCACAGCATCCTTTGCCGGATCGAAGCCGTGCAGATTGCCCAGCAGAAAGCGGAAGGTGTTCCGCAGTTTGCGATAGTTGTCGGCAACCCGCTGCATCAGGTTTTCACTGGCGGCCACATCTTCGCGGAAGTCCACCGAGCCAACCCACAGGCGCACAATCTCTCCGCCCAGGCGCTTGGCAATATCCACGGGATCGACGCCATTGCCGAGCGATTTCGATAGCGGGCGCCCCTGCTCATCGAGCGTCCAGCCGGAGGTGGCAACCATTTTGTAAGGAGCCGCTCCCTTGACTGCGACCGAGGTCAGCAGGGAAGAGTGGAACCAGCCGCGATGCTGGTCTCCGCCCTCGGTGTAGAGGTCTGCCGGCCAGCGCAGCTCCGCATCGGCTTCGAGCACCGCATGCCAGCTTGCGCCAGATTCAAACCAGACATCGAGGATGTCCATTTCTTTGTGGAACTCGCTTCCGCCGCAGCCATCCTGCGAGCAGATGGTTCCCGCGGGCAACAGCTCTGCCGCCTCATGGATGTACCATGCGTCGGCTCCTTCCCGCGCAAACAGGTCCACAATGCTGCGGTTGACCGCTTCGTTCACCAGGGGCTTGTTGCACTTGGTGCAGAGGAAGACGGCGATGGGGACTCCCCAGATGCGTTGGCGCGAAATGCACCAGTCCGGCCGCGTTGCGATCATGTTGGAGATGCGCTCTTCGCCCCACTTCGGATCCCACTTGACGCGCTTGATTTCGTTCAGAGCCAGTTGGCGGAAGGTGGTTTCCGAGCCGTCGGGCTGCTTCATCGGCGTCTCCATGCCGATGAACCACTGCTCCGTGGCGCGGAAGATGATGGGCTTATGGCAGCGCCAGCAGTGCGGATAGGAGTGCTGAATATCCGATCGTCCCATGAGGGCGCCGCGTGATTTCAGCAGCTCGATGATCGGCTCGTTCGCCTTGAAGACCGTAAGGCCGTCGTACTCCGGCAGTCCACCACGGATGTGTCCGCCATTATCGACGTGGCACTCCTGGCTGAGGCCATAGCGGCCACCGGTGTAGAAGTCGTCCGCGCCATGAGCCGGGGCAGTGTGGACGGCGCCGGTACCTTGCTCCGTGGTTACGTAATCGGCATTGACCCCGAGGATCGAGCGATCCAGGAACGGATGTTGGAAGGTGGCATACTCCAGCTTCGAACCCTTGAAGCGGGCTACTTCGACCGCATTCTGCAGCCCGAGAGCCTCCCGCGTGGAAGCGGCCAGGGCTTCGGCTACCAGGTAGGTCTGTCCATCCTGCTCGATCGCGAGGTACTCAAACTGGGGATGGAAGGCAATCGCCAGCGAGGCGGGCAGCGTCCAGGGCGTAGTTGTCCAGATGATGGCGTTGACTTTTTCCCCTGCCAGCGCCGGGTCAATCGCCGCCGGATCGCTGGTGAGCGCATAGCGGACGTAGACGCTGGGGCTGGTGTGCATGTCGTACTCCACCTCGGCTTCGGCCAGAGCGGTACGGTCCTGAATGCACCAGTAGACGGGCTTCAATCCCTTGTAAACAAATCCCTGTTCGAGGAACCGGAAGAGGAGATCCACGATCTTCGACTCGTACTGGATGGTCATTGTGGAGTAGGGATTGCTCCAGCGGCCAAAGACGCCAAGGCGCTCGAATTGCGACCTTTGCAGGTCGAGATATTTCTGAGCGTACTCCCTGCAGGCGCGGCGCACCGAGATGGCGGGCATCTCCAGCTTCTTGCGGCCAAGCTGCTCGTCTACCTTGATCTCGATTGGTAGGCCGTGGCAATCCCAGCCAGGGACGTAGGGTGCGTCGTAGCCGGCCATGGTCTTGGACTTGACTACAAAATCCTTCAAGGATTTATTGAGCGCATGACCAAGGTGGATGGGCCCGTTGGCGTACGGCGGTCCATCGTGCAGGATATAGGTTGGCGCGCCTTGCCGTGCGTGGCGAATCTGCTCATACAGATGGGTTTCTGCCCATCCCTTGAGACGGACAGGCTCATTCTGCGGCAGATTGGCTTTCATCGGAAAGTCGGTCTGAGGAAGGGTAAGGGTCGCCTTGAGCTCCGGCGGAGCGGACATCGTATCTCCCATAGGTAAGGTGGAACGGTAAAACTCTATTGTAGCTGGCGCTGAAGATAAAAAAAGAGGGTGATAAAAGGTGACCCAATGGAGACTTCCGCCGTCTAAGGATTTGGAGAAGCCTGAAGACCCGATCGAGAGCGGACAGGGCCACCAAGAGCCCCGTTGAAGAGCCGAAAATGGGATCCGGAGACGACCGGACCAAAAAAATCCGGCAGCGTAAACGAGACAAGCAGCCTAGTGGTCGTCCATAATGAGGAGATGCGGAGGGTCACTTTTGTGGCTTTCCAGCACAAGTACATATGGGTAATCAGGTATTGACACCTCCGCAGTTGGATCCCGAACAGCCACAGGATGACGGACAGAACCCTGTCGAGCAGTTGTTCGAAGCAGATGGCTCGATGTGGAGTTCTCTGGTCTCCAATGTGCGTGATGCCTTCGCCCCCAGGAAGCAGAAACCCCTCCAATTAAGCTCGCACGCGGTCGCTGTGGCGGATCCTCTGGCCCAGCCTCCCTTGTGGAAAGAGATGAGGGACAACGTCCTCGACATCTTTTTCCCGCGGAAGCTTCCGCCGCTGGAACTCACGTCCAAGCCAATTGCGGTCAAGGAGATCCTCGCGGAGAAGAGGAGTCCTGCCTCCAGCTTCCTCTCCTTTGTCATCCACGTGGTGGCCATCACGATCATCGGCCTGCTCCTGATTAACAACATTGTTCACAAGCCGGTGCGTAAGCCCGCGATGAACCTGACAGATGTGGATGTGAAGCCCTTTATCCCCATCACACCCAAGAACAGTCAGGCCATGGGCGGCGGTGGCGGCGGTGGCGATCACGATATTGTAGATGTTTCCAAGGGCAAACTGCCCAAGTTCGACAAGCAGCAGATCACCCCTCCTCAGATCGTTCGCAACGAGAATCCAAAGTTGCCCGTACCCCCCTCTGTGGTGATGCCAAACATCAAGCTGCCTGACGCGAACATGCCGAACCTGGGCATGCCGTCGTCCAACCAGGTAGCGCTGGCGTCCAATGGCTCCGGCAGTGGCGGCGGAATGGGCAGCGGCAGCGGTGGCGGCCTCGGCAGCGGTTCCGGCGGCGGCATTGGCGCTGGCTCCGGTGGCGGTTATGGTGGCGGCGTTTACCACGTAGGCGGCGGCGTCTCCGCACCTTCGCTGATCTACTCGGTCGATCCGGAGTTTTCAGACGAAGCGCGTCGCGCCAAGTATCAGGGCATCTGCATCGTGTCGATGATCGTCGATGCTCAGGGCAACCCGCAGCATATCCGCATTTCGCGGCCACTCG
This sequence comes from Acidisarcina sp., assembly GCA_035539175.1. Lineage (NCBI taxonomy): Bacteria > Pseudomonadati > Acidobacteriota > Terriglobia > Terriglobales > Acidobacteriaceae > Acidisarcina > Acidisarcina sp. The sequence continues at coordinate 457,635 of DATLIY010000007.1, read as the reverse complement.
GCATGGGGCTGGACCAGAAAGCCCTGGACGCAGTGCGGCAGTATCGATTCAAACCAGCATATTTCCAGGGGCACCCGGTACCAGTAGAAATCAGTATCGAGGTCAACTTCCGCATTTACTAAAGGCTTCGGTAAGTCGGGATGAGGGCGGGGCATACGTGCTTCGCCCTCTTTCCTTGTATGCGCCCTCTTTCATGCGCCCACTTTCTTTGTGCGCCTCTTTCTTTGTGCGGAAGTGTCCCGCACCATTTGTCTCAACTCCCATTTACCAGTAAACTCAAGATGCAGCAGTTGATCCGGGATCTTCGCCCTGCAACCGGCGGGGCTGTTACCTCGAATGCCGGAAAGAACAACTGATTTGCCCACAGCGGAGAGGTGGCAGAGCCCGGTTGAATGCACCTGACTCGAAATCAGGCATACCTTTACGGGTATCGGGAGTTCGAATCTCCCCCTCTCCGCCAGCATCCACACCCATCTTGCTGATTCCAGAGAAACGCACAAAAGCCCCATCAGCTAAGGGCCGCCTTCCCCATGAGGCCGGGCCAATCGATCGACGATAATTGACTGTTTCTCAAGGAGTATGGGCGCAATTGCGTCCCCCTCAAAGGGATCTGCTTGGCGACTCTACCGGGCTGTCATAGTATTCCGATTGAGGTTTTTCATGCTGACGCGTCGTTCGTTTCTGCAGTCCGCGAGTCTCGCTGGTGCGGCTCTCTGGTCCCGTCCTTTGCTTTTTGCCGGGGAGCAGCAAGAGCCGGCTCTTCTGAAGGAATTCGGTTATGGAGACGTGGAGCTTGCTCCCGGACTCGCGCAGACACAATTTGTTCAGACGCAATCCGTACTGATGTCCCTGAATGATGACAGCCTGCTGAAGCCGTGGCGTCTGCGTGCCGGATTGCCTGCACCTGGGCCGGATATGGGAGGCTGGTACGACGAGGTTCCCCTGGATAAGACGCCAAGCGGCGGCCATGGCTTTGCGCCCGGGCACTCATTCGGTCAGTGGATCTCCGCCCTCTCGCGTGGATACGCCGTGGACCGCGATGCCCGTACCCGCGCGAAGATTGCCAAGCTGTTGGATCTTTATGCGCCTGCCATTTCGGGCCGCTTTTACACGAACTTTCGCTTTCCGGCCTATGACTACGACAAGATGGTGATCGGGCTGTTGGATGCGCACAGGTATGCTGGCTTGCCGCAGGCACTGCCGCTTCTGGATCGCACGACGGACGCTGCGCAGCCGCATCTGCCGCCGCATGCGCTCGATCGCGATGCCGTCCAGAGGCAGTGGCGCGCGTCGATAGGCGAAAACACCTCGGACGACTACACCTGGGACGAGTCCTACACGCTGCCGGAGAATCTTTATCTCGCGTCGCAGTCGGGAGCGGGAGAGCGATATCGGCAGATGGCAGGCCGTTACCTGCTCGATGAAACCTATTTCGATCCTCTCTCCGAAAACAGGAATGTTCTCGCCGGGCACCATGCCTACAGCTTCTGCAATGCGCTGAGTTCCGCGATGCAGGCCTACATCGTGACCGGCAGCAGGAAGCACTTGCGCGCGGCGAGCAACGCGTTTGACATGATCACCGCAACGCAGAGCTTCGCTACGGGCGGCTGGGGACCTGATGAAAGCTTCCGCGCGCCGGAGAGCGGCGATCTCTATGCGAGCCTTGCCCACACCCATCACAGCTTTGAAACGCCATGCGGCAGCTATGCGCACTTCAAACTGAGCCGCTACCTGCTGCGGGTGACAGGCGATGGCCGCTATGGCGACAGCATGGAGCGCGTCCTGTACAACACGGTGCTGGGCGCGAAGCCTTTGCAGAGGGATGGGCGTGCCTTCTACTACTCGGACTATAGCTCGGCGGGCAGTAAATCGTATTTTCCCGATGCGTGGCCCTGCTGCTCTGGCACGCTGCCGCAGGTTGCGGCGGACTATCGTATCCTTACGTACCTCCATGACGCGGATGGCGTCTATGTGAACCTCTACCTGCCGTCTACCGTCCAATGGACCAGCGCGAACGGTGCGCAGGTCGCTTTGACGCAGGCAGGGAATTACCCGCTCGAAGGCAGGATTGCGATGAACCTGAGGCTGTCGCGCCCCTCGGAGTTCGCCTTGCGGCTGCGGATTCCCGCCTGGAGCACCTCCGCAGAAGGAGCGACGATCCGCGTGAACGGCTCGCGGCTTTCTGCGCCAGTCCGTTCCGGGTTCGCAACGTTGCGCCGCAGATGGAGAGATGGCGACCGCATTGCACTGGATCTTGCCCTGCCGATGCGCCTTGAGGCCATCGATGCGAAACATCCCGGCACCGTCGCACTGGTTCGCGGGCCGCTGGTGTTATTCGCCGTTACGGAAGGGACACCCCGCATTACACGCCAACAGCTGCTGGCTGCGCAGAGGGTTCCAGGACAGGATGCCTGGCAGGCGGAGGCCGCTTCCGGCGGATTGCGGTTGCTTCCTTTTACGGCGATCGGCGAGGAGCGCTATACCACCTATCTGGACGTCAGCTAGCACTGCAGGCATTTGGGAGCAGGAGGATTCTGGTATCTTGTACCCGTTCCAAACACCGTCGGCCCGTCAGCATATATCGTCAACCAAGGAGCGAACTATGGAGTTGAATCCGTATCTTAGCTTTAACGGTCAATGCGAGGCAGCGTTCAAGTTCTACGAGCAGAGTCTTGGCGGCAAGATCGAAGTCATGATGAAGTATGCGGATTCGCCAATGGCGAAGGATACGCCCGCGGATCAGCTCAACCAGATCATTCATGCACGCCTGACGGTGGGGGAGCAGGTATTGATGGGTTCCGACGTTCCGCCCGAGCGCTACTCGGCAACCCACGGGATATCTCTGAGTCTGTCCTTCACGGATCCGGCGGAGAGCGAAAAGGTATTCAACGCATTGGTGCGGAAGGGCACCGTGCAGATGCCCCTGCAGGAGACTTTCTGGGCCGTCCGTTTCGGCATGCTGGTGGACCAGTTCGGTATTCCCTGGATGATCAACTGCGAGAAGCGCGCCTGAACCCTCGCTGACGGGGCGACTGCAAACCTCTCCATCTTTGGGATGACGGGCAAGCCCCGTAATCCGGTGCGGGTTCGCGCAGAATCGCGCATATGGACGGCTGTCAAGCTATCTGATACCCTGCGGACACGCCAGGATATTGCTTCTATGCTCCAACCAATAGCTACACAGCGCCTTTACCAACAGGTGGCCAGCCGTATTGAGGACCTCATTGCCAGCGGAAAGATCAGCGCCGGCAAGCGCCTTCCCTCGGAGAAGGAGTTGGCGCGGCAACTTGGCGTGAGCCGTCCCACCATTCGGGAGGCCATGATCGCGCTGGAGATCTCCGGGCTGGTTGAGGTTCGCACCGGGTCCGGCATCTATGTCAGCAAGCACACACCTGCACGGGCTATCATCTTGGACTCCGGCCCAGGCCCGTTCGAACTTCTGAATGCACGCCTGCTTATCGAAGGAGAGATTGCCGCCAATGTGGCGGTGCTGGCTACACCAGAAGACGTCCAGGAAATTGGGCAGACCATTGAAGAAATGGAACGGGTGATGGAGGAAGGTGGTCATGGTAGGGACGCCGATCAAGCCTTCCATAAGCGAATTGCGTCCGTGATGGGCAACAGCGTTCTAACCGGCCTGGTGGAGACGCTGTGGAGCAACATGTTCAACCCGATGTTTACCAAGCTGAGCGAGCGGACCGGATTGCTGAGGAATCAGGAGGCGACGGTGCGCGACCACAAGGCCATTCTTGCTGCCATTGCAACCGGCGATGCTCTGGGAGCGCGAACCGCCATGCGGCAACATCTGCTGCGCGTCAAAGAGACTCTCTCCGGCGAGCATGAATCTGCATCGGTGGGTGCTGCCGACGAGGCTCGCACCGCCAAGGTACGAGCGAAATAGCCCGGAATCCTGCAGGAATCCCGTTTTTCGATCCAGTTAGTCAGGTAAGGCTGTCTGATAGGTCAGTGGCCGTTGGTCTGCGAATGGGTTGTGGCTCTGGAGCCTTCGCTTCGCTCAGGATGACGAAGCGGTCAGGATGACAAACGAAGCGGTCAGCGTCGGCGAATCCACTCTACAGCGTCGAAGGGGCAGCTACTCCTGATGGAGTAGCTGCCCCTCACGTTTGGTCACGCAGCCCGGATAGGGGACCGGGCTGCGATTGGACCTGGACCCTTCCAGGTCCGCGATTAGCGCTGGATTCGCGCCGATCCACCGCGAGCGAAGTCCCTGACCTGCTCCACGGTTGCCATCGTTGTATCGCCGGGGAAGGTAGTGAGCAGCGCTCCGTGAGCCCATCCCAGCTTGATCGCTTCTTCGGGAGCCTCTCCGCTGAGCAGGCCATAGATAAAGCCTGCGGCGAAGCCATCGCCACCGCCTACGCGATCATAAACATCCAGCTCGCAGGTGGGAGCGAATACGGGAGTTCCATTTACCCATGCCACCGCGCTCCAGCTATGACGATTGGTGGAGTGGGTTTCGCGCAGGGTCGTGGCCACAACCTTCACCTTCGGATAACGCGCGGTCACGCGCTCGATCATGGAGAGGAAGGCAGCGGGATCTAGTTTGGAACGCGCAGCTACCTCGGGACCGGCAAAGCCCAGACCCTTTTGCAGGTCTTCTTCATTGCCGACGAGTACATCCACGTTCTCCACGATGGCTCCCAGGACTTCCTGAGCGCGCTCTGCTCCGCCCCGGAACTTCCAGAGCTTCTCGCGGTAATTCAGATCAAACGAGCAGATGACTCCAGCGGCCCGCGCGGCTTTCATGGCTTCAATCACCAGCTCTGCCGTGGTATCGGAGAGCGCGGCAAAGATGCCGCCGCTGTGGAACCACCGCACTCCTTCTTGAAAGATCGCAGACCAATCAAAGTCGCCGGGCTTCAGCAGCGCTGCCGCCTCATTGCAGCGGTTGTAAAAGACCACGGGGGCGCGCACGCCAAATCCCCGGTCGCTGTATACCGTCGCCATGTTGGGGCCATGCGTGCCATCGTGCGTAAAGGTGCGGTACAGAGGGCGCACGCCCATGGCGCGCACGCGCTCCGCAATCAGATCGCCAACCGGGTAGGAGACCATGGCGGAGGCGATGCCGGTCTGCAGCCGAAAACAATCGGAAAGATTGGCAGCGACATTGAATTCGCCGCCGCTTACGTGGACTGCAAGGTCATGAGCTTTGCGAAACGGGATGATGCCTGGATCGAGCCGGTGGACGAGAGCACCGAGCGAAAGAAAATCCAGTGTGCCTTTTTCTGCGATCTTAAATCCGAGATCCATTTGAGTCTTTCTCCTTAGTCGTTCACTCCCGAATAGGACGGCTGGTCCCTTCGGGCGGTTTTCAAAGTCAATGTCTTGCGGCGGCGCTACGACACCGTCTGCATTGCTGCTGTAGCTTGCGATTCGGACGCGGCGGCCGGGTGCTTCAGGCGGAATAAAGTCTCTCCCGCGTGGGGAACCAGCTTGATGCCCTCCTGCTCACGGTTGCGCCAGTCGTCCAGGTTGATACTCCGCGGATCGAGATATCCGAGGTTGATGCGGCGGCAGCGCTCCTCGGGAATGCCGGTGGCCAATGTCACATGGATGCGCGGCGTCTCAATGCCGGTTGCGGGGTCGTACGTTCCAAGGCCCTTCAAATGTGTGGAGTGGGCGAGCACGCCGCCAGGGTAGTTTTTGAATTTATCCCACTGCTTCAGAAAGTAGTCACGGCAATGGTATCCAACTTCATCGAGCAGCTTGCCGTGGGTGTAGCTAACCTCAGTGATGTGCGGGCTGTAGATGATCACTTCGCCGCCGTCTTCGACCGCAGGCTCCATCTTGTACATGCCCTTTGCGCCCGTCCACAGATCGTCGTACATCTCGGGCATTACCGAGAGCACACGCCGGAACGGCTTGTCGACATAGACGATGTGCTTCTTCGCGGAGAGCTTGGTTGCGGCGGCCCATGCCTCTTGCGTCGATCCGTAATAGAGACCTGCCACACCCTCATACGTGACGACGAGCGCGATGAGCGAGGTGGGGCGGGGAATCATTGCCGCCGCACGATCGATCACAGCCCGAACCGGCGTGTAGTCGGTCCCGATGATCTTGTAGTTGGTGATGACCGCGCCAAGCCAGTGTGTGAAGTTGATAATTTCCGAGCCGGCGATGCCAGGGAAGAAATACTTATTGCCGCCGGAGAAGCCTGCTACCTCGTGCGGAAATACCGGGCCGCAGATCACGAGATGGTCATAGTCAAGAATCAACTTATTCAAACTAACCGGCACTTCCTTCGCCACCAGTCCGCCGGTGAGGTCGGAGATGTCCTTTGCCGGTATGGATCCGAAGTTGACGAAATTTGCCGGGTCTTCCCAATGATGGTTGAAGATGTGGGTTTCGCCGACCTTTTCATCGACAACTGGCTGGCCAACCAGCTTGCTCAGATGCTCGTCCGTCATTGCCTGGTGAGTGCCGAGCGCGACCAGGTAATCAAGAGCCTTGGTTCTGGGGCGCAGCAGCTCCTGAAATGCTTCGAACATCTGCGGCATCGGCATCGTGCGAGTGCCGTCGGGAATGATGATCAGGACCCGCTTGTTATCCAATGCAAGCGAATCCACAGCGTCGGAAACGACCTTTCGTATCTCGTCCCTGGTCAGATAACGATCCGCATTTCCTATTCCGTTAACCACAGTACCTCCAAACTCCGCGACGGCCCCAGGATGCAATGCCGCAGCGGCAGGCCATTTCCAGCCTCGAGTTTTCTTCTCATGGTCCTTAAGAGCCGCAATCGGGGAAGCGGCTCCAATCCTCAAACCGTGCGGACTTCTTCAGTGCTCGAGTGCAACGCTGGTTTGCTGAACCCTCGCGCCTGCTGCACAATCGTCCGATACTTCCGTGCATTTTCCGTGATGCTCTCTGGCCTGCCTGCCTGGATTGCCTTGGCATCGACCAGATCACTGCCAACTCCCAGCGCATAGGCACCCGCCTCGAGAAACTCGCTTGCCGTGGCCAGCGATACGCCGCCGGTGGGGATCAGTTCAATCTGCGGCAGCGGAGCTTTGAGCGCCTTGAGATATTTTGCTCCGCCCACCGCGCTGCAAGGGAAAACCTTAACCACATCGGCGCCCGCCTGCCAGGCGGTGACCACCTCGGTCGGCGTCAGCGCGCCGGGAAGTACCGCGATTCCATAGCGCTGGCAGATCTCGATCGTCTTCACATTGAGCGAGGGACTCACGATAAATTCCGCCCCCGCGAGCATGCAGGCGCGCGCCGTTTCCGGATCGAGCACGGTTCCGGCACCGATCAGCAGGCGATCTCCCGCCTCCAACACCAGCCGGCGAATCACCTCCACCGCGCCGGGGACCGTCATCGTGATTTCCAATACCGTGATGCCGCCCGCCTCGAGAGCGCCTGCCAGGGCAAGCGCCTGTTCCGATGAACTTGCACGCAGTACCGGCAACAGTCCTGCATCGTGAATTCGAGCCAATACCTGAGCCTTCGTCATCAACGTCCTTATTTTGCTGTACAGGTTCCTGTTTCTACCGATTCACACCGCTGGCAAGATAGCCGCCATCCACCACGAGGATTTCGCCGGTAATAAAGCTGGCTGCCTCGGATGCAAGGAAGACCGCGGCGCCGACCAACTCCTCAATCTTTCCAAAACGGCCCATCGGGCTGCGGGTAAGGATTTCCCGGCCCCGATCCGTTCCATCCAGCAGCGCTGCATTCAAAGCGGTGCGGAAGAATCCGGGTGCAATTGCATTCACCATCACTCCGTGGCGTGACCACTCCACCGCCAGGGACTTCGTCAATTCGCCGACAGCCGCTTTGCTTGCTCCATAAGCTGTGACCTCAAACAAGCCGAGAAAGGTCGAGATCGACGCTATGTTGATGATGCGTCCGTAACCCCGGCTCAGCATGTGCTTGCCAAATACCTGGCAGCTCCGCATCGTTCCGGTAAGGTTCGTGTCCAGGATGTCGTTCCATGAGTCTTCGGGGAAATCGAGACTGGGTGCACGCTTCGTGATGCCTGCGCAATTCACCAGGATGTCGACTTTGCCGAAGGAATTCAGTACCGTGCTCGATAAATTCTCGAGCGAATTTCTATCGCGGACGTCCGAAGTGATTCGCAGGGTCTTGCGCCCCTTGGCTTCGATTTCAGCGGCGATCGCTTCCACCTGATCCTGCCGTCGCGCGGATGCAATTACATCGGCTCCCGCTTCGGCCAGGCCCAGTGAGAGTGCATGGCCAATTCCAGTAGTACCTCCGACAACAACCGCGGTTCTGCCTTCCAAAGAAAAAAGTGAATTTCCCAACGTACATGCTCCTTCTGCTGATCTGGATTTCGATTTTTGGTTTGCAGAACTATGGCGTCCTGCGCAACCGATGCTTAAGCATCGGTTGCGGCGCGGCCTCGATTATGGCTGAGTTGTGGAACCATTACCTGGAAGAAAAGCATGGCTACCAGATAACTGCATCCACAAATCACGAAGAGGGTGGAGTAGTTATGCGTACGATTGAGCATATAGCCGGCGAGCTTGGCGAAGACCGTACCGCCGAGCGCGCCTGCTGTTCCGCCAATTCCAACCACCGTAGCAACCGAGCCTGCGCGGAAGAGGTCGGATGGCGTAGAGAATATGTTGGCCGACCAGCCCTGATGGGCCGCCGCCGCGACGGTGATCACCGCAACGGTGATCCAGAAGTTTGGAATGTGGCTTGCCATGACAACCGGCAGAGCGAAAACCCCGCAGATGGCCATTGCGGCCTTCCTGCTGAAGTTCACCGTATGTCCGCGCTTCATCCACATTCCGGAGAGCCATCCTCCAAGGATGCTGCCGAAGCTTGCACCAAAGTAGATGATGGTCAGAGGAATGCTCATCTGCTTGAGCGACATATGAAACTGGCTGCTGAGAAACTTCGGTCCCCAGAATAGATAGAACCACCACGCAGGATCGGTGAGAAATTTACCGGCGGCAAAAGCCAGCGTTCCGCGATCCAGCAGCAGCGAGGTAAAGGAACGCTGCTCGGTCAACTCTTCCAGTTGAACGGCGCTCTGCGTAAGTAGTTCGCCATGCGGCCGCAGGCGATTGTAGGGAAAGGCCATCCAGAGGATCAGCCATAACATGCTCAAGCCGGCGGTGAAGACGAATGCGTAGCGCCATCCCCAGCGCAGGGCGATATAAGGAATCAGGGCAGGAGCCAGCAGGGCGGCGAAATTGGTGCCGGAGTTGAAGATTCCCGTCGCAAGGGCGCGCTCCTCTTTTGGGAACCACTCGGCCACCGCCTTCAACGCGGCGGGAAAGTTGCCGGACTCACCAATACCCAGAAAGAAGCGGGCAGTTCCGAATCCGACGACGCTGTGGACGAATGCATGTGCCAGCGAAGACAGGCTCCAGATGCCGACAAACAGACCGTATCCGCGCCGGGTGCCAAAGCGATCGACGATGCGTCCGGAGAGCAGGTAAGCCAGGGCGTAGGCGAAGGTAAAACTCGCCACCATGTTGCCATAGCTGTTCTCGGTCCAATGCATATCTTTTTCCAGCAATGGAGCGAGAATGCCCAGGACCACGCGGTCCATATAGTTGGTTGTGGTGGCCAGAAAAAGCAGCGCGCAGAGGACCCAGCGCATGCGGTTGCTGTTGTCCTTAGGGCGGTACATCACGCTCTCGTCGACGCTCTGCGCCTTGTTCATTCGAATTCCTCGCCGTTGTGGATCCTGTGTTATGGGCCGCAGGTCACAGACCCCTCTCAAGACCGTCTGCTCTTTGGTTTTGCAAAATTAGCGCGGGGGAGCAGGAAATGGATGGGTGTGAAGTATCTGTCAGGCAACCTTACAGATGACGGTAGCAGTGGGGTTGTGGAGCTGTCAATTTGCGCCAGAGGTGAAAGTTGTGGCGTAAAGACCACGTTCCTCAAGGTTTCCACCGTGCTCCGAGCGATAGGAATTGTGCCCGTAATGGATAGGCTATCGTCAACGATTTTTAAATGTGTAAGATAGCTTGACATACCCATATCTGCGTCGTAGATTTCCGTGCATGATCCAGACAGCGAGTCGACGTGGCTTCCTTCGTGGAGGCGCCCTGGCAGCAACTGCCGCGCTTCTCTCTCCTCATGCATCCCTTGCTGCAGCTAATGACAGCAATAAGAAAGAGTCATCATCTCCCATTCGGCTCGGAGTAGCGAGCTTCTCCCTGAGAAAATTTCAACCCCAGCAGGTTATCGCGGATCTCAAACAATTGCGAACGCCCTACCTGAACGTGAAGGACTTCCACCTGCCGATGGGCACTCCCGCGGAGATCAAACAGGCAGCCGCAGTCTATCGCGATGCCGGAATCGAACTGACCGCGGCGGGCACCATCTACATGACAAAAGATGACGATGCCGACATGCGGCCCAAGTTCGAATACTGCAAGCTGGCGGGAATCTCGCTGATCGTGGCGGGCCCCACGCGGGAGACGCTTCCCCGCATCGAGAAGTTCGCCAAAGAATATGACATTCGAATTGCGATCCACAATCATGGCCCCGAGGATAAGCAGTTCCCCTCGCCCCTGGACTCGTTGAAGGCCGTACAGGGGATGGACCCGCGGATGGGCGTTTGCCTGGATGCAGGACACGCCGAGCGCGCCGGAACAAACGTGGTGGACGCCATCAAGCAGTGCGGACCGCGTCTCTTCGACATGCACATCAAGGACCTGACGGACTTCCATAGCCGGGATAGCCAGGTGGCGGTCGGCGAAGGGCTTATGCCGATTCCTGCTATCTTCAACGCGCTGATCGAGCAGAACTACAAGGGCTGTGTGGATCTGGAATATGAGATTCATCCAGACGATCCCATGCCGGGCATGATGGAGAGCTTCGCTTACATGCGCGGGGTTCTTGCCGGAAGGAACGATAAGGCCTAGGGCCTGTCGGCTTCAGGACGAGCTTCGGAATAGATGGAGGGGAGAAGAGATGTCGGATGTGAATCGCCGTAGTTTTCTGGTTGGGGTGGGTGCTGCTATGGCTGCCGCCGGGCTTTCACCCTCGAAAGCCATTGGTTCGGAGATTGCAAAAATGTCACGGTTGAAGTCTCCCTTCAGGATCGCGGTTATCACGGACGAGATCTCTCAGGACTTCGACCATGCCTGCGCTGTGGCATCGCAGGAGTTCGGCATGCAGTGGGTCGAGTTGAGGGATCTGTGGAAGAAGAACATTCTTGCGCTCGACGCGGCAGAGATCGCCGAGGCGCGTCGCATCCTGGCGAAATACCAACTGCGCGTGACCGATATTGCCAGCCCGCTCTTCAAGGTGGACTGGCCGGACGCTCCGCTGTCGAAGTTCAGCCCGAAGCATGATCAATTCAACGCCGCCTTCACTTTCAAAGACCAGGATCACGTACTGGACAAGAGCATCGAGTTGGCGAAGGCCTTCCAGACGGATCGCGTCCGGGGCTTCGATTTCTGGAGACTGGATGATCCTGCTCCGTACCGCAAGGCAATCAATGCCAAGTTGCAGGATGCAGCAGAAAAACTGGGCAGGCAGGGACTCATCTTTATTTTGGAGAACGAGATGGCCTGCAATACCGGTACAGGGGCGGAAGCCGCAAAGGTGCTGGCCGCGGTGCCTTCGCCACACCTGATGCTGAACTGGGATCCAGGAAATGCGGCTGCACTTGGCGAAACTCCTTTCCCCAATGGCTGGGACCTGTTGCCGAAGAATCGTATTGGTCACTGCCACTGCAAGGACACTGTAATAAAGTCCGGTGGCGGTTACGAATGGGAGCCGGTTGGTAAAGGCGTCATTCATTGGGCGGAGCAATTCAAGGCATTGAAGGCGATGGGGTATCGCCATGCCGTGAGTCTGGAGACGCACTGGCGTGGAGCAGGTACACCGGAGGAATCGTCCCGCCAGAGCTGGGCTGGAATGAAGGTTGCGTTGGAGACTGCCGGCGCATTGGTTTGAAAAAACAGTAAGAAGGGGTTAGGGAATGAATCGACGGGAATTCGTGGGTGGCATCGCAGCCGGTGCTGCGGTAATGGCGGCATATCCTTCAGCGCGTGCCTTGGGAGCCAACAATCGCATTCGCTTTGGCCTTATCGGCGCTGGCGATCGTGGGACACAGGATCTGAAGGATGCGCTTCGGCAGCCGGATGTGGAATGTGTAGCAATCGCTGATGTCTATTCGCGGAACCGCGATCGGGCAAAGACTCTTGTTCCCGGTGCCGAACTGTATGACGATCCGCGGCGCCTTCTCGAACGCAAGGACGTGGATGCTGTCATCGTAGCCACTCCGCTGCATCTCCATGCAGAGCATATGCTGGCCACGCTCGCCGCGGGCAAGGATGTCTATTGCGAGAAGACCATGACGTGGAACATTGCAGAGGCTGAGGCCTGCCTGAAAGCAGCGCAGAACTCCAAGCAGGTGGTGCAGCTTGGCTTGCAGCATGAGAGCGACGGAGATCTGGCCGACGCGCGGAAATGGATCGACGACGGTCTGGTCGGCAAGGTTGCCCTGGTCGAGGCATGGATGAGCCGCAACACTCCGCACGGCCATGGACAATGGGTGCGCCCTGTCCCCAGCGATTGCAATCCCGATCACGTCAACTGGAATCTCTTCCTGGATGGCCGGCCCAAGTCAGAGTTTGATGGGAACAAATTCATCAACTGGCGGCTCTTCTGGGAGTTTTCCGGCGGCAACATTACGGAGAACATGGTTCATCAGATTGCCTGGATCCAGACAGCTCTCAACCTGAAGGAGCCGGAGGCCGTGACCATGTCAGGCGGTGTCTTCTCAGAGAAGGATGGCCGCCAGGTTCCGGACACGATTGCGGTCACGATGGAGTATCCCGAGACGATTGTGCTGTGGCAATCCACCTTCAGCAATCACCACTTCGGCCTGGGAGAGAGGATTCTCGGCAGCGACGGCACCATCGAGCACGTCAGCGGCGCGACGGATATGGTCACCGGAAAATATACCTCGGGCATCAACTACTATCCTGAGAAGCTGAATCGGCCCAATGGCGTAAACCTCACTGGAGAATCGCAGAGCAAGGATCACATGGCGAACTGGATGGAGTGCATCCGTTCCAGGAATCAGAAGACGAATGCGCCGGTGGAGGTGGGCTACAACTCAGCTATCGCCGCACATATGGCCAATCTCGCATATCGCGAGAAGCGCCGCGTCACCCTTGCCGAAGCAAAAACCACTAAGCAGCCGTACTAAGTCCCACCTCCCTGGCGGATCCGTTGTTCGATCCGCCAGGGAAGACCGCAGAATGTACGATTCCCGAGGTGCGAGTGCAGAAAGACCACTCCAGGCTTGCGATTCCGGCCTGTCGATCCACTCCACCACCGCAGCTCCGGCACAGAATCTCCAACGTTCCAATCGCTCCGATTTCCGCGCAGTCTGATGGCGTTTTGCCCGTCGGAACAGGTTGCATTACGCCGTCAAAGGGGGGCCGTCGCGCTTTAAGTTTGCCGGGGATAATTCAAGGAACAAAGCTAGATTGAGAGTCGGAAAGCGACCTTAAAAACGTTTGCGCAGGATGCGATGTAAACGGTTGTATTTAAATACAGATAAATCCCGTAAGGAATTGATTGACAGTCATCTATCGCAAGCCGTAGTGTCTTCTCCGCGGTAATGCTAATTGGTTCAACAACAAAACCTAAAGAACTGGCGACATAGCCCTGCCTGAAGTTCGGGCTCGAGCTGCCAGAAACAAGCAAGAACCGGAAGTAGCTTTTTGGGGAGGTACAACGTATGAAAGCTTCAAGGTGCAAGGCACTATTGCTCTTGGTGTGCGCTTGCGTGGGGTTGATGATCCCGGCCAGCAGTTTCGGCCAGGCTGTCTATGGCTCCTTATACGGCACAGTTACCGACAACACTGGCGCCGCTATTCCGAATGCAACAGTTACTGTTACAGACACCAATAAGGGAACCAGCGACTCGATCCAAACCAATGCTTCCGGCGAGTATCGCGCAGAGCATCTGATCCCAGATCTCTACAGCGTGAAGGTCGTGATGGCCGGATTTAAGAGCTCTGAGACAAAGGGCATTCAGGTTTACGCCGACCAATCCTTGAAGGTTGACGCGCAGCTCCAGGTAGGTGGATCGACCGAGAGCGTTGAGGTCAATGCGGATGCCATCCCACTGCTGAAGACGGACCGCGCGGATGTCTCGACCACCTTTACCCAGAGGGAAGTTCAGGATCTACCTATTGGCGATCGCAATTTCACGAACCTGCAATTGCTCCTTCCCGGTGCGCAGCCGTTAGGTTGGAGCCACGCAGCCGACGAGAACCCGCAGGGCAGCAAGCAGATCCAGGTAGATGGCCAGGCCTTCGGTGGAGTGGCGTTTGAGCTGGATGGAACCGACAATCAGGATCCGATCCTGGGCATCATCGTCATCAATCCGCCAATGGATGCTCTATCGGAAACTAAAATCACCACGCAGAATTTCGATGCGGAATTTGGCAAGGCTGTTTCGTCCATCGTGACGGCGCAGACCAAGTCGGGCACTAACAAGTTCCATGGATCTATTTTTGATTTTCGCGAAAGTGCGGCGAATCTGGCCAGAGACCCCTTCACGCAGAATCCAGGACCCGACGGCAAGATTACGAACACGATCTTTCCTTCAGCCTTGAAAAATCAATTCGGCGGTTCGATCGGCGGTCCGATTCTCAAGGACAAAGTATTCTTCTTCGGTGACTACCAGGGCGTACGTCAGAAGGTTGGTACATCGGCCACTATGACGGTGCCTTCGAAGTACCTGATATCCACTTGCCTCGGACAGCAGACCAGTCCCAGTGGTATCGCCGGATGCGACTTCAGCGAATACGTGGCTGCAGGCGCCACTGCGGGAATTTATCAAGGAGGTCCTTCCCGTTATCCGTCCGATGTGATTCCAGCCTCGCAACTTTCACCGCAGGCGCTGGCATTGCTGAAGCTGCTGCAACCCTATGCTCCGAATACCCAGGGCAATCTCAATGGGTTGAAGAGCAACTTCGCGGGTAGCGGCACGGGCCTGTTCAATGACAACCAGTGGGACGTCCGCGGTGATTATCAAGCGAATACCAAGACGCATGTGTTTGGTCGCTTCAGCCGCTTTACCAGTGTGCTTTCGGGCAAGACTCTCTTTGGCGCCGCAGGCGGTGCAGGAACCGGCCTGGGCAATTATGGTGGCAACTCCTCGGGTGCGGATGACAGCGTTGCGCTCGGCGTAGACATCGCCGTTACCTCAACGCTGCTGACGGACGTCCGGCTCGGCTATTACCGCTACAACGTGATCGACAGCAAGTACGATGCCGGCACGCCGTTTGCGAAGAACCTGGGCATCCCAGGCCTGAACTTGGACACTACAACGACTGGCGCTCCCGGGTTCAACATTACAGACGTCGGCTCGTTCGGTGGTCCCAGCAACTCTCAGGCTGCCGGTGCGCAATACGGGTCGGGCCTCAACATCACGCGCTGCAACTGCCCACTAATTGAAAAAGAAGACCAGGGGCAGATCGTCAACAATTGGACCAAGATTATTGGTAACCACTCGTTGAAGTTCGGTGCGGATATCCGTTACGCACGCAACCTTAGATTCCCCAGCGACAATGACCGTACTGGTCTGCTGTCCTTTGGCACTGGCCCATCATCGAATGGCGTGGCCGGTTCAGGGACAGGGCTTGGATTCGCGACGTTTGTGCTGGGCGACGTCACCTCTTTTGGCCGCTATGTAAGCACCAAGACAAACGCGAAGGAGTTTCAACCGCGAGACTTCTTCTACGTCCAGGACACCTGGCGCATGACCAATGCTCTTACCGTGAACTACGGCCTGCGGTATGAGTACTACGCACCAGAAAGAGTGAACGGAACAGCCAACGGCGCATTGATGGATCTCAAGACCGGATACCTTCACGTCGCTGGAGTCGGCAAAGTGCCGCTCAATATGGGATGGAGCCCGGCAAGCTTCCCGCTCAATCCGCGTGTTGGAATTGCATATCAGCTCGATCCAAAAACTGTGATCCGCATGGGTTACGGGCGGAGCTTCGATATCGGCGTGTTCGGATCCATGTTCGGTCATGTGGTTACCCAGAATCTGCCGATACTGGCCACTCAAAGCCTGAACACCGGGTCGCCAACGGGCTCCGTATTCAAGCTGTCGGATGGTCCCGTAGCCGCAACCTTCCCAACTGTTCCTTCGAACGGGTTGCTTCCCGCTCCCGGATATGCAGTCAGTCCGAAGGCTCGTCCCACCACCATGCGCATGCCAACGGTGGACGCATGGAACCTGAGTGTTCAGCATTCGCTTACGCCAACGTTATCGGTAACTCTGGCATACGTTGCCAACAAGGGAACGCACACACTAAGCGCCGGGGACGGCAACAACACAAATCCAAATGAAGCTGCCATCAACCTGCCGCCGCAATACAGCGTGACCGGCAATGCGTTGCACTTCGATCCTCTTGTTCCATCTGCGGATAATCCGGCGAATGGCGTGGTAGCTCCTCGCTCCAACGGCATCATCGGAATTTCGGCAAACGGTGGCACGTCGAATACAAACTACCTGTCCCGCTATTACGGCCTATCCTTGCCAGCCTGCCAGGATCCGGCTTATGCTGTTCCGCTCGATCCGGAGCACGGCATCACCCCTGGCAGATGTGGCTGGACAAACGGGATCAGCTACTACGGCAACGACCAGGATAGCCATTTCAGTGCTCTCCAGGTTACTGTCGCTAAGCAGATGTCGAAGGGACTTTCTCTCACTGCTAACTATGCATGGCAACGCGGTATCGACTATGGGAACCAGTTTGTCACCTGGCAAAGGAATGCCCAGAAGGGACGCAACAACGATATCCGCGAGCAGCAGCTTGTCCTGTATGGCTTGTATCAGCTGCCATTCGGCCGCAACAAGCAGTTCGCTTCGAATGTTCCGGGTGTCGTCGATGAAATCATCGGTGGGTGGCAGATCAGTCCAGTCATGAACTGGTCCAGCGGCCTGCCATTTACGTTGTCGGATTCAGGCTGCAAGATTCCAGGATCGGTGCCGTGCTATCCCAATGGCAGTGGTAAGAACCTGAATGTCAGCCTGGGCGGTTACAATGCCCAAACCCATCGCCACAAATTCTTTGACGCACCGAACGGTTCGCTGCCGCCCGGGTTCACCTATGCGGCTTTAGACACAATCGGTACGGCTGGACGGAATGATGCTTTCGGACCGGAGTTCTTCAACACGGATCTCGCTGTGCAGAAGAATTTCCCGATTTACGAAAGTGTTCTTGCCCAGTTCCGCATGGATGCGTTCAATGTCTTCAACCACATCAACCTCGCGCTGCCAAGTGGCACGCTCGATCAGGGACCGCAGTACATCAGCAGTCAGGCGCCTGGGGCCTCCCCACGTCAACTCCAGTTCTCTTTGCGTGTGCAGTTCTAACGCTCAAGTGAACTCGAACCTGAGCGAGGGGAGCATCTGCTCCCCTCGCTCTTTTCATGCGCATGCCTGGGCGAATAGGATGGAGTTTGTTTTTCTCACTCGCTCTTGAGGCCGCATGGCAGGATTCGGCAAAAACATGCCTCGAATAACTCGTAAGGTATCTGTCTCTGCACTCTTGGCGACATTGGCCATCGCTGCGACTTCAATCGCAATGCAGAGTTCAGCCGCCGCAGGTTGGAGTCTAGGCCCATTCCTCAGGCCATCGCAGGGAAACCCGGTGATGGCTCCGCGACCGGATAGCCTGTTTAACGACCCGATACGCAAAGCTCCTGTCCAATGGGAGGCGCTGCATACCTTCAATCCCGGCGCAGTCGTTCGCCAGGGCAAGGTATATGTCCTCTATCGCGCGGAAGATAATACTGGCGAACTCGCAATCGGTGGGCATACATCCCGCCTTGGCTTGGCGGAGAGCTCAGATGGCATCCACTTCCAGCGCCGCGCGGTTCCAGTCTTCTATCCCGTGAACGATACGCAAAAGGAGCGCGAGTGGCCTGGAGGAGTGGAAGATCCGCGCATTGTAGAAGGTGAAGACGGAACCTATGTGCTGACCTATACGCAGTGGAATCGAATTACCTACTCCATCGGCATTGCAAGCTCCAAAGACCTGCTCCACTGGGAGAAACACGGTCCCGCCTTTCTTTCGGCGATGGGTGGGAAGTATGCAAATCTGAAATATAAGTCGGGTGGCATCGTAACTAGATTGCAGGATGGGCGTCTTAAGGCCGCAAAGATCCACGGAAAATACTGGATGTATTGGGGAGAAGGCGAGGTCCACTTAGCTACATCTTTGGATCTGCTTCATTGGACTCCGGTGGAGGATGCCTCCGGTGAGTTAGTCGCTGTGCTGAAGAAAAGAGCCGGGCATTTTGACAGCGGCTTTCCCGAAGTTGGTCCGCCGCCCGTTTTAACCAGAGAGGGAATCGTGGTTCTCTACAACGGCAAAAATGATCCCGAGTCGGGAGATCCCGCTCTGGGCGCCAATGCCTATGCCGCGGGGCAGGCACTCTTCCGCAGCGACGATCCCGCAAGGCTGGCCGCACGAGCCGACTCTCCCTTTCTGAAGCCGGAGATGCCGTACGAAAAGACAGGCCAGTATGTCGCCGGTACTACCTTTGCCGAAGGGCTGGTTGCATTTCAAGGAAAGTGGTTTCTCTACTATGGCTGTGCAGACTCTATGGTAGGAGTTGCTGTGGCACCAATGGCAGATCAGCCAAAGCAGGTAAAGCGATGATGGAACGCGGCCGTTGCGGCAAGGCAGGGAAGCGGGCTTTCCTCGGAATACGCGTGTCGTTTTTCTTCGCATTGCTCTGCGTGTCTGTCAACAGCATGCCGGGGCAGCAATCGTCTTCTGCCGCAAGTGGGGCAGCGGGAGAGGCGGATCTTCCTGCCCTGCGCGCATTGATTGATAAGGGCCATGTGACGGAGGCGCTCCGGCAGCTTGACCTGCTGGCCGCGCGGCATCCTGAACCGGCAGGCGTGGAGCGTCTGCGCGGTGTCGCGTTCTATGCGCAGAATAAATTTCCTGAAGCAGACCGCGCGCTTGCTACGGCTCTGCAGCAAGATAGCAAGGATGTTGAAGCCGCGGAGATGCGCGGTCTTACTCTCTTTCGCCTGGGGAGATCTGCCGAAGCCATACCTGTTCTTGAAGGTCTGCACACCTGGTCGCCCAACACAAAGGTCGATCCCAGTTATGTGCTGGCGCTGTGTTATATCGATGTGCGTCGCTACGACGATGCGCGGCACGCCTTTGCGCGTCAGTATGGATTTGAGCCGGATTCGGCAGCAGCCTACCAACTTGCGGGGCGCATGTTGTTGCGTCGCGAGGTCTTGCCGCCGGCGCAGCAGTTTGCCAGGAAGGCCGTCGAGTTAAATCCCAATCTGCCGCTGACTCATCAACTGCTTGGTGAGATATCGCTCGCGAATCAGCAATTGGCTGAAGCCGTTACAGAATTCGAGAAAGAGCGGGCTCTCAATCCGCTCTACGGTGGAATCTACGATCGTCTTGGGGATGCGTATACTCGCTCCGGTGACTATCAGAAAGCTCAGCAGGCGTTAGAGCAGGCCATGCTGCTCGAACCCAACTCGACGGGACCGTTCATCCTCATGGGCAAAGTGCTGCTCAAACGTCAGGATCCCGCAGGTGCTACGAGTTATCTGGAGCGAGCGGCCCGCATGGACCCATCGAACTTTATGACGCATAGCCTGCTGGGGCAGGCCTACCGCATGATGGGCCGAACCGAAGACGCTGATCGCGAGGCCGCACTGGGGCAAAGGCTGCAATCCGGGGGGAGGTCCGTTCAAGACCCCGCTCGTTGATGACGCGATCCTACTTCGTGCCGGAGCTTCCGCGCAGCGCATCGGACTTCAGAATCTTGCCGCCTTCCTGAATCACATAGAGCCGATTCGCCGCAAGGTCTTTCAGCGCATCTGTGTGTCCCGATGGCCATGAGATCTCGACATCAGCTTTGGTCGACGTATCCAGTCCAAAGTGAATTCGCAAATCATTCTGTGAGTAGTAGCTGCCTCCGCTGCGAACCTCTTCAATCTGCACCACTGGCTTCTTACCCTCGGATAATTGCCCGGTCACTTTGATCTTTGCGCCAATACCCGTGCGGTTCGACTTCGTTCCCACGGTTCGAATCTTGATCCAGTTGCGGTTCAGGGTAGAGTCGCAACGCAGGAGCTGCGGGTAGGCGTTCACGCAATTCACCACGATGTCCACGTCGCCATCATTATCAAAGTCGCCGAAGGCGCAGCCTCGCGCGGGGGCTGGTTCTTTGATTCCCGGTCCGCCAAGTGCGGTTACGTCTTCAAACTGCCCATTGCGCAAGTTGCGATAGAGATACTTCTGCTGCGCATAAGGAGCATCTACCTGCGTACCATCTACCTCGGGATACACGTGGCCATTCGACATCAGGATGTCCAGCCAGCCATCGTTATCCATGTCAAAAAAGCCCACGCCCCAACCCAGAAGCCGTGTGTTCAGGCCCATTCCGGCAAGGTAGGTGTGATCCTCGAATGTCCCGTCCCCGAGGTTCTGGTACAGCGAATCCGTATCGCCGGCGAAGTTTGTCTTCACAATATCCGGCAGACCATCGCGGTTGAAGTCTCCGATGGAGACTCCCATGCCGGCCTGCGGCTTGCCATCCGGCGAGAAGGCTACACCCGCTTCAATGGCCACATCCTTGAAGGTGCCATTCCTCTGGTTCATGTAGAGCGTCGCCGCGGTCGAGTCATTGGCGACATAGATATCCGGCCATCCATCGTTATCCAGATCCGCCACCGCGACACTGAGTCCATAGGTGCCAATGGTGTCCCACATGCCGCTCTTCTGCGACACATCGGAGAAGGTTCCATCCCCGTTGTTGTGGTACAGAATGTTCTGCGCGCCCTGTAACCCGGGAGGTCCGCATGCTACCTGGATGCCCTTGTAAGTGCAGCCAGCAGCCTCAGGAATCGGAGCCGTCTTAATATCGAAATCGATGTAGTTGGCGACGAACAGGTCCAGGTGGCCATCGCGATCGTAGTCCAGAAATGCGCATCCCGAGTTCCAGTGGGTCCGCGATTGCAGCAATCCCGCCTTCTCCGTCACATCGGTAAAGGTTCCGTCGCCGTTGTTGCGGTAGAGTGCGTTCTGGCCGTAGTAGCTGATGAAGAGGTCGTCCCATCCATCGTTGTTGTAGTCGCCCACGCAACAGGCTTGCCCCCAGCCCGCGCGGGCCAGTCCCGCCTTCAGCGTAACGTCGGTGAATGTGCCGTCGCGATTGTTTTTGAAGAGATGGCACACCGGCTCCTGGCCTTTGGGAAAGCCCTCAATACGAGTGCCGTTCACCAGAAAGATATCCAGCCAGTCATCGTGGTCATAATCGTAGAAAGCTACGCCGCATCCGGTAGTTTCTAACAGATACTTGTTCCGGTGTTCGCCGCCAAAAATAGTTTTTGCGTTCAGCCCCGATTGCCGGGCGACATCCAGAAAGCTCACGCCCAGGGGCGTGCCTGCCACCGGAGAAGGAAGTACTTTGGGAACGGGACGAGGCTTGGCATCGTAGGTGGGACGCGCGCCTATCTGCTGCCCCATTGTCTGGCCCATAGTTTGCCCCATGGTCTGGCCCATCTGCGGCGGCATGGCCAGCGCCAGGACGTCTTCCAGGGAGAGCACCAGAGCCGTGCTGGAAAGTGAACGAAGGAACCCGCGGCGACTCCAGATCAAAGGCTCTACTCCCCGACTACCAAGGCTAAACCAAAAACTCCATCTGCAAGCACCATGAGTATATGGGACGCAAATGACTCCTACAATCTTCGACAGGGGCCATGCCGGAGCGGGCTTCGACCGCACTGCAATCCCTCATCGTGGCTGGGTTTCTTTATGGCGTCTTGCCATCGGGATCCAGGGTGTCTGCCTTATTTCTCTCCACAGCAGCGTCAGCGCTCTTGCCCTGCGCCTGAAGAATCATTGCTAGCTCGCGATGCACCGCTGCGTTGTTTGGATCGGCTGCGACTGCCATTTGCAACTGCTGAAATGCTTCCGCAAGTTGCCCTCGCTGGCGGAGCAACTTGCCACTCTGCAGTGCAAAGGAAGCCCGTTGATGAGCGACGGCTACGCGGCTTAAATCCGCGGCTGTCTTGCGTTCTGCTGCTGCCGCTGTCTTGTCTCCCTGCTCGGCAAGAATCGCTGCGAGCGTGATATGCGGGCTTGGCTGGCTCGGAAGGAGAGCGATGGCGTGATGAAGAGCATCGATGGCCTTCGCCGGCTCCTCCATCTGCTTATAGACGCTCCCCAGGATGGACCATGCATCTCCGTTCCCCGGCCGTAAGGCGAGCGCTTTCTGCAGTTCTCGCGCTGAGTCTTCGAATTTGCCCATCTGCATGTAGAGGATACCCAGAGTGTAGGGCGGATCAGGAAGACTGGGATCTTCCTTTGCAGCAAGCTCAAACTCGGGGATCGCATCTGCAATCCTATCTTTGAGCTTCAACGCCAGTCCCAGGTCGTAGTGTAGCTGGGGACTCTCGGGCGTGATGGCCAGGCCCGCCTGGAAGTGTTGAATCGCTCCATCCAGATCGCTCTGCTGCAGTGCTGCGACCCCCATATTCTGGCGCAAGACTGGGTCCTTCGGATTCAAGCGAAGCGCACGCTGATAGATAGGAGTCGCCTCCTTGGCCTTGCCCGACTGAACCAACGCGAGCCCCAGGTTTGTCAGAGCGGCGGCGTCTTCCGGTCGCGCGGCCACGACTTGTTGCAGCAAGGGCAACGCTTCCGGAATGTCGCCATGACTTTGAAGAGCGAGAGCGAGGTAATACTTTGCATCGATCGATTTTTTGTCCACTTCCACCGCGTGACGTAGCCGTGCGATGGCAGGATCATCGTCGCCCGCAGACTGCAGTGCTTTGCCAAGTTGCAGATTTGCTTCGAAGTCGTCAGGGTTGAGATGAACGGCGGTGGTTAGCTGCGTGACTGCTTCCTGGAGCCTCCCCTCCTCCAGAAACAACGATCCGAGATGCGCATGGAAAGCAGCCGAGTTTTCGTCGCGCGTGATTGCTGTGGTGAATTCGCGCTCTGCTTCGGGAAAGCGCTTCTGTTCCGCGAGGATAGTGCCGAGGTTGTCGTGCAGCACGGCGCTGTCGGGAGCCGCAGCAACCGCCTCTCTCAGCTTGCTTTCTGCCTGTGGAGCATCTCCGGTGCCGTCCAAAGCCCGCGCATAGATGGCCAACTCGTCCGGAGAGAGCGTCACGTTTCCTGCTGTCAGCCCGCGGAATAGCTCTACCGCTTGTGGGTAGGAGTTCTGCCTGCAATAGGCCGTTGCCAGGTTAATCGTGGCGGCGGTGTCTTTGGGGTCAATTTTGTGGGCCTTCTCCAGTTCGGCAATGGCGCCCGCTGTATCACCTTCCGCCAGCAGGACGGCCCCAAGGGCGCTGTGGCCTGCTGCGATTTTGGGCGCAAGACGCACAACCTTCGCGAACTCCGCGTGCGCCTTGGCCAGGTCATTCCGTTGTATTGCCGCTGTTCCCGCGCGGAAGGCAACGCCTGCGGATTGCAGGGCCGGAGTCTGGTTCGAAGTAGCGTTCTGCGCAGATGCGCCCGGCACTGCTATTCCCGCCATCAGCGCGATCCATAGGAGCCTGTTCATGACATCGCGATTGTATCTTTTGAGGTGGGCCTCTGCTCTCGAATTCTCCGTGACCGCGTCGCGTCCAGCCTTATGGGGTTGATAAAGGCATCCGCCCCACCTAAACTCCTATGGCAGGATGCCGTTGCTCTTTTGCTGCGCCCTATGATCTTCCTATTGCATTGAGCCCATTATTCTCGTGAGTTGAGCCCATTATTTTGAGTGTGAACCTGGAGTCCGTTGTTCGTCACCGTAGTCGAATCTGCCGGATCGCTGCCTTTCTGTTGATTGCGTCCACCAGCATTCTGGGATCCCTCCTCCTTCGAGCACAGGTGGGCGCGCCAACTCCCGCCCCGGCGGCGGCTCCATCCGCTGACGGAGTGAATGGCGATTTCACCGACATTACTGCAAAGTCCGGCGTTCACTTTCGCAACATGTCCACCCACACTGCGAAGAAGTACCTGATTGAGACGATGGGTTCTGGCGTTGCTCTGTTCGATTACGACAACGATGGGTTGCTGGACATTTATTTTGTGAATGTTGCCCCGCTCACCGACCCCACTCCCAAGGGCTCCATACCGCAAAAAACCGGCCCCGAGTACTGGAATCGGCTGTATCACCAGAAGAAGGATGGCACGTTTGAGGATGTAACCGAGAAGGCCGGATTGCAGGGTGCCGGTTACGGGCAGGGCGTGGCCGTAGGCGACTATGACAACGACGGGTATGAGGATCTTTACGTTACCTCCGCTGTAGGCCCGAATCATCTCTACCACAACAACGGCAACGGGACATTCACCGATATCACCGAAGCCTCGGGCACGGGCGGCCCTGGCATCTGGTCCTCCAGTGCGGCCTGGGCGGATCTCGACGGCGACGGCCTGCTGGACCTGATCGTTACCCGATATATGAAGTGGGACTTCGACGACATCTGGTGCGGCGAACATCGGGAGGGCTTTCGCGGCTATTGCCATCCGGACATTTTTGAAGCTGCGCCGCCGCTCGTTTTCCACAACGATGGCCATGGGCACTTCACCGAGGTGTCCAAAAAGATCGGGCTGGACGTGCCCGGTAAAGGCCTCGGTATCGCCATCGCGGACTATGATCGCGACGGCCATCCAGATGTCCTCATCGCAAACGATGCCATGGTGGAGCATCTCTACCACAACAAGGGGAACGGGACCTTTGAGGAGGTGGGCCTGCTATCGGAGATTGCTGTGGATGGCGATGGACGCACCTACTCCGGCATGGGCGCGGACTTTGCCGACTACAACAACGACGGCTGGCCCGACATCGTCATCACCGATCTCGCGAATCAGAAGTATGCCCTTTACCTGAATAACGGCGATGGCAGCTTCACTTACGCCAGCCATACCAGCGGCATTGGTAGCATGACCCTGCTGCACTCCGGCTGGGGAATCAGCTTTATGGACTATGACAACGATGGCTGGAAAGACCTGATGATTGTCCAGTCCCACGTGATGGACAACATCGAGATGAGCTTCCCCCAATTGCACTATCCGGAGGCCATGATGCTGGCGCGCAACACCGGCAAGGGATTCACCAACGTCTCTGCCGGTTCCGGCGACGTCTTCCAGCACGCCTGGGTCAGCCGTGGTCTCGCCGTCGGCGATATTGACAACGATGGCCGCCTCGACGCCGTTATCAGCACCAACGATGGTCCGGCGTACGTGATTCACAACGACACGCAGACCAGGAATCATTGGCTTCTGCTGAACCTTGTGGGGCACACCAGCAACCGCGATGCAATTGGCGCGGAGATCAAGGTCACCACGCCGCATGGCAGCCAGTACGTCACTGTCTCGACTACGGGCAGTTATCAATCCTCAAAGGACAAGCGTGCGCACTTTGGATTGGGTTCCGATGCAGTCGTTCCATCGATCGAGATTCGCTGGCCCAGTGGAATCAAGCAGGTTCTGAAAGACGTCAAGGCCGATCAGATTCTGAAAGTAGACGAGCCCTCCCAGCCTCCCGTTGCCGCCACGACGGCAAAGCCCTGAATGCGCCTGCCACCAGAAACGAACACGCGGGACTGATGCGCCAGGAATTATTATTGGAATTAGGGAAGGGAATCATTGCTATTGTTCTCAACCGCTTACTACGTTTGCAGCCCGCCCGGACGGAGCGCCGTCAGGATAAGCATTCCTTGACTGTGGCGGGACGACATCCCTATACTTTCGACATGGGTTTTCTACGAATGATGCCGGTGACTCTCTGTTGCACGTGTACCCACGTGCTGAGCCGGTGTACCCTTCGTTAAACCTCTTACATCTATAGATTTCAAGAGTCCAAAACGAAGCCCGCGCACAGCTTTAAGCTGACAGCGCGGGCTTTCTATTTTCTGAGGGTAAATATGGCTACGGAAGTTCCGGTAAAAGAGACGAAAGCACAGCGGATGGAGCGGTTGAAGCGCGACAAGAACCCCTGGGAGGCCCTGGAGGAGATACGCGCCTTCGCTCGCGATGGCCGCTCCAGTGTCCTGCCGGAGTGGGCCAGTGTCTACTTCAAGTGGTGGGGCATCTACACGCAGGGAGATGGCGTGGGTGCCGTTGGCGGAGTGGGTGGAGAGGGCAAGGCCACCGAGTACTTCATGATGCGTGTCGGCATTCCCAACGGGCTGCTGACTTCGGCGCAGCTCAGCGTCATCGGACAGCTCACCAGGAAGTACGCCAACAACCTTGCCGACATCACGGTCCGCCAGAATATCCAGTTGCACTGGCTCACGATCGAGTCACTGCCCGCCGTGATTGAAGCTTTGACCGCCGTCGGGCTCTCACCCAAGGGCGCCTGCGGAGACGTCGTTCGCAACGTCACCGGTTGCCCTCTGGCCGGAATTGCAGCCGATGAGCTGATCGATGCCTCGCCGCTCGCGGTGGAAGCTGCCCACATGCTCACCGCCAATCCCGAGTTCTACAACCTGCCACGCAAGTTCAAGGTATCCGTTACGGGCTGCCCGGCGTGGTGCTGCTATCCGGAGATTAACGACGTTGGCCTCACCGCGGTGCGTCGCGGCTCAGAGGTGGGCTACAGCCTTCGCGTCGGCGGCGGGCTCTCGAAGGAGCCGCATCTTGCCGTGAAGTTGAACGCCTTTGTCCGGCAGGATCAGGCCACTGCCGTCATCCACGGTGTTACGGAGATCTTCCGCAAGCAGCAAGGGCTGCGCCAAAGCCGCGACCGAGCTCGCCTGAAGTATCTCTTCCTGAAAGAGGGATGGACCCCGGAGAGCTTCCTTACCGAGCTGGAATCGCAAATAGGCTTCCGCCTCGATCCCGCCGTCGAGGAGCAGGTTCCACTGGACATCTACCGCGACCATGTCGGCATCCACCCGCAGAAGCAGCCTGGGCTCAGTTATGTGGGGGCCTCCGTGATTGGCGGCCGCATGACCGGGGAACAGCTTGAGCAGGCCGCCGAGCTGGCAGAGCGCTTCGGCTCCGGCGAACTGCGTGCCACCGTGATGCAGAACTTCGTCATTGTCAACGTGCCCAATGCGCGAACCAACGAGCTTGCGCGGGAACTGAATCAGATTGGCCTGCGTGTGGAGGCGAGCAACTTCTACCGCGGCTCCATTGCCTGCACCGGTACACAGTTCTGCAAGCTCGCAGTTACCGAGACCAAGGGCTTCAGCCGCTGGCTGGTCGATGAACTGGAAGACCGGCTGCCCGGCTTCGATCAGCAGATCAAGCTGAACGTTACCGGCTGCCCCAATGGATGCGGCCAGCACTGGATCGCGGATATCGGGCTTGAGGGCAAGAAGATCAAGCACGAGGGCAAGCTTACCGACGCCTATTACTTCTGCCTGGGAGGAGCCGTGGGCCAGCACTCCGGCACTGCGCGCCCAGTCGGCTACCGTTGCCCTGCAGATCAGGTGCCGGAAGCCATTGAGCGACTCCTGCGTGTGTATCTGCGCGAGCGTCTGCCGGAGGAGAGTCTACGTTCCTACTTTGCTCGTCATGCCGATGAGGATTTGCGCGGCCAGCTCGCCGGCGCTGTTGTGGAAGCGGCGGTGCGCGATGTGCCCGCTGGTCGCGTGCCGCATGGAGTCGCGGAATGAGTCTTCTTCCAGTCTTTCTCAAGTTGACCGCACGGCGCTCGGTTGTTATCGGCGCCGGTGAGGTCGCTCTGGGTAAGATCCACAGCCTGCTGGATGCGGAAGCCGCCGTGCAGGTGATTGCTCCCGAGGCGCTGCCCAAGATTCAGGAGCTTGCCAACGCAGGCAGGATTGTCTGGCTGCGCCGCGCCTTCGATGTCCACGATGTGGACGGAGCATTTCTGGTCATCGCTGCTACCAGCACCGCCGCCGTCAATCAGGTGGTATATCGCAGCGCGGTCGAGCGCGGCATCCTGTGCAATGCGGTGGACGATCCTCCGCACTGTGATTTTTATTTCGGCTCCGTCGTCCGGCGCGGCGATCTGCAGATCGCCATCTCAACCGCGGGAGAAAGCCCCGCTCTGGCGCAGCGCCTGCGCCGGGAGATCGACGAGCAGTTACCGCAGGATCTTGGTCCCTGGCTTGCGAGCCTCGGCCAACTGCGCCGCGAGGTTCTGGCCGCTTATCCCGCGGGCGAGGAACGCAAGTTGCTCCTCCACCAGCTTGCGCAGCGCCCGGTTTGCGAACTGGCTGCATGCCCCACGCGGCAGCTTGCCTTCAACTCGGCTGGACGATCGGCGGTGTCCGAATGAGCGCTGCGAAGAAGGGAACTGTCTATCTTGTCGGCGCCGGTCCCGGCGATCCTGAACTGCTGACCGTCAAGGCTTCGCGTCTGCTCGCGTCCTGTGACGTGGTTCTGCACGATGACCTGGTGCCAGCCGCTGTGCTCTCGGTCGCCAATCGGCGGGCGTGGATCCTCAACGTAGGCAAGCGCTGCGGCAGCAAGCGCGTAACGCAGGAAGAGATTAACTTCCTGATGATCGACCAGGCGCGCAAGGGGCAGTGCGTGGTTCGCTTGAAGATCGGCGATCCTCTCGTATTCGGTCGCGCGGCGGAAGAGATGGATGCCCTGCGGGAAGCAGGCGTGGCATGCGAAGTTGTTCCCGGTATTACCGCGGCCTTTGCTGCAGCGGCCTCCATTCAGTGCTCGTTAACGGATCGGCGTTCCGCATCCTCTGTTCTCTTCTCCTCCGGCCACCATGCAAATGAGCCGGAGCCGCAACCTCGCGCGACGCACGACGCGACGCGCGTTGTCTATATGCCTGGGCGCGACCTTGCGCCGCTGGCCTCCGAGTGGCGTCGGGAGGGGCTGCCGGAGTCGCTGCCCTGCATCGTCGTCAGCCGCGCGGCGCAGCCAGACCAGCAGGCACAGCGGACCACGTTGCACGAACTCTCCACTATCGAGCCGGGGCCTACGCCGGTGCTGGTTCTTGCCGGCTCTGCTTTGGCGAACGCTGTGCTTCCCGCCTCGGTGGATCTGCTCTTTGCCGCTGCATTGTCCGGCGGCGTCGCACTGCCGCTCCCTTCGTTGGAGAGCTGACTCGCAATAGAAAAGACCTCCTTAGTGGAGGTCTTTTCTTCCTTCCGAATTCGCCCTGCTGCGGTTTACTTCGCCAGATGCGCTCCAGCCTTTTGCGCGTCTGCTTCGGTCATAAATTCGCCGTTCTTCGTCGCGCCATAAAAGCGGTCGTCGCTCTTGTGGTAGACCTTCGTATTTTTATTGACCCATACCATTCCCTTGGCCTTCGCGTCGGCAATCTGAGCAGGAGTAGCGGTCGCCGCAACCGGTTTCGCAGCAGCAGTCTTCGCAGCGCTCTTTGGAGCCGTGGCCGCTGGTGCAGCCGCAGGGGCGGGGGCAGGCTTGGCAGCAGCAGGTGTGCTTGGGGCAGCAGCAGGCGTGCTTGGAGCAGCAGCCGCAGGCGCTGCAGCACCCTTCTCAGCCGCAGCCTTCTTCTCGGCTCTCTTCTCGGCTCTGGCGGCCTTCTTCTCCGCCTTCGTCATTGGTGGATTTGCAGGAGTTGTCTGGGCAGCCGGTGCTGCGGCTTGATATGCCAGAGCGGGATTGGACAGTGTCAGGCCGCCAAACATCGTAGCAAGACCCAGAATCGCGGTGAACTTCTTCATCGAACTTCCTCCGTGGGTTAGTGAAGCGGTCGCATTCGTCAGCAAGAGGCTCGGCGTCTCCGGTATCAGATGCATTCACCTATTCGCTAGCAGAGAGTTATTTACTCCGCTACTAGATGGAAAGTCAATGGGAAAGAATGCTTGTCTGTCCTTGCACTTGCAGGCAAAGCAACTCATAAATGGCTGAAACGCGGCGCACCCTCCTCACTGAACCAAAAGAAAAAGAGTCCGTCATCGTGACAGACCCTTTTTCTTAGTTGCATTGTTTCGTTGGAAAAAACCTAGTCTCCGGGCAGCCGGAAGATTCGAATTCCCCCGTCCGCCCGGAAGTCACTGGTTTAGCGGGTTCCTCCCAAAGCATGCGGATTGAAAGCGCGCTCTTCCTCCACCGCGGCCTGGGCTGCGGCCAGACGTGCCGTCAGCAGGCGATACGGAGAGCAGGAGACATAGTTCAGGCCGATCTTGTGGCAGAACTTGACCGACTCCGGTTCGCCGCCATGCTCGCCGCAGATGCCCACCTTGATGTTCGGGCGGGATGTGCGGCCCTTGGTTACGGCACCACGCACAAGCTGGCCGACGCCGTCCTGATCGAGCACGGCAAACGGATCCTGCTTGAAGATTCCAGCCTGCATGTATGCCGGCAGGAACTTGTTGATGTCGTCGCGGGAGATGCCGAAGGTCGTCTGCGTCAGGTCGTTCGTCCCGAAGCTGAAGAACTCGGCTTCCTTGGCGATCTGATCGGCTACCAGAGCAGCGCGCGGCAGCTCGATCATCGTGCCTACCATGTAATCCACCGTGATGCCCTTATCGGCGAAGACCTCCTCGGCAACACGACGGATGATCGCGGCCTGGTTCTTCATCTCTTCCACTGTGCTGATGAGTGGAATCATGATCTCCGGATGCACGTCCTGGCCTGTCTTCTTGACCGACACCGCGGCCTCAAAGAGAGCCCGTGCCTGCATCTCCGTGATCTCCGGATAGGTAATGCCCAGGCGGCAACCACGAAGACCAAGCATGGGATTCGTCTCGTGCAGTTCTTCCACGCGACGCAGAAGCAGGTGCAGCTCCTTCAGCTTGGGCGAGCGTGGCTTGGTGACTTCCAGCTTGGCGATCTGGACCAGCAGGTCTTCGCGCTTGGGCAGGAACTCATGCAGCGGAGGATCGAGCAGGCGAACCGTGACCGGTAGGCCGTGCATCGTCCGGAACAGGCCCTGGAAATCGGCTCTCTGCATCGGCAGCAGCTTCTTCAACGCGGCCATGCGATCTTTCTGGTTGTCTGCCAGGATCATCGCCTGCATGTGCGGCAGGCGGTCTTCGGCGAAGAACATGTGCTCCGTGCGGCAGAGCCCGATGCCCTCGGCGCCAAACATCACTGCCTGGCGCGCATCGCGAGGAATGTCGGCATTGGCTCGAATCCGCAGTTTGCGCCGCGGGTCCACCCAGGACATGAACTTGACCAGGTCCGGATCATCGGGCGATGCCGGCAGCGTCTTCAATCGGCCGCTAATCACGCGGCCCGTAGTGCCATCCAGAGAGATCCAATCCCCCTCCTTGAAGCACTTGCCGCGGACTCTCATCTCCTTCTTCTTTTCGTTGACGTCGATATCGCCGGCTCCGGCAACGCAGCACTTGCCCATGCCGCGCGTCACCACCGCGGCATGCGACGTCATGCCGCCTCTCGAGGTCAGAATGCCGGCGGCCACTTCCATACCGGCGATGTCTTCCGGCGTGGTTTCGCCGCGCACCAGGATGATCGAGCTCATCTGGCCTTTGTGTGTAAACTTCACGGCATCTTCTGCGGTAAATACGATCTGGCCGACGGCAGCGCCCGGCGATGCCGGCAGTCCCGTGGCAAGCACGTCCACCACAACACCCTTCTCATCCAGGCGCGGAACCAGGAAGTCATAGAGCTGGTTCGGCTCGACGCGGAAGATGGCTTCCTCCTCGGTGATTAGCTGCTCGCGCACCATGTCGATTGCGATTCGCACCGCAGCCAGCCCCGTGCGCTTTCCGTTGCGCGTCTGCAGCATGTAGAGGTGGCCGTCCTGAATCGTGAACTCAAAGTCCTGCACATCGCGATAGTGCTTTTCCATCTTCCAGGTCAGCGTGCGAAGCTGATCATAGACATGCGGCATCAGGCGCTGGAGCTCGCTGATCGGCATCGGCGTGCGTACGCCGGAGACCACATCCTCACCCTGCGCGTTCATCAGGAATTCGCCGAAGAACTCGCGCTCGCCCGTCGCCGGATTCCGCGTAAAGCCAACGCCCGTACCACTGGAGTCGCCCAGATTGCCGAAGACCATCGCCTGAATATTTACGGCTGTCCCCAGCATGTCGTCGATGTGGTTGATGCGGCGATAGGTCTTGGCGCGCTCGTTGTTCCAGGAGCGGAAGACCGCATCGCGCGCCATCACCAGTTGTTCGTATGGATCCTGCGGAAAGTCTTTCTTCGTATGCTTGCGGATCAGCTTCTTGTACTCGGCAATGACCTCTTTCAGCGCATCAGCCGTCAGTTCGGTGTCCTGCTTGGCGTGCATCTTTTTCTTGATGCCGTCAAAGATCTCTTCAAACTCCTGTTTTTTGATGTCGAGCACAACGTCGCCGAACATCTGGATCAGGCGGCGATAGGAGTCATATGCGAAGCGGGGATTATTGCTCTTTTTGGCCAGCGACTCGACCGATTTGTCGTTGAGACCGAGATTCAGAATTGTATCCATCATGCCCGGCATGGAAAACTTTGCGCCGGAGCGTACGGAAACCAGAAGCGGATTTTCTCCTTCGCCCAGCTTCTGCCCCTGCAGCTTCTCCAGCCGCGCCAGGGACTTGTTCATTTGCTCATCGACGTCGGGGCTCAACCCGCCCTTCATGTATTCGCGGCAGGCTTCCGTCTGGATGGTGAATCCCGGAGGTACCGGCAAACCGGCGTTCGTCATCTCCGCCAGTCCCGCGCCCTTGCCGCCCAGCGCTTCTTTCATTCTTCCGTTGCCCTCTGCTGACCCCCCGCCAAAGAAAAACGCATACTGTGTCTTCTCTTGCGAAGGGCTGGCTACAGCCACGACTTTTTCTTCCGTCATCACGCTCATTCGGAACCTCCGTTCCAACTGCTGCTTTCTGGTCAAGTCGAACAACATGCCTTTTGGGCAATCTCTGAATGAAGATCTCGATCGTTGGCCTCTACTGGGAATCTCGCGGCCCGCCGGGTCTGGAGACTTCTAGAAAACATCGGATTGTTAGCCTTGGGTATAACAACAAGATGTGTCGGCTGTCACAGACATACGTATTTCTCAATTGTTTTTCTTTGGGCGTCCAATGGGCATGTCCTTGCTCCTGCATGTCTTGGGTGGGATGGATTTTTATCCGCTCTCACCGCGAAATTTGTAGCGATCCTGAAGTTTCTAGCCCGTTTCCGGGCCGAAGCGCTCGGAGTGTGCCGACGCTCTGGTGGCTTGCGGCAGCAGCAGGTCCTTCGCTTGGCTCAGGATGACAATGGCGCTGTGGGGGTGACAAGCAGGTCCTTCGCTGTGCTCAAGGCTTGGGGGAGGGAGAACTTCTTTTAAAGGGAGGATTCTAGAGGAAGAATTCCTAGGGCGCGATTCACGCCACAGCCTAGGTAGCTGGGCCGGTTTGCTGGTGGATCAGCCCGGCCCAGGCACACACACTACTTCAAATGTGTCGATTATGCAGCGGCATTGCAGAGCAGGATGGAGTCAAGCCCGAACAGTTGGAGAATCTCCCGCGTGCGGCGCGTGGGATTGATAAGCGATAAAGTAGTTCCGGCTTCTTTTGCTGTGCGGCGCAATACAGCCAGCGTACCAACTCCTGCGGCGTCGATCGCCTGCACTCCCGACATATCGAGAAGGATGCACGACGTCTGAATCAACGGCAGCACCATCTCCAACAGTTCGGTTTCGTTTCCCCGGATCAGCCGCG
Source organism: Acidisarcina sp. (assembly GCA_035539175.1). Classification (NCBI taxonomy): domain Bacteria; kingdom Pseudomonadati; phylum Acidobacteriota; class Terriglobia; order Terriglobales; family Acidobacteriaceae; genus Acidisarcina; species Acidisarcina sp. Next base: position 424,103 of record DATLIY010000007.1, on the reverse strand, counting down.
GAGGGCATGTCAGGATACTTGCCCTCGCACGTGGCGTCCGCAGGCTGGATATGGGGCATTGGATTGCCATTCTTGAGGTCTCCTTATAGTTTCTGCCTGTTGATTAGACGTGGGAGGTAGGGCTGCAGACTCATCTCATTCTTTGCATCCCGGGGTTTCTCAAGAGTCACCTCATACTGGATACTGGTACGTAAAGATGCACTCCCCAGGTTCCATTTCGCAGGGTTCCATTTCGCAGCAATTGGCAGCGCTTGCGATTGAAGCGGGATTCAGCGCCGCAGGCATCGCGGCCGTTCCCGCCATCGGCTCAGAGGAGCACGAGAGAGACGCTGCGCGCTGCGAAGAGTGGATTGCCAGCGGTGCTTCCGGAGAGATGGAGTATCTGCAGCGGCGCAATCCAGAGGGCCAGCTTCTGCGATCCTCGTTGCGCAACGCATTTCCCTGGGCCCGTTCCGTGATCGTCTGCGTGACGAACTACAATGCCGCCGCGCAGCGCTCCATCGATGCGGCGGAGGGGCAGCAGGGGCGCAAGGATCTGGGATGGATTGCCCGCTATGCGTGGACCAGCCGCCGCGAGCCGGACGGCAGCATTGTCCCCAGCGATTATCACCGCGTTCTGCTCAAGCGTCTGCGGATCGTCGAGGCGGGAATGCAAGCGCTGTGTGGGCCATTTGAATCGCGCTGCTTTGTGGATACCGGGCCGGTGGTGGAGCGGCTCTTTGCCCGTTACGCGGGCGTTGGCTGGACCGGCAAGAATACCTGCCTCATCAACCAGAAACTCGGCTCCTGGCTGTTTCTGGCCGTCATTGTCACTTCGATCGAGCTGCCGCAGGCGGAGCATCCCCGGTTGACGGAGGACCGTTGCGGCAGTTGCCGCCGTTGCGTGGAGGCATGTCCGACCAATGCGCTGGCAACGCCCTACCAGATGGATGCCAGCCGGTGCATCTCCTACCTCACCATCGAAAAACGCGGCGAGATCCCAGTGGAGCTGCGGCCGCATATTGGCCGCCAGGTCTTCGGTTGCGACATCTGCCAGGACGTGTGCCCCTGGAACCGCAAGGCTCCCATAACCATCGACGATCAACTCGCTCCACGCCCCGAGCTCATCAACCCGGCTCTGGACTGGTTGGGCGGGATGAATGAGGCAGACTTCGAGCGCACCTTCAACGGCTCACCTGTGAGGCGCACCAAGTTCAGCGGACTCCGGCGCAACGTCGCCATCGCAATGGGCAACAGCCGGCTGCATCGGTTCCTGCCCCGTTTGCAGCAGTGGGCTACAGACGAAGACCCCGTTCTGGCCGAAACTGCGAGATGGGCTATCGCTCAGATTCAGGGGAGCCGTCCTGCGGAAGACAAAAATCTCTCCTGAAGCGCCGACCAGGGAGCGGGGAATCCGCTGTCATGCGTCTTGGGAGCAGGCACTCCCCGCGAGGCTGATCGCGGGGGCCTTGTGTCAGATATAAAGAACCGTTAAGCGTGGCGGGTTACATTCGCCGCATTCAAGCCCTTGGGTCCCTGCAGGCACTCAAACTCGACTCCTTCGCCTTCTTCCAGAGTCTTGAAGCCATTTTCCTGGATCGCGGAGAAGTGGACAAAGACATCCTCTCCTGTCGAACGCTGGATAAACCCATAGCCCTTGGCCCCGTTAAACCACTTCACAACACCTTGCTCTTTCACCGGTACTCCTCTCTCCCTCGCAAAACGCCTTCGAAAGCAGCCTGAAAAACCTGGCAAGCCGCCGGAATCGTTGAAGATCAACGCGCCGGCGGCTCAGGTATATTCCGAAAACTCTCGCGGGCAAAAACCAGAACATCAAAAGCGGCCTCTCAAATGTACAAACCGTTTCTTTCCGCTAAAAAACGTGCTCCTGTTATGGCAGGAAATAAATCGGGATGCAAGCAAAAAACGAGGGAAGGTTATGATTCAGTTACGGTTACGAAGTCCACTGCGCAGCGTCGTCTACCCCCAATAGGGCATTGGACCGGCTCCCATCGCCTGATACCATCAAGACAGCAATGCAAAAGTCATCCGTTCGCCCCGCTTCCGATGCGGAGGAGCGGGTTCTCCCCTCCGCACATCCCCCAGTGGCCCCATCTCCGGACTCCGGTCTGTGGGGGCAGATTGTCGCGTTGGTACGGTATCTCGTACAGAGCGAGGTGCATACCTATGCCTTCAGCGTTGCCGCCTGCGCCTTGCTCTCGCTGTTCCCATTCATCGTGATGATGTACACGATTGCTCAATATGTCTTTCACTCGCAGGGAATGTGGCGGGTGATCGGCGATATGATCCGCTTTTTCCTGCCTACCACCCACTCGGACCAGGAGTTTGTGGTCAAAAACATGGGGCTGGTGGTCAGCGGACACCACCATATCGCCCTTATCTCCTTGGTTACGCTCTTCATCTCCTGTACTGGAGTCTTTCTCCCGCTGGAAGTCGCCTTGAACCAGGTTTGGGGCGTGGCCAAGAGCCGCTCGTATCTGGCCAACCAGGTGATCTCTCTCGGGCTTGCCGTGCTCATGGCCGCGCTGGCAACTACCGTGGCCGTACTCAACGCAACCCAGCGATCCCTGCTGGCGCTCCTCTTCTTAGGCCACACGGACAATATTCCCTTTCGCCTTGCGGCGCTCTCACTGCTTGAGGTCACAACCGTTCTTGCCAGCATCGCCATGTTTTTCTTTACGTACTGGCTGCTGCCCAATCGCAAAATCCCCGCTCTTGCGGTGCTTCCCACCGCCATTACCACCGGCCTCATCTGGGAGTCGTGCAAGTTCGCATACATCTATGCGCTGCCGCATCTCGATCTCCGTTCCGCCTATGGTCCCTTTGAGACCTCGGTTGGCATCATGATGTGGGCCTATGTTTCCGGTCTTCTGCTGCTGGGCGGTGCGCACTACTCCGCATCCCGCTATGCGCGCAGGCTGGCCTCCCAGGCGCAACTGGAAGAGCAGAGCAACGTAGTAGTAGCGTAGAGCACACTTCTCACGGGACATGTACCGGGCGATTTCCGGCTTGCGTCTACGGCGGGAGCAGTGCTCCTGCAGTCCTTTCGGTGCCAGAGGAATCGGGCGGCAGAACCGTCTGTTGCCCCGTCCCTTGAACCTCTAAATGCGCTAAACTCAGCCCAGCTATGGCCAGCGTCTTCAGCTCGATAGAAGCAAGAATCTACCGTGTCTTTGACCGGCAGCCGCCTCAGGGAAGGCTCCATCGCGCCGCGTTCTGGCTCCTGATCGTCTACCTCGTCCTTTGCGCTACGGGGTTTCTCCCCGGCATTATTGGAGGTTTTTCACGCGGCCTCCGCGGCTGGGTGCTCTTCGCTCTGGCGATAATTTCCCTGTGGCTGGGGGCGAGAGGGCTCTCCCGCAATATGTTGTGGAAGGTCCGCAACCGCCTGATCGTTACCTACCTGCTGATGGCGCTTGCGCCTATCGTGCTCTTTACGATTCTTGCGTTGGCAGCGGCGTATGTGTTTTCCGGAGAGTTTGCAATCTTCGCGGTCACCTCGGAGATGCATAGAGAGCTGGCGCATCTTGAGGCGGAGAACCAGGCGTTTGCCATTCATGTGAGCCACGTGCTCGATGACAATCCCGGGATCAGGTCTGTCAGTCTGCCGGAGAGGAATATCCAGGGCAGGGACCACATAGAGCCAGGTCTGGAGATGGCCGCCTTCCGGGATGGCAAGCGAGTCCCGCTGGACGGGGTCGCAAATGGGGCGCAAACACTGGAATCCCCGGCATGGGCCTCCAATGGCTTCAGCGGCATTGTGGTCGATAAGGGCAGCCTCTATCTTCGCGCATTCCACTCGATCAGCTCCGGCGGCCACGAGACGGTTGTGATTACCAGCGTGCCGCTCAGCAAAGAGAGCGCCGATCAGATCGCAACCGGTCTGGGCATGGTGACGGTTCTGCCTTTCTTCGATCTGGGGGAGGAGGGCACAGGCAGCGACCGGGCGACTGCGAGTAGCGGCAAACGTTCCGGCTTCAAGTTCAACGGTGAGGATCTGGGTGATACCGGTCCAGCTACCGGCCGCGTCACCGGAGGCAAGCCTCCACGGGCGGAGCACTTCTACGATATTGCGATCGATTTCTTCGCTCCTCTCAGCACAACCGATTGGCATACCGGACAGCCGCATTTTATCGGCATCCTGGTGAACTCCGAGCCGACCCTGCTGTATCGCAGACTGGTGATCACATCCCTGAAGGGGCAAAGCATCTTCCAGACGCTGCTGATTGGCCTGGCGATCTTCTTCGGCATGCTGGAGCTGGTTGCCTTCATCATGGCCGTGCGCCTGAATCGCACGATTACTCAGTCCGTACATGATCTCTATGAGGCGACGCGAGAGGTGGATCGCGGCAACTTCAGCCATCGAATCCCTGTCCGGCGCAAGGATCAGCTCGCCGCTCTCAGCGGCTCCTTCAATTCCATGACCTCCTCGCTGGAAGGGCTGCTGCAGGAACAACGCGAAAAGGAGCGCCTGCAGAACGAACTGGATATCGCGCAGGAGGTACAGGCCAATCTATTTCCTCGCGATGATGTCTCTCTGCCCAGCCTGGAACTGCACGGCATCTGCCGTCCGGCGCGAACCGTCAGCGGCGATTACTACGACTTTCTGCTCTTTGGCAAGAGTGGAGTCGGGCTGGCACTGGGCGATATCAGCGGCAAGGGCATCTCCGCCGCGTTGCTGATGGCCACCCTGCACTCCGCCGTGCGCGCGTATCGCTTTGCTGGCGAGGAGCTGGTACACGAGGGCGTTCGCGCGTTGCATGCTGCGCAAGCCTCCAGCCTGGACGGGGCGAAAGGTGTGGAGGAGATCGATTGCGGGGAGTGGTTTGAGTCGCCGGGAAAGATATTGGCCCTGTTGAATCGTCACCTCTATCGCAGCACGCAACCGGAAAAATATGCGACCTTGTTCCTGGCGCACTACCAGAGCGAGAGCAGCCGGCTGACCTACTCCAATGGAGGGCAACTGCCGCCGCTGCTTCTTCGTCGCGACGACTCCGTGGTGCGGCTGGATCGTGGTGGCACCGTGGTTGGCCTGATCGACGGCATGACGTATGAAGAGGGCTCTGTGCAGATGAAGCACGGCGACATTCTCGTTGCATACAGTGACGGCGTGACCGAGCCCGAGAATGATTTTGGAGACTTCGGCGAAGACAGGCTGATCGAGATTGTGCGCCGGAACCGCTACCTGCCGCTTCCCGTCATCTGCGAACAAGTCATGCAGGCTCTGCGCGACTGGATTGGCGCACAGGAACAGCCAGATGACATCACTCTGGTTCTGGCAAGGCAGGTATAAACGGGTCCCATTTAGCGGGCGGATGTTAAGCCGACTTGCTAAACGAGACCCGTCTTTGCTGACCTGTTGCTTTTAGCTGACTTTGAAGGCCTTCACCGCGATGGCGTTGGGATGATTCCCCGCGGGCAGCATGGTGAAGAGAGTGCCGATGATGGGCACGCCCTTGGGTGTATAGCTGAGAGTTCGAACTACCGATACATCGCCGGAGCGCGCATTCACCGCGAACAGCAGGTGGCCTGCCGCCGAGAAGGCGAGCGCATCCGGGCCTCCGCCTACGTGCACCGTATTGATCAGCTTGCCTTCATCCACGCTGTAGACGCCGATGGTATCTGCGTTGAAATTGCTGATCCATAAGGTTCCGTTGTCGGCGCTCACAATGCCGCGCGCCGGATGAGCCCCGACGGTATAGGCTCCGCCCACTTCATTGTTGGAGGTAGCAATCTCCGAGATTGTGTCGCTATCGAAGTTCGAGGCAAAGACCTCGCCGCCATCTGGCTTCAGCGCCAGGTCAACCGGGCTGCGGCCAACATCGAGCAGCGTGAGCAGGCGGTCGCCCTTGCCCGCATAATTTCCGGTCGCACGAGCCAGCGCAATCGCCATCACCTGATGACCGGCGGAGCAGGTCACGAAGGCTTTGGACGAATCCGGCAGAATCGCGATCGAGGTCGCACCGGGACAATTTTCAAAGACCCGCCGCACCTTGAGGCTGTGGGCATCGACCACCGTTACGCTGTTGCCGCCGCGGTTGCTCACCACCAGCGAGTCCCCATCGGGGGAGATGCGCGCGACGCCGGGAGCCTCACCGGTGCCGACGACAGCGATTTCTTTTCGTGCGCTTAGATCGATGACCGAGACGTTATTCGAGCCCGCATTGGCGACGTAAGCGCGTTCCCCTGTGGCATCCACATCGATGAAATAGGGGGAGCGATGCACCGGGATCGTCGCGGCGACGCTGTTGTTCATCGCATTGATCACGCTGACGGTGCCGCTGCCCGTATTCACGACATACACTTCGTTGCGCCGGGGATTCGCTGCGACGCCGGTTGGTTGCTCCCCCACGGCAAGCACGCGGTCCTGGCGCAGATTCACCAGATCCAGCACGGTGACGGTAGCGCTGCCGCCGTTGGTGACGTAAGCGTATTCGCGGTAATTGGCGGGATACTGCGGGAAATCATGACGCCTGCAGCCGGCGATTCCCAACATCAAAAAAAGCGGGATCAGGCGGTACGCGCGCAGCGTACCGATGAGGCGGCGAGAGCGGCCGCCTTTGGTCGTGGAGTGGATGACCCTATCTTGCAGCAGGATGAATGGCTCCGTTGTCTACAGCGTCCAGCTTCTCTATTTGAATGCCGCGAGTCAATGAGCGGTGGACCACCGGAGCGATCTGCCCCACCTCGTTGATGAGCTCCACGAGCTGCTCGGGATAGATGGATTGCGGCCCATCGGAGAGAGCTTTTTCGGGCTGGTTATGGACTTCGACGATCACGCCATCCGCGCCCACCGCGATGGCCGCGCGGGAGAGGGGCAGCACCTTGTTGCGCTTCCCGGTTCCATGGCTGGGATCGACGATGATGGGTAGATGGCTGAGCCGCTGCACCGCGGGCACAATGCTCAGGTCCAGCGTGTTGCGGGTGTGGTCGGCAAAGGTGCGCACGCCGCGCTCGCAGAGGATCACCTGGTAGTTGCCCTCGCTCATGATGTACTCGGCCGCCATGAGGAGTTCTTCGAGCGTGGCCGACATCCCGCGCTTCAGCAGGACAGGCTTTCTGCAGCGCCCCGCCTTCTTCAGCAGGGAGAAATTCTGCATGTTGCGGGCGCCGATCTGGATGACATCCGCGTACTGCTCGACCAGCGCAAGCGTCTCATGATCGATAGCCTCGGTGACGATGCGAAGACCGAAGCGCTCGCGAATCTCGGCCATGATCTGCAGCGCCTCCTCGCCCAGTCCCTGGAAGGCATAAGGTGAGGTGCGCGGCTTGAAGGCGCCGCCACGGAAGAATTGCGCGCCTGCGTTCGCCACCGCTTCCGCTATGGCAAAGGCCTGCTCGCGCGTTTCGATTCCGCAGGGGCCAGCGATAATCGCCAGGTTGCGTCCGCCGATGGTGGCATTGGTGCCGGGGAAGTGAATGACCGTGTCTTCTTCCTTCGAATCCCGGCTGACCAGCTTATAGGGTTTGCTGACGCGGATGACTTCGGCAACCCCGGAGAGCTCTTCCAGATTTCCGCGATCGACCTCACCCTGGTTGCCCGTGATACCAATCGCGGTGCGCTGCGCTCCAGGGAGGGGATGTGCGCGGAATCCCAGTTGCTCAATGTGATTGCAGACCGCCTGAATCTCTTCCGGCGTCGCCTGCGGCTTCATGACGACTAACATTTCAGATCACCCTTACGTGCCCAGGGTATCGGCTGCGCTCGCTGGGCAATCGCGAAGGCGAAGCCTATGCCAGACTGGCATATTTCTTACTTAACTATGTCACCTCTCTGGATAGGCGGGGGTGCGCTTCTCGTCTTTTCGCACGGCGGCCCACTTCAGCCCCACCCAACTGAGGTATCCAAGCTGAATGACCCAGGTTATGACATATGCGATCACCAGATGCTGATGAGCCAATGGACCCTCCTTAAGGGGTTACTTCCAGGTTGGTATCGAGGGCACGCAGGGCGGCATGCTGTTCAACGCGCTGCCTGCGCCGCTCCACCGCATAGCGGAAAGCCAGGATGATGACTCCCCATGCCAGCCATGCCAGAACATTCCACCACAGGGCAGTGGCCATGCTCGGCGCGAGGCCGGAGTTTTCTCCTCCACCCATCACAGGTGCCGGGTGCTGCGTACGCCACCAGCGCGTCGACATATAGACGATCGGCACGTCCACATAGCCGAAGATGGCCAATACCGCGGCGAGCGTCTGCATCTGCGGTCCAGCAGCAAAGCGGCGCAGCAGCAGGTAGCTGACATACACCAGCCACAGCACAAGGGTCGTTGTCAGGCGGGCATCCCAGGTCCACCAGATGCCCCATACCGGACGAGCCCAGAGCGGACCGGTGATCAGCACCACCGTGCAGAACACCACGCCCACCTCCGCGCTGGCCAGCGCCAGTGCGTCCGCACTCAGAGCGCGCGACGGGGAATTCCGCCGGGTCGCCAGATAGACAATCGAACTCACGAAGCTGACGAAGAAGAAAAGGAACGACACCATTGCCGATGGCACGTGGTAATAGAAAATTCGCTGGATGTCGCCCATCGTCGCTTCCGTGGGAGCGACATAGATCGCCTGGTAGAAGCCATATCCAAGCAATCCCAACGTCATCAGAATCAAGAATCCGCGTAGTAGCTTCATGCGCTTTTCCCCATTGAAAACTAGTTCAGTTTACCGCCCTTGGTGCATGCGGCGCATGTGATTTCAATCACCCCCGCAGTATCCGATCCATCCGAAGACGGATGGACTGCCGGTCCAGTCCCTCGGGAGCAGACTCCAGAGGCAAGTTAGGTTCTACTCTGCGTGCAGAATCGTCTCAAACAGCAGCAGGCAGATTGTTGTAAAGATCACGTCGTATCCGGCCAGCATCTTCATCCAGAGATCCGGGTCCGACTCACCCGTAAGGATGGCGGTGCACGCCTGCACCATCGCCAGCATCGCCGGAATAAAGATAGGAAAGAGGATCAGCGGCAGCAGGAGTTCCCGGTTGCGGCTGCGAATGGAGAGTGCGGCAAAAAAAGTCCCGTTGACCACCAGCGCCCAGGTTCCCAGCGGCAGCACGACGGCCAACAGCCATCCTTGCCCTAAAGCATGCAGGTTGTAGAACATAATGAACAATGGTGCAAGCAGTACTTGCACTACGCTGACAAAGAAAAAATTGGCGATAACCTTGGCCAGAAAGAGCGACGATGCCGGTGCCGGGCTCATGCGCTGCGCGTCCAGAACGTGGTGCCGAAGCTCGCGGGCCCAGGCCTGGTTCAGCGCCGTTACCGAGGCAAACAGCGTGGCTACGCAGAGAATACCGCCTGCGATCTGTCGCGAAACCGCGATGGTGGGGTCAAAGGCCAGGCTGAAAAGGACGACCACCAGCAGGGCAAAGAAGAGCATCGAGTTGATGGCATCCTTCGACCTCCACTCGATGCGCAGGTCTTTCGCCAGATGTGTCCATAGGTACGGCTGCTTCAAGCGGTGGGCCCTTCTTTCGTAAGCGCTGCCACGGTGGCCTCAGCCGCGCGGAGATAATCGGCCGGAGCCAGCAGCAGTTGCGTGCCGCGCACCCCTGCTGAAACGGAGATTGTGTCGAACATCTCTATCGTCTCATCGACAAAAACAGGGAAGGCTTTTTTCGCGCCAAAGACGGTCACGCCGCCCCGGATGTAACCCGTAAGGTGCTGCACATCTTTGAGGGGAACCATCTCGGTCTTGCGTGTTCCGGCTGCCTTGGCCAGCTTTTTGAAGTCGAGTTCGGCATCGCCGGGAATCACAGCGAAATAGTGCTCGCCCGTTCCGGAGGCGGTCAGCAGCGTCTTGAAGACCTGTTCGGCGGGGAGACCGACCTTTTTGGCGACGGCGATGGCCGAGAGATCCTCGGGGTCGACCTCGTAATCGCGCATTTCATAAGCGATGTTGAGTGAGTCCAGCAGGCGTGCCGCGTTGGTCTTCACCGGTGCGCCTCCGCCAGCAGACGAGGCCCTTCCTGCGTGGAGACGAGGCGGCCAGACTGCAGGGTCAGGAAGTAGTCGGCAATCGGTTCAGCCAACTCGCGCTGATGCGTGGTGAGGAGGATCGTCCGGTGCCCGCTGCGAAACTGTGCCAGCAGGGAGATCATCTGCCGGGCGCTGCCTACATCCATGTTGGAAAAGGGCTCATCGAGTAGCAGCAGCTCTGGCTGTGAAATCAGCACGCGGGCGAGGGAGGTGCGTTGCCGCATTCCCTGAGAGTACTGCCCGACAGGGCGTGTCAGCGAGGGGTCCAGCCCCACGGAGCGCAAAGCATCGGCTGGAGCCAGACAGGGTTGATCGCGGTACAGGTTCGCGAAGTAGGCAAGATTCTCGGTAGCCGACAATTCGTCGTAGAGCATCGGCGCATGGCTCATGTAGCCAATGCGGCCGCGCTGCAACTGCGGGGTTGAGCCTGCGCCTGAGGAGGAGAAGATGAGGACCTTGCCGAAGCTGGGGTGGAGCAGCCCGGCGAGGATGCGCAGCATGGTCGACTTACCGGCTCCGTTTTCGCCGAGAAGTACGTAACAGCGGCCAGCCTCAAATTCGGTTGAGACCTGCCGAAGTGCCGCGAAGGTACCGAAGAGTCTGGAGACATTCTCCAGACGAGCAATGGAAGGCATTTCTGCGAGTATACGGAGAAAACGCCAGACTGCGAAACCTGTTGGCAGTCCGGCGTTCTGCGGAAAACTACATGGAGGCGGTGCCGGTCGGCGCTGGAGCCGTCGTTTGCACGCCGGGTTTTGCTCCCGGTGCGGGCGCGTATTTCGAGGCGCACTTGGCCTGCAGTTGGGTGGCGTGGAAGACGCCATCGCGGCCATAGGTGCCTACGGCCAAAGCTTGCGCGTCGTCCTTGAACGTATCCGGAGGTGGCTCCGTTCCCTTGTAGGAAACGCGTATGTGCTGGTCGTTTTCGACCAGATCAAAGGTGGCATTGGTGCCGTTGCGCTCGATTGAGCCCGGGGCCACACTTCCCGCTACCCGCAGGTGCCGGGTGTACGCTTTGTCGCCAAGCCCCTGAAGTTCCTTGATGGTAACGTAATAGCTCTTGTTGGCTTGAACGCCGCTGACCGCCAGGTAGCTGATGGTGGCCAGAATGATGACAATCGCGGCAGCGATCCGAATGCCGTGCGCTTTGTTTTGCATAGAGAGATTCACCAACCCCTAGTCTAGCTTATGGAGTTGGTGTCCTATGGTCAAGAATTCAGGGGCCAAATGGGATCACTCATTTCTGGGTTCATGGGATGCGGCATAGGCGGCGGGACAAACCACCACTACGAGAAAAGCCAAGACATAAAGAAAGAAATGCATGGAAAACCTCCCAACGACGGGGACGGGCTTGCTCTAAATCAAAGGCTTGCGCCGTTTCCCCGGCGAATCAGGGTCTCCCATATTCCTCCTCGCATGCCATCCCCAGACTGGAGGAGCATGCGAACATCCAGGGCAGGTCATGATGCCACGAAAGTTGCAGGACAGATGCGGCGGCGGCAAGATGCGGGGCCATGAAAAATCCCTGATCCTGGGCGGTTGCGCCATCGAATATCCTGCTGCCGGCTAGTCCAATCCTCGCGCTATACTGGAGCAGATTGGACCTCATCAGCTTTTGTCGATTCGATCACCTGACTTAACTCAACAAGAGGTGGAAATGAGCACCAACGGCAACCACACACACTCCCCGATCAATCCCAATTCCACCGACGAGATTCTGAAGCCGCGTTCTGAGTGGATTGTCCGGCGCAAGCAGGAAGCCGCCCGGACCGGCGACACCAATATGTCGCAGATGCACTTTGCCAGGCAGGGAAAGATCACCGAGGAAATGAATTTTGTCGCTCAGCGCGAGAAGATCTCGCCGGAGCTTGTACGCGACGAAATTGCCGCTGGCCGGCTTATCATCCCCGCCAATATCAACCATCCGGAAGTGGAGCCGATGGGGATTGGCATTGCCACCCGCTGCAAGATCAATGCGAACATCGGCAACTCGGTCGTAACGTCGGAGATTGCGGAAGAACTTCGCAAGTTGCACGTCGCCGTTCACCATGGCGCGGATACCGTAATGGATCTCTCAACGGGCGGAAACATTCCCGAGATTCGCGAGGCGATCCTGCGGCACTCGATCGTGCCGATTGGAACGGTGCCCATCTATGAGGCGCTGGGGCGGGTGAAGAAGCCCGAGGATTTGAACATCGATGTGTTCCTTGAGGTGATCGAGGAGCAGGCACAGCAGGGCGTGGATTACTTCACCATTCATGCCGGATTGCTGATCCAGTATGTGCCCATGGTAGCCCGGCGTATCACCGGCATCGTGAGCCGCGGAGGATCCATCCTGGCGCAGTGGATGACCCACAACCACAAGCAGAACTTCCTCTACGAGCACTTCGACCGGATTGTGAAGGTGATGGCCAAGTACGACGTGAGCTTCTCCCTGGGAGACGGCCTGCGGCCCGGCTGCATCGCCGATGCGAGCGACGAGGCGCAGTTTGCCGAACTGGCTACACTGGGCGAACTGACGAAGAAGGCATGGGAGAGCGATGTCCAGGTGATGATCGAAGGCCCGGGCCACGTGCCGCTGGACAAGATTGAAGAGCAGGTGACCAAGGAGGTTGAACTTTGCTCCGGCGCTCCCTTCTACACCCTGGGACCGTTGGTAACAGACATCGCGCCGGGCTATGACCACATTACCAGCGCAATCGGCGCGGCGATCATCGGCTGGCATGGCGCCTCGATGCTGTGCTACGTCACTCCCAAAGAGCACCTGGGGCTGCCCAACGAAAAGGACGTGAAGGACGGCATGATCGCCTACAAGATCGCCGCTCACGCCGCGGACGTTGCCCGGCATCGTCCAGGCGCCCGCGACCGCGACGACGCCATCAGCTATGCGCGTTACACCTTCGACTGGGATAAGCAGTTTGCTCTGTCGCTCGATCCGGAGACGGCCCGCGCGATGCACGACGAGACTCTACCGGACGAGTACTACAAGGAAGCTGCCTTCTGCTCCATGTGCGGCCCGAAGTTCTGCTCGATGAACTGGTCCACCAAGGTAGATGAGTTCAACAAGACGGAGTATGGGCTGGAGAAGGCAAATCTGACCCAGTTGGTGACCCTGCAGGCGGAGAAGTTGAGCGCGACGAAGTAAATGAAAGTTCGAAAGAAGATGAAAATGCCCTCGCTTCGGCGAGGGCATTTTTGTAGCTGGCCTTTGCGGCCAATCATTGAAGTAATCCTTGAACGAATGACGAGCGGACCAACGGCGAGCCTAGGCCGTGGTCTGGGCACAGAATTCGTTGAAGGCCCGAGCCAGCTCCTGCGCGATCTCCTGCGCCGTGCTGACCTCAATCGCGGAACGCTGCATCAGGTAGACAAGCTTTCCGTCGCGAAGAATGGCGATCGCCGGGGAAGTGGGCGGATTGCCTTCGAAATAGGAGCGGGCGCGTTCCGTGGCTTCGCGATCCTGACCTGCGAAGACGGCAATCGACTGATCCGGAACGACTGTGTTCTGCAGCGCGAGGCGGACGCCGGGGCGCATCTTGCCTGCGGCGCAGCCACAGATTGAATTGACAACGACCATCGTCGTGCCTGTTTGCGCCAGCGCCTTATCCACATCCGGCGCCGTGCGCGCTTCCTTAATTCCGGCGCGCGTCAGTTCCTCGCGCATCGGAATCACCATGATCTCTGGGTACATTTGCTTCTCCTCCGGCTGAAAGCCATCGACCGTTCTCACTATCTAGAGCTACCGACTGTCCTTATTGTAAGACGCACGGCTGCTTCTAACGATTCAAGGTGTACCCTTCTACAAAATGCAATTGAAAGAACACGTAGCTCTTGCCCCCTACACTACCTTTCGCATCGGTGGGCCGGCCCGTTGGTTTGCAGAAGCCGCAACAGAGGCAGACATCCTGGAAGGCGTAGCTTTTGCGCGAGGGCGCGGCGTGCCGCTCTTCGTTCTGGGCGGAGGCAGCAACCTCCTTGTTTCAGACGCCGGTTATCCCGGTCTGGTGCTGCATATAGGGTTACGGGGCGTGGAGTCGCTGGGGGAGGGGGTCTATACCGTCGCCGCTGGAGAGGACTGGGACTCCTTCGTATCGCAAGCGGTAGCTGCCGACTATGCCGGGTTGGAGTGCCTGGCGGGAATTCCGGGCAGCGTCGGCGGCACTCCGGTGCAGAACGTGGGAGCGTACGGTCAGGAGGTTTCGCAGACCATTGTGTCGGTTCGAGCGCTGGACCTGCGCTCCGAGACCTTTGTGGATATCCCCGCATCCGCCTGTGGATTTGCCTACCGTCGCAGCATCTTCAACGGATCGGAGCGCGGGCGGTACATTGTCAGCCGGGTTGACTATAGACTTACAAAGCATTTAGAACCATTAATTACCTATCCAGACCTCAAGCAATACTTTCAGGAAAAGAGGGAGGCTCCGAGCCTCGCGGAAGTTGCCTCGGCGGTGCGGGAGATACGGCGCGGCAAAGGGATGCTTCTGGTTGATGGCGATCCAGACTGCGTTAGCGCGGGAAGTTTCTTCAAGAATCCCGTAGTGGCAGAGGCGGTTTTAAGGGCCATTGAGAAGCGGAGCGATGTGCCGGTTCCGCATTATGGCGCCGGGCCGGGCCATGTCAAAATCCCAGCGGCCTGGCTGCTGGAGCATGCCGGGTTTCCAAAGGGATATATCTTAGGGCGGGCGGGGATCTCCAGCCGGCATACGCTGGCGCTGATCAACCGAGGAGGTGCGAGCGCAGCGGAGGTGCTCGATCTGCGCGACCGGATCGTGGCGAGCGTGGAGTCACAGTATGGAATCCGGCTGGAACCGGAGCCTGTGCTGGTCAGTTAAAATAGCTTAAGTGTTACATGAATAACGCGATGTAACCTATTGCAAATTATTGCTATACCTTCGGATGTATGTGAAGGTTGCGGAGCAGCCGATTGCGCTCTTCGGCTAGCACTTCGTCGGCGGACCCCTGCGCAACAACCACCCCTTCATGCATCACGATGACCTCTGCCGCAGTCTGGAAGGCTTCGGCCAGGTCGTGAGAGACATAGAACGCCGGAATATTTCGCTCGTCGAGCCAGGCGGCGAGCCGGGGCAGGACGCGCTCCTTCAGCGTGGCGTCCAGGGCGGAGAAGGGCTCGTCGAGCAGCACCATTTGGGGCTCCGGCGCCAAAGCCCGGGCAAGGGCAACGCGCTGTTGCTCTCCGCCAGAGAGTTGCGCGGGTCTGCGGTTGGCGAGTGATTCCGCCTGCAACAGGCTGAGCATCGCTTCCACCCGCCGTTGGCGCTCGGCCAAGGGCAGTTTTCGCAGTCCGAAGGCCACGTTCTCTGCAACGCTCATGTGCTGAAAGAGGGCGGACTGCTGGGTTACGAAGCCGATGCTTCGCAGTCCCGGTGGCAGGAAGATGCCCTGGGCCGTGTTTACCAGGGTGTTGCCGCGAAAGAGGACTGAGCCGCGATCTGGCCGCGTCAGGCCGGCGAGGAGGCGCAGAACGCTGGTCTTGCCAGCTCCGGAGGGAGCGAAGAGTACGGTCCAGGGCGCCCAAAGGCTGAATTCGGCACGGAGCGAGAAGCTGCCAAGGCGGCTCTGAAGTTGCGCGGTGAGGAACGGCCGGGTTTCGGTGCTCACCTTTTCTCTGCTGTTCTGGGCAGCGCTTCCCCGGTCAGGCATTGGACGCTCCGCTTCGCCGCCAATAGAGCAGCAGCAGGGCAACAAAGGAGAAGAGCAGGAGCACCAGCGCGGTGCGATTCGCCTGCGCGTAGGCGAAGTCCTGCACCTGGTCGAAGATGGAAATCGACAAGGTACGCGTAGAGCCCGGAATGTCGCCGCCAATCATCAGCACAACGCCAAACTCGCCGACGGTGTGCGTAAAAGCCAGAACCGCGGCAGCCAGGACGGAGCGGCGTGCGAGGGGAAGAAGGATATGCAGTAGCAGGCGGAGTGGGCCCGCTCCCAGCAGCACCGCGGCGTCGATCACGGACTGATCGATTGCCGCAAAGCCGGAGGTCATCGGCTGCAGGGCGAAGGGGAGGCTGTAGAGGACGGATCCAACCACCAATCCAGCAAAGGAGAAGGTGAGCTGATGGCCGGTCAGGGCTTCATAGTAGCGCCCAGGAGCGGTGCGCGGCCCCAGCAGCACCAGCAGGTAGAAGCCTAGGACGGTGGGCGGCAGGAGCAGGGGCAATCCGGCGAGCGCTTCGACCAGAGGTTTCCATCGGGCACGGCTCAGCACCAGCCAGCCGGCCAGCGGAATGGCCACGACCAGCAGGATCAGGGTCGTGGTAAAGGCGAGCCGGAAGGTCAGCCAGAGGGCTTGGAGGTCCATGGAGCTATCTCACCGGCTTCAGCCCCCGGGCTGCCAGTTGGTTGCCAACGGCAGGCGAGAGCAGGTACTTGAGAAAGCGATGGGCTGCATCGCGCTGGCTGGACCGCCGAACCACGATGGCGCCTTGCACGATGGGAGGATAGGAGCTTGCCGGCATCTCAAAATAGCTGCCCGAGCTTCGCAGGCGGCCGGTGAGCGCGGAGGTGAGCGAGAGCAGGCCGGCGTCGGCGTTTCCCGAGTCCGCGAACTGTGCCGCCTGAGAGATATTTTCCGCGGTTACCAGTTTGGGTTGGAGGGTTTCGGCAAGGTGGAGGCTGGCGAGCGAGGCCATGGCGGCTCTTCCATAGGGAGCGTGTTGCGGATTGGCGATGGCCAGCCTCTTCAACTGAGGATCCCGGAGGGTATCCAGAGACGGATGAGGGAAGCGGGAGTCTTTTCGGGTCCAGAGGACAAGAGTGCCCTGGGCGTAGGGCACTGGGGCTTCGGAGTCCGCCAGTCCGTCCGCGATGAGCTTGCGGGGAAGGGCAAGGTCGGCGGAGAGAAAGAGATCGAAGGGCGCTCCGTTCTCAATCTGGGCGGCCAGGGTGGAGGAGGACTGGTACGACGCTTCAAGATGGGCTCCGGTGCTCTGCTGGTACGCCGCGATCACTGCAGGCAGCACCGGCTGCAGATCGGCAGCGGCGGCAATCCGCAGTGGCTGCTGGGCATGGAGCCCGGTGGCCAATGACAGGGCCAGTAGGATCGCGATCCTCTTCAGAGCTTTCCACGTCACTGCGGCGGCCGCTCCTTTCATCCGCTTATTCCCTGGCAGGTTCTCTGCGGCGGTGATTACCAGCATAGCCGCATGACGGCTTTCTTCGAAGACGACAGGGGGCGGCAGAGGCAATTTCCGTTCATCATCCGGCAGATTGCTGCTAGGCTAGCCATATCCATGATTGAAAGTCTCTATCAACTGCGTTGCATTGGTTGCGCCAGCATTGTTGCCCGTGACCAGATGCCAAGTAATTTCCGCTGCCCCCAATGTGGGGAGCTGTACGAGGTGGAGTATCCGGGATGGAGCCAGGGCGCAAGCACTGTCCAGCCCAAGTCCTGGACGCCGAACGCAAGCGCCTTGCGCTGGCTATGGAAGGAGCGGCGCCACTCGACCGAGCCGCTGGACCAGAGCGGCGTGTGGCGCTTTCGCGAAGTCCTGCCGATCCTTCAGGATTCCGCCACAGCCGTGACGCTGCGGGAAGGCAACACTCCGCTTTACCCCATGCCGCGCTGCGGAAAGAGTGCGGGAGTGGAGCGCCTGCTAGCAAAGCATCAGGGCATGAATCCGACAGGGTCCTTTAAGGACACGGGAATGACGACGGCCCTCTCGATAGCCCGCGAGCGCGGCTATAAGTGGGTAGCCTGCGCCTCTACCGGGAACACCTCGGCTGCCATGGCTGCCTATGCCGCGCGCGCCGGGATGAACTGCCTGGTACTGATTCCCGAAGGGAAGATTGCCTGGGGCAAGCTGTCGCAGGCAATGGATTACGGCGCGCTCACCTGCCAGCTACGCACGGATTTCGACGGATGCGTCAAGGTGTTGGCCGAGGTGGTCCAGCGGGCGCCGGTATATCTGTTGAACTCGGTGAATCCCTATCGGCTTGAGGGCCAGAAGACTCCCGCATTTGAGATCGCCGAGGAGCTGGGTTGGGATGTTCCGGATCATCTGATCGTTCCCGGCGGCAACCTGGCCAACTGCTCGGCGCTGGGCAAGGGATTTCTGGAAATGCGCCAGCTTGGATTGACGACCCGGATTCCGCGGATCTCTGTAATCCAGGCACAGGGCGCCAATCCTCTCTACCTCAGCATGGAGCAGAACGGCGGAAACAGCCTGCAGCCGGTGGAAGCGAAGACCCGGGCAACCGCAATCCGGATCGGGAATCCCGCTTCGTGGCGGAAGGCGGTTCGCATTCTGCGGGAGACGGGCGGATCCTGCGAGCAGGTGAGCGAGGCGGAGATCGCGCTGGCCAAGGCCGAGATCGGCCGTGAAGGTATCGGCTGCGAGCCCGCATCCGCAGTGACCCTTGCGGGCCTCAAAAAACTGGTTCGCCAGGGCAAGGTCGACTCGTCGGAGAGCGTCGTGCTGCTGCTGACGGGGCACACGCTGAAGGATTCCGATTACACCATCGACTTCCATCGCCGCACGCTGCTGAAGCCGGAGGAGACGGCGGGACTGGAGCCGGAGCTTGCCAGGTTTGAGCGCGGTACGCTGACGCTCGATCCGTCGGCGGACGCCGTTCTTAGCACGCTGGAAGAGTGGATGGGCAAGTGAATCCTGTCGTTCTGGACCCTAACAGCCCTACCTTAAAGCTGCGGTTGCCGGCCACCTCTGCCAATCTTGGGCCGTGCTTTGATGCTGCGGCCCTGGCGCTCTCGCTCTATCTGGAGATCGCCGCAACGCGCGCCTCGGAGTTCTCATTGCAGGCCTCGGGGCGCAATCCTGAGATCTGCGGAGAGTTGCGGAATAACCTGCTGATCCAGACATATCGCAATACGCTTCTGGCCGAGGGGCGGGAGCCGATTCCGCTGGCCTTGGAGATGAACAACGGCATTCCTCTGGGGATGGGCTGCGGCTCGTCGGCTGCGGTTCGGCTGGCGGGGGTTGCCCTGGCCGCGCATTTTGGCCACCTTGGCTGGAGCGGGGAACGGATTCTTGCCGAGGCCTGCGATCTGGAGGGACATCCCGACAACGCCGCAGCTTGCTGGCTGGGCGGATTTGTGGCCGCGACCCGCGAGGAGAAGCGGGTGTATGCGGCTACGCTGCCGCCTCCGCCAGGCTGGGGAGCGCTGCTTCTGCTGCCGCATGAGCCACTTGCGACTACCTCGGCGCGAGCTGTGCTGCCAGAAACCTATTCGCGCGAAGACGTAGTCGCCAATCTGCAGCGCGCAACGCTGCTCACCACGGCATTTGCCGATGGAAGAGGAGAGTTGCTGCGCGTTGCCATGCAGGATCGGATTCATCAGCCTTACCGTGAGGAGATCTGCCCTTTGCTGCCTCTGCTGACGCCACTGGCGGGGCGTTCGGGGATTCTCGGTGTAGCCCTCAGCGGCGCCGGACCTGCCGTTCTTCTGCTGGTGGAGGAGCGGGCTTTGCCCGAGGCCAGGGCGTTGGCGGGCGAGACGACCCAGGGCATCCATGGCTTGGAACTGCTTTCCTGTCAACTTGAAGTGAGTGGTGTCGCCTATCTGTGAGGGCGGAGAGCTTGCTATTGGTTCAGTTAACGATACAGGTTACCTTGGATTACTCAAGTTTGGTTTACAGCAGGCGCAATGCGCGCTACCTTCGCGACGTGGGCAGTTCTGGGGGAGGGCTGCTCTAGCGCCCGTGATCTGAAAAGGTCCGGGCGCTTTGTCTTGCCCGCGTAGTGCTTTCGCAACGAGCTGCGACTTTCCATGCCCTTCCGCATCTATTCAATGAAGCGGGTACACTACAGGTCAGAGAGTTTGAAGGAGGAACATGGCGGGTCAGGGGATTTTTGAAGTAAGCGATGCAACATTTGATCAGGAGGTCCTGAAATCGGATCAGCCGGTTCTGGTTGATTTCTGGGCAGCCTGGTGTGGTCCTTGCCGCGCGTTGGCACCGACGGTGGATGCGATTGCATCCGAGTACAGCGGAAAGCTGAAAGTCATGAAGATGGACGTGGATAAGAATCCAGCTACACCGGGTCGTTATGGTGTCCGCGGAATTCCCGCACTGATTCTCTTCAAGGGTGGACAGGTAGCGGACCAGATCGTTGGTTTCGTACCGAAAGATACGATTGACAAGAGTTTGAGCCGCGTTCTGGCGTAAGACATTTCGCAGGATCGATGAAAAAAGCCCGGCGGCTCGCCGGGCTTTTTTCATGCCGGGATAGTTGATGAGTCTGATTCCTCTTAATACTTGCGGAGCATGCCGAGGACCCGTCCCTGAATGGCGACCTGGGAGATGGGGACGTAGATAGGCTCCATCTCGGCGTTCGAAGGTTGCAGGCGTACCACGTTGCCCTCCACATAGTAGCGCTTGAGCGTCGCCTCGGAGTCGCGGACGAGAGCGACAACGATCTCCCCCTGTCGAGCAGTCGCTGTCTTTTCTACCAGAACGAAGTCGCCGTCTACGATGTGTTCGTCGCGCATCGAGTCGCCGCGGACCTCCAGCGCAAACACGTCACGGTTGCCGATGATATCCCCCACGGAGATGGTTTCGGCATTCTCGATTGCTTCCACCGGCAGGCCGGCGGCGATGCGGCCCATCAACGGCAGTCGATCCGCTCCCCGGGATTTGCTTCGCGGCGGCAGCACATCGATCGAGCGGCTGCGGTTATGCGAGCGCTGCAGCAATCCCTTGTTCTGCAGGTTGGTGATGTGTTTGTGAACCGTGGCCAGGGACTTCAATTGCAAGGCGCGGGCAATCTCCTCAAACGAGGGAGAGTAACCATTGCGCTGCACAAATCCGGAGATGAAATCGAGCACTTCTTTTTGTCTTCTGGTGACAGCCATCCCCGCATTATAGCGAACAAAAAGCGAATCACAAAAAGTCTTTCGTAACGTTACCGCGAGGAGGCGATACGGGAAGAAAACTCGTGTCTTTTCTGCATGCTTACCCCTGAAAGGGATCCTTCTTCTCCGTCTCTACGCCCCATTTTGGAACGACTTACACTTTGCTTCCCGTCTGCGGAATGCACCTTTTTTCTTCCCTCATCTTTTCTTGAGTCCCGGCGAAGAGTGAGTGAAGGTGGAGGTGCGCAACGGTAGTAACCCTACCAGCGACGCGGAAGTAATGGGGTCTGAATGATGCGTCTGTTGATTGCTGAGGATGATAAGGCATTGGGGCTCTTCCTGAGCCGTGGGCTGGAGGCGGAAGGACATGAAGTCCGGCGGGTGGGGGATGGGCAGGCGGCCATCGATGCTTTCCTGGAAGACTTGCCGGATCTGACCATCCTTGATCTCAATCTTCCGCGCAGGGATGGAGAAGAGGTTCTGCAGAGTATCCGTGCTCAGAATGCGGAGCTTCCGATTCTGATCCTGACCGGACGGCCGGAGATCGAGACGAGAATTCGCTGCCTTGACCTTGGCGCTGACGACTTCATGCTGAAGCCATTCTCGCTGCAGGAGTTGCGTGCCCGGTGCCGGGCTCTGTTGCGCCGGCGTCGCGAGGTGCGGCTGACGCTGCGCTGCGGAGAGCTGGAGCTGAACCGTATGGATCGCGTGGTCACGCTGCACCAGGAGGCGATTCTCCTGACCAACAAAGAGTTTGCCTTGCTGGAGTACCTGTTGCTGCATCGCGGCCGCTGCGTTACTCGAACCGCGCTCCTCGAAGAGGTATGGAAGATGGATCCCGCAGTGGGCACAAACGTCGTTGACGTCTACATCAACTACCTGCGGAAGAAGCTGGGGGATGCTCTGCACGGTTCTCTTATCCAGACGGTCCGGGGGCAAGGGTACTGCATCGCGGCAGATACGCCAGCGGGCCGGCAGGCAGATCGACCCGTGACTCCACATCTGCAGCAGGCTTCCACGGCGCGGGTGGCTGAGTTAGCCATGGCAGCGACCGGAGCGTGAGAAGTTTGGATGGCTTGCCGCCACGCAACAGCCGTGGCCAGCAAACGCGATCAGCAAGCAAGACCAGCAAATGTAACCAGCGTAAGTACAAAAGCTGAGCAGCAAAAGTAGAACCAGCAAAAAGTAGAACCAGCAAAAGTAGAACCAGGAGAAAAGCAGCATGACCATACTCTCGACAAAACCTGCCGTTCGCACCGCCGTTCTCGCCAGCTCCGATGTTTCTTTCCGGCGTCGCGTCAGCGAGACTCTGACCGGGCTGCGCTGGCAGGTTCGCGAGGCAGGCGGAGGCGCGGAAGCGCTCGCCGAACTGGATGCGAATCCCACTGAGGCTCTGATTCTGGACTCCTGGCTTCCTGACCTGGAGATGGAGGAGTTTGTCGCCGAGTTTCGCCGTCACCATCCGGAAGTCGATCTGGTCACGGTGAATGGGGAAGAGGGCGAGGACGGAACCACGCGCAGCCCGCGGCGTCATGAACTTCTGTATGCCATCCGCCGGGGTCAGGATGCGGATGGAGCCATCTGGAACAGTGCGCCCGTGATCGAGCCTCTGGAGACACGCCGCACGCCCCCGCAGCCGGTAGGCCGGGCAGTTTCCGTGGTATGGAGCGGCTCCCTGCCAACCGGGGAGACGGTTGCTCCGGCCCGGAGCAACAGCGGTAGCCAGCGGTTGCCGGAGCTGGTGGGAAGTCACCCCGGCATGCTCGAAGTAGGCCGGCGGGTTCGTCTGGTTGCGCCGCGCCGCACGCCGGTGCTGATTGAGGGGCCGACAGGTACAGGCAAGGAGCTGGTGGCTCGCGCGGTGCACCGCATGAGCGATCGGGCGAACCGCCCGTTTGTCGCTTTGAACTGCGCTGCTATCCCCGAAGCCCTGTTGGAGGCTGAGCTCTTTGGCCACACGCGCGGCGCTTTTACCGGAGCCGTACAGGGGCGCACCGGCAGGATTGAGGCGGCTCATGGAGGCACGCTGTTTCTGGACGAGATCGGAGAGATGCCGCTGGTGTTGCAGTCCAAGCTGCTTCGCTTTGTGGAGTGCGGCGAGTTGCAGCGGGTAGGCGAGAACGAGCCGGTGCGGGTGGACGTGCGGGTGGTGGCGGCAACCCATCAGCCGTTGGCAAGGCTGGCGGAGAAGGGCGAGTTCCGCTCCGACCTCTATTATCGCCTCGCGGTCTTCGTGGTGCGCACGCCGGCGCTGCGGGATCACCTGGAAGATCTGCCGCTGCTGGTGGAGCACTTTCTGGCAAGGCTGGCGCTGGATGCTCCGGCCAAACGCCTGGGTGCGGCGACGCTCGAGAAGCTGCTGGCGCATCGCTGGCCGGGCAACGTGCGCGAGCTGGAACACGTGCTGGAGTGCGCCACCATCCTCGCCGAGGAGCGCCCGGAGATTCTGCCGGAGGACATCGAATTCGGACTCGCGCCGGAGGCGGCAGGACAAGCATAAGAGTTCCCTTAGACTTGCCGCTCGCAATGCGGAACCTCCCTTGCATGACTCTGTTCCGGAAACCGGCAATCAACTAGCAGCAAGAGGTGAGAAGAAATGCAGATCACAACTCCGCTTAGCGACCAACTCGGAAAGTACCTGGACCTCTCCAGCCTGCAACTGAAGCTGACAGCGGAAAACATGGCGAATGTGGATACTCCCCGCTACCGCGCCAAGGGGATCGACTTTGCGTCGGAGATGCAGCGCTCGATGTCGGAGGCACTCGCCGCCCGCGAGGGTGGAAGCACGGCAGCCAGCGAGCCTGTGGTGCGAAACGTGGATGGACTGCTCGAGCGTCCCGATGGCAACAACATCTCGATGGATCGCGAAGGCCTGAATATGGCGGAGGCGCAGTTGCGCTTTCGTACGGGGGTAGAGCTGCTGCGGCGGGAGTTCACGCGGGTGCAGAGCGCGATCCAGTCCGACAAGTAGTGCTCCGCAGCGGAGACGAAAGGAGACCAGGGATGAATTTGTTTGGATTGATGGAAGTGAGTGGCTCGGCGATGAAGGCCGAGCGCATCCGCGCCGAGGTGGTTGCCTCCAATATGGCCAATGCCGACACGACGCGTACCGCGGATGGCGGCCCTTACCGGCGCCAGCATGTGGTGTTTGCCGCCGCGCAACCGGCCAGCTTTGCCAATGAATTGAGCGGACAGAGTCTGACGCCGGGCTTGAGCCCCATGCCGTCTATTTCCATGCCAACGCTTTCGATGTCGTCGAATCCCATGTCGGTTCCGATGCTGTCGATTGCGCCCAGTGCGAGCCAGAGCGTTCCGGGCGGAGTCGATGTATCCGCCGTCATCTCCGATCCGGTAGCCACGCAGCGGCGGTTCGATCCCCAGCACCCGGATGCGGACAAGGATGGATACGTGGCGTATCCCGATATCAACCCATTGACCGAGATGGTAGATCTGATGGGCGCGACGCGGGCCTACGGATTGAACAGTTCGGCGGTGCAGGCGACCAAGGGGATGATTACCGCCTCGCTAGAGATTCTGAAGTAGCAGGTACAGGCAGACAACACGCAGGTAGCGAAAGGAACGATGTATGCAGAGTGGAATTCTTCAGACGATTCAGTCGAGTGTGATGCAGGCGGGTTCGTCGGCAGCGGCGTCCACCGTCTCTCCGTTGACGCCCGGTGCCTCGGGCGAGGCGCCTCCGTTTGGCAAGCTGTTGCGGGATGCCATCAGCAACGTGCAGCAGCTGGAGAGTAGCGCGGCACAGACGACGCAGGCGCTGATGCGCGGCGATGGCGTGGATATTCATGCCGCGATGATTGCCACGCAGAAGGCCGATCTGGCATTTGATCTTGCCCTCGCAGTTCGCAATAAGGCCGTGACCGCCTACCAGCAGGTCATGGGAATGCAGTTCTGATAGGTCGTAGATTCCGGCAGGGAAGAGCCAGGCGAGCGAACAGGCGATGGATGAGAACCGGCAATTAGAGACAGTTCGGAGCGAAAAGGCGCTGGAGGAGCGAGCCCGCGAATGGGTGGGATCGCTGCAGGAACGCTTTTTGCGCTTCACCCCCCAGCAGCGGCTTGCGTTCGCTGGAGTCGCCGCAGTGGTGCTGGCCACGCTGATCGGCCTCGTATGGTATGGAACGCGACCCGATTGGCGCACGCTGTATGCCGGGCTGGATCCCCAGGATGCGCGCGAGATGGCGGTGCAATTGACCGCTGCGGGAATTCCTTTTGATGTCTCCACCGATGGAGCGACGCTGCGCGTGCCTGCCGATCACCTGGATAAGGCGCGCCTGCAGACCACGGCGAAGGGCGGTCCCAAGAGCGGCCGCATGGGCTTTGAGCTGTTCGATAAGCCGAACTGGGTGGGCTCGGAGTTCGACGAGAAGGTGAACTATCAGCGTGCACTCGAAGGCGAGCTGGAGCACACCATCAACACCATGGATGCGGTGCAATCCTCGCGTGTTCACCTGGTTCTGCCGCATGACTCGCTGTTCAGCGAGCAGCAGCGCGCTGCCAAGGCATCGGTGGTACTCAAGCTCAAGCGGCGTTCGCTGAACAATGATGAGGTGGACTCGATCCGCAACCTGGTGGCCAGTGCGGTGGACGATCTGCGCCCGGACAACGTGGTGCTGGTGGATGCGGATGGGCATCTGCCGCTGGGTCCACGGACCGCGGACGCGCAGAACGAAGCCCACGAGCAGGCGTTGACGCAGAAGTTGATTGACACGATCGAGCCGGTTGCGGGAGCGGGGAACGTGCGGGCCTCGGTCAATGTCGAGTACGACCATACCTCCGCCGATGAGGTGGATGAGACCTACGACCCCAATAGTTCGGCGACTCTCTCGATGCAGCGGACCGAGCAGAACGTGGGCCCGCAGGCGACCGTTTCCGGCGTTCCTGGAACGGCGAGCAACGCGCCCAATACGCAGCCGCCGCTGTATCCGCAGCAATCCACCAGTCCGCAAAGCATGCGCCAGGAGAGCGGAACCTATGGCGTCTCCAAAAAAGTGCGGCACACGATCGATGGCGGCGGCAAGGTGCGGCGTATTACCGCAGCGGTGCTGATCAACGACCGCATGGTGAGCGCGGCAGTACGAAATCATCCGGCGGTGTGGCAGGCCCGCAACCCGGACGAGATCCGCCACATCGCGGAGCTTGCGCAGGCGGCCATCGGCTTCGATCTGCAGCGGGGCGATCAGGTCTCAGTGCAGAACATTACCTTCCAGGACAACCAGGTGGCTCCTCCGGGGGCAATGGAGCGGATCTGGCAGACCGCGGGCGGGGCTCAGCCGCTGCTGAAATATGGTTCGCTGCTGCTGGCGTTTCTCGCGCTGCTGATCTTCGTGATTCGTCCCGCAGCCCGCAGCCTGAAGCGTCCAGAGATTCCCGCGAGTCTTCCTGCTCCAGCGGCGGAGGCCGCTCTGGAAGAAGGAGGCGAGGAGATGGCGCTGCCTCCGCTGGATCCGGCTACCGAGAAGCAGAAGCAGCGCGCACAACTCATTTATGAGCAGGTCGCCAGTCATTTGAAAAGCGAACCGGCGCAGGCCTCCCGCCTGCTCCAGGGATGGATTCACGCCGAATGAGCCAGGCAACGCAGGAAAAACCAATGGAAAAAGAACTGCCGGCAACTACGACGGCGACTACGATAACCAGCCTTACCACTCCCTTGCCGGGGAAGCCCGCTGCGCCCCGGCTAAGCGGGATCCGCAAGGCGGCGATCCTGATTGTGGCCTGTGGAGATGAGCTGGCCAAGCTGATCTACCAGAATCTAAGCGAGGCAGATGTCCAACTGCTGACCGAGGAGATCTCGGATCTGAAGAATATCCCAGCGGAACTCTCCATGCAGGTGGTGGAGGAGTTTTATGAGCTGATCGAAACGCAGCAATACATGATGCATGGGGGCATCGACTACGCCGCGAAGCTGTTGACGGACACCTTTGGGAAGCAGCGGGCCGAGGATATGCTGGCGCTGGTGAAGCGGGCGCAGGAGGCCAACCATGGAAACCTGGCCATGCTGCAGAAGGTGGACCCCGGACAACTCGGCAAGTTTCTCGAGGGCGAGCATCCGCAGACGATTGCACTGGTGCTGGCCCATCTCGATCCTAAGCGTGCTTCTCAGGTGCTGGACAACCTGACCGAGGAGCAGAAGGTCAACGCCATCCGCCGGCTAGCGCAGATGCGCGAGTTCTCACCGGAGATGGCGCAGAAGGTAGCTCTGATCCTGCACCGGCGGCTGGAGTCGGTGGGCGACACAGTTCGGAAATCGTATTCGGGCTTCAAGGCGGTTGCTGATCTGCTCAATCGTCTGACGACAGAATCGGCAAAGAAGATTCTCGATCATATGGAGGATACCGAGCCTGAGCTGGCGTTGAACATTCGCAAGCTGATGTTCACCTTCGAGGATCTGGTGACGGTGCCTTCTGCGAGTATCCGCGAGATCACTTCGGGCGTAGATAAGAAGCAGCTGGTTCTGGCGCTCAGAGGAGCGCGGGATGACCTGCGCGCCCATGTCTTCAAGTCGATGTCGTCGCGGGCCGTGGAGATGCTGAAGGAGGACATGGAGGTTCTGGGGCCGGTGCGCAGCCGGGAGGTTGCTGCCGCGCAGCAGGAGATTCTCAACCTGGCGCGCAAGCTTGAGGCGGAAGGCAAAGTGATCCTGAAGGTAGAACAGGGCGATGACCTGCTGGTTTAGTGACAGGGTTTAGCGAAACGGTGTAGCGGATGGTTTCGCAGGACGGTGCGGCAGCCACGATGGAGAGAGACGAGATGGGCGGAATGTTGCAGGATGTGCAGGTTCAAATTCGCAGGATGGAGTATCGGCCCTTTCAGCCAGTGGGAGCCGAGGATCGGGTGGCGGACGTCGTTCTCGAAGCGCCGCCCAGCCGCGAAGAGCTCGATGGGCTGCGGCTGCGCGTCCGGCAACTGGAGATGGAGCTCGAAGACGTCCGGAATGCGCAGCAGAGCCTGGTGGCCGCCACGGAAGAGGAGGCTCTGACGCGAGGGCGGGAGGCGGCTGCGGCGGACGCCAACCAGACGGTCATCCACATTGGCGAACAGATGCAGCTCGCACTGAAGAGCTTTGTCGAGGAGCGGGATAGCTACTTTACCCGGGTGGAGCACGAGGTTGTGCAGCTCGCGCTGGGAATTGCTACGCGCATCCTTCACCGTGAGTCGCAGATCGATCCGCTTTTGCTCTCGGGTGCGGTCCGGGTGGCGCTGGGGCAACTCTCGGAGAGTACCGAAGCCTGCCTGCGCGTACCTGCCGCCGAGCTGGCGATGTGGGAGGAGATGCTGCGGCTGATTCCGAATCTTCCACTGCGTCCCAAGGTGAAGGGCGAAGAGGGATTCGGGCCGGAGGAGTGTGTGCTGGAGACGAGGCTTGGGTCGGTGGATCTGGGAGTGCGGGCGCAACTGGCCGAGATTGAGCGCGGCTTCTTCGATCTGCTGGATCAGCGTCCGCCGTCGCGGACGGCGGAGAATCAGGATCCCTCTGGGTTGCACGCAGACCGGCTGAGCGAGTAACGAGGCGGCTCGATGGCATTGCTGGAGAGGTATTTTGCGCGGTTGCAGCGCCGTACGCCCTGGAGATGGCGGGGGCAGGTGCTCGAATCCGTGGGACAGACGATTGAGTCCGAGGGGCCTCTGTGTTCGGTGGGGGAGACCTGCGAGATTCTGGATGGCGCCGGGCGCAGGCATCTGGCGGAGGTGATTGGCTTCCGCGGCAGCAATGTGCTGTCCATGCCGCTCGAGAGCTCGGATGGAATCCGGTATGGCGATCCGGTGACAGGCTTGGGTACGACTGCGCAGGTAGAGGTGGGCGACGCGTGGATGGGCCGGGTGCTGAATGCGCTCGGCCAGCCGATCGATGGCGGCCGTCCTCCGCGGCTGTCGGCGCATCGCTCAATTGAGGGCCAGGTGCGCAAGCCGCTGGAGCGGGTTCCCATTAAGACTGCGCTGGGCACAGGCATCCGTGTGCTGGATGGTTTGCTGACCGTTGGCCGGGGTCAGCGCGTCGGCATCTTTGGCGGCTCTGGCGTGGGTAAGAGCACGCTGATCGGCATGATGACGCGTAACACCGAGGCTGACGTGACGGTAGTTGGCCTGGTGGGAGAGCGCGGCAGAGAGGTTGTCGAGTTTCTGGAAGACAATCTGGGGGAAGAGGGGCGCATGCGCTCCGTGGTTCTGGTCTCTACCTCGGACGAATCCCCGTTGTTGCGCCTGCGCGCCGCGATGGCGGCGACGACGATTGCGGAGGCCTTTGCCGCCGACGGCAAGCATGTGCTGCTGGTGCTGGATTCGCTGACGAGATTCGCCATGGCCGCTCGCGAAATCGGTCTGTCTGCCGGGGAGCCAGCAACCGCAAAAGGTTATACGCCCTCAGTGTTCACGCGGCTGGCCAAGCTGGTGGAGCGGGCGGGGCAGTTCGAGCGCGGCAGCATCACGGCTTTCTATACGGTGCTGATGGAGGGCGACGATCAGCAGGATCCGATTGTGGACGCGGTTCGCTCTCTGCTCGACGGGCACGTAGTACTTTCGCGGGCGCTGGCATCGGAGGGGCTGTACCCTCCCGTCGCGCTGCTGGACTCCATCAGCCGGCTGATGCCCGCGGTGGCGGGTAGCGAACATCGCGAGCACGCGGCACTGGTGCGCCGGATGATGGCAGTCTTTGCCCGCTCGGAAGATCTGGTTCGCATTGGAGCATATAAGCCGGGCAGCGATCCGGAACTGGATCGCGCCATGCGCGCGCGCCCGCTGATCCGCCGTTTTCTGGAGCAGTCCTCGCAGGAGAGAGTGTCACTCGATGACGTCCTTGGCCAGTTGAGTGCGCTGGCGCATGCGCTGTAGCGCCGCCCGCTCAGGAGCGGGAGAGCCGGGAGAAAGAGAGGATCTGGAATGTCGCAATCCCTCCATCGAATTCTGCGGCTGCGCGAGCAGAGCGAAGAGATTTGCCGTGGCGAGTTGAAGCGAGAGATGCTGCGGCTGCGGGCGGTGGAGCAGGCGATCCAGGCAAGCAGGGACGAGTGCCGGGCCAGCCGCAGCGCGGTGTTCCATGCGCTTGCCGGCAATGCGGGACAGGACTGGCTGCTGGCGGAGAGCGCACGGGAGCTTGCGGAGTGGCGGATTCGCAGCCTGCAGCCGCAACTGGAACAGCAGCGCCAGAGAGTGGAGGAGTTGCGCCAGCGATTTCTGGAGTGCCGCAAGGAAAAGCGCCAGGTTGAGCAACTGATCGAGGTCGAGAGCGCTGCTGCGAGAGCGGAAGAGGCGCGCCGTCAGCAGAGTGCTCTGGATGACTGGTACGAACAGGGGAAGCGCCGCAAGAGGTTCTCGCGCAAGTAGCCAGAGATGTTTCCGGAGCAGCACGACCCTTTCTAAATTTGTGCTAATCTTCCCCGCCCGAAGCTGGCAAGCAACCTGCATCCTTCGTCCCCGTGAGAATGGCGACGAACCTTCCGGAAGCAGTGACTGCACCAGCGACCATGCCAGCGATCGTACCTGCGATGGCGGCAACAACAGCGGCATCTAAAGTATCGGCAACAGGAGTGGTGCGGGCAGACTCGGCCCGCTCCGCGGCAAATGCGGATGATTCGAACGGGCAGCGCGGCTTTTCCGATGTGCTTACGGAGAAGGTGGCTGCGGAAGCGGGGACGGCTCCTGCGCTGGCGGGCGGCGCTGGCAAGCAATCGTCGGCGACTGCTCCAGGCAGCGGGTCATCCCTTCCTGAATCCTCTCTTTCTGGGTATTCGGTGGATGGCTTGAAGCAGGAGGCAGCGGTTCTTCCCGGCGGTGTGATTGCTGGGAAAGGAAGCCGCGGCATCCAGGCTTTCGGTCTCGACGGTGTCCAGCTGCGCGAGGTTTCGACGACTTCGACCGGAAAGAGCGATGCAAAAAATGATCTAGAGAATGATTTAAAGAATGATTTAAAGAATGACCTAAAAGATGGTCAGAAAGATATTGCGAAGGCTGGCGCGAGGGATGACTTAAAAAGTGACGCGAAGAATATGGAGAAGAAACGCGCATCGCTGGATGCCTCCACCTCCTCTTCGCTGGGCATTCCTCTTGTAGCGGATCTCATTTCCGGTACTCTGCCGACGGCTACGCCTGGTATAGCCTCCGGTACATCCGCGAAAAGCGCGGCTCCCGGCGCGCTCACTTCCGGTGTTGCGCCCGGCAAACCCGCGCTCGCTCAGGCAGGCGCCTCGCAATACGGAGCGGCCTCTCTTGGCGAGCCATCGCCTGCGGTTGTGGTGCAGGCGGGCAGTCAATCCGCAGGCGAGAGTGTCCCCGGCTTTCCGGCTGCGTTTCAGGGATCTGTTGGATCGTTAAGTACGCAAGTGCCGATGAAGGCTGCTGCGGATTTAGTTCAGCCGAAAGACATCCAGTCGACGAAGGATGCGCAGCCGACGCAAGCGCTCTCAGCGCAGGCTGCAAGCTCTACAGGTTCCGCACCGGCTTTGCAGGCGAAGACTGCAGTCGCCGTGGCGAAGGCGGCCGGTGCGCAAGGGATACTCCCCGGCCATTTGCAGGCGGGCAGAAAGGCAAGCGCTGCAGAGGTTACCGCCGCGGTAGCCGGCGAAACCAGGGATGTCGCGGCGAATCCTGCGGCCACTGTACAGGCCGCTCCTGGTGTGAGCCCTGGTGTAAGTTCCGGTGCAAATTCTGGCGCCGCTGCAATGCCTTCCGGAGCGTCTGCGACGGCATCGGCTTCTGCGCGGGCGATGGCCAGCGATCCTTTTACGGCGATGGATGGCGGGATGCCGGAGCCGCAACTGATGCACGCCACGCATCAGGAGGTGGCGGTCGGCTTGCACGATCCCACGTATGGGTGGATGGAGATCAACACGCATTTCGCAGGAGGGCAGGTGAATGCATCGTTCACCACGGCATCCAGCGAGGCGCATCACGTGCTGCAGACGCAGCTTCCGGCGATGGCGGAGTATCTCTCGAGCCGGGATATCCAGGTGGATCACTTTTCGTTGGCGGGGAATTCTTCTCAATCTCAGGGTTTCTCCGGAGGGGGAGACGCCCCATCGCAGAGCAACGGGCAGGGGCAGCCGCGGACAGAGCAGGCGGCACCTGTGCGGCGAGAGGCTTTGGCTGCAGAGAGTATGGGCGTATCAGGCGGCGAGCGTCGAGGGGCGTCGCGCATCGACATCCTTGCTTAGATCGCTTGATGGACAGATGTCGTAGGCGGCGGAGTGGACAGTTAGGCAGTAGACAAAAGATCGACAGGGCAAAAGGGGATTCTTCCCCGAGGAGAGATACAGGGCATGCAGGTAGGAGAGACACAGAACATTCAGACCACGCATCCGCTGACCGCAGCAACGCAGGCAGCGCAGACCGTGAAGGCAAATGCTGCATCCGCCTCCACATCAACCTCCAGCAATACAGCGAACATCACCTCAAACGACTTTCTCACGCTTCTGGTGGCGGAGATGAGGCATCAGGATCCGACTGCGAACACCGATCCCAACCAGTACATCAATCAGTTGGTGCAGGTGAACAGCCTGCAACAGCTCATCGAGATCAACACCGCTCTTGGCGGCAACAACACCACATCCACGACAGGCAGTTCTGCCGCTGTGGCGAACGCTCTCAGCCGCAACCACGCAGGCGCCAGCGAAGTTCCGACGGCCCCGCTCGCGACCACGGCGAAGAGCCAGTCCTGAGCCGATACAAACCGATAACCACGGAGGATTCTCATGCCATCGTTTTCCATTCCACTGACTGGTCTCGAGGCGGATTCGACTGCCCTGAACACCATTGCCAACAATCTTTCCAACATGAACACCACCGCCTACAAGGCGCAGAGCGCCAGCTTCAGCGATCTCTTCTATCAGCAGATCGGAAGCGCCGGTTCGGGGGATCCACTGCAGCAGGGCGCCGGAACGCAGATAGCTTCGATCAGCAGCAACTTTACTTCGGGCAGCACGAATAGCACCGGCAAGGCCACGGATGTCGCATTGAATGGGAATGGGTTCTTCGTGGTTCAGGGAAATGGCGGGCCCGAATATACGCGCGCCGGCAACTTCCAGCTGGACTCCTCGGGCAACCTGATCACGCAGGCGGGGCAGAGAGTGATGGGCTATCCGGCTGCAGGCGGCGTCGTCAATACGAACGCGCCGCTGAGGGCGATCAACATTCCCGTGGGACAGGTGGAGCAGCCCAAGGCGACGAGCCTGATGTCGATGACTGCGAATCTGGATGCATCCGCAGCCGCAGGAACGCAGGTTCCGGGACAGATCACGCTGTACGATTCGCTGGGCGTGAGCCACCTGGCCACCGTGACCTTCACCAAGTCTGCCGCTGCTGCGAACCAGTGGGGCTATCAGGTTTCGCTGCCGGCTGCGGATCTGCCTCCTGCTGCTGCGACAACGATTGCATCCGGCTCGTTGACCTTCGACAGTCAAGGTGCACTTAAAACGGTGAGCGACAGCGCCGGAACACAGATCGCGCCCGTCACCGCAGGCGGCGTGACGACCTATCCCCCGGTCTCGATCAGCAGCGTGCCGCTAGCTGATAGTGCGGCGCCTCTCTCCTTCAATTGGCAGCTCTTCGATAGCAATAGCGTGGGAACGATCACCCAGGTTGCTGCCGCCTCCGGAGTGGCAAAGACCACGCAGGATGGCTACATGAGCGGTCAGTACCAGAGCTTTTCCATCGACTCGAAGGGCGTGCTTTCGGCTACCTTCGATAACGGCCAGCAATCGGTGATCGGTCAGCTTGCGGTGGCCTCGGTTGCCAATGAGCAGGGGCTGAGCCGTATAGGCGAGAACAGCTTTGCTGCCACCAGTGCCTCTGGTCAACCCAGCGTGGGAGTCGCGGGAGCGGCGGGGCGAGGCACCATACAGGGGGGCGCGCTTGAAGCCTCCAATGTCGATATCTCAACCGAGTTCTCCAACCTGATCATCGCCCAGCGCGCCTTCGAGGCGAACTCCAAGGCGATTACAACCTTCGACACGGTGACGCAGCAGACGATCAACATGATCCGCTAGTTCCAGAAATTGACAGGATCCTGATTCTTTAGCCCAGGCGATCCATGGGATTCGCTGGCTAAAGAGGAGCAAAACTGCACGCAAGCGGGATGTGCCACTGCATCCCGCTTTCTTTTTCCTTCCTGAGAGCCTCCTAATCTTCTTGTCCCGATTCCGGTCATCTACCTGCACTTCTTCTCTGCAAACACACGAGGAGAAGCCATGAGTTCCACGGAAATGCAGAGTGCCGAGGAGAAGCCTGACCAGGTTGCCGGGGACGACTCCAATGCCGCTCTGCTGGTGCTCGAAAAAGAAGAGGACGAAGAGCAGTCCGCGGCAAAGACACGCGCCGAAGCAGCACAGAATTTGCAATCTGCATTAGCGGTTCTGCCAACGCAGCTGGATGTGTGCGTCCCTCTGCCCTCCTTTCGCGTATCGGACCTGCTCGCGCTGGAACCGGGGCGGGTGCTGGTCAGCGAGTGGGGAAGCATGGAAGATCTGCCGCTGAGCTGCGGGCAGGTGCAACTGGTGTGGACAGAGTTCGAAGTCGTGGACCAGAAGATCGCCGTCCGGGTGACTCGGCTGGTTTGAGGAGCAAGAAAAGAATGTCGTTTGCGGATGCAATCCGAATGGTCTCTCTGCCGCAGAAGCGGGCTGGCCTGCTGTCGCGGCTTAGCGAGACGCTGGGCTGGCTGTTTTCGAAGATAAAGCCGGCGGCCCTTCATCGCCCGCGGGAGCTTCACGTGGAAGAGCGGCTGGCCTTCGGGCCGAAGAAGAGCCTGACTGTCGTTCGCTGTGGTGCGCAGCGTTTTCTGGTAGCGAGCGGAGCGGACACCATCACCGCGGTGCTGCCGCTGGATCGAGGAAGCCGGCGCGTTCGTGCGGTGCGCAGGGTAGCCGGGAGGAAGTGGTGAACCTTCCGCTCCTCGCGTTTGCGGCTGCTCCGGTCCCGCTGCAGAGTCTGCCTTTGCTCGATGGCCGTATGACGTCAAACAGCTCGGTCCCATGGACGATCATCTTCGGGCTCACGATGATTACGCTGCTGCCGTCGATTCTGCTCTCGATGACGCCGATGGTGCGTCTGCTGATCGTCTTCCACTTTTTGCGGCAGGCGCTGGGGACGCAGACCGCGCCGAGCAATCAGACGCTGATGGGCCTGGGGCTGATGATGACCTGGTTCCTGATGCAGCCGGTGGTTGTCGCGGTGAACCAGCAGGCGATTGAACCCTACCGGCAAGGGCAGATTACGGGCTGGCAGGCAATCGATCGAGGCAGCGAGCCGCCGAAGCACTTCATGCTGCGATACGCGCGAGAGAAGGATCTTGCTCTCTTTACCGCAGCATCGCAGACGGCGCGCCCGGCCAGGGCGGAGGATCTTCCCATGCAGGTGGTGATTCCCGCCTACATGCTCTCCGAACTGAAGGCCGGCTTCCAGATTGGCGCGGTACTTTTTCTGCCCTTCCTGCTGATCGATCTTGTGGTGGCGTCGATCACGACCGCCATCGGCATGTTCCAACTGCCTCCGGTGGTGATCTCGACTCCGCTGAAGATTCTGCTCTTCGTGATGGTGGATGGCTGGAATCTGCTGGCGGGTTCGTTGCTGAAGAGCTTTTAGGGGACGGAGAAAAGACGCGGATGCAGCAGAGAACAGAAAGCGAGCGCATGTGAGTCCCGATCAGGTAGCCGAACTGATGCGGCAGTTGTTGAAGGAGGCGCTGATTGTGAGCGGGCCGGTGCTGCTTGCGGCGAGCGCGATCAGTTTTCTTCTCAGCCTGGTGCAGACCCTGACCTCATTGCAAGAGCAGACCCTGACGGCGGTGCCTCGCATGTTGATCGTGGTCGGACTGCTGCTGGTGGGGATGCCGTGGTTTCTCAAGCGGCTGATCGTCTACACGCTTTCGTTGTTTGGAGATTTTCACCGCTACCTGGGCTAGTCCTGTCGGGTAGTCGTGGCAGGCAGGAAAGACAGGGAAGGAAGGGAAGAGCGCGATGCAGGAGATGATGACCCATCCGGACTGGAGCCGATTTCTTTCGGCGATGGTGCTGGTGCTGATGCGCATCAGCGGCCTGATGGTCTTTGCGCCGGTCTTCTCCTCGCAGGCAATCCCTGCGCGGGTGAAGGCGCTCTTTGCGTTCTTTATCTCCATTCTGCTGGCACCAGTCGTCGCCGCGCTTCCGATGACGCATGCCGAACTGGGCATTCTGCCGGTGCTCGGCGAGCTGGGTGTCGGCCTGCTTTACGGACTCTCCCTGGCGTTGCTGAATGAGTTGCTGATATTTGCTGGACAGGTAATCGGGGTGCAGTTCAGCTTCTCGCTGGTCAACCTTCTCGATCCGAATTCGCAAGTGCAGACGCCCTTGATAGGGCAGATGTTGAGCTTGTTCGGAAGCATGGTGGTGCTGGCCTCGGGACTGCATCGGACGCTGCTCGCCTCCGTTATGCGGAGCTTTGCCGAGGCTCCGATGGGAGCGGTGTTTCTGGATGCGCGCACCGGTACCGCATTGGCCGGGATGGCGGGCGGGGTCTTTCTTGCAGCTTTGCAACTGGCGGCTCCGGTACTTGCGGCGACGCTTCTGGTGGAGTTCGCGATCTCGTTACTGGGAAGACTTTCGCCGCAATTGCCGGCGCTTGCGCTTACCGTTCCGGCGAAGACGATGGTTGGCTATGTCGTACTGATCGGATCTCTGGCGCTGTGGCCGCGCTTCATCGAAACGCGCTTTTCCGCGTTGCTGGACTCGGCGGAGATGCTGGTCCGGCATTGCGTGGTGAGGAGCTAGGATCGCATGAGTTCGGACCGCACCGAGCAGGCATCTCCAAGAAAGAAACAGAAAGCTCGCGAGAAAGGCGACCTGCCACGGAGCCGCGAGCTGCTATCGGGCTGCGGAATGCTGGCTGGCGTTCTACTGCTGGGGTCGGTCGCGCCGCGCTGGGTGGAGACATGGACGAGTAGTTATCAGCAGTTCCTGCTGCTGGGCCTGAAGGCAGGCTGGGACCGCGACCAGGGCGTTGCCGCGGTACTCCAGCTTCGCTCGGTGGCGCTCGAGCTTCTCTCTCCTTTGCTGCTCTTGTTTGCCGCAGTTACAAGCGCGACGCTGGTGGCAGGAATCGCCCAGGGGGGCGGGCTCAGCTTTCATGGCGAAGCGCTGCAACCTAAGTTTGACCGGCTGAATCCGGTATCCAACCTGAAAAATATCTTCTCTCTGCGGGCAACGGCCCGGCTGGGAAAATCGCTGATCCCCGCGCTGGCGCTGAGCGTGCTTGCCTATCAAAAGATCCGGCATCAGGACGCGATGGCAGCGCTCAGCCTGGTACGGCTGCAGACCATGTTTGGTGATGTCTACAGCCTGCTGATGGATGCTGCATGGATCATTTTTGCATGGGCGGCAGTCGACTTCGCGATCGAGTGGCGCAGCTGGGAGCAGCGCCTGAAGATGAGCAAGCAGGACATGCGCGACGAGTACAAGGAGTCGGAGGGCAATCCTCAGATCCGCAGCCGCATTCGTGGCCTGCAGCGGCAGATGCGTCACCGCAAGCTGCGGGAAGACGTTAGTAATGCAACCGTTGTGATTACAAATCCCACGCACTTTGCGGTTGCTCTCAGCTTTGACTTCGACACCATGGAGGCTCCCCGGGTTCTGGCAAAAGGACGCGACCTGATCGCGGAGCAGATGAAGAGCGAGGCGAGGTGGGCGGGTGTGCCGATCGTGGAGAATCCCCCACTGGCCAGGTCGCTCTATCGTTCGGTCGAGCCCGGCCAGCCGATTCCGTTCGATCTGTATGCAGCGGTCGCGGGAATCCTTGCATTCCTCTATCGGCAGGAAGTGGAGGAGAGGATGAAGCGGCAACGTGCTGCTGAGGCTGCGGCACAGACAAAGGCGCAGCGCGCGGCTCCGGCTGCGTCGCCCAGCGGTTCGGGAACCCGGTCCACGGATGGAATCTCCACCCAGGAGAAACGCGGAACCGAGACCTCTTCCGGCAGCGCAACCGAAATCGATGCTACCGAAATAGACACGGCCGGGACACATACAACCGGGGCACATGCAACCGGGACAGATAAAACCGGGACAAATGACACCGGGACAGATACAGAAACGCAGCCTGATGGCAATCAGTGGAAGAGGGACGAGCGATGAGTACAAATGCTATGGCGGCTCCGACGAGGATGCGGCCAGCAGCACAGGGATCTGGAACCGCTCCTGGAGGAAAAGGCGGATGGGGTGCGCGCCTGATGAAGCTGGCCCGCGACCTGATGTTGCCGGTTGGGGCGATCAGCGTTGTCTTCGTCATGCTGGTCCCCATGCCGGCGATTCTGCTGGATCTCTTGCTGGCTCTTTCGCTGGCCGCTGCGGTTCTGGTGTTTCTCTCCGCCGTGCAGGTTCGCCGGGCGGTAGATTTTTCGGTTTTCCCGACGCTGCTGCTCCTGCTGACGCTCTTTCGCCTGTCGCTGAACATCGCCTCCAGCCGCCGCATTCTGTTGCATGGAAGCGAGGGCACGGCGGCGGCCGGTCATGTGATCGAGGCCTTCGGACAGTTTGTCGTTGGCGGCAACTATGTGGTCGGGTTCGTACTGTTCCTGGCGTTGATCGCGATTCAGTTTCTGGTAATCAGCCATGGCGCGGTGCGAACTGCCGAGGTCACCGCTCGCTTTACTCTCGATGCGCTGCCGGGTAAGCAGATGGCGATCGATGCGGATATGAACGCCGGCCTGATCGATGAGGCCACGGCCCGCAAGCGGCGCGGGGAGATCGCCCATGAAGCGGAGTTTTACGGCGCGATGGACGGAGCTGCCCGCTTCAATCAGCGGGATGCCCTGGCCACGATTCTGATCACCGCGATCAACATTATTGCCGGGCTGCTGATCGGGGTATTGCAGCAGGGCGTGGATCTTGCGGAGGCAGTCCGGACCTACACGATCCTGACGGTCGGCGATGGACTGGTGACGATGATTCCTTCGTTGCTGGTGTCGGTCGCAGGAGGCATTGTGCTGACGCGCGCCTCCTCCTCCGGAAGCCTGGGTGGAGAACTGGGCACGCAGTTGTTCTCGCGTTCGAACACTCTCTACATTGCCAGCGGAGTTCTGGCCGCAATGTGTTTGATTCCCGGACTGCCCAAGCTGGCGTTCCTTCTGGTGTCGATCGGGCTGGCGCTGCTGGGCCGATCGATTGCCAGGCGCTCGCTGGCCGCTGCCGCGGTGCAGGAGGCCGAGCCGAAGAAGGCCGATCCGGTGCAGAGCGACAACATGGCTTCGCTGCTGCGTATGGAGGATCTGAGCCTGGAGATCGGCTTCCAACTGATTCCGCTGGTGGATGAAAAGCAGGGAGGTCAGCTTCTGGGACGGGTGCGTACGCTGCGCCGCCATCTTGCCACGGAGCTCGGCTTCCTGATTCCTCCGGTGCACATCTCCGACAATCTACGGCTCAAGCCACGGGAGTATGTCTGCTCCCTGCATGGAATCGAGATGGGCCGCTGGCAGACGGAAGGCAATGCGTTGCTGGCCGTCTCGGGAGATCCGCATCGCC
Organism: Acidisarcina sp.; assembly: GCA_035539175.1. Classification (NCBI taxonomy): domain Bacteria; kingdom Pseudomonadati; phylum Acidobacteriota; class Terriglobia; order Terriglobales; family Acidobacteriaceae; genus Acidisarcina; species Acidisarcina sp. The sequence continues at coordinate 384,810 of DATLIY010000007.1, read as the reverse complement.
TGCCGCTGCCGGGGCGGGAGACACGTGAGCCTGCCTTTGGAGTTCCGGCGCTGTGGATTGCTCCGGCGTTGGAAGATCAGGCAATTGCGGCAGGCTACTCGGTGGTGGATCCCATCACCGTGATGAGCACGCATCTCGCGGAGCTGATTCGCCAGCATGCCCATGAGCTGCTGGGGCGGCCCGAGGTCAAGCGCCTGATGGATTCGATGAGCGAATCGCACCCCAAGCTGGCCGAGGAGCTGGTGCCCAAGGTGATGACGCTGGGCGAGGTGCAGAAGGTGCTGCAGCAACTGTTGCGTGAGCAGGTATCGATTCGCGACTTCGGCACCATTCTGGAAACCCTCGTCGATGTGGCACCGGCGAATAAGAGTCTGCCCTACCTGGTGGAGTGTTGCCGGCAGGCTCTCAGCCGCCGACTGGTTCGCCCGCTGCTCGATGCGGATGGATCGCTGCCGGTCCTGCTCTTCGACCCGGCAATCGAGGAGGAGCTGCTGAGCTACTTCGGAGCCGATGCCGGCGCGCGTCAGCTTACCGATGGACTCGGCAGAAGTACACCGCTGCTGAAGCGGGTGGTCGATTCTTTGAAGGGTCTAATCGGTTCCCAGTCTTCCTCGGCACTTCCCGTGCTTCTTTGTCCGAGTCCGGCGCGCTATTACCTGCGCCGCTGGCTGGAGCCGCTGGTGCCGCGAGTGACGGTGGTGTCTCCCGCGGAGATTCCGCCGGAGACCAGGCTGCGAGCGGTGGGCACGATTCGATAGCCGATTGCGGCGGGTAGCGGAGGAGGGAGAGGTATGACGTACATGAACATGAAGCACGGGAACTATGCTGAGGGCGTCGAAGCGGCGATGGGGGCTTCTCCTGCAGGAGTCTTGCCGCCAGCGTTGCGTTCCTCGGCAAACCCCACAACTCCCGAGAGGGCGTCGGAGGCTGCCTGTGCCCAGGTCTACAGCGGCGGGGCAGGTAAGGAAGCCGAAGAGGCCGCCACGCAGGAGGACTGGCTGCTGGTCGAGCATCTGCCGATCGTCCGCTTTCTGGCGCGGCGCATTCACGAGCGGCTGCCGCAGCATGTGGAGTTGGAGGATCTGGTCAGCGCCGGCATGGTTGGACTGTTGGATGCTCTCAACAAATTCGATCCGGCCAAGAAGGTGCAGTTTCGCAGCTATGCTCAGTTCCGCATTCGCGGCGCGATCCTCGACAGCCTGCGCACACTAGATTGGGGTCCGCGCGATCTTCGCCGCAAGGGCAGGGCGGTGGAGGAGGCCATCCGTTCGCTGACGATGCAATTGGGCAAGGCTCCCACGGAGCAGGATGTCGCCGGCGAGATGCATATGGAGCTGGGAGAGTATCAGCAATTGCTCGGGGAGCTGAAGGGACTTGAGATCGGCACCCTGCACGTGGAGCGCTCCGAGGATTCAGGCGAAGAAGAGCTCGCGTATATTCCGTCGAAGCCGGAGGAGGATCCGCTCTTCCGCTGCCTGCGGGGCGAGATGCAGCAGAGGCTTGCCGACTCCATTGGCGAGCTGCCGGAGCGGGAGCGGCTGGTGATGACTCTCTATTACTACGAGGAGATGACGATGAAGGAGATTGGCCTGACGCTGGGAGTGGTCGAATCGCGGGTCTCGCAGATTCACGCCTCGGCGGTGCTTCATCTGCGGGCGATGCTTGCCGATCTGGCCTCGGCCACTGCCAGGCAATCTATGGGTCAGGCGAAGAAGAGCGGCCGCACCGCAGCCAGAGCGCGGTAGAAGAGCATAGGAAGGTTCCATGGAAAAAGTACTCAAGCAGGACGAAATCGACGCGCTCTTCCAGGCGGCAAACCTCCGCAAGACAGCCGCCAGGGTGGATGCAGGTTCGAAGCTTCAGGGATACAACTTCTCCCGCGCAGGGCAGATCAGCAACGAGCAGATGCGCGCCATCAGCATGCTCAACGACATGTTCGCGCGCAACCTCACGCACAATCTCGGGGTGTGGCTGCGCAGCAGCTTTCAGGTGAACCTGGTTTCGGCTGAGCAGTTGCCCTTCAATGAATTTCTGATGCGGATTCCCGAGGTGGCCTATGTTGGCTCTGTGCGCCTGGAGCCGCTGGGAGCGCTCTCGGTGCTGCAACTCGATCTGGCCCTTGCGCCTCCGATGATCGATCTGCTGCTGGGCGGCGAAGGCAGGCCGGGAGCCATACGGGAGCTGACCGATATCGAGGAATCCATTCTCGGCAGCGTGGTTGAGGTCATCTGCCGCGAATTGAGTTCTGCATGGCAGCCGGTAGGTCTGAGCTTCAATTTTGAGAAGCGTCAGATGCAGACGCAGATTGCCCGCATTATGCCGGTGACGGAGAAGACTCTTTGTCTGAGCTTTGAAATCCGCATGCCGGAGTCGAGCGGACTGCTCAATCTCGCATTTCCAGCAGTGGTCTCGAATACGATTCTGCGACGCCTGATTGGCGATTGGGGCAAACAGAGGAGACACTCCGCCGAGACCCGCCAACGGATTCGCGAACGATGTGCCATGATCCGCTTCGGCGCTGCGCTGCAGCTTCCGCCGGTGCGGATCTCCGCCCGCGACCTCGACAACCTGGAGCCGGGCAGGATCGTCCAGTTTCGGCTGCCTTCCAATCGACCCGGGGAGCTGCGGGTGGCAGGGGTCCCACTCTTTGAAGCGCATCCCGTGAGCCACGAGGAGCATCGGGGAGCGCACCTGACAGCTCTTCTCGCAGAACCTCTGCTGAGGCCGCTTCCATGAAGCGCCCAAATACCATGAAGCGCCGGAACGAATGGAAGCAAAACAATCGCGCGATACCTGCGCGGAGAGGATCCAATGACACCCTTTCTCGATAGCTGGTCCGAGCTTGCCGCTCCCATCCTTTCCCAGGCCCTGGAAGCCAAGGTCGTACTGGCACCGCAGGCCGCGGTGCCTCCAGGGGCAACTTTCGTCGTCTTTGGCGCAGCGGTAAGCGGCGCGATGGAGGGCCGCTTTCTCGTCAAGTTGGAGAAGCAGGCACTCGAATCGCTGCCCAGGCTTGGTGCCGATGCGGTGCTGACCCTGTGGCCGGAGCTCTTCGAACGGATCGCAACAGCGGTGGCCGATCAATACTCCAGCCGACTGGGCAGGGAACTGATGGCGCGCGCGACCGAGGAGCCGGACACTGGCTCGGCGGAGGGCGTGCCGTTCCTGCTCACAGTGGGCGAGCAGCCGGTTCCGTTATTACTGGTCGACGCCACTCGGCTCTTGCCACTCGAGGCCGCGCCAAGCCAGCCGCCTTCGCGGAGCCGCGAAAAGCAGGCCAGCGCAGCGGGAGATGGCGCACCCCGGCCATCGCAGCGGAGCGGGGGAGAGCGGGCCGCAGGAGGTCGCATGGATCTGCTGCTCGATGTGGAGCTCGAAGCTTCGCTGCGCTTCGGATCCCGCGAGATGCCGCTGAGCGCGGTGATGGAGCTGGGGCCGGGCGATGTTGTGCAACTGGATCGCCACGTGGCCGATCCGGTGGACCTGATCGTAGGCGACAAGATCGTGGCCCGTGGAGAGGTGGTGCTGGTGAATGGCAACTTTGGATTGCGGATCACGGAGGTTTCCGAGCCGCAGAAGCGTCTGGAGAGTATTCGATGCCTCTTTTAGAAAAAGCCGGACGGTGGGAGAAAGCCAAAAAGTATAGCGACGTGGCCGACCGTGTCTCTTCGCTGTTTCCTGTTTGCGCGAATCCCTCTTGTTCGACCAGTTGGCTGCATTTGTGGCGCCGCCGCCAGGTGCCCGTCTTTGCTGGCGGCTGGAGCTGCAGCGAGGAGTGTACACGGCAGCGCATCACTGTAGCCGTCCGGCATGAGATGGATGGCCAGCAGGCCGCGCCGGTCGAGCATCGTCACCGGGTTCCGCTGGGACTCCTGATGCTGGCCGAGGGCTGGATCACCCAGGCCCAGCTGAAGGCTGCCTTGCAGGCGCAAAAGGCAGCTGGCCATGGACGCCTGGGAAGCTGGCTGATCCGCGATGCCCATATCGAGGAGCGACTGGTGACCCGCGCGCTGAGCCTGCAATGGAATTGCCCGGTCTTCTCCGTGGAAGAACTTCCTGACCAGGAGATGGGAGCGGTCGTCCCCCGGCTTCTAGTGGAGGCCTTCGGGATTCTGCCGATTCGTGTGCGGGCTGGAAGGCTGCTGCATGTGGGCTTTGAGGATCGCATCGATCGCTGCGTGACCTTTGCCATCGAGCGCATCACGGGATTGCGCGTCGAGGCGGGACTGGTTAGCACCTCCGAATTTTTGCGCGGACACTCTCGCCTGCTTGCGGAAGGCCCTTTCCCCAAGGCTACCCTGATCGAAGCTGTCGATGCGAATGCCATGGTTCATGCTTTGACGCGCCTGGTGGAGCGGTCAAAGCCCTTTGAGGCCCGGCTGGTGCGCATGCACGATTGTTATTGGATGCGGATGTGGCATGGAGCGCGGGGCGCAGCCTTACCCGTGCGGCGCGAGGAGATCGAAGATGTGGTCTGCTCCATTGGTTCCACTCACTGAGCAGCCACTAGAGAGATGCGCCGGAACGCCGATAAAGGGAAATGGAGTACGAGGTTAAGGAATGAGTGATATTTGTGCCCTGATCGTCGACGATTCTTCGGTCATGCGGAAGATTGTGGAGCGCGGTCTTCGCCAGGCGGGTCTTGCGCTGACGACCGTGCTGGAGGCCTCTTGCGGAACGGAAGGGCTGGAGGTTCTGCGGAATCATCGGGTGGATCTGATCCTCTCTGACATCAACATGCCCAAGATGGATGGGCTGGAGTTTGTTCGTCTGCTGCGCGAACAGGATCTCGCTCCCGGCGCGCCGGTGGTGATGATTACGACCGAGAGCAGCGAGGAGCATGTACGGCAGGCGCTGCTGGCCGGAGCGCAGGGGTATATTCGCAAACCATTCACCGCGGAGCAGGTCAAGGACCGCGTGCTGCCTTTGCTGGAATCGGCATAACCTTCCATGCACCTTAGAGTGCGTTGAAGCACGAGTGCAAAAAAGAAAAGTTTGGAGAGCGGATGCCTGAGGTGAAGGAGAACGTGCAGTTGCTGGCGCTGGACGAGGCGGTCGAAGAGGTTTTTCGCGTGATGATGAACGTTGCGTGCGAGCCGGTGGAATCGAGTTCGGAACCGGCTTCGCTGACCGGTGAGATCATGACCGCTGTCGTCGGAATGGCGGGAGTGTTGAGTGGAACGTTTGTCCTGCGCATGGAGGAGGCGGTGGCGCTGGGCATGGCGGAACTTCTGACGGGAATGGAGTTTAGCGAAATCGACGGCACGGTGAACGATGCACTCGGAGAGGTGTGCAACATGCTCGTGGGTGCATGGAAGGGAAAGACTCCAGCGCTGGCGTCAGCCTGCATGCTCTCCGTGCCTACAATCGTCAGCGGAACCAGCTATCACATCTACACGCATCGGGCACCTCTGCATCTGGAGCGGAGCTTTGCTTTTCAGGGCAGGCGCTTCTGGGTGAGCATCCTGGGTGACTCGGCGCTGGAATAGGCCAAACGATCGTCCGCAGCCGCAAGCTGCTCCGCGGCGCAACGCTCTCATCGCACGCTCCAACCTCACGCTCTAAGCACTTTCTAATTTCCTCTCCTCGCCGCTTGGTCCCTGAAATGCAACTCTCAACGGCGAGGAGATTCAGCCTTGGACAGTGGCTACTACGCAGCGTATTCGGGTCTCTTGGCGCGCAGTGAGGCGCTTGACTCCGCAGCCAGTAATCTTTCAAACGCCAATACCACCGGCTTCCGCGCCGAGCGGGAATATTTTCGCGGCGCGGTGATGGGCCCGCATGCTCTCGAATCGCAATTGAACCGGACGGTGAACGACTTTGGCGTTCTCGGCGGCAACCAGTTGAGCCTGTCGCAGGGTGCGCTCACCAATACCGGGAATGCGCTCGATCTGGCGATCGAAGGGCAGGGATTCTTTGCGATCCAAACCAAGACAGGAATTCGATATACGCGCGATGGGGCCTTCCTTCGCGCCACCAATGGAACCCTGACGACCTTGGCGGGAGAGGCGGTGATGTCCGCGCAGGGCAAGCCTCTGCTGCTGCCTCCCGGAGAGATCAGCATCGGCTCCGATGGCGCTGTCTCTGTCGCCGGCGGGGTAGCCGGGCAGATCGGCGTCTATTCCTTCGCCAATGTGACGGATCTGACGCCGGAGGGCACGAATCGCTACGTGGCGGCTCAGAGTGCGAAGCCTGTTTTGTCGAAGGCGAGTCTGCATCAGGGGGCGCTGGAGTCTTCGAATCAGGATGTGATTCAGGGCAGCCTGCAGATGATTCTTGTGCAGCGGCAGGCGGAGATGATGCAGAAGGCGCTCTCCATCTTTCATACGGATTTCGACAAGACGGCGAGTGAAGATCTGCCGCGCGTCTAGACAAAGTACATCAAGCTACGAGGAGAAACGAAGATGATTCGAGCCCTATATACAGCGGCGAGCGGGATGAGCGCCCAGCAGATGAACCTGGATACGATCGCCAACAATCTCGCCAACTCTTCCACTGCCGGCTTCCGCCAGCGCCGTTTGCAGTTTCAAGACATGATTTATCAAAACCTGGTAACGCCGGGTGCCGCGCAGAGCCAGCAGACCGTCTCTGCCGGATTGCAGGTTGGCCTCGGGACCAGATCGTCGGCGACCGAGGTCATCATGACGCAGGGTGAGCTGAACAATACCAGCAATCCCCTGGACATCGCGATTACCGGGCATGGATTCTTCCAGGTTCTCCGTCCAGACGGCACGCTCGCGTATACCCGCGCCGGTGCCTTTCATCTGAACAACCAGGGAACGCTGGTGACCTCCGATGGAGATCCGGTGCAGCCGAACATCACCATTCCTCAGAACGCGACTGCCGTAACCATTACGCAGTACGGAGTGGTGAATGCCACCATTCCCGGGCAGACAAATCCGCAGCAGCTCGGCCAGATTCAGCTCGCGACCTTTGTGAACCCAGGGGGCCTGAACAGCATTGGATCGAATCTGCTGCAGGCAACGCTCTCTTCTGGAGACCCTGTGCTGGCAAACCCAGGAGGCATCGAGGGGCTGGGAACGCTGCAGCAGGGATATCTGGAAAATTCGAATGTTGATGTCGTGAGTGAATTCGTGCAGATGGTGCTGGCGCAGCGCGCCTATGAGAGCAATTCAAAGGTGATCCGCGCGGCCGACGACATGTATAGCCAAGTCAACAATATGGCGAGGTAATGGATGCCTGAGTCCAATCCCTCTTCGACGCCGGCTCTCGCGCTGCTTCCGGTTCTGTGCCTGCTCGTCGTGGCTCCGCGGTCTTCGCAGGCCGCGTGCCAGCCGGCGGCGGGCATGCAGCGTGGAGATAGCAGCGTGGTGCGTTCCATTGAAGATCCCGCGCTGGGGAAGAGTTGGGGGCTGCTGAAGGATTGTGCCCATCCCGGTGGGCCGGGCAGGCTGGTCGCCCTGGCCCCGCCGACGGCAGGCGCAGCGAAAGCAGGACAGGGAAATGCCACAGTAGCGGTGGCAAAAAGAGAACCAGTCGAGATCCATGCGGGCGAAACCATTGCGTTAGTCGAGGAGACCTCAGTGGTACATCTGGCGCTGCAGGCGATTGCACTCGAATCCGGCGCCAAGGGCACGCGAATCAAGGTGCGTCTGGTGGGGGGAGGCAGCGTGCTGACGGCCGCTGTGCTGGGACCAGGCCAGGCCGGACTCATCCCTGGGATCGAACCCTTTGCAAAGACGAATGAGGTTTTGCCATGAGAGCTTTTCTTGTAACTGTGACGGTTTTATTTTTCGTACAGCCGATGGCAATTGCCGGACACAACATTCTGCGGCCCAGTACGAAGCCGACGCCCCCCGACGTTGCATTGACCGCATACATTGAAAGGGTACGTGCCGAGAGTGCGGCGGAGGTGAGAACGCCCGGCTCGATCTGGTGCCCGAATGGCCGTATGACGCGCCTCTCGAGCGATATGAAGGCGGTTCACCTCCATGATGTTGTTTCGATTATTGTCTCGGAAAATCTGGCCGCATCCACCGATGGAGCCGTGAAGAACTCCCGCGGATCGAGTGCGAGCTCGTCGATCTCGGGATTACTCGGCAAGGTGTCGTCTTCGAATGCCCTGCAGAACCTGATCAATCAGAACTCGGCATCTGCGCTCAATGCGCAAGGGCAGAGCGTCACCAACTCCAGCCTGAGCACGACTCTCGGGGGCGAAGTGATGGATGTGCTGCCGAATGGAATGCTGGTGGTCCAGGCGGTTCGCCAGGCGACCTTCAACCAACAGACGCAGTTGATCCGTATGCGCGGGCTGATACGGCCCGAGGACATCAGCCCGAATAACCAGGTGCTCTCGACGGCCATCACCGATCTGGAACTTGAGGTCGTCGGCAAGGGCATCATCAACGACTACACCTACCGCCCAAACGTGATCGTCAGGCTTTTTCAGCGGTTACTGATCTTCTAGAGGACAGGTTGTGACTTTCTCAAACGCAGTTTTTTCTATTCCGGTTCGGGGAATCCCGCCACGCCGGCGGGCGATTGCATTGCTGTCGCTCGTTGCGCTCCTGCTCGCCGTGACGCCGTCCGCGGAAGTTCGCGCCGCTGAGGTGCGAGTGAAGCTGGCACGCGTGAAGGACGTAGCGACTATCGAGGGAATCCGCGATAACCAGTTGATCGGCTATGGAATCGTGGTTGGCTTGCGGGGCACCGGGGACAGCTCGCAAACCTACTTTCCCATGCAGACACTGATCTCAACCTTGCAGAGGATGGGAGTGACGCTGCCGCAATCCTCCAGTTCGTCTTCCATGCGCGTGCAGAATATGGCAGCGGTTTTTGTTGCCGCAACGCTGCCGCCCTTCAGCCGTCCGGGGAGCAAGCTGGATATCACCGTCTCTTCGGCAGGGGACGCGCGCACGCTTGAAGGAGGGCTGCTGCTGATGACGCCGCTCTATGGTCCCGATGGGCAGATCTATGCCGAGGCCCAGGGACCGCTTGTGATCGGCGGATACTCGGCGGGTGCGAACGGAAATTCCCGGCAATTGAACCATCCCACAACCGGACGTGTGCCCTCCGGTGGAATCGTGGAGCGTCCCGTACCGCTCGATCTGAAGCAGCTCCATGGCCTTTCGCTGCTGCTGAACGATGCGGATTTCCGCACTGCGGAGAGCATGGCCGGCGCCATCAACCGGGAGCTGGCCCGCCCCCTGGCGCATGCCGTTGATAGCCGCAGAATCGATCTGGCCATTGCCTCCACGGAAGATATCCCCGAAGTGCTGGCGAGAGTGGAGGCCGTGAATGTGCAGGTGTATCCGCGCGCCAAGGTCGTTGTCAACGAGAGAACCGGCACGGTGGTGATCGGCGGAGATGTACGGCTGCAGCCGGTATCGATCCTTCACGGCGGCCTCGCGGTCAACGTGACCAGTGATTTTGAGGTGTCGCAGCCAAACCCGTTCTCGGGAGGCACGACCCAGGTGGTGCAACAGACGACGGTGCAGGCGCAGGACAAGCCGGTCAACCGGATAGAGCTGAAGCAGGGTGCCACGGTGGACGATCTGGTGCAAAGTCTGCAGCAGATAGGGGCCTCGGCCCGCGACGTCATCTCCATCCTGCAGGCGATGAAGGAAGCTGGCGCACTGGAAGCGGAACTGGAGGTATTGTGATGGATTGGTCGGTTGCAGCAAAAATCGGCGCGCCCGAGGCAGGAAGGGCAGAACACTCCCGGCTGGCGTCCGCGGCTCATCAGTTTGAAGCCAGCATGATGAGCGAGTTGATGAAGCCGTTGCAGGAGGATTCCCTCTTTGCCGAAAAGGCGCAGGATGCCGGCGCCGATGGAGGCAGCGGCAACGCCCTCACGGGGTTCGCCTCGGAGTCGCTGGCGTGCGCGCTCTCCCAGCATGGCGGCCTGGGCATTGCTCGCCAGATCCTTGACAGGCTTGACGTTAAGCCCACAAAACATGCTGCACCGGCAGCCGCGGGAGTTTCGCTTCGGGGCGTCTGATTCTTTTAGCGGTTTAGCCGGAAATCGTTCAAGTTACTCCTCCAATCTGCCGATATTGTGGGGGGTAGGAGAGACGGATGAACATTAACGATCGATTCCAAAGTCTGCAACACATTCTCGGTAATGAGGCGGTTTCTCCGGCAGGGCGGAAGGGCGCCAAGGTCTCCACGTTGTCTCGCGAAAAGGTTGGTCTTGCGGCAGATGAAGCACACGTAAGTTCCGCCGCCAGCCTGGCAACACAAGCGGCAGCAGCTTCGGATGTGCGAATGGAGAAGGTGACCGCCATTCAGCAGGCCCTGGCTGCGGGAACGTACAAGGTGAGCAACTCCGAGGTAGCCGCCAGCCTGATCGATTCCATGCTGCAGCGATAGGTACGTGCAGGTTACGGCAACGCTACAGTGCGTCTGAAGAGGGAGTGAAACGATGGCAGCATTCACGCGAGCATCATCCGCACCAGCAGCATTCACACGAATGGAGCAGAGGGGGGAGCTTAAGGATCTCGGCACTCTCTCCGAGGAGCCGCGGCCGGAGCTGGATTCGACCTTGCGTGCCACTATCGAGGCGTTGACGCAGTTGGACGCGGATCGTCTCGAATCACTGGCCCGGGGCTGTGAGCGCATGACCGGACGAGTAACGACAATGGAAGCGACGAGTGCGCGCGAGTCACATCGTATCCTCAAATGCCTCCTGGAGCAGACGCGGCGCAATCTTCAATTGCTGCGACGGATTACCGAGCGCAGCGCCGAGGAATATTCGCGGCCCGCATGTTCGCAGCTCTGAAAAGTTTTGCAGCTCTGAAAGTTTTGCCGCTCTGAAAGTGTTCGCGACTCCGAAAGTTTTGCTTCTTGCCAATCAGGTTCGCTAGCCGTCCTGGAACGGCCAGGTCCATACCACTGCATTTCCGGAACCAGTATTCCGGGATCAACACGTCGAAAGGGTGATCGATGGGAACGTTGAATACAGCCTGGAATATCGCGACCGGAGCCTTGGCGGCGGATCAATCGGCGCTCAATGTTGTAGCCAACAATACCTCCAACGCGAACACGCCGGGCTATACCCGCGAAGCTGCAATCTGGCAGGAGAACGATCCCGTGCATCTGAGCGGGCTCAGCTATGGCATGGGAGTCTCGTTCACCGGCTCTGTTTCGCAGCGTGACCGCGTGCTGGAGCAGCGCCTGCAACAGCAGACACAGGTGACGGCAGCAGGCAGTGCGCGGCTTGCCGCTCTGAATAACGTCGAGGGAATCTTCAGCCAGAGTGGGTCGAGCGCATCCTCGAGCGGAATCGCTTCGGCGATCAGCGGCTTTTACAATTCCATGGCGCAGCTCGAGAGCGGTCCAAGCGACACGTCGCTGCGCCAGCAGGTGCTGAGTGCAGCCAATACGCTGGCGCAGTCGATTCAGAACGCGGCTGCCAGCCTGGGTCAGCAACGATCCTCGCTCGACAATCAGGCCAGCTCTCTGCTTAGCCAGGTGAACTCGCTCAGTCAGTCGATCGCTTCCCTGAACCGGCAGATCGAGTCGGGCTCTCCTTCCACCGATGCGGGAGTGCTGGAGGATCAGAGACAGCAGGATCTGCTGCAATTGTCGCAGTTGATCGGCATCCATACGATACCCACCGAGGGCAATGGCCTGACGGTGACCACTACCTCAGGCGCGGTGCTGGTGGCCAAGGATGTAGCGGTCCCGTTGACGGCCTCCTCCTCCGGCGGCGTGACCCATTTCTACTCTGGCACGACGGATATTACCTCGCAGCTTGTTGCAGGGGGCGGTCAACTCGGCGGCATGCTCGCGGTGAGGGACCTGGATATTCCAAATTTGCAAAGCTCGCTGGATCAGCTCGCCTATGGCATCGCAACCAAGATCAATTCGATGAACAGCGGCGGCTATGATGCGACAGGAGCCGCGGGGGGCAATATCTTCGCCCCGCCGGCGGCTGTAACCGGAGCCGCGCTGAATATGTCGGTGGTTTTGACCGATCCGAGCGGTATAGCTGCGGCAACGTCGAGTGGGGCAGCTACGGATAATTCGAATGCCATCAATATGGCCGATCCGATGAATTCAACGATCGCGCCCGGGCAGACGGCGACCAGCTTCTACTCCTCCTTTGTGACTGTCTTTGGCAGCAACGTAGCTGCTAGCAGCACGCAGAACACTGCGCAGCAGGCATCGCTGACGCAACTCCAGAACCAGCGGAATGCGCTGTCGACGGTGGACTTGAACGAGGAGGCCGCTGCCATGAGCAATCTGGAGCGATCCTTTCAGGCGGCGTCGAAGGTATTTTCCATCCTGAACTCGGTGATGGCCTCGGCGCTGAACCTTGGAGAGCAGAGCACGGTAAGCTAGGCCCGCCTCTACAGAGGGCTGGCACAAGATGTGCACGAGAACGCAGGCAGCAAGACAGGGAGAGAAGCAGCGATGCGCGTGAATCCGCTTTATGTTTCAAATCTTGTAGGGGCATTGGACCAGACAGTGGCATCACAGCAGCAGTTGACGCAGGAGCTGGCCAGTGGAAAGCGCGTCAACACGCTGTCCGATGATCCAGTAGCTTCCGGGCAGAATGTGCTGCTGAGCAATCAGATATCCCGGGATGACACCTTCACCCAAACGGCAAGTTCCGTCCATGGCATGCTCCAGGTGACGGATACTGCATTGGGCTCGGTCGTCTCTCAGTTGACCCAGGCCATCTCCCTCGCCACCTCGGCGAACAATGGGACCATGAACGCCTCGAATCTGCAGTCGATTTCCGCACAGATTGCCGGGATTCGCGATGAGGTCGTTGCACTGGCAAACACCAGCTATCTTGGGGTGTACGTCTTTGCTGACAGCAAGGGAACCAGCGCTCCGTTTCCCACCGCCACTAGCGGCTACCAGGGTGGCTCGACGACCAATAGCCTGGTGACTCCCAATGGGCAGTCGATCCAGTTGAACGTTACCGGGGACAAGATATTCACCGCGCCGGGCAATGACGTGCTGGGCACGCTGAATCAGCTTGTAGCCGATTTTGCAAGCTATCCCGCGTCAGCCACAGCCGTGGCGGATACCCAGAAGCTGACCAGCGTGCTGAATTACGTAAGCAGCCAGCGTATCGTGATTGATAACTCCATCTCGCGCCTCTCCGCCGCGCAGAGTGCCGCGCAAAGCGAATCCACGCAATTGCTGTCGGCGCAGACAGATCTGATCCAGGCCGATTACGCCAAGGTAGCCACACAGTTGAGCGCAGCTCAGACGCAGCAGGCCGCTCTCTCGCAGGTGATTGCCAAGTTGGGCAAGGGGAGTCTCTTCGACTATCTCTAAACCCAATCTGCCATCGCAGTTCTCTCGCTCATCTATACTTGCAGCAGGAGTGAGTGATGCTGGCGGCAGTGCGATTTCTATGGAATGCAACGCGGGGACATCGACTGGCGCCGTGGCGCAGTGAGTATCTGAAGTGGCGCGTTGAGACCTACTCCGGCATGAAGGCGGAGACGCTTGGCTTCCGTGAGATTTCCGGATTTGTGTGGGAGCAGAAATGGGAGCTGCTGCGTTTCCTGCACTGGATCGATAAAATGGATGCGGAGACGCGAAGATTGCGGGCGTGACTCTTTGCAATCCCGAACCGTACCCCTATGCGGCACCACTTCAGATTTCCCCTCCTTCAAGATAAGGATGCTGTGAGCCGAGAGGCCCGACTGATGAGTTGTCGAGCAGCCTCGCGCGCCTGCGCTATGCGAGCTTGGGGAATCGTCTTCCTTGCCGCAGTTTGTGTTGTCTCCTGCCTGGCTCAACCGGAGAGCCCTACCTTTCGCGTGAATACCTCGGTCGTGCTGGTTCCGACGCTGGTGGAGATGCACTCCGGCGATGTGGTCTATACCCTGAAGCCCGATGATTTTATCCTCGAAGACAATGGCGTCCCGCAGAAGATTCAGGTAGACGAGGACTTCGATCAGGCTCCGGTGTCGTTGATAGTTGCTATCGAGAAGGGCCGCACCAGTCTGCTGCAATTTCAGAAGATCAGCAGGATTGGTCCGCTGGTAGATCTGTTCCTGGGGCAGGGGCGTGGCGAGGCAGCCGTGGTTACCTTTGACAGCCAGCCCCAGTTGCTTACGGATTTCACGGATGATACGGAGGCAATCGGAAGGGACCTGCAGCGCCTGCAGCCAGGAGATGGCGGGGCAGCAATTCTGGATACGGTCAGCTACTGTATCGACCTGCTGGAACAGCAACCCAGCAACCGCCGCCGCGTCCTGCTGTTGATCAGCGAATCGCGCGATCATGGCAGCAAGCATGTGGATTCGCAGCAACTCATCGAACGCCTGGGCACCAGTAATACGCTTGTGCTTAGCGTGACCTACTCCGCGGCGAAGGCGGAGGTTCTGAACGATGTGAAGGGCGGGGGAGCCGCGGGTTCCACGATCAACATCCTGTCCCCGATGATGATGGCGATTGCTGCGGTTCGAAAGAACGTTGCGAAAGAAATCGCGGTGATGAGTGGCGGCGAATATGTGCCGTTTACCAGGGAGAAGGCCTTTCAGGACAGCATCGCGGAGGTGGCGAAGCACGCTCGAAATCGCTACCTGTTGAGTTTTCATCCGACAGATCGCACGCCCGGTCTGCATACGTTGCGGGTGCGGCTGGCGCAGGATTACGGTGCGCATGTTGTGGCGCGCACCAGCTACTGGGCGGCGAAGGACGAGGCTGAGCAGGGCCGATAGCCGGTTCTATACTTTCAGTCCGATGGACCGCATCAGTTCCAGCCCATTGCTCTTTGTAACTACCCCTTCGCGTAATTTGAAGTCGAATTTCATCCTTCCATTTTCCATCTCATCCTGAAAATGCACGTTATGGAGGCGATGATCCTGCGAGATATCGATCTCGGTCAGGGAGAGATCGTGAGTGCTGATCAACCCGATGGCGCCACGATCCATCAGCGCGCGAACGATTCCTTCTGCTCCAATGCGGCGATCGCTGGAGTTGGTGCCCTGCAGCAGTTCATCCAGCAGAAAGAGCAGGGGCGGAGGCTGTTCCGCCAGGTCATAGATCTGGCGCAGGCGGGTGATCTCCGTATAGAAGCGTGAGTTTCCCTCCTGCAGCGAATCGTGAATGGCGATGCTGGCGCCGACATGCAGCGGTGTCAGTCGCAGGAGTCTGGCGCGGACGGGCGCGCCAGCCATAGCCAGCACCGTATTCACACCGACGGCACGTAATAGAGTGCTCTTCCCGGACATATTGGAGCCGCTTACGATGAGCGCACGTGCCGGCTCCACAATACTGACCGTATTGCGAACACACTTCGCTGCGGGTATCAGCGGATGGCCAAGCTCTTCCGCGTGGAAGGATGCCGCCCCGCTGATGAGTTCGGGGAAGGAATTCTCCGGGTGTTCGTAACTGAAGGCTGCCAAGGAGAGGAGGGCCTCCATCTCTCCAATGGCGCTGAGCCATGTCCGGACAGCGTGCCCATGATCGCGCCGCCATGTTTCGGCGGCGTAGGCTGCCTGAAACGAGTACATCAGCGGGACATTCAGGATGCGGAGAAACCAATTCTCCCGCGACTCGATGTACTGCACAATGTTTCGCAATCGCGCGATCGCCCGCGAGCCTTCCAGATGATGGGAGGACAGCGCTGCGGAGAGGGTCTGCAGCCTTGCCGCAACGAAATGTTGGCGCTCGAGCCGGGCCAGCAGGGTGGAGAGCAGGTTGAGGTCTTCAAACTCGCGCTCCGTACCGGCCAGGGCTTCCTCGGTCTGCTTGCGGAAGACAAAGAGGATGCCGCCCTCTATCGCCACGGTGGCCAGGAATGGGGACTTCACATCCCATGCCGCCCAGAGAACCGCCGTGGCAACAGCAAGAAGGGCGAGCAAGAGGGCGAGCCATCGCAACCATTGCTGAGGCAGACCATTCGGGGATTCCGCCCACTGCAACAGGGCTTCGGGATGAACTCCGGCGCGGGAATCCTCGCTGAGCACGGCGAGGTCTTCGCGCAGATTGAGTTGCGGGCGGAGTTCCTGAATGGCCGCATGCCGCTCGTGGATCGCGTCCACCGTCGACGGGGATAAGAGCCATTGTGCCAGCGTGTCTTCGCCCATGCGCGTGCGGGCGATGGAGAGGAGCTCAAACAGGCTGCCCGCTCCAAATAAATCGAGATCGGCGGCATAGATGTGATGCGGATCGCGAAAGCGCTCGCCCTGTTGTCCTGTGCCAGCCCAGCGATCTTCGATGCGAGCCAGTCCGCTGCGATACACCGATGCGGCCCTCTCCGCGAGAGCCCGCCTTTGGAGCACGCCCGAGTGATACGAGGCGATGCCGGCAAATGCGGCGATTGGCAGAAAGAGCCACCATGGCGAGAAGAGATGCCGTCCAAAAGAGAGCCACGCCGCGAGAAGAGTTGCGATCGCGAGCAGCAGTCGAGTATTCCCGAGCCGAATGTGAAGCTGATCGAAGTGGGCGATGCGGAGTTCACAAGCCCGCAGGCGCTGACCGTATTCTTCTATTGGGGGCGATGGCATCGGGTGATGTACCTTGTTATCTGTAAGTTACCGCGTTGAATTTCAGGGGAGTCCGGGAGCGTTGCCGGGGTGCGATTTTCGCCTCCTGTTTGATTTTGCAAAATTGCAGGGTGGACACGGCTCATGTTACTCTTGGTCAGACACTTAGAGAGTGGACTAGAAGAAAAATAGAGGAGTACGCACTTTCGTGCTGGCACCTGCAAAGAAAATCGACATCATCACGCGTTTTCGCACTCACGACTCCGATACCGGAAGTCCTGAAGTGCAGATCGCTATTCTCAGCGAGCGCATAGGCGAACTCACCGAGCACTTCAAGACGCACAAGAAGGATCACGCTTCGCGGCGTGGACTATTGATGCTGGTGAGCAAGCGCCGTCGCCTGTTGGATTACTTGAAGACCAACGACTCTGACCGCTACCGCGATGTGATCGGGAAGCTGGGCATCCGCAAGTAAGCAAGCGAGAACCTTGTCCCCAAACCTTACGCGACGAGATTGGGTAATGCTGGCCAGATCTCTGGCTGGCGTGTATGGCGCGACATACGCCGCAACGGACGATCCGGAGTATCCCGGAATCCGTGCGGCGGTTTTGCGTTTTGGAGCAAGAGCATGGCTCTGAGAGTGGAGCGAGCACGAACGCTCGCGGCAGTCCGCTCCCGAAACATCTTTTCGGCGCCCTATACATCCCTCTTTCCCGCGCGCATTTGGTGCTGGAAGTAATAGAAATGAGGAATTTATGAAGCAGGACGTCACAGTCGAACTTGCCGGTGGCAAGCGGCTGACATTTGAAACGGGCCGCATGGCCAAGCAGGCCTCTGGCGCTGCACTCGTCACCATGGGTGACACCGTCGTTCTGGGAACTGCAGTAGCCTCTCCGGATCCCCGGGAAGGCATCGATTTCTTCCCCCTTACCGTTGACTATCGCGAGTACGCATACGCTGGTGGGCGCATCCCCGGCGGCTTTATCAAGCGTGAGGGCCGGCCCAGCGAGCGTGAGATTCTTACCTGCCGCCAGATCGATCGCCCCATCCGCCCCTTGTTTCCTGAGGGCTTCCGCAATGAGACCCAGGTAATCGCGCTGGTTTTTTCGGCGGACAAAGAGAATGACCCGGACATCATCGGCATCAATGCCGCAAGCTGCGCGCTCTCGCTCTCGGATATTCCTTTCGGCGGCCCTGTGGGTGCCGTTCGCGTCGGTCTGGTCGATGGCGAGTTTGTCGTCAATCCGACCTATGCTGAGCGTAGCGCAAGCACGCTGAACATCACGGTTGTCGGCACCAAAGACGGCATCGTGATGGTAGAGAGCGGCTCAGAGGAAGTGAGCGAAGACACGGTGGCCGATTCCATCGACTTTGCCCACGTGGAGATCAAGAAGATCGTTGCCGCGATCGACGAGCTGGTGAGCAAGGCCGGTAAGCCGAAGCGCGTGATTCCTGCTCCGGAGTTCGATCAGGAATACTACGATGCCCTCTCCGCGAAGGTCAGGGATCGCTTGACGGATGCCCTCGATACCCAAACACATCCCAAGGCCGAGAGCTATGCGCTTATCAAGGCCATCAAGGATGAGCTGGTGCAGGATCTGCCTGAGGGCGAGGCCGATGCCAAGAAGAAGCTGGCAAAATACTACGAACATCTGCGTGAAACCATCTTCCGTCAGCAGGTAACGAAGGATCGTATCCGTCCGGATCGCCGGGCCTTCGATGAGATTCGTCCCATCACGATTGAAGTGGGAGTGCTGCCGCGTACGCATGGATCGGCTCTCTTTACGCGTGGAGAGACGCAGGCGCTCGTGACCGCGACACTCGGGACTACCGATGACGCACAGCGGCTCGAGACCTTCGAAGGCGAAAAGAAGAAGCGCTTCATGCTGCACTACAACTTCCCGCCGTTTTCGGTTGGCGAGGTGGGCCGCATGACTGGCGTCGGACGCCGCGAAGTTGGACATGGAGCGCTGGCGGAACGCGCCATCTCCGCAGTGCTGCCCAATGAAGAGGAGTCGCCCTACACGGTTCGCGTTGTCTCCGACATTCTGGAGTCAAACGGATCGTCTTCGATGGCTTCGGTTTGCGGTGCAAGTCTTGCGCTGATGGATGCGGGGCTCCCCTTGAAGGGCGCTGTGGCCGGTGTTGCCATGGGCCTGGTGAAGGAAGACGAGAACTACGCGATCCTTACGGATATTGCTGGCGCGGAAGATCACTACGGCGATATGGATTTCAAGGTCGCAGGTACCCGCAAGGGCATCAACGCGCTGCAGATGGACATCAAGATCAGCGGCATCACCGGCAAGATCATGCGCGAGGCACTCGAACAGGCTCGCCGTGGACGGCTCTTCCTGCTGGACGAAATGGATGCCGTGCTGACCAGTGCCCGTGAGGAGCATTCGAAGTTCGCTCCCCAGATCCACACCCTGATGATTCCGACCGACAAAATTCGCGATCTGATCGGACCGGGTGGCAAGACGATTCGCGGCATCATCGAGCAGACTGGCGTGAAGATCGATGTGGACGACACTGGCCGCGTCAATGTCGCGTCCAGCGATGAGGCGGGTCTGGCGAAGGCGCTGGAGATTATCGGCAACATCACCGCCGTGCCGGAAGTAGGGAAGACCTACCTGGGCAAGGTTGTTCGTCTGGCGGAGTTCGGGGCATTTGTTGAGCTTTTCCCAGGAACCGATGGATTGCTCCACATCAGCGAAATCGCCGAGCACCGCGTCAAGGAAGTGAAGGACGAGTTGCGGGAAGGCGACCAGGTGCTGGTGAAGGTGCTGGGCATCGAAGGCAACCGGATCAAGCTGTCACGCAAGGCTCTGTTGAAGGAGCAGCGCGCCAAGCTCGGTTTGCCGGAGCCAACAGCGGCGGCGGCGAGTGAGGAAGAAGCAGGCGAAGCCCCTGCACCCCGCCGGCGTGAGCCAGTGGAGCGCCAGCCATCCTCCAACGCGAGCACGATCACGATTGAGGGCGGAGACGACTTTGAAGACGAAGCCCCTTTCGAAGAGGGTGACGACGAGCCAAACTTCAATCGCATCGATGGCGCGCCAGTAGGTGCTCCCCCGGCAGGCCGTGCTCCCGCAGGCGGACCGGCGGCGGGGCAGCGCAAGCGTCGCCGTCGCAGCCGGGGTCGTGGACCAGCAGGCAGTGGTGGTGGTAGCAATCGCGGACCGCGGTAAATAACCGGTAGTAGGTAAAAGAAGGGGGCTGCGCAAGTGCGCGGCCCCCTTTCTTTTGGTGGGTATGCGGATGGAGGATTTGCCACGCTGGGTAACGATTCAGATAACCAAATGACCCGGTTGAAGGTTACCTGCGAAACTCCTCTTTCGTGAGTTAAACTTGTTTGCGATGAGTGCGTCGATGTACATCGTCGTTCAGGGAGAAGACCCTGGTTTCGATATCTTCGTGAATGGGCACGCCCTGGCCCGCAACGAAGATGCCCTCGAGAAGCTGGCGGAGAAGCTTGGAGTGAAGCCGCTGCTCGAGTTCTTCTCCGCGGATCAGAACTCTATGGCTCTCCTGCTCGAGGAGGGTGCCGGTGATCCGGAATGGGCGAAAACCTTACCCCCGCCGCAATGGTTCTCTCCAGAAGATGGCTTGATTACAATTTGCACCTTGCTGGATTTTCTTCGTTCGTCCATGACGGCGCTGGGGAATGAGACGGCGGCTGTGATCGGCGAGCTGGATGAGTTTGAGGGCGTACTCCGCAAAACCGCAACAAAACATCTGCGTTGGCAGCTGGCTGTGAGCTGGAAGTAGTCTTATCTCCCTAAACGCTGTCGTCTTTGATGATGTGCTACATCTTGGATCGAGGGGACGTATGAATGCGATTCGCCGCTCTGCAGAGCTTTTGTCCCGCGGTAGGGTCTTCCGTCGTAGATTTTCTCGGCAATACGGAGGAGCCCAGCTCTTTGTCACCCCGGAGTGTGGTCTTCGATACCTTCGAAGCAACCTTGAATCGGTCGATACGTGCCTGCT
The DNA here is from genome assembly GCA_035539175.1 of Acidisarcina sp. Classification (NCBI taxonomy): domain Bacteria; kingdom Pseudomonadati; phylum Acidobacteriota; class Terriglobia; order Terriglobales; family Acidobacteriaceae; genus Acidisarcina; species Acidisarcina sp. The sequence continues at coordinate 364,402 of DATLIY010000007.1, read as the reverse complement.
CAATCTCGCCAAAGAATTAGTCCAACCCAACTCGGTGACTTGGGATATCGGAGCAAATCTGGGACTGTTTTCTTTCGCTGCGGCAGGGCTGGCGGGCTCTGCCGGCAAGGTATTTGCTGTCGAGCCGGACACATATCTCGTAGATTTATTGCGCCGCTCCTCGCGCCTCAAGAATGACGGCGCGGCTCCTGTTACGGTGATTCCATGCGCTGTGAGTGAGTCATTCGGCGTTTTGGATTTCCATATTGCGCAGCGCGCACGGGCGGCAAATTCTCTGTCGGTTTTTGAGGGAGGCCAGGGGGGTGGGGTGCGCGAAACCCAAAGTGTATTAAGCGTCACCCTGGATTGGCTGGCGACACAAATTCCTCCGCCGGATCTGATCAAGATCGATGCGGAAGGGGCTGACCTCCGAGTTCTTCGCGGGGCATCCCGGTTGCTCGACGAGCATAAGCCCGACTTGATCTGCGAGGTCTTCGAGGGAATTGCCGCAGAGGTAACCGCGTTTCTTTTCGATAAGGGATATACGCTCTACAACGCGGAGCTCCCACGGCGGGAGCGGCGGCCCTTAACTCAAGCGACCTATTCCACATTGGCGGTTTCGAGTCAAAAGGTACGCTCCACTGCGATGGCTTTTGATGCCTAGTGCCAAGTGCCAGGGAAACCGGGCGCCAGCACGATGAAGGATCTCTCTGAAGAGCAGAGCTGTGGGCGCGGCGCTAACCGGACCAGGCATTCATCTGCTTGCGCAGCAGTACGATTTGTCCCAGGTGATAGCTCGTGTGATCGGCGGCGAGCAGTACCTCGCGCAGTAGCGTCTGGCCGTCTCCCCACGGAATCCTGGCGAACAGATTCGATTTTTCATCTTTGATGAGATGTTCCAAGGACTGGAGCCCCCCAAGGACGGCAGCAACGGATTTATCCCATGCTTCTGCGTTGGCAGGAGATTCCTCTTTGGGCCAATATTCTTCCGGCCACTTAGGAGCCACATATTCGGGATTCCTGCAAAAATCCAGCAGATCATCCAGCGCAATACGGATGTGTTCCAGCAATTGCCAGGAGCTCCAGGGGGCTCCATTGGGTTTGAAGGACCACTTGTCGGCAGGGAAATCTTCCAGAACAGTACCCGCATCGGCGTGTGCACTTCCGCCGTGAAGCAGTTCGACCAGTTGTTCGCGCAGGATGCGATCTTCAGGCATGGCGACTCCTTTTGCTGATGGAATGCTTGGATCTAACTTCCGGTTCCAACGGTTTCCCGGCGGGTATTGAAGACGTTCCCCATGCGGCGGATCTGGGCTCCAACGCTGCGCAACTTCTCTTCGATGCGCTCGTAGCCGCGATCCATGTGGTACACGCGATCGAGGATCGACTCTCCGTCGGCCACCAGGGCCGCCAGCACAAGAGAAGCCGAGGCGCGCAGATCGGAACACATCACCGCTGCGGCGGAGAGCGGAGTCTTGCCGCGGACTGTGGCCGTGCGCCCATCGAGCTTGATATTCGCGCCCATGCGAATCAGCTCCTGAACATGCATGAAGCGGTTCTCGAAGATGTTTTCCTTAACGACGGAGGAGCCTTCGGCCTGCGTCAGCAGCGCCATGTATTGCGCCTGCATGTCGGTGGGGAAGCCGGGATACTCCTCGGTTGAAACATCGGTGCCCTTCAAATTGCCTTCGCTGCGAACGCGGATTGAATCTTCGCTGAGAATGTCGATCCGTGCTCCGCACTCCTCCAGCTTGTGGATGACAGCCGATAGGTGGGCTGGATTGCAGTTTGCCACGCAGAGATCTCCGCCAGTAATGACGCCGGCAACCAGGAAGGTGCCCGCTTCGATGCGATCCGGATTAATGCGATGGCGAGCTCCGTGGAGCTTCTCTACGCCCTGGACGCGAATGGTGGAGGTGCCTGCGCCCTCAATCCGCGCACCCATGGCTACCAGCAGCGCGGCCAGGTCGGTAACCTCAGGCTCGCGCGCACAGTTCTCCATCAGGGTTTCCCCTTCGGCCAGTACCGCAGCCATCAGCAGATCCTCGGTGCCGGTAACGGTAATCTTATCGAAGAGCAGGTGCGCGCCTTTCAGGCGTTCCGCGCGTGCCTCAAGATAGCCGTGCTGCTGCACGATGGTTGCGCCCATCTGTTCCAGGGCCTTGATGTGCAGATCGATGGGACGCCCTCCGATGGCGCATCCGCCGGGCATCGCGACCCGTGCCATTCCGGTGCGTGCGATGAGCGGGCCCAGCACCAACGAGGATGCCCGCATGGTCTTGACGATCTCATATTTGGCGACGGGGTCCGAGAGCAGGCGGCAGCTGATCGTGGTGCGATGCTGGGCGCGACCGTAGCCTAACTCGACCTCGGCACCCATGGAGACCAGGAGCTTGCGCTCCGTCTCAATGTCCCTCACCTGCGGTATGTTTTCCAGAACGACTTCATCCTCGGTGAGGATGGCGGCGGCCATGCAGGGGAGGGCAGAGTTCTTGGCGCCGCTTACGCGGATCGTTCCCAGCAGCGGGTTGCCGCCGCGAATTACGAACTTGTCCATGATCCTGCCGTTTCTTCTGTGGAATTTGCCGCTGAGACGCGAGCCTGGACGCGCGCCCGCGGAGCTACAGTTCGAGGGTTGTGTCTTCGATGGCGAGGCGGACGTTGCCGTCAGACCGGGCCAGGCGGCGGACTGCTTCGGGCTTATCCACGTTGGCCTTCAACATTACCAGGGCGACGGGAACGCTGCGTCCTGCCGACTTAATGGTATTTACCGCCGTCTCGCGATCGATATTGCAGGCGCGCATCAGGATATTGATGCCGCGCTCCACAAGCTTGGAGTTCTGCATGTGCACGTTCACCATCAGGTTTTCGTACACATAGCCAAGCCGCGTCATGGCCCCGGTCGTGATCATGTTCAGGATCATCTTTTGCGCGGTGGAGGCCTTCATACGCGTGGAGCCGGAGACCACTTCGGGCCCGACCTCTGCGACTACGCTGATGTCGGCAACAGCGGAGAGTGGTGTGTTGTGGTTGCAGGTGACGGCGGCTGTCACAGCGCCGCGAGCGCGGGCATAGGCCACCGCGGCGACCACGTAGGGAGTACGGCCACTGGCGGAAAGTCCCACCACGATGTCCTTACGGGTGGGGCGCCTTCTGGCAATATCGCGCTGGCCCAACTCCTCAGAATCTTCGTTGACTTCGACGGCGGATGCGAGAGCTTTTGGGCCGCCAGCCATGATGTACTGTATCTGCTGAGGAGCCGTCGAGTAGCTGGGCGGGCACTCGGATGCGTCAAGGGCGGCGATACGTCCGCTGGATCCGGCGCCAATGTAGATCAGTCGTCCGCCGTCGCGCAGGCTTCGCGCGACCGAATCAATCACCAAGGCGATCTCCGGCAGGGCTTTCTTCACAGCGCCGGCGATCTTTGAGTCTTCATGATTGATGATGCGGGCAATCTCGAGGGCCGATTTTGTGTCAAATCCCTGGGAGGCCTCGTTGGAGCTCTCTGTCGTGAGCCCCTGAAGATTGCTTAACGGATCCTGTGGTTTTCCTTCACTGCTGGAATCCGTGTGTGAGGTCATGATGCTAGCCATTGTGATTTGTTCCCCAACTCTGCCTAATTACAATTCTAGCGTCAACTTGTCTTGCCTTGAAGTTGAATTTACACGGGGAAACACCCTGGCAACGTTTTCAGGGACAAAACTCGTTACGATACCGCCAAGATAACGCCAATCTGTTCGTTAGGATCCCGCCAACCCGTTCACGATAGCGTCGTGAAACGCAGGGCGAACCTGCTTGATGGACTGGTTGGAACGGTCGGGCCAAGTGCGGTTCGTCAGCAGGACCACGGCAAGTTCGCGCTCCAGGTCGATCCAGATGGAGGTGCCGGTGAAGCCCAGGTGCCCGATGGAGTGCGGCCCGAAGTATCTGCCGGAGGAGCGAGGCTCCGCGGGAGTATCCCAGCCCAGAGCCCTGGATGTCCCCGCTGGAAACACACGCCGGGTTGCGAAGAGGGAGACGGTCTGCGGGTGGAAGACGGATGGTTCGGCCTTCGGTTCGAGGATTACTTTTGCATAGCTGAGCAGATCGGGTACAGACGAGAAGAGACCTGCATGGCCGGAGCAGCCGCCCAGTATAGAGCAGTTCTCGTCGTTGACCTCTCCCTGGAGGATGCGATGCCGGAAGGTAGTGTCGTACTCAGTTGGGGGAATCGAGGAGCGCCACTCCTGGGGTGGGCAGAAGCGCGTGCTCTGAAGGCCGAGCGGCGTAAAGACCTCCCGTCCGCAGAAGCTGTGCAGCGGTTCGCCGGCGAGAACCTCCAGCGCCTTGCCAAGCAGCAGGAAGCCTATGTCCGAATAGACAGCGCGCTCCATCGGAGCGGCTTCGAGCGGCATCTGCAGGCAGGCGCGCAGGAGTTCATAGGGGGTCGTAGCCGTTTCAAACAATTTTTTGTAGGCGGGTAAGCCGGACGAATGCGCCAACAGCATGCGGATCGTGACGTGCTGCTTCGGGCTGCCGGGCTGCTTCCCGATTACGAATCCTGGAAGCACATCGCCCAGTGGCATGTCGAGATCGAGCACGCCCCGGTCGTGAAGAATCATCGCGGCGGAGGTGGTGGCAATAACCTTGGTAAGGCTGGCTACGTCAAAGACCGTGCCGGGGGCGACCAGCGGACTCTCTTCTTCATAGGTAAACCGCCCCACGCCGTCCATCGCCACTACCTGGCCGTGCCATAGAACCCCGAAGGCAGCGCCAGGGAAGGCGTGCTCGGCAATTGCAGACTGCAGCACGGAGTAGGCTGCGGAGAAGCGGCTGCTCTGCTCTGCGGCGGAGTCTGGAAGATTTGCAGGATGCTGGGACATTGACGCCATTGCCCTTTCAGAGAACTCCCATGGTAACGCCTAACCCAAGGTGCGGAGCATGAAGCGCCTCATTTTTGTGAAAGGGCGCGATATCTGGAGGCGGCAGGACGGAGGAGTGGCTAAACCCGCTCGAGGCGGCTACCATGCGGGCCGTTGCGTCCGTCTATAGGTATAGAAAAGAAAGCAGAAAGCTGTCTTTAAGAGAAGGCAAGAATACGTCTATAAGAACGCATAAATCAGGTGTGCCAGGAGGATCCATGCGGGGACAAGCGGGCTGGTGGATGGCAGGGTTGCTGGCAATTTCGATCGCAGGAGCGCAGGGGCAATCCGTGCCTGCATCGGGAGATCCGGCCGCCCCGGTTGCTCCGGAATCCGCAGCGGCCGCCCCTGCAACTGCCCCTGCGAGCTATGTGGTTCCTCAAGGCACAAAGATTCTCCTCTCGCTTACGAGCGCAGTGAATACGAAGTCTGCCAAGCCAGGAGATGGCGTCTACCTGGTCTCGACCTTCCCGGTGGTTGCTGGCAATCGCGTCCTGATTCCCGCCGGAGTCTACGTTCAAGGGACGGTGGATCATGTGATCCGCCCTGGCCGCGTCAAGGGGCGGGCGCAGGTGGGAATGCACTTCACCTCGCTGATCTTTCCTAACGGCTCCGTGGTGGAGATTCCCGGAGTCGTGAATAGCCTGCCAGGGTCTGCCGGGGCAAAGGTGAAGGACGGCGAAGGTACTATCGAGCAGCCTGCCAACAAGGGGCGAGACGCGGGCACCGTGCTCAAGGGAGCAGCCATAGGCGCGGAGGGTGGCGTCATCGGCGGAGCAGCTACGGGAAACCTGGGCCAGGGTGTCGGCTACGGATCTCTCGCAGGAGCGCTGGCGGGTGGAATCTACACGCTCTTCCAGCGGGGTGAGGATGTGAACATACCCCAGGGCACGGTTGTCGAGATGTTGCTGCAGCGGCCGCTGATTCTGCAGGAAGAGAATCTGAAGCCCGGGAATGCTGTGGGGCAGCCCGCCTATATTCCATCTGCGCAACAACAGCCGCTGCCTAAGCCGCGAAAGCCATCGGGCATGCTTTGTCCGCTTGGAACTCTTGGCTGCGACTGAGATTGCACTGTATGCTGAAAGTATAGGCGGGAACAGATTTCCGCTGAGTAGAGAATGATGGAAGACAGTAGCTTCGACTCCACACCCCAAGCCCCAAACCCAGACTCATCCATCGAAGAAGCCGCTGTTTCTTCCGAGCCCGGGACGCCGCGCAACCTGCGGATATGGTTGCGCGACCTGCTGGTGTCGATCGCTGCCTCCGTGCTCATCATCACCTTCCTCTATCAGCCGGTAAAGGTAGAGGGAACCAGCATGCTGCCCCGCCTCGAAGATCAGGATCGGCTGTTCATCAACAAGTTCGTATATCACTTCGAGAAGATAGAGCGTGGCGACGTGGTGGTGTTCTACTACCCTCGCGATCCGGAGAAGAGTTACATCAAGCGCGTCATTGCGCTGCCCGGCGACGAGCTGCGTATCGACCGGGGCAGCGTTTTTGTCAACGGCAAGGCGATTTCGGAGCCCTATGTGCCGCGCCGCTACTTTGACGGGCGCTCGGTGGACCGAATGGTGATCCCCGCCAACGAGTACTTTGTGATGGGCGACCACCGCTCCATCTCCAGCGACAGCCGCGACTTCGGTCCCGTGGAGCGAAACCTGATCTATGGCAAGGCGGCGTTTGTCTACTGGCCGACGGGGAAGATGGGCGTGGTGCGCTAGGCGCATCTTCCGATTTGTTCCCGCACCACCGCATTGCTGCTCCGGCACTCTTGCCGGGGTGTGCGCCAAAAAATAAATCCTCCGAAATCGCAGGAAAATGGCCATCTCTGCCATGCAGGCCCAGTTCCTTGCTGCTTTGAGGGCGATTCTTTGGTAACATCGAATGAATCCACTCGACGGAGAAGCGATGCAGGCGATTCTTGCGCTCGAAGACGGGCGCATCTTCCGCGGTGAGGGCTATGGCGCCAAGGGTGAGTGTTCTGGCGAGGTGGTCTTCAATACATCGCTGACCGGCTACCAGGAAATCTTCACCGATCCATCCTATGCCGGGCAGATTGTTGTTCTGACCAACCCTCAAATCGGTAACTACGGCACCAATTCCGCAGACAACGAAGCGGCTCGACCCTTTATTGAAGGACTCGTCACGCGCGAGTTCTCTCCTATCAGCTCCAACTGGCGCTCGGAGCTGGTCGCCGACGAATATCTTGAGCGCTCTAAGATTCCCATTATCAGCGAGATCGATACTCGTGCCCTGGTGCGGCATCTGCGTACCTATGGTGTCATGCGCGGGGTGATTGCCACCTTTGAGGACGGCGCCACGGTTGACAGCGACGCACTGGTCGCCAAGGCTCGGGCCATTCGCAAGATGGATGGGACCGATCTGGCTAAAGTGGTGACGACAAAGGCCAGTTATGACTGGACCCCGACGGATCCTCGCAACCATGATTCCAGCCAGGACGCCAACCGCGGCTCCGTTGTATCCGCGGCAAAGGACGAACGGCCGGAACTGCACGTTGTCGCCTACGATTTCGGCATCAAGTACAACATCCTGCGCATGCTGACACGTGAGGGCTGTCGCGTGACGGTGGTTCCCGCGCAGACTTCTCCCGAGGATGTGCTGGCGCTGAATCCGGATGGCATCTTCCTGTCCAACGGGCCGGGAGATCCTGAGCCGGTGACCTACGCGCAAGAGAGCATCCGCAGGCTGGCAGGGAAGAAGCCCATCTTCGGAATCTGCCTGGGGCATCAACTGATCGGGCTAGCGCTGGGCGGCAAGACGTACAAGCTGAAGTTTGGACACCACGGCGGAAATCATCCAGTGCAGCACGTTCCGAGTGGCAAGGTGGAGATCACAGCGCACAACCACAACTTCGCGGTAGATCCTGACTCCATCAACCAGAGCGAAGTGGAATTGACGCATGTAGACCTCAACGACAATACGCTGGAAGGTTTGCGGCACAAGTCGCTGCCGCTGTTCAGCGTGCAGTACCACCCGGAAGCAAGCCCTGGGCCGCACGATTCCAATTACCTGTTTCATGACTTCCGCAAGATGATGGAGGAGTGGAAGAAGTGACCCACGCGGGCTTACTTTTCGCCACCCCGATTTTTCTCACAGCATTCCTTTTTTCTAAGACGCAGGTATGCGCGCTACAGAGCGGTGCGTACAGGCGTGGAAGAATCTGTGCGGGGGCGAAGGAAAGCCGCGCCGCGTTCCAGGCCGCGACTGAAGATCCGAATAATTTTGCTGGCCGCAGTAACCAACAAGGATTTGGGACGTAGATATGCCACGTAGAAACGACATAACGAAGATTCTGGTCATCGGCTCAGGGCCGATCGTGATTGGGCAGTCGGCGGAGTTCGACTACTCCGGGACACAGGCGTGCAAGGCGCTGAAGGCAGAGGGGTATGAGGTCGTGCTGGTGAACTCCAATCCAGCGACCATCATGACCGATCCCGAGCTCGCCGATCGCACCTATATCGAGCCGCTGACCAAGGAGTACGTCGAAGAGATCATCCGCGTGGAAACGCAGATGCTCAAGGATGAGGGGCGCACCGGAGTCTTTGCTCTGCTGCCGACCGTGGGTGGGCAAACGGCGCTGAATCTCGCCGTGGATCTGGCCGACGCAGGCATCCTCGACAAGTATGGCGTGGAGTTGATCGGCGCCAAGCTGGAGGCGATCAAGAAGGCCGAAGACCGTCTGCTCTTCAAGGATGCGATGACGCGCATCGGCCTGGATATGCCGCGCTCGGCGCTGGTGAACAATCTGAAGGACGGGCTCGAATTCGCAAGCAAGATAGGCTTCCCGGTAGTTATCCGGCCCTCCTTCACGCTGGGCGGATCGGGCGGCGGCATCGGCTACAACCGCGAAGAGCTGATGGAGATCCTGGCCCGCGGTCTCGATCTTTCGCCAGTCCACGAGTGCCTGATTGAAGAGTCGGTGCTGGGGTGGAAGGAATTTGAGCTGGAGGTGATGCGCGATCTCGCGGACAACGTCATCATCATCTGCTCGATTGAAAACATGGATCCCATGGGCGTCCATACCGGTGACTCGATTACGGTAGCTCCGGCGCAGACGCTGACCGATCGCGAATACCAGACGATGCGCGACGCGGCGATCCGTGTGATGCGTGAGATCGGGGTGGAGACGGGCGGATCGAACGTGCAGTTTGCGGTGCATCCAATGACCGGCCGCATGACGGTGATCGAGATGAATCCGCGCGTTTCGCGCTCCTCGGCGCTGGCATCGAAGGCCACAGGCTTCCCCATCGCCAAGATCGCTGCGAAACTCGCGGTCGGTTATACGCTGGACGAGATTCCGAACGACATCACGAAGATGACGCCGGCGTGTTTTGAGCCGACGATCGATTACGTGGTCGTCAAGATTCCCAAGTGGCAGTTTGAGAAGTTTCCCGGAGCCGATGAGAACCTGGGCCCACAGATGAAGTCGGTGGGCGAAGTTATGGCCATCGGGCGCACCTTCAAAGAATCGCTGATGAAGGCGCTTCGTTCGCTCGAAACCGGCAAGCGTCTTGGCGCAGAGGTGCTGGAGCCGCGTCGCTTAACGCAGCGGCTGGTGACGGCGCAACCGGAGCGGCTGACCTACATTCGCTATGCCTTCCGGCTCGGTCATTCGGTCCGCGACGTGGCGCGAATGACTACGATGGACCCGTGGTTTCTTTATCAGATCAAGGAGATTACCGACACCATTACCGAGGTCTCTGAGGCGGCTGCGGAGAATGTGTCACCGCGACTGTTACGGAAGGCGAAGCGCATGGGCATCTCCGACGAGCGCATCGCCGAGGTCTGGGGCACGCCGACTCACGAGGGCGTTGCGGTAGTGCGTGAGTTGCGCCAGAAGATGGGGTTGAAGCCTGTCTTCAAGCTGGTGGATACATGCGCGGCAGAGTTTGAGAGCATGACTCCGTACCTCTACTCCACTTACGACGAGGAGGATGAGTCCGCACCGACAGCGCAGCGCAAGGTCATCATCCTGGGCAGCGGGCCAAACCGCATCGGGCAGGGAATCGAGTTCGATTACTGCTGCTGCCATGCAGCCTTCGCGTTGAAGGAAGACGGCTACGAAACCATCATGGTGAATTGCAATCCAGAGACGGTTTCCACCGATTACGACACCAGCGATCGCCTCTACTTTGAGCCGCTCACGCTGGAAGACGTGCTGGCAGTGTATGAGCACGAGTCCTCGGGCGGCGCTGAGATAGGCATGATCGTGCAGTTCGGCGGCCAGACTCCGCTGAATCTTGCACTGCGTTTGAAGGCAGCGGGGGTGCCGATCATCGGCACATCTCCCGAGTCGATCGATCTGGCGGAAGATCGCAAGCGATTCGGCAAGCTGCTGCAGGACCTCGAGATTCCACAGCCGCCGGGCGTGATGGCGACCAGCGTGGATGAGGCTCTGGCAGGCGCGGAGAGCATTGGATATCCAGTACTCGTTCGGCCCTCGTATGTACTGGGCGGACGCGCCATGGTGATTGCATACGATGCCGCCGCTGTCTCACACTACATGACGCAGGCGGTCGAGTATTCCCATGACCGGCCGATCCTGATCGACCACTTTCTGGAAGACGCGGTGGAAGTGGACGTGGATGCGCTGTGTGACAGCGAAGACGTTGTCATCGCGGGCATCATGCAGCACATTGAGGAAGCAGGCATCCACTCCGGCGACTCCTCCTGCGTGCTGCCGGCGGTGGATCTTGCTCCGGCAACGCTCGATACCTTGCGCACTTACACGCGCAAGCTGGCGCTGGCCTTGGAGGTTGTGGGGCTGGTCAACCTGCAGTTTGCCATCAAGCGCGGGAGGCCGGGTGAGCCGGATCGTGTCTACGTGATCGAGGTTAATCCGCGTGCCTCGCGCACCGTGCCCTATGTTTCGAAGGCAACCGGTGTGCCTCTGGCAAAGATTGCGTCACGGCTGATGACAGGCCGCAAGCTGAAGGAGCTTCTGCCCGAGGTGGTTGCATCCGGCAAGGACCTGCAGACGGGAGCGCACTTCTTCGTCAAATCACCCGTCTTCCCCTGGAACAAGTTTCCTGGGGTGGACACCGTCCTGGGGCCGGAGATGAAGTCGACCGGCGAGGTGATGGGTGTCGCGGATAGTTTCGGAGAGGCATTTGCCAAGGCGCAACTCTCTGCCGGGCAGATTCTGCCGTCGAAGGGAACCGTGTTCTTCAGCGTCAACGACCACGACAAGCCCGTTCTGGTGGATCTTGCGCGGACCTACATGGATCTCGGCTTCCATATTGTTGCCACACAGGGGACAGCCGACGTGCTGCAGAGAGCCGGGTTGGTGGTGGATCGCGTCTACAAGGTCAAGGAAGGCCGGCCGAATATCGTGGACCTGATCAAGGGCAACCGCATCCAGCTTATCGTGAACACGCCGCGCGGGCAGGATACGTTCTTCGATGAGAAGGCGATTCGGCGGGCCGCTGTGCTGGCACGCATCCCGACAATTACGACCATAGCCGCCGCACGAGCGGCAGCCGAAGGCATCGCGGAGATGCAGCGCAACATCATGACGGTGAATGCCCTGCAATCGCTCCATCGGCGCGAGGTTGCTAGACAATAGAGCAAGTCATCAGAGCAAAGTCTTAGGGGTAGCAGGCTATCAGCGAGGCGTTCGGTGCAAAATCGAACGCCTCACCCTTTTTGGGGATTACATATCGAAGAAATGTGAATAGAATGTTAATTACTGGAGTGGGGGCAAGAGGATCCACTCTGCAACAAGGCGATACACGTGCAATCCCGGTGAGGAATCGGAAGTCACGGATGATACCGAGTAGAACGCACTGCGATGTGGTCCTAAGCCTTTTAGGATCAAGAGTTCTGTGGGTTTGACGCGCGCCTGAACTTTCTGGTCTCGCCACTCACAGACGGATGAAAACCTGTGAGAGAGCGAGGCTTCTAAAGAAATCTTCTTGAAGAAATCTGTCGGATGGCCCGCTCCTCCGCGAACTGGAGTCCAGATTCGGCTCCAAGGCGAATAGGAGGAGTGATGGAACTGTTTTCCGTATACCAATTGCGAGCGAACCGCCGTCCACAGGGTGTTTCCTGTGTATGGGTGCCAACTGGGAATGCCCGTCAGCCGCTGGTCTGTGTCTGGATCGATGCCGAGACGAAGAGCGTGGCTGGCAACAGCCGCGAGGCCGTGGCAGGCGGCGAAAGCCATTTAGGTTTGCTGGCCGCGTAAGCCTCACCTGAGCGGCGTCCAGCAAGCAATCCAAGCGAAGAATGCCCGGCGATTTGCCGGGCGTTTTTTTTGCTCCATTCGAGGATGCTTCGCAGGGGCTTTCAGTCTTCCCGGCAGTTCGCTTTACAATAAGGGAATGCTGCTAGAAGGCATTTTCCCCGCGCTTACCACGCCGTTTTATCCTGACGGCCAGATTTACCTTCGCAAACTCGAACAGAACGTGGCGCGCTACTCGCTCACCTCGGTGGCGGGGTTCGTCGTTCTGGGCTCTACCGGGGAAGCGGTGATGCTCAGCGACGAAGAGTCGCGTGAGGTGCTGCATACGGCACGCCAGGCCACCGCCGCTGAAAAGGTATTGCTGGCTGGGGTAGGGCGCGAGAGCGTCGCAGAGACACTTCGTCTGGCGGAGTTTGCCGCAAAGGAGCAATACGATGCGGTGCTGGTACGGACTCCCAACTTCTATGAGCCGCTGATGCCGGAAGCAGCGATGCTGAATTATTACCGCCTGATTGCGGATCGCTCTCCACTTCCGGTGGTGATCTACAGCATTCCCAAATTTACCCATTACGACATTCCGGTATCGTTGGTCGCGGAACTGGCGAATCATCCGAACATCATCGGGATCAAGGATTCCAGCGGAAGCGTGGAGCGCGTTCGTGCAGTCGTTTCCGCCACGAGCGAAGTGCGCAAGCGCACCGTGACGGTGACGCCGATTTTTGAGGCGGTAACGGCGCGGATGCTGGCGGTAGGCGAGGAAGTCAGCGGCAGCTTTGTCTCGGCAGAGCAGCTTGGCCAGGGATCGACAGTGCTTGCGGCGGCGCCGCCCCGAGCGCGCATGGCCACCCGCACCCGCGAAGTGGGTTTCCAGGTGCTGTCGGGTGCCGCGGAGACGACCTTGGAGTCTCTGCAGGCGGGCTCCAGCGGCGCGGTTCTGGCCATGGGAGCTTGCGCTCCTCAGTCCTGCCAGGAGATTTACACCGCGTGGAAGGACCGCGATCCGGTCCTGGCGCTTGGCAAGCAGGAACGGCTGTCCGTCGCCTCTGGACGTGTGGCGGGCACGCTGGGCATTGCCGGGGTGAAATATGCCTGCGAACTGAATGGCTACTATGGCGGACGGCCGCGGCTTCCATTGCTGCCTCTAACTGCGGCAGAGAAGGCGGAAGTCGAGGTCCTGATGGCGGATATGCGCAGTTAGGGCCTGTTAGCACTACATGAGCGGATGGCGTTGTGAGGAAAATCGCGCCAGACGAGGACGACGGCTGTGGCGCGATTCGCGTTATGAAGCAGGTCCTTCGCTTCGCTCAGGATGACAAAACTAAATGAGGCTCAGGCTCACACAAAAACTAAATGAAGCCCAGGTTCACACAAAAACTACTATGAGGCTGAGGATGGCAAAACTGAACGACGCTCAGAATGATTAAAACTGCCGATTATCCCGATTTCCTTGTCCTTCGTCTCTAGCAGACACCCGAGATGCGGCGATCCTCGCTCCTGAAACTAGAAACGCTGAAGCTCGAAAAAATCGGCTCCCATCGCCACCGCTCGAGTAGGTTAACCGGCCCTGAATGGTGCTGCCTGGCCGAGCGTTGCAGGAAAAAGATTCATCTCCTGAAAAATACTCTAGTCGTTTCGATGCATGGAGCTTTCCGCGATGCATAGTTTGCCCGCTCATTCCTAAATAGGTGCGGCATATATTTCTGCCGCGTTACTCTGCAGTTTAAGTGACTATAATCACAGAGTAGAGAGACCTGAAGGACGATCTTTCGGATTTTGGACTGAAGGGAACCCGCCAAATGGCGACAGGAGATGTAGTCCTGGGTACGACGAGCGTACACACTACGCAGCCAGACTCAGAGGTGCAACAAGCAGCGGCATCCAGACGTATCGTTAACGATTTCAGCATCCAGGTGGCTACAGTCAATGGCTCTGGATCGCAGTCAGCCAATAGCGTTTTGTTGAAGAGCATCTTCGGGATGGGCGTCCCGGTGAGCGGCAAGAATCTATTTCCTTCCAATATTGCCGGGTTGCCCACCTGGTTCACCATCCGAGCGAGTAAAGACGGGTATGTCGCCCGAAAGAAAGAAATCGACATCCTGGTTGCACTCAACCCGGAGACGGCGAAGCAAGACATGTTGTCGCTGCATCCCGGAGCGGCGGCTATCTACGAAGCATCCCTCGACCTGAAGCAATACCGCAGCGAAGATATCTCCTGCTATCCCGTTCCCTTTGACAAGCTGACCGCCGCCATTTGCCCTGAGGCCAAGCTGCGCAAGCTGGTCAAGAACATGGTCTACGTGGGTGTGGTTGCCAAGCTGCTCGGGATGGATGGAGCGGTTGTCGAGCACGCAGTCCGCAACCAGTTTGCGCGCAAGCAGAAGGCTGCTGACCTGAACTGGAACGCGGTCAAGGCTGGCTACGAGTACGCCGCTGAGAATCTGACCAAGGTTGATCCGTTCACTCTGGAGCGGATGACGGCAACGACAGGGAAGATCATCATCGATGGCAACGAAGCTACGGCCCTGGGCTGTATGTTCGCTGGCGTTACGGTGGTGGGGTGGTATCCCATTACGCCGTCGTCCTCGGTGGTCGAGGACCTGATCGATTTGTTGAAGCGCTATCGTGTCGAGCCGGACGGCAAGGCGACCTTCGCGGTGGTGCAGGCAGAGGACGAGCTGGCCTCGATCGGTATGGTGTTGGGAGCTGGCTGGGCTGGTGCCCGCTCGATGACCGCGACCTCCGGGCCTGGACTCTCCCTGATGACGGAGTTTGCAGGACTGGGCTACTATGCCGAACTTCCTGGCGTGATCTTCGACGTGCAGCGTACAGGACCTTCGACGGGTATGCCCACGCGCACTTCGCAAGCCGATCTTCTCGCGGTTGCATTTCTCTCTCACGGTGACACCAAGCATGTGTTTCTGCTGCCCGGTTCGGTGAAGGAGTGCTACGAATTTGCAGGGGCGGCCTTCGATCTGACGGAGCGTCTGCAGACACCTGTTTTCGTGCTGTCCGACCTGGATCTCGGTATGAACAACTGGATGTCCGATCCGTTCGAATATCCGGAGAAACCGCTGGATCGCGGAAAAGTTCTGACCGCTGAGGACCTGAAGCGGCTGGGTGGATTTGCGCGCTACAAGGACGTGGATGGCGACGCCATTCCATATCGCACCTTGCCTGGTACCGATCATCCGCTGGCTGCCTACTTCACCCGCGGCAGCGGCCACAACGATCAGGCACTCTACTCTGAGAAACCGGAGGAGTACCAGGGGATCATGGAGCGGCTGGCGCGGAAGTTTGAGACCGCTCGCACGCTGGTTCCGGCTCCTGTAGTGCAAACCGGCAAGTCCAAGATTGGCTTTATCGGCTTTGGCAGTTCTGATTTTGCCATTGTCGAGAGCCGCGATCAGCTCAGGAAAGAGCATGGCCTGGAAACCGACTACATGCGCATCCGGGCATACCCGTTTACCACCGCGGTGCATGAGTTCATCGCTTCGCACGATCGCGTCTACGTGATCGAACAAAACCGCGACGCACAAATGTTGAGCCTGCTCAAGCTCGACCTGCCAGCGGCAGAGACAACCAAACTTCGCAGCATACTGCACTTCAACGGGCTTCCGATGGACGCACGAAGCATAACCGAAGCGGCGGCAGTGCAGGAGGGGCTCTAAGAAATGGCAACTACAACTGTTACAAATGCACCGGCACCCAAGACTAACCGCCTTGGATTGCAGATAGTAGATTATCGCGGAGGCAAGTCGACGCTCTGTGCGGGCTGCGGACACAACGCAATCTCGGAGCGCATTATCGACGCGATGTACGAGATGGGCGTGCAGCCGGAGCGGGTCATGAAGCTCTCCGGTATCGGATGTTCGTCGAAGAGTCCCGCATATTTTATGGGACGCTCCTTCAGCTTCAACAGCGTTCACGGACGCATGCCCTCGATTGCCACTGGTGCCTTGCTGGCGAATCACACAATGACGGCGCTGGGCGTGAGTGGTGACGGGGATACGGCTTCGATTGGCATGGGGCAGTTCGCGCACCTGCTGCGCCGGAATCTTCCCATGATCTACATCATCGAGGACAACGGCGTTTATGGATTGACGAAAGGCCAGTTCTCGGCAACCGCCGATATTGGCTCCAAGCTGAAGACCGGCGTAATCAACGATCTTCCTGCCATCGATACCTGCGCCCTGGCCATCCAGTTGGGTGCAACGTTTGTTGGGCGGTCTTTCTCCGGCGACAAGAAGCAGTTGCTTGCCATGCTGAAGGCCGCAATCGCGCACAAAGGCACGGTGATGCTGGACGTGATCTCACCCTGCGTAACCTTCAACGATCACGAAGGATCGACGAAGAGTTACAAGTACATGCAGGCTCATGAAGAGGAGATTGCGGAAGTGGGCTTTGTGCCCAGCTTTGAAGACATCTCCGTGGAGTACGATGCGGGCTCGACCTATGATGTGACCATGCACGATGGTTCCCATCTGCGCCTGCGCAAGCTGCACGAAGGCTATAACCCAACCGATCGCGTCGCAGCCGTCTCGCAGCTGATGGAGTCGCACTCGAACGGCGAGGTTCTCACCGGTGTGTTCTATATCAATACCGAGAAACCGAGCTTTATCGAGCAGCTCAACCTGGTGAATGAGCCTTTGGGCACTCTGCCGCAGGAGCGTACGCGTCCTGCCAAAGCAGTGCTTGATGAGATCATTGCCAAGCATCGCTAGGCTGTCGGATCACTTCGTTGCGTAACGTTAAGCGTCAACAAATATGCCCTCGCGTGAAGCGAGGGCATATTTGCGTTCATCCATTTTCCTGAGCTAAACGCGTTCGATGGTGACTGTCTCCAGCACGACCGGCGTTGAGGGACGATCCTGTGCGCCGCGCCGGACCTTGGAGATCTTCTCGACGACATCGTAGCCTTCGACAACCTCGCCGAAGATCGTGTGCTTGCCGGTGAGCCAGTCCGTATTCGCGACCGTGATGAAGAACTGCGATCCATTCGTATTGGGGCCGGCATTCGCCATCGCCAGTTTTCCCGGCTCCTTGAAGTGATGCTTCGAACCCCTGGTCTCATCTTCAAAGCGATACCCAGGGCCGCCCATACCTGTTCCCATCGGGTCGCCGCCCTGGATCATGAAGTCAGGAATCACGCGGTGAAAGATGGTGCCGTCATAGAGCTTCTGGTTGGCCTTCTTGCCCTCGGTCGGGTGGTTCCACTCACGGGTGCCTTCCGCGAGCGAGATGAAGTTGGCGACTGTCTTGGGTGCATCCTGCTCAAACAGGCGGCAAACAATCTTTCCTTCGCTGGTGTTGAATGTGGCATAGGTGCCGGGCTGAAGTGACATGAAGATTCTCCTCGGAATCGTTGGGGAAGCGTTAAGGTTTTGCTGCTGGCGATGCAACAGGCGCCGCTGCGGGAAGGGGAGGCATCGCCTGGCCCTCCTGCACAATGGTGACCTTCTTCAGGACTACGGGTGTCAGCGGCTTGTCGCGAGCGTCCCTGGGGACGTTGGCAATGGAGTGAATTACAGGCATGCTCGCTTCATCGCATTGGCCGAAGATGGTGTGGATCTGGTTGAGGTGCTCGGTGGGTGCTTCTGTGATGAAGAACTGCGAGCCGTTGGTATTCGGACCCGAGTTTGCCATGGCGAGTCGCCCTGGAACATCAAAGTTGAGAGTGGGATCCAGTTCATCCTTGAATAGATAGCCCGGGTCGCCCATTCCCGTGCCCGCTGGATCGCCGCCCTGGATCATGAAGTCGGGAATCACGCGATGGAAGACTGTGCCGTTGTAGAGAGATTTGTGATGCATCTTCCTGCTGGTGACCGGGTCGGTCCAATCCCTGGTGCCCTCGGCAAGCGCGATGAAATTGGCTACAGTTTCGGGCGCCTGCTTATCGAAGAGCCGGCAGGTCATGCGTCCCAGGCTCGTGTCCAGCACGGCGGTGGGCCCGGTGGGCTGTGGGGAGACCTTCACCTGCGCTCCGGGGGCGTCTGGGAGTTCCGCTGCCGAGGGAGCCGGTTGCTGGCCCTGGGGAGGAGTGGATTCCTGGGCGCCGGCGGTATAGGCGAAGGCTCCGCATGCTAAAGCGATTGCCGCGAAAACACGAATAGCTCGTATGCTCATCTCAGGAATCTAGGGTAATTGATGTGCGGCTCCTGATGCCAGTCGTTAGGGGAGAGGAAAGCGGCCGACTGGTTCGCAGCCGCCAGGGAATTGGTCTACTTCTTCTCTCCTGGCTGGTGCTCGCCGATGCGTGGACGCTGCTCGGATTGAAGTTGATGGCTTACCGCTTCCACCTGGCGGAAGACGCGAAGCAGGTTGCCGCCCAGCATCTTGTCGCAATCGGCAGCAGTATACCCGCGGGCCATGAGAGAATGCGTGATCTTCGGCAGGTCGGCGGCGGAGTCCAGTCCTTCCGGGAGCGAATCCACACCGTCGAAGTCGGATCCAAGGCCGACGTGATCCACACCCGCGACTTTGGCGATGTGGTCGATGTGATCGATAAGAATGTGGAAGGGCGGGCGCGGGATTCTGGCGGCGTACTCCTTGTTGAGGGCATCGAGAGCCTGTGTATCAATCGGCTTGCCCTCGGCCTTGTACTTCTCCTTCAGCGCGTTGATCGCCTTCTCCCGTTCCGGAGCCTGCGCCTGCATGGCGTTGCGGAAATCCTGGCTGAGAAAGGCTGAGTAAAAATTCACCATCACCACGCCATCGTTGACGGCGACCGCACGCAGCATCTCGTCCGTCATGTTGCGTGGCGAATCGCACAGCGCGCGCGCCGAGGAGTGAGAGGCGATAACCGGGGCGCGGCTGATGACAAGCGTGCGGTAGAAGGTTTTGTCCGCTACGTGGGAGATGTCCACCATCATGCCGAGGCGGTTCATCTCGTAGACGACATCTTTGCCGAACTCGGTGAGTCCTTCCTTCGTGTGAGGAATTTTCGCGTCGGTGTAGTCACCGGAGGAGTCAGCCCAGTCGGTCGAGTTGGCCCAGGTGAGCGTCATATAGCGCGCACCGAGCCGGTAGTAGTCGCGCAGCAGGCCGAGGTTGTCCTCAATGGAGTGGCCGCCCTCGACCCCCATCAGCGCGGCTAACTTGTGCTGGCGATGCGCAGCTACAATGTCGTCGGCGGAGTAGGCCATGCGCATCTGCTCGGGATACTTTGCGGTTTGTTGATAGACGGCATCCATCAGCGCCAGCGTGCGGTGCGCGTACTGCCCCTTGAAGGCCTCTGGATCGACCCAGATCGAGAAAAACTGCGCACCCAGGTTGCCTGTTCTGGCAGACTCCAGGTTCAGGCTGCCGCCCTTCAGCGGATCTCCAAAATTCCAGCTCTCATCGAGGAAGCGCTGCGTGGTATCGGCATGCGTATCGATGACGATGGCGGCGTGATGTACTGCCAGCGGATCGGCTATCACGGACGCATGCGTCTTCGGCATGGATTCGCTAGGGGTTTTTGGCATCATGGCGGTGTTCTGTGCGTTTACAGAGAGCAGCGAGGCAGCGGCGAATGCGAGCACAAGAGTCTTCATGGTCTTTGGCGAAAGCAGAAGGATCGGTTAGCGGGATTCTAGCAGGATGCCTGGTTTATCCAAACGAACGCCCCGTCGGGAACGTGCGCGCAGGCAGCCTCCGTGCCTCGGCCTGCAACTCAGCCGGCCTATCGATGCTTCGGTATATTCAAACGCCTCGTTGAAAAATTCCCGCGCCGCGTGTGCCAGGAGGCCCGGATTACGTTGTCGCATTTAGTTCTCGTGTCCGATGAATGGTATCTGGCGCAGATAGCGTCCGGACTCAAGTTCGTCAAGCACAAAGCTGGCCACCTCGGCTCGCGAAACCTTGCGGAGGACCACATTTCCAACTTCGGTGACGGCTCGGAAATCGCTGTGCGGCATCTTCTCGCTGAACGGAGCTGGGCGCACGATGGTCCAGTCTGTGCCTGAATCTTGGATTAGTTGCTCTTGCCTTTCCTTGTCAGCGTAACGGTTCTTCGTGAATAGCGGAAAGATGATGCGATCATAGAGAAAGCCTCCGTGACCTCTAGTCTCCCCGGCCCCAACGCCGGTAATGCAGACGAGGCGCTTCACTCCCTGCTGCTCCATCGCCGCGAGTAACAATCGCGTCGATTCGGAGAACAATGTCGTCGGTCCAGTAGACTTTACACCGATTGCATACACAACTGCATCCTGGCCTGACAAAGCGTTCGATAACGACTGGCTGTCTAGAACATTTCCTGCAACCACCTTTGCCCCATTCGGTGAAGGCCCGGCAGGGTTACGCACAAATGCAGTTACGTTGTGCCCACGCGCTGCCGCCTCCTTAACGATAAGGCGGCCGACTCCGCCATTAGCTCCGAGGAGCAGGATTTTCAATGCCTCATCTCCATCGCTAACGCGCTTGCTTGTCGTGAACTCAAATCCGTCTTTTAGAGTTCATACCAGGCCACTCGTACGCTCCGGCAAAAAAACATGTCCGGCGGCTTGAGAGAAAAGAAGCTCCGCTGGGGTGTACGCGCGGCCCTGGAATCACACAGCACGCTTAAGTCGTGAACAAGTCCTTTGCGGTTTGGAGGATGACATCGCGGCCCACGTCTGAAATGGCCCGGGTCAACGGCACCTGCTTGGGGCAGGCATTCACGCAGTTCTGCACATAGCTGCATTCCTGGATGCCGCCATCGCCCATCATCGCGTGGAGCCGCTCTTCCTTGAGCACCTTGCCGAGTGGGTTTTCGTTGAACAGCTTGGTCTGGGCGATCGTGGCAGCGCCCACGAAATTCGTAGACTCGTTGAACTGCGGGCACACCTCCATGCAGATGGTGCAGGAGATGCAGCGGGACAGGGGATAGTTCTCCTCCTGCACCTGCGGCATCATGCGAGGTCCCGGTCCAAGATCGTAGGTGCCGTCAAGAGGCACCCATGCCTTGACGCGCTTCAGGTTTTCAAAGAGAACATTGCGGTCTACGGCCAAATCGCGCACGATGGGGAATTTCGAAAGCGGTTCCAGTTTGATCGGCTGCTCCAGTTGATCGATGAGCGCGGAGCAGGCCATCTTTGCCTTGCCGTTGATGAGCATGGCGCAGGAGCCGCAAATCTCCTCCAGACAATTGGAGTCATAGGTGATGGGCGTTGTTACCTTGCCTTCGGCGGTCGTGGGGTTAGCGGCGATCTCGCGCAGCGACGAAATGACGTTCATCCCAGGGTGATAGGGTAGTTCGAATTTATCCCATACAACGGCCCCATCGGGGCCGCTCTGACGCTTGATCTCAAATTTGACGGTACGTTCTGCCATTCTCTTTCTCCCCTGGATGTCTACTTGGCTGCGTCGTAACGGCGCGGACGTGGCTTGATGAACTGGGTATCGACCGCCTCATATTCAAAGCGGGGCTCGTCGGCGTCGGGCGCGAAGTGGGCCTTGGTGGTTTTCAGGAAGCGCTCATCATCGCGCTCCGGAAAGTCGGGCTTGTAGTGTGCTCCGCGAGACTCGTCCCGCAAGATCGCGCCCTGGGTCACCACTCGGCTGAGGTGCAGCATGTTGTAGAGTTGCCGGGCAAAGGCAAAGGTGGAGTTTGCCCAGGTGCTCCTGTCGCTGAGGTTAATGTTGCGGTAGCGCTCCAACAGTTCGTAGATCTTGGCGTCGGTCTCCTGCATGGCCTTGTTGTAGCGGATCACGGTGACGTTCTTCGTCATGGTCTCGCCAAGTTCGCGCCAGATCTTGAAGGGATTCTCCGAGCCGTCGGCCTGCATCAGGCGGGCGTTGATCTCCTCCTGCCGCTTCTTCTCCGCCGAGTGTCCGCCATCGCCCTGTATCGCGGGCAGGCTCTTGGCGTATTCGATCGACTTGGGACCGGCAACGAAGCCGCCATAGATGCAGGAGAGCAACGAGTTGGCGCCCAGGCGGTTTGCTCCGTGATACTGATATTCGGCCTCGCCCGCAGCAAAGATTCCAGGGATGTTGGTCATCTGGTTGAAGTCCACCCAGAGACCGCCCATGGTGTAGTGCATGCCGGGGAAGATCTTCATCGGTACTTCGCGCGGATCATCGCCGACAAATTTTTCGTAGATTTCGAGAATGCCTTCCAGCTTGTGGTTGAGAGTGGCGCGATCGATGTGAGTCAGATCGAGATAGACCATCGGCTGGCCGTCGATGCCGAGTCCCAATTCGTAAACCACCCGGTGAATTGCGCGTGTGGCGACGTCGCGGGGGACAAGGTTGCCGTACTTGGGATACCACTCTTCCAGGAAGTAGAAGCGCTCCGC
Organism: Acidisarcina sp.; assembly: GCA_035539175.1. Lineage (NCBI taxonomy): Bacteria > Pseudomonadati > Acidobacteriota > Terriglobia > Terriglobales > Acidobacteriaceae > Acidisarcina > Acidisarcina sp. The sequence goes on along the minus strand of DATLIY010000007.1, from coordinate 342,062 downwards.
TGCCGGGATGCTGTTCCACGGGCGGCTGTCTCCGGCCTTGCGGGGTACCCATACGCGACCACCCTCACCGCGGGCCGACTCCGACATGAGACGGAGCTTGTCCTCACCCGGGATGGTGGTGGGGTGAACCTGAATCAACTCCCCATTGGCGTAGTAGGCGCCCTGCTGGTAGAGTGCCGAGCTTGCGGATCCGGTGCAGACGACGGAGTTGGTGCTCTTGCCGAAGATGGCACCGATGCCGCCGGTGGCCATAATGATGGCATCCGCGGGAAAGGTGACGACTTCCATCGTGCGCAGGTTCATCGCACAGATGCCGCGGCAGACCTGGTTATTGTCGAGCACCGCGGAGAGAAACTCCCACGCCTCGAACTTGCGTACCTTGCCTTCGGATTCATAGCGGCGAACCTGTTCATCGAGCGCATAGAGCAACTGCTGCCCCGTGGTGGCGCCGGCGAAGGCGGTGCGATTGAAGAGCGTACCACCAAAGCGGCGGAAGTCCAGCAGACCCTCCGGCGTCCGGTTAAAGGGGACGCCCATGCGGTCCAGCAGGTCGATGATGCCGGGAGCTGCTTCGCACATGCCCTTGACCGGGGTCTGGTTGGCGAGGAAGTCTCCGCCATAGATGGTGTCGTCAAAGTGATGCCAGGTGGTATCGCCCTCACCCTTGAGGTTCTTAGCAGCATTGATGCCGCCCTGTGCGCAAACCGAGTGCGAGCGTTTTACCGGGACTACAGAGAAGAGGTCAACCGTGCCGCCCGCCTCGGCAATCTTGATGACGGCCGAAAGTCCGGCCAGTCCGCCGCCGACGACGATGATCCTGGGATTTGCTGCCATGATTCGATCTTGTCCTTTCTTGCTTTAGAGCCTGATGCCTGCCAGATCGTGCTCGTCCTCGCTATTGCGAAGGAGGGAGCTCGCTGCCGGGTGCGCTGGAGGGGTTTTCGCCATTGGTGATTTGTGCTGGCGTTAAATCCGCAGGAGCATTCTGATATTTGGGGCCAACAAAGGCATACAGGCTGCTGAGCCCGATGGCGATAAGAACGATACCGAGTGCTGTGCAGACATATCCCATCTTGCGGCGTGCCTTGTCGCCCGGGGTGATGCCCCACTTCGCGCAGAACAGCCAGACGCCGTAGGCGAAGTGCCAGCAGATGGCCACAATCGCAATGCCATAAAAGGCCAGCATCCAGGGGTTCGAGAGTTCCATCTGAACCTTGTGGAAGGCTGCTCCCGGATTCTCCGGCAGGGAAACGCCGCTGAAGCGCTGCCGCCAGACATGCTGCGCAATGTAGACGAAGGCGATGATCCCCGTCCAGCGCTGCATCATGTACATCCAGTTACCTGCCCACGGGTAGTAGACGACATTGCTCTTGCCGCGTATCCAGATAAACAGACCATAGAGCGCGTGGTAAAGCAGCGGCAGAAAGATGAAGACCCACTCCAGCACCCGCACGAATGGCAGGCCGTTGAGGAACCGGACCTGCTGCGCGTATGCCGCCGGTCCTTTCAACGCCTCGAAGTTGGAGATGAAGTGCTCCACCAGGAACGCCCCGATCGGAACAATGCCACTCAGGGAGTGAAGCCTGCGCAGCAGAAAGGAGTTACCCTCTCCAGCTCGGAGTGGTTGCACGCCACGAATGGGAGGGGTGGCGGGGCTTACAGTGGTGGCCATGTGCGATTGACTCCTTTGATTTCGTGGATTAAAACGCGAGAAGCTCTCGCGGGAACGAATGTGATTATAGTCACGATACCGATCATTATTGGTGTGCGAGAGAACCACAGTCAAGGAAGCGCCGTTGCAACCTTGAAAATATCCCGAATCGGGTTATGAAATTTTGTGCTTCCATTGCCCAAGGAGAGCGCGAAAAGCGCGGCCACGGTGACTGAGTTGGTGCTTGGTATCGAGATCGATCTGCGCCATTGTTTTTTCGAGTGATGGCAGGAAGAAGAGCGGATCGTAACCAAATCCTCCGGTTCCACGAGGCTCTGTGAGTATCTGGCCTTCCACCGCGCCTTCTCCCGTTACCAGGCACTCCCCATCGCGCGCCAGCGCCAGCACACACCGATACCGCGCCGATCGGAGGGCAGTGGGGACGCCAGCCATCTCCCGCAGCAGCAGGCGGTTATTCGCTTCATCCACGGAGCCGGTCTCGACGGGAACTCCGGCATCCTGCGCAAAGCGCGCCGACCGCACGCCCGGAAGGCCATGCAGCGCGTCTGCTTCCAGGCCGGAGTCGTCGGCAAGAACCAATTCTCCGGGTAAAAGCCGGCTGTAATAGATGGCTTTCGCCCGGGCGTTGCCCTCGAAGGTATCTTCGTCTTCCGGTGCCGCTGGAATCGTTGCGAGACCTGGAAGCGGGAGAAGCGCGATAGTGCCGAGTCTATCCAGATCTCCGGCTGCTACGCGGAAATCCCGAAGCTTGCCGGGGTTGGTGCTGGCGACATAAATCCTTGTGGGCATACCACGAGTGTACGGCTCTCGGAACGGTGCCGGCGAAGATCACGGCCAGACCGGGAAGCTGCGCTAGCCCTTCTCGGGGCGCACCAAATCAAATGCCAGCGGGCACCCTTCGCATCTTGCTGTTGGTCCACAATGCCGCTTGCCCACCTCCACCATCAGGGCGTGAAACTCGTTGAAGTGCTGCAGATGTTCAGCGGAACTGTCTTCCGCAAATGCTTTTTCCGCGAGCTGCTGCAGCTCCATGTAGCGCGGGCGATCGTGTGTCAGATGATGTCGCGATGCGACTCGGCGCAGATACTCATCCACAACCATGACGGGATGCCCGAGTGCATAGAGCAAAATAGCATCTGCCGTCTCCGGGCCAACGCCGGGGAGCAGGAGGAGTTGAGGCCGAAGCACCGCGGTAGGCACGGCCGCCAGGCGCTTGAGAGAGCCGGCGTAGTCCCTGTCGAGGAACTCCACGAACGCCCGGATAGCGGCAGCTTTGCGCAGCATGTAGCCCGAGGGGCGGATGAGCTGGCGAAGCTCTTCTTCTGAAGTTCTGCGCAGCCCCGGCAGGCTGAGAGCGCCCGCGGCGCGCAGATTTTCGATGGATCGCTCAACCGAGCGCCACGCGGTATTCTGCGTCAGGTACGCGCCGACGATGACTTCGAGCGCGGTCCTGGCGGGCCACCATTGCTGCGGACCATAAGCTTCCACAAGATGTTGGTAGAGGACCCGCAATCGTGCCGCGGAGGAATTGTCTGGCGCTGACGGAGAGGTTGAGCCGGAGATGCGGGGAGGTCGGGTCACAACTGCGTCGTTGGCTTGGTTCCTTGCTGCAATTGGCGCTTCCAGTCGAGCAGGCGGGCCTTGGTGGCCTCCGCTTCGGCTTCTTTGATCATGCCCTTGTGCTGGTAGAGAATCGAGAGACTGGTGTGCGCCAGCGGATCGGACGGATCGTGCTCAATGAGCTGTTTTGCCCAGACAATGCCTTCATCCAGACGTCCGCAATCCTGCAGCGCGCGGATCAGGCCGTGCATGGCATCCAGTTTCTCCGGATCGAGCTTCAGGCAGGCCTCAAAGCCCTCCGCTGCTGCACAAGGATCGCCCTCAGCCACCAGATCGATGGCCTGCTGATATTGTTCCTCTGCCGCAGCGAGGATCTGTTCATGAGTCAAATTGGACGATGCTGAATCCATAGGGATGTCCTTATGATACTTCGGAGCGGGGAATTTGATGAAGGCATATACGGAATACCTTTCGTTTGAGACGAAGAAGCGGCGTGAGATGGTACACATCACGCCAAGGATTGAAGAAATTGTGCGTCGGAGCGGCATTCGGGATGGGCTGTGTCTCGTCGCTCCCATGCACATTACCGCGGCGATTTATGTGAACGATAACGAGAGCGGCTTGATTGAAGATATCGGGAAGTGGCTGGAGGATCTGGCTCCCGCCCGCCCGGAGTACAAGCATCACCAGACCGGGGAAGACAATGGCGATGCGCACCTGAAGGCTCTGCTGCTGCACCCCGAGACAACCCTGCCGGTCACCGATGGCCGCCTGGATCTGGGAACCTGGCAGCGGGTCTTTTATGCGGAATTCGATGGCCAGCGGAAGAAGCGCGTCATCGTAAAGCTGTTGGGGGTTGCGTAGCCGGCGGTACTCCTGGCGAGCTTACCGGGCCCGCGAGGATGGAGGCTGCGTTCCTTTCGAGCGTGGGGCGCATGCTGGAGCGAGGCAGAACGATGACGTCCACGCGGCGGTTCTGCCCTCGGCCTTCGGCGCTGGCGTTCGATGCTACGGGATGGAACTCCGCATACCCGGCTGCGGAGAGCCGCTCGGGAGCGAAGTTGTGATCCACGACGAAGATGCGCGCAAGCCGCGTGGCTCTTACGGCGGAGAGCTCCCAGTTCGATTCGAACTGGTCGGTATGGATGGGCACGTTGTCCGTGTGCCCCTCAATGCGCAGGTCATAAGGAGTGCTGCGCAGGACATCGGCAATGCGGTTGAGGATGGGGACCGTGTTGCTGTGCGGAACGGCAGAGCCGCTATCATAGAAGCCCGCTTCCCGCAGAGAGATGACCAGTCCATCATGCCCGATATGAATCGAAACGGTGTGCTGGGCGATCTGCGCCGACAGGAGCCCTTCCAGGTTCTTCTGTATTTTCTGGAAGTCCTGCCGCACCTGCGGCGGAATGAGCAGCTCATTTTCAATTTCGATATTGGCTGGCGTTTCCTGTGCCTGGGCCATGGCATTCAACCTGTTTTGGGCCGCTTTATCGCCGGCGAAGAGCCCAAGGGAACGAAATGCAGAGTCAATCGCCAACGCGAATTGCACTTGCTTTTTGGTGTCAGCCTTCGACGCCGCGTACAGCACGACGAAGAATGCAAAAAGCAAGGTAATGAAGTCCGCATAGGACACCAGCCAGCGATCATGACTGACATGCGCTTTCGCGCGACGACGCCTCATGCAATCTCCTTTGCGGGAATGGATTTGGTCTCGGTGAGAAAGCTGTTCAGCTTGATCTCGATCATGCGCGGGTTCATCCCCTCAAGGATGGAGATCACCCCTTCCAGCAGCATCTCCCGGCGCATCTGCTGCTCCCGCATGCGCAGCTTGAGCTTGCCGGCCGCAGGCAGAAAGAGAATATTCGCTGCTCCTACGCCATAGATGGTTGCGACGAAAGCGACAGCAATGCCCTTGCCCACCTCATCCATCTTGTCCAGATGCTGCATCACCTGGATCAGCCCCATAACGGCGCCAATGATTCCGATCGTCGGCGAAAATCCTCCCGCGGATTCGAAGACAGCTGGAATTCGCTCTTCCAGTTCGTTGTTGTTGTCGATTTCAAGCTCCATGATCTTGCGAAGCTCGCTCGGTTCCGTGCCGTCGACGGCCAGCATCAGGGCCTGCTTGAGAAATGGATCCGTCACTGTGGCAAGATCCTGATCGAGAGAGACAATGCCGCTGCGGCGGGCCTTGTTGGCATACACCAGTAGCTGCTTCAGCGTTGCATCGCCAGTATCCGGCTTCGTCCAGAAGACTGAGAGTACCTGCCGAAAGGCAGAGAGAACCGTCTGCAGGGGGAACTGCAACATCACCGCGCCGATCGTGCCTCCAAAGACGATCATCGCCGCCGTAGGCTGCAAAACCTGACCGATGTTGCCGCCTTCGAGAAGCAGTCCGGCAACGATTCCGATGACCGCCAGCGTAAGTCCAGCAAAGCTGCTCTTATCCATGTCTTTCCATTCAGGAGAATAGGTTCAATAACTGCATACTTGGGGCTGGTGGCTGCATCCGCAACCCTCAGTGCTCTGGACGGCGCCTTCGCTGTGCTGCGTCGTCTGTTATGTCAGCGGCATCGCCCTTGATCCGGGCGAGAGGTTCTTCCATATAGGCGCGCAAAGCCGCAGCCGCACTTGAGGTCACCGCCCGTTGAACTCCATCCTGGGCTCCCGGTGAGACGCGCATGCTTTCACCGAGAAGCCGCGCACGATAGGCGATCACCCGCTCGATCACTTCCGTGCAGCTTTCGCGCACCATGATCTTCTCCCCGTTGATTAACGTGAGCATGGTATCGGGAGAGCTCTCTGCAAATTTAATAAGGTCGCTGTTGATGACCAGCGCGTTTCCATTCAGCCGTGTCAACTCGATCATTCGCGGTCTCTGGCCTCCTGATGCATTTATCGGCAGGACGCGAAGAATATTCACGGGAGAGAGCGCGTGTGAGAGAGCACGTGGAGATTGCTGCGGACAGAAAGAAGAAACACCTCGTTAAAAGATCTTAAGAAATTTGCCCCATTGGAGCATTTCTCGTGCCATACGCATAAAGTCTTCCGCAAGGACGCCGATGAAGGCAGTGGGCAAAACGCGGTTCCTTCCGCAAGGTGATCCGGGGCTGGGCGATGACAACAAGCCCTCCGCTTCCGGTCAGGCACCCGAAGCAGGGAACCCAGAGTTCAACGATTCACCAAACGGGATCTATCAAACAATAGGAGCGATATCATGGCATTGGGTGTCCTGAATAACATCACAGCAATCTATGCGCAGAATAACCTGGCGAACACACAGGCTTCTCTGCAGAAAACCCTCCAGCAGTTGTCTTCTGGTTCGCGCATCAACTCCGGCGCCGATGATGCCGCCGGCCTCTCGCTGGCCAACGGCCTGCAGGCCGCTTCCTCAGCACTCTCGCAGTCCGCGAAGAACGCCTCCCAGGGCGTAGACTTGCTGCAGGTTGCCGATGGTGCGCTCTCGCAGGTTACCAATCTCCTCAACCGCGCCGTTACGCTGGCAACAGAGTCCGCCAACGGTACGATGAACTCTACCCAGATCGCCGCAGCGAACGCGGAGTACACAAATATCCTGGGCGAGATCAACAACATTAACAGCAACACGGAATACAACGGCATCAAGTCTTTCGGTACAACCGCCAAGATTTACACGACCGACGGAACTACCAGCCAAACGGACAACAGCGCAGCTCTGAAAGCTGTTGATGCCACGACATTGGCTCTCACCGCGGCGGGTTTCACGGACCAGACAACAGCACAGGCAGAGTTGACGAAGATCACGGCTGCAATCAATACCATTGCGTCAGATCGCGGTACGGTCGGCGCTAATATCAATACTCTGAGTGCAGTTGGCAATGTCATGAAGACCGAGTCGACCAACACCTTGGCGGCAGAGAACGACGTGACCGCAACCGATTACGGCCAGGCCACCTCGGATATGTCGAAGTTCCAGATCCTGAGCCAGACCGGCATTGCCGCTCTTGCACAGGCCAACCAGTCGCAGCAGTTGATCACCAAACTGCTCCAGTAGCAGCCGGCAGCGAGAAATCCCAAATAGGGGAAGGCATCAGGTAACAGCTGCCTTCCCCATTTGGCGTAAGAGGGAGCATTCCCAGATTTCTCTAATCTTCCGGCCCTGCCTGGCCGTCCACCTGTTCCTAACCCCTCGGAGGAGACGCGATGGGTAATGTTGGTCTCAATTTTGGCTCGGCAACCAGCGGTGCTGGCTTTGATGTAACCGCGACAGTGAATCAGATCGTCACGAATCTGCAGGCAGTGGAGATGCCCTGGAAGACTCAGTTGACGAACCTGGCAAATCAGGACGCGCAACTCTCCAGCCTGGGGACGCAACTTTCCACGCTTACGACGGATCTGCACAATCTCACCGACTTCTCCGGCATCTTTGCGGCCAAGCAGGGGTCCAGTTCCAACACCAACGTGCTGAGCCTTACTTCGGCGAGCACCTCGGCGGTTGCAGGGACACACACGGTCACAGTGCAGAGCCTGGCCCAGACCTCGACCGCGGCATCCGGTGTTGTGGCTGCTTCCGACGTGCTCGCAGGAAGCGTGTCGATCCAGGTTGGGTCTGGTGCGGTGCAGACTGTGAACGTCAATGCGTCCAATCCCACGCTTGCGGGCCTCGCGGCAGCAATTAATGCGGCCTCCATCGGGGTAACTGCAACCGTGCTGACGGATACAAATGGTGCACGGCTTTCAGTGGTGAGTTCAACTCCGGGTGCAGCGGGAACCTTAACCGTCTCAAGCGGTCTTACGGATACCACCACTGCGTCGAGTGCCGTCTCTTTCTCCCAGATTCAAACCGGGCTAGACGCCAGCATGCTGGTGGACGGCGTGCAGCTTACGAGTGCATCGAATACCGTCACGAACGCGATACCGGGAGTGACCTTCCAACTGCTTTCGGCGCCTTCGCCCGCATCGAGCATACAAGTTGTGATTACCAATGACACAACCAGCGTAGCCTCGGCGATCCAAACTTTTGTCACTGACTACAACAAGGTGATGAAGGCCATCAATACACAGGAGGGCAAGGACTCCTCAGGCAATCCCGAACCGCTCTTCGGTTCGACGGTATTAGCCCAGTTGCAGCAATCGTTGCAGGGGGCGCTGAACGCTACCTTCGGCAGTGGTGCTGTCTCCTCCGCCTATTCACTGGGCATTACCGCCAACCAGGATGGAACTATCTCGCTCAACACCGATACGCTGACCTCGATGCTGAATACGAATTACTCGGATGTGTCGGCTTTCTTCCAGAACGCGGGAAGTTTTGGCGCGAGCTTCGCGAACACCCTGAATAATTTGGGGAGCAGTTACAGCACGGGTGCGATCACCCTGGCCTTGAACGAAAACAAGAGTCAGGAAGCAAACCTGAATGACGATATCGCCCGGCAGGAAGCGCTGATCGCGACCCAGAAGACGAATTTGACCGCCGAACTGAATGCCGCCAATCAGATACTGCAGTCGATTCCCGCGCAGATCAATCAGATTAACGAAATGTACAGCGCGATTACCGGTTACAGCAAGACACAGGGCTAGCCAGAAAGCGAAGGAGAAGCAGGTGAATCTCTACCAGCAGCGTGCACTTGAGGGGGCCTCCGGCGTAGAGCTTACGGTTGCGCTCTACGACGGCATCATCCGGTTTATGCGCGAGGCAGCAGCCGCCGTGGATCGCGACGATGTCTCTGGCCGCAGACGAGCGGTGAAGCGCGCCATGGATATTCTGGTTCATCTGCAGGGCACGCTGCGCATGGACCTTGGCGGCAAGACTGCGGAGACCCTCGCCGAGTTCTACACCGCTTCCTTTGCCCTGATGCTGCAAGGCTCGATGGAGTGCTCAAAGGCAAAGTTCGAGCGTGTGATTGCGCAGGTGTGGGAGGTTCGCGAAGCGTGGCGCAAGGTAGCCGCCGATCCGGATCTTGCCGAGAAGACTGCCGCCGAACTGCACCGCCTGCAACAGGCCTCCGGTGCAAACCCGCGCCAGCAAGCCATGCAATCCGTGGTCAGACAATCCGTGATGGTTCCGCAGGAGAGGGAAGCGTCGTCGAGTTGGACTGCATAAGGAAACATGAGAAAAAAGAGAGCAGTGGCCGATTTCAGTGCGTGACGGCCAGCTCTTCTTCCAACTGCTGCTTCTGAAACAGATCCGCGTAGTAGCCGTTTTTCTCCAGTAGCTGCTCATGCGTGCCCAGTTCGGCGATGCGTCCTTCGACGAGGACAGCAATCCGGTCTGCATGGCGCACCGTCGAAATACGATGCGAGATAAAGATCGTCGTGCGCCCCTGCATGATGCGGCGTAGTTCTTCGAGAATCTGTTCCTCGGTATAGGTGTCGACGCTGGCCAGGGCATCATCGAGAATCAGGATTCGCGGATTGCGCAGGATGGCGCGAGCGATGCTTGCACGCTGTTTCTGGCCGCCGGAGAGCGTGACGCCGCGCTCTCCCACCATGGTGTCGAAGCCCCGGGGAAAATCCTGAAATTCTTTGCGGATGTGGGCGGCCTCGGCGGCTCGCATGACATCCTCTTCGGTTGCATCTGGCGTACCGAAGGCGATGTTTTCGCGAATCGTCTCGCTGAAGAGGAACGTCTCCTGCGGCACGACTCCGAGATTGGACCGAAGGACCGCGAGCGGATATTCGCGGATCGGCCGGCCGTCGATCAGGATGCTTCCTGGCGATGCGTCATAGAATCGCGCGATCAGATTTACCAGCGTCGATTTTCCCGATCCTGTAGGCCCGACAATAGCCAGGCTCGTTCCAGCGTCAATCTTTAGGGAGAGATCCTTGAGAATGGGGTAGGATCGCTCTTCTCCGGTGTCATAGGCGAAGGTGAGATTGCGAAACTCAATCTCGCCCTGCATGACGAGATCCGCTGGAATGGAAGGATCTGCATCGTGGTTATCAATCGTCGGCTCCTCCGAGAGAAGCTCGTCAATACGTGTGACTGAGGCAGTGCCGCGCTGGAAGAGGTTGACGACCCAGCCTAAGGCGATGATCGGCCAGGTGAGCATCAGCATGTAGGTATTGAATGCGACGAAGTCACCCACGCTGATGTGGTGCGAGAGCACCTGATGTCCACCGACAAACAGGGAGATCGCCATGGCCAGGCCAAGAATGAATTGCAGGGTCGGCCAAAGCATTCCCATCAGTTGAACAAGTCGCAGGGATCGCCGGATATTTTCCTGGTTGGAACGCTCAAAGGCGGCGATCTGCGGCTCTTCCTGGGCGAAGGCGCGAACCAGTCTTGCGCCGGAAAAGTTCTCCTGTGCCTGGGCGGAGATCTCGGAGAACATGGCCTGAATCCGCTCGAAGCGGTCATGAATGCGGCTGCCTAGAAACTGTACCAGGACCGAGGCCAGCGGTAGCGGAACGAGCGCCACCAATGTCAGTGATGGACTGATGCGCAGCAGGAAGAACAGTGCACCAAGCGAGAACAGAATCGTGTTCGCGCTATACATAATGGCGGGGCCGAGCAGCATGCGTACGGCTGCCAGGTCATTGGTCATGCGAGCCATGATGTCGCCGGTGCGGTGCTGCTGATAGTAGGCGGCAGGCTGGCGCTCAAGCTGGCGAAAGAGATCGTTGCGCAGGTCGTACTCAATTTCACGGGAGACGCCGATGATGATCCAGCGGGTCAGAAAGAGGAAGATTCCCTTGAGCACAGAGACGCCGATCAGCAACCCGGCATAGAGCAGGATCTTCTGCTGCGTGATGCCGTGGTTCAGGTCGTCGATTGCTCTGCGCACGACCTGCGGAAACAGGATCCAGATGGCGTTGCTTAAAACGACCGACACGCCTCCCCAGAGGTATTCCCGTGAGTAACGGCGCATATAGGGGAAGAGCGGGCGCAGGCGGCTGAACATGCTTCTCCTATCTTAACCGAGCGGTGTGCAGTCCGGGGGAATCAGGTGGGTGTTCGCAGCAGCAGATACCCACCGGCGAGGCCGAAGAGCAGGTCAGGCGACCAGGCAGCCATAAACGCCGGCAGCATATTGACGTTTCCCATCGCTTCAAAGGTTCCCGCCACGACCGAGTAGGCAATCGCCACCCCAATGGCCACAGCCACTCCGGTGAGCGACCCCCGCCTCCCCATGGAGAGCGCAAAGGGAACGGCGAGCACGGCCATCACCAGGGTGATCAATGGATAGGCGAGTTTGCGGTTGAGCTGGACGCGCAGCCGCATGGTGTCAAAGCCGCTCTGCCTCAAGTCGCGAATATAGCGGCTTAGCTCGACGAAGCTCATCTCCTGGGATTGGCGGCTTTCCTTTTTAAAATAAGAGGGTTCCTCGCCGATGTCCGGAAAGGTCTTTACATCGAAGGGCTGGTAACTGGTGATGACGTCACCCTGGAAGCTTCGGTCCCAACCCTTTTCAAAGATCCAGCGGTGAAGCTGGGGCTCCCAATAGGCGGTGGAGGCGAAGATTCGGCGCGAAATAGCGAAGCTCTCAGGATCGAATTCAAAGACGCTGAGGTTGGCGAACTTGTCGTGATCCGGGTCGAAGAACTGATAGTAAAAGATGCGTCCGGGCTTTCCCGGCTCCTGATGGCCAAACATCCACTTCTGATCCGGGCGCAGAAAAGTCTGTGCGGGCTTGCCTTTGATGACGCTGCGCAAAGCCTCCTGGCGGCGGTTCGCGCCCGGCAGGTAAAGCTCGTCGAAGGCAAAGAGCGCGACGGCGAGAACGCAGGCGATTACCAGCACCGGCAGGACGACGCGATAGAGGCTGATTCCCGTGGCCTTCATCGCGGTGAGCTCGTTGGAGCGGTTGAGCCCGCCAAAGGTGACGAGTACCGAAATCAGGACGCTGAGTGGCGTAATGATGTAGATCATGCTGGGCGTGAGGTTGATCAGGTACTCACCTACGGTGACCAGCGCCGTGCGATTGCGGATGATATCGCCGAGAAGCTCAAAGAATGTGAAGACGAGCAGGAGCAGAACAAAGCTGACCAGCACCAGACCCAGGGTTGCAAGAAATTCGCGCAGCACATATTCGTCGAGAATAAGCGGAAACCTGCTTCTTCCTTCGCGGTCCCGGCGGGAGAATGACGAGGCTGTCTCCCGAACCTTCTGTTTGCCCGGCAAGGTGGATTTGAACCACGAGCCAACTGACGAAAAGGCGGTGAGGAAACCTCCGCCGAGCGCCATTTGGCGCAGCAGAATCAAGCCGCACACGGCGAATACGATATTTGCCATCCACACTGCTGCGAATGCAGGAAGCTTATCCTGGCGTCCGAGAGCCACCCCGATCGAGGAGAGGAAGTAGTAGACAAAGACCAGTCCAATGGTCAGGACGAAGCCAGCGCTCTTGCCTCCCCGTCTGGAAGAGATGCCAAGAGGAACGCCAACCAGCATCAGAACCAGGCAGGCTGCGGGGTAGGCAAAGCGCTTGTTGAGCTCGATGAGATACCACTTGCCGCCAGGCCCGCGTGACTTGTTGAGGAGCTCCTGGTTTGACATTGCCAGGATCGGGGTCTCACTCCGGCTGACTCGCGCATCATTCTGCGAGCCGACGGCCAGGGGCAGGTCCGTATCGCTGAAGGTGGAGATGCTGTATTGGCTCGGGTCTCCGGTTGGCGATTCGTGCTGCGAGCCATTTCGCAGGCGCATGCGGACGGTCTGGTCCTCGCCATTGACCACCGTGGCCGATTCCGCCGTGGTCACCTTGGGCGATGCGGGATTGCTCAGATCTGCCAGAAAGATGCGGTGCCAGTTCGCGGATCCGGCAGCCGGCTTCACATCCTGCACGTAGAGCACGAATGTCTTGAAGTCTTCATAGAAAACGCGGGGCTGCACTTCAAAGGATGCCTGAGAGTTCCTCAGCGAATTCTCAAGCCTGAGCAACGCCTGTGCAGCTCGTGGTGCGAGGAAGACTGAGTTGCCCAGTCCGATTAAGAAGGCCAGAACAGCAATTCCGGAAATAATCCGGACAAAGGTCCATACGCCAATACCGGAAGCCCGCATGGCGATGATCTCGCTGTCCGCGGCAAGCCTGCTGAGACCAAGCAGGATGCCAACCAGGACTCCCATCGGTATCGTGACGGTAAAGGTGTTTGGCAGCGTGAAGAGAAACACCTCCATCACGCTGGTGAGCGATGCACTATTCCTGACGACCAGTTCAAGAATCTGCCCGAGGGGGCGCATGAACAAAATGAAGGTGAAGAGCGCCCCGCCAATCAAGGCGTACGACAACACTTCTCGCAGGATGTATTTCGTCAGAATCCGCACAGGCTTCGGTCCAAATCCAGTCTACAGGACGGAAGCCACTGCAAGTAGAGGAGCGCGTTTCTCCTGAGCCTCATTTAATTTTGTCATCCTGAGCGAAGCGAAGGATCCGCTTCATAACGCAAAATCGCGCCATCCTGACGTGGTCGTCCCAGGGCAGCGGACCCGCCACAGCCGTCGTCCTCCGCCTCGTCTGGCGCATTTTCCCCTCGCAACGCCCTCCGCTCAGCTAGGGTTAACAGTCGCTAACGCGCATGGAGATAAACGAGGTCCAGCAGTTCGTCATACATCGCATCCGCGGATTCCGAGCCCTTGCGTATGGCGTCGGCAGCGCAGTTCTTCAGGTGATTGCGCATCAGTTGGCGGCTGACTCCACGCAATGCCTGCTGCACGGAGCCGATCTGCACCAGAATATCGGCACAATACCGCTCGGATTCCACCATCTTCTGCAGCCCGCGCACCTGTCCTTCGATGCGGGCCAGGCGCCGCAGCGAGGCGGCTTTGATCTCGGGGTCGACCGCAACGGCCTTTCGCCCCGCAGCACAGGCGCAGCTGCTTGCAGGCTCGCTGGCCGCGTGTTTGTGAGCAGTTTTCGAGGTGGTCATCGGCTTCTGAAGCTCCTTAGACGCAAGCTGTTCGTAAGCACACTGACGGAGCTGAGCGCCATGGCCGCGCTTGCTACGGCAGGGCTCAGCAGGATGTGGAGCGCAGGGTAGAGCGCACCGGCTGCAATCGGAATCCCAAGCACGTTGTACCCGAGAGCCCAGCCAAGGTTCTGCCGCATCACTCGCAACGTCTGCCTGCTCAACTGAAATGCGGTGAGGATGGACTCCGGCTCGCCACGCAGAAGAATTGCATCTCCCGCCTCACGCGCAAGATCGGTTCCCGTTCCCATGGCAAGCCCGGCATCGGCCTGGGCCAGAGCGGCAGCATCGTTGATGCCGTCACCCACCATCGCTACCTTGCGCCCGCTTTGCTGCAGGGTGCGAATGCTTTCCAGCTTCTTGTCAGGAAGCAACTCCGCATAGACCTCGTCGAGGCCGAGATCTTTGCCGATTTGTTCTGCAGCCTCCCGGCGGTCGCCGGTCAACATTACGGTCTTGAGGCCCATCCGCTGCAACGACTGGATGGTGGCATGAGCACCGGGGCGAACCGTATCCTGCGCAGCCAGCCATCCATAGAGTTTCCCATCCTCTGCAACATAGAGCAGGGTCGCGCCCGATGGTGAGCCTTCCTTAAGAGGCTCAATGTCAATTCCCGAGGCTTGCATGAGGGCCTGATTGCCGGCGGCGACCCGTCGTCCCGCAACCACTCCTGTAATGCCGGTTCCGGGATGCACCTGGACTTCGGTTGCCTCGGCGGTAGACATGTTGGCTTGTCGCGCCTTCTCTAGAACGGCGTGCGCGAGAGGATGCTCCGACCGCTGTTCGAGCGAGGCGGCGAGGGACAGCAGTTCCATCTCCGAAACGTCCGTGGCAGGGCGCAGGGCAACAATGGCTGGCTTCCCGTAGGTAAGTGTGCCGGTTTTATCGAGCGCGACCGTATCCACGCGGGCAAGGCGTTCCAGAGCCTCTCCACCCTTGAATAGAATTCCTAACTGCGCGCCGCGCCCGATCGATACAGTCAGCGCCGCTGGAACAGCCAGGCCCATGGCGCACGGACAGGCGATTACCAGGACCGCAATCGAGACGGCAAATGCGCGGCTGACTCCCCCCACCGGATCGAACACCGCCCATGCAGCAAAGGTAATCGCGGTAAGCGCGAGCACGAGGGGCACGAAGACGGAGCTGACCCGATCCGCAAGCTGCTGCATTGGAGCCTTGGAGGATTGCGCCTCCTGCATCAGGCGCAGCATCTGGCCCAGAACGCTCTGCGATCCGACAGAAGTAGCCTTGTACTCCAAAGCCCCGTCGTAGTTGAGCGATCCGCCAATCACGCGATCTCCGGGCACCCGCGGCACAGGGACGGATTCGCCGGTGATCAACGATTCATCTACTGTGCTTTGTCCCCCGGTAACGAGGCCGTCGACGGGGATTCGCTCGCCCGGCCGCACGACTACCGTGTCTCCCGCAATCACGGATGCGAGAGGGACTCGCACCTCCACGCCATTGCGAAGCAGAACAGCTTCCCGCGGCTGAAGCTGCGCAAAGGACCGCAGCGCATCCACTGTGCGGCGCTTGGCGCGTGCATCGAGCCAATTGCCCATCAGCAGGAATCCCAGTATCAACAGGACGGATTCAAAGTAGACATCGGGAGCGAGTCCATGGCGGAGAAATGCACCGGGAAAGAACGTCGCTGCAGCTGAATAGAGAAACGCGGCGCCCGTGCCGAGCGCAACCAGCGTGTTCATATTCGTGCTGCGATGGAGCATCGCTTTCCATGCCCGCGCATAGATGGCGGCTCCCGCCCAGAACATTCCCGCAATGGTGAGAACCAGCAAGCCAAGCTTGAGAGTCTGCGCCGGAATGGAATAGAGCGCAGGAAAGACGCGCATCAGCCAATGGTCCACACTGGAGTGAGTCCCCGAAGACATCAAGGGCATGGAGAGAATCATCGCCACTGCGCCGGCGAACAGCGTCGCAAACGCTTTCGCCTTGAGGGTTCGTTCCTCGTGCGAGCGTTCGTCTTTGTTAGAGGCCGTTTCCCCCGGCACCGGCAGGGAAGCCTCGTAGCCTGCATCGTGTACGGCTTCGATGAGCATCTCGGGCCGTGTGACTGCGGGATTGAAGACAACCCGCGCGGAGTTGGTCATCAGGTTGACGGCAGCTTCTTTCACGCCAGGCGTGGCCTGCAGGGCATGCTCTACATGCACCTGGCAGGCCGCACACGTCATACCCGTCACAGGAAGTGTAACCGTCTCTGTGTCGTGTGTGGAAGCAGTGCTCATTGCTGCTCCACGTGGGTTGGATAGCCCGCTTTGGCGACCGCGGCGACAATCGTCTCCGGTGTGACCGTGTCGCCGGTTACGTGCACGCGAGCTGCGCCAATCTGGACATCATCGACCTGAACTCCAGGAATGGAGTTCAGCGTTTGTGTCACGCGGCGGACGCACGCCCCACAATGCATGTTGTCAATTCGCAGGTTTACTTCGGACATAACATATACCCCCTCCCCCTATAGTACCTCTGCCGGGTGGAATTATTCCAGTTCGGGGGACGCCGTGGTCTCAAAGGGTAGAAAACGATAGCCGATTCCGCGCACCGTTTGGAGATATACGGGCCGGGATGGCTCCTCTTCGATGTAGCGCCGGAGCCGGACCATGAAGTTGTCAATCGCCCGCGTATCCGTGTCCTCGTGCACGCGCCATACCTGCTCCAGCAACTCCTTGCGGGAGATGATCCGGTTCTGATTCTGCACCAGGTAGCGCAGCAGGTCGCCCTCCATCAGTGTCAGGTGGATGGTTTTGTCCGGCATGGTCAGCTCCAGCGTGGCAAAGTTGATCGTCCTTCCCGCAAAGCTAAAGCTGGCGACTTCGTCTGTCGTCTGAGGTGCGGGCTCGGCAGACTCTTTGCGATGCCACCCCATGCGGCGCAACAGGCCGTTCAGCCTGGCGATGAGGATGGAGAGATCGAAGGGCTTGGCAAGATAATCGTCCGCGCCGGCAGCGAATCCCTGCAGCACATCTTCGGGACGACCTCGGGCGGTCAGCATCAGGATGGGAATGTAATTCTGCTTGGCGCGCAGCTCGGCGGCTACTTCAAATCCGTTTTTCCCAGGCAGCATCACGTCGAGGAGCACCGCATCAAAGTGTGATCCATCCGACAGGCGGCGCAGCGCCGATTCGCCATCGCTATCAATCTCGACGGCATATCCTTCCGCCTGCAGGTTGAAGGCAAGCCCCTGGGCGAGATGTGTTTCGTCTTCCACGATGAGTACGCGCAAGGATTCGGGCATCAGTTTTTCTCCAGGGACGCGGCCATCGAGTCCTCAAAGTAGCGTGGCAACTGAAGGGTAATCGTCGTTCCCCGGCCTTCTCCGGCGCTGCGTGCCGTCGCGTCTCCTCCATGTTGGCGCGCAATGGAGCGCACCAGAAAAAGCCCGAGCCCGGTACCTTTCACTTTCAGCGTGCTGATCGTCGGGACGCGATAAAAGCGTTTGAATACGCGTTTGATGTGCGCGGCGGGAATACCGACTCCTTCGTCCGTCACGCTGAGGAGGATCCAGGCGTCGTTCTCCACTTTCAGGCGGATGCGTACCTTCACTTCTTGCGGCGAGTACTTCACCGCGTTGTCGAAGACGTTGAGAATCGCGGTACGCAAATCGTCGTGGTTGCCCCGTACCAGGATGGGGCCCGTTGTTGGGTTTACATCAAACTGCAGCGTCGCGTCGGACAGATGATGCCGCTGCAGAGTCGTGGCGATACATTCGCGGGTAAGGGCCAGCATGTCCACGGGGAGACGTACCTGGTTCTTTGCCCTCTGGCCTACCTCTCCGGCCTTCAGAATCTGCTCCACCATTGCCAGCAATCGTTCGCTGTCGGCGAGCATTATGCCATAGAACTGTTGCCGCTGCTCCTCGCTCAGCGCGCGGCGCTGCAGGGTTTCAAGATAGAGCCGGATGGATGCAATGGGGGTTTTCAGCTCGTGCGTTACGGCATTCAGAAAGGTATCGTGGCGTTCGTTCCGGCGCACTTCGCGCACCAGGAAGATGGTATTCAGGATGAGGCCGACAATGAGAACACCAAAGAATGCCACGCCCAGAATCAGCGGCACAATCTCGCGCCAATTCAAAATGACCCACGTCACATTGAGCGCGATGGCCAGGGCAACCAGGCATACGCCGAGCGTGACGAACAAGACGATTGCGGGTCTGCGTTGAGTAATACGCATGGAACACAAGGATAACTCGGAGGAGAACTCGGCGCTCGCGGAGGGAGGGAAGCGGAGGCTACTGGTTCGGCGAGCCTGCTATAGCCGTGGCTACAGCAGGCCGTAAGGTTAGGCTACGCCAGCAGGACGTGGATCCTGGGGATCGTAATGCGCCACTTTTACATTTTTAGCCAGGCCCAACGCCTTCAGCAGCAGAATGCCGTAATAGTTCGGATCGAACTCGTACCACGCTAAACCGTGGCGTGCAGAAACCGGGTGTGCGTGATGGTTGTTATGCCATCCCTCGCCGCCGGTCAGCAGGGCTACCCACCAGTTGTTGCGCGAGTCGTCGCGGGTGGGAAAACGCTTGGAACCCCACATATGCGTAGCGGAATTTACCAGCCAGGTTGCGTGCAGGCCAACGACCACTCGGAAGAAGATTCCCCAGAGAACAAAACTCCAGCCACCCAGCGCGAACAGCGCAACGCCGAGAATTGCCAGCGGAACCCAGTGATACTTGCTCAGCCAGAGGATGAAGCGGTCCTTTACCAGATCTGGTGCGTAGCGCGCCAGCAGGGATGTTTCGGAATGAAGACCCGGTCCGCTCATGATCCAACCCATGTGCGACCACCAGCCTCCATCGTGGGGAGTGTGAGGATCGCCGGGACGGTCTGTAATCTGGTGATGGATCCGATGGGTCGCCACCCAGAAGATCGGCCCTCCTTCGAGAGACAGCGTTCCGCAGACTGCGAGGAAGTATTCCACCCATTTGGGCGTGGTGTAGCCGCGATGCGTCAGCAGGCGGTGATACCCCATTCCGATGCCCATATTAATGGCGAAGACGTAGAGCACCGCGGAGACAGCCAGAGCCTTCCACGAGAAGAAGAACAGCGCGGCCGCCGCGAGAAGATGGAAGACGATCATGAACGACGTTGTCATCCAATTGCGGGTCTGTCCCTGGGTTGCGCGGCCGAGAATGGTTGTGGGCTGCATCTGTGCGCCGCGAGGCGCGGCATTGGCCGGGCGTGGATTTGGGCTCTTCGCCGGTGCTTCAACCATTGCTGGCTTTTCAAGGAGTTCTACTGGCATAAAGATGTGATCCTTCGGAAAAACTCTTCCTGTATCCAACGTAACAGGAGGATCACCCGCTGCACCGTAACACTTTTGTAATGGTAGCGAACGCCGATTCGCGCTTTGATTGGGGCAAATATTCAGAGCTGGTCGGGAGCAAGCTGCACGGTTACGTTTCGGACTCGCGAGACGCGGGCTAAGTCCTGTGAATAATCAATGAAAGAAGGTTGGAGCTGTCGTCGCGCTGTCGTCGGGCGGCTCGTTATCTGGTCAAATGGAGTCACTATGATGAAGCGGTTCCCCTGGATCTGGCCTGTCTGCGCTGTTTGTGTCTCCACCCTTGCCATTGCTCAGCAAAGTGAAAAGAAGGCGATCGATCTGCCCTCCAGCAAGCAGATTCTTGCGCCGGTTCCGGGCTCCCTGGAGAAGCTGAACAGCCTGCCTATGGCCTCGGCCTGGTCTCCCGATGGCCGCTATCTCGCGGTGTTGAATGCGGGCTACGGCACCTTTGAGTCCAATTACCAGCAATCGATCGCTGTTCTCGACACCCAGACCGGCAAATTGACGGATTATCCAGAAGCGCGCACGCGGAGTTCGCTGCCCCAGACCATGTATCAGGGACTGGCATTCAGTTCCGATGGCGCGCATCTCTATGCCAGTTTCGATTCGCTTACCGAGCCGGAGGGCGACGGGGCAAAGAAGACCGGGAATGCCATCGCGGTCTATGCCTTTCGCGGCGGGGTTCCAACGGCGGAGCGGCTGATTGCGATTCCGCTGCAAAAGCTGGCCAAAGGCAAGGCGCAAGGATCCATCGGAGCCAGGATTCCGCAAGGAAACGCCATCTCTGCACCGGCGGGCCTTGCGGTGGTCAAGAGCAAGGGCGGGAGCGAGCGGATCCTGGTCGCCAATGAATTCTCCGACAATGCGTTGCTGCTGGACTCCGCCAGCGGACAGGTGGTCCATAGCTTCGATCTATCGGACAACGCCGTCGTTCCAGCCGCGTTTCCGATAGCGGTTGCGGCGACAAGAGATGGCCGCCGTGGCTTTGTCGCGCTTTGGAACGGTTCGGCCATTGTAGAGCTTGATCTGGTGAAGGGAACCGTCGTGCAGCGCCTCCCGCTGCTACCGCCGCAGCGCGCTACTTCAGCCAGTTCGCACCCCACGGCCTTTGCCTTTAGCCCGGATGAAAAGATGCTCTACGTGGCTCTGGCGAATCGCGATGTGATTGCCGCAGTGGAGATCAACGGCAGAATGCACGTGGCCGGAATGTTCGATACGCGCCTGCCTGGCCAGAGCTACTTCGGCGCAATGCCCGACGCGGTTGCCGCCTCGCCCGATGGCCGTCGAATCTACGCCGCCAACTCCGGTTCGAACGCAGTCGCGGTCTTCGACGCGCTCGCCATCCATGGAAAGTCCCAGGGTGAGAAGCCTCCGGTAAAGGCCCTCGGCTTTATCCCCACGGAATGGTATCCCACAGCTGTCGCAGTACGTGGCAATCAGCTTTACGTGGCCACGGCCAAGGGCACCGGTACAGGACCCAACAAGGCGATGCAAAGACGCGTGGACGGGGAGCAGCGCACACACCGCGAACACACCTATATCGCCACGCTTCTCTACGGGTCTCTGGCGACCATAGATCGCGCCGATGCTGAACAGAACCTGAAGTCTCTCACTGCGGAGGCGCTGACCAGCAACCGCATGAATGCGGAAGCCAGGCATGTCGTCTTCCGCAACGGCGCCAATCCCATCCGTCACGTCATCTACATCATCAAGGAGAACCGTACCTACGATCAGATCCTGGGCGATCTTGGCGTGGGCGACGGCGATCCTTCGCTGACGATGTATGGCCGTGCCATCACGCCCAATGAGCACAAGCTGGCAGAGCAGTTCGGCGTCATCGACAACTTCTACGACTCGGGAGAGGTTTCGGGAGACGGCCACGTCTGGTCTACCGCGGCCATCACCAGCGATTACACCGAGAAGACGTGGCAGCAGAGCTATCGCGGAGCGCAGCGCCACTACGATTTCGAAGGCGTAAACGAAGAAGGCTATCCGCTGGCGGAGGGGATACCCGACGTGAATGAGCCGGATAGCGGCTATCTCTGGACCAACCTCGCGCGAAATCATAAGAGCCTGTATCACTTCGGGGAGTATGTCTCTACCCGGTTCTGCGACGACTCCGGCGAAGCTCCCCGATCGGCCTCTCCGCTGGAAGGCACGCCGGAACCGGTGGGAGCACCTTGCCCCATCAGCCGGATTCGCAAGGGCGAGCCCGTACCGCAAAACTATGGCGGAGGCGTCAGCCCTTATCCCTGGGCGGTTCCGCTGATCCAGGAAAACACGGCTACCAAGCCGGAGCTGCGGGGGAACTTCGATCCCAGGTTTCCGGACTTTAACCTCAGCTTTCCCGATCAGTGGCGGGTGGAAGAGTTCCTGACAAAGTTCCGCGGCTGGGTAGAGACGCGTGAGAAGGGCACCGACGAGATGCCTTCCTTCATCCTTCTTCGCCTGCCGAACGATCACACTGCGGGGACCAAACCCGGTTCTCCGCGCCCCCGCGCTTCCATTGCGGACAATGATCTGGCGGTAGGCCGCGCCGTCGAGGCGGTTTCGCACAGCCCCTACTGGGACGACACGGCATTCTTCGTATTGGAGGATGACGCCCAGGATGGCGCCGATCACGTGGATGCCCACCGCAGCATCGCCCTGGTGGTCAGCAAATATGCTCCGCACGCGCAGACCCCTGTCGTGCACCACGACTTCTACTCGACGGTGAGCATCGTCCGGACGATGGAGGACTTGCTGGGACTGCCGCCGATGAACAACAACGACGCATTTTCGTCTCTTCTGTCGCCCTTGTTCGCAGGCGAGGGCGACCAGCCTTCGTTCCAGGCCGACTACAGCAATCGCGACAATGGAATGATCTACGAGATGAACACGGCATCCTCTCCGGGAGCGAAGGAATCCAGCCGCATGGATTTTCGTCATGCCGATCAGGCGGATGCACAAAAGCTGAACGTGGTTCTTTGGCGCGACGCCATGGGCAGCAAGCCGGTGCCGACGATGCTCACCCAGCCGCATGCGCACCACAAGGACTCCGACGGCGACTGATTCCGCGCGAGAGGTGCTCTACCGGGCCTGCCAAAGCTGGAGCTTGGCAGGCCCATCTTGCCATCTCCGTTTGGCCAGACTCCCGTCTTGCCCAGACGCTTCTTTTCTTACATTTCTTATCGGAGAGGCTGCCCTTCGGTTTGGCTCGAGGGCGCGACGTCGCTGCCTTCTGCCGCATCCGCAGGGAGTTGTTCCGGCTGTGCGAGCGGCGGAGCGTCGCCAAAGCGGAATACGCAGTCGCCACCGGCGAGCTTCGCCTGGCTAAGCGCATGCTCTGTCTCGCGGAGAACCACCAGAGGCGAGCGGCCCTTGCTATGGCCAATGCCAAAGCTTCCGGTCAGCTTGACCGGTTCTACCCCCACAGTGAAGGTTCTGCGAAAGATCATGCGGCGCAGGCGCTCGCCGAGCGCAACGGCATCGTCGGAGGAGCATCCGGGGAGGGCGATGAGGAACTGGCCTTCGCCATACCGGCCGATCAGGTCATAACTGCGCAGGTAGCGCCGGAAGCGCTCCACCAGTTGCCGCAGGATCTCGTCGGAGCCCTTCATGCCATACTGCTGAACGACCGCGGGGAAACCGTCAATGCCCAGAAGCATGAAGCAGAGCGGAGTCTGCATGCGCTGTACGCGGTCCGTCTCCTGGAAGAGCATTCCCAGCATATGCTCGCGATTCCACAGGCCGGTCACGTTATCGTGGGCAGATTGGAAGCGCACTGCGGCGATGGATTGGTGGAGTTCGCAGTGAAGGGCATGGACCCGCTCCGCGGTCTTCAGCCGCACCTGCAATTCCATGGCGGCAACTGGCTTGACGAGAAAGTCGTCAACCCCGGCGTCTTTCGCCACCATCACCTGTTCCACGGAAGCATCATCACTCAGGATCATGGTCCAGACGGGCATTGCATGGGGGTGCCGATGCCACTCCTGGACGACCTCAATGCCGGATAGCTGCGGAAGTCTGTTTTCGAGGAGCGCCACCGCCGGAGGGTTGGCTCCATTCAGGCGGGCCAGGGCCTCGGGTCCACTACATACGACTTCGACCGAGTATTTCCACGATTCCAGCAGAGCCGTAAGCGCACTGGAGGACTCCGGGTTGTGGTCTGCCAGCAGGATAAGCGGACGCGTCGTGTTTTCAGGGCTCATAGGGCTTCCGCTCTCTTGGACATCGTTCCTCTTGTCTATCGGCAAACGGCACGATTTCCTGAGATGGAGCAGGCAAAGAAAACGGGCGGCTCCGAAGAGCCACCCGTGTTGATCCGGATCGGTCTTCAGCCCGAATTGATCTTTAGCCGATGAACTCGACCTTGGTGGGCATGGGGATGACGCCGCGTTCATAGCCCAGCTCAAGGAGCTTGCGGATCGCTTCCTTGCCGTCGTCGCCGTAAGCCAGGGTCCGCTCGTTCACGTACATGCTGACGAAGCGGTTGGCGAGGTTCGGATCCAGATCGCGTGCGAACTGCATGGCATAGGCCAGAGCCTCCTCGCGATGATCCAGCGCGTGCTGGATGCTCTCGCGCAGCGCCTGCGTCACCGTCACCATGGTCTCCTGCCCCAGGCTGCGGCGAATCGCGTTGCCGCCCAGCGGCAGAGGCAGACCCGTCAGGTCGCGCCACCAGACGCCGAGGTCGATCACCTTCTGCAGGCCGTTGGTCGCGTACGTAAGCTGGCCTTCGTGGATGATCAGACCCGCATCGAAGTTGCCGGCCACGACCTCCGGAATAATCTTGTCGAAGGGAATGTTCACGGTCTCGATCTTGGGATCGAACAGCTTCAGCGCCAGGTAGGCCGTGGTCATTTCTCCGGGAACCGCAACACGAATCTTGCCCAGCTCTTCCGGCTTGATCTTGCGGCTGGCGACGACCATCGGGCCGTAGCCCTCGCCAACGCTGCCGCCGCACGACATCAGGGCATAGTTCTCCTGCATGTAGGGGTAGGCATGGAACGAGATGGCGGTGACATCGTAGAACGGCTCGGAGATGGCCTTGCGATTCAGCGTCTCAATATCGCAGAGCGTGTGCGTGAATTTAAGACCGTTCACACGAACCTTGTTGGTAGCGAGCCCGTAAAACATGAAAGCGTCGTCGGAGTCCGGGCTGTGCGCGATCTTGATCTCGCGAGCGCCTGTCGCCGAAGCAGCAGCTTTGTTGCCTGTATCGGGCTGTGGGGATGATGAAGTTGCAGTCACTCTCTACTGGTCCTTTCTACTGCGGGGAGAAGGAGTCGTACATCAGCCTTATCCTTGTCGGTTGCTATAACAATCTATCAGTCGGCATCGCCTTGTGGCTGTCGTCCGCGGATACGGAACCAGGCCGTAGCCAGTGCGGCAGCAGCTACCACCTTGAGCGTATCGCCGGGAACGAAGGGAAGTACAGCGGTATTCAAAATCGTTTTGGGCTGAGCATGCGTGAGCAGCGTCAGCCAGGTGGCTCCGCAAAGCAGAATCAGGATGCTGCCGGCTGCCGCGGAGTACGCCCGGGTGGAGAACTTCGGCTCCGCCTGGCGCTTCAGCCAGGAAACCATCGCCGCCACAAAGGGATACGAGAGCAGATAGCCGCCGGTTGGTCCCAGCAATTGCAGGATTCCACCGATTCCGTTCGGAGTAAAGACGGGGAAGCCTGCTGCTCCCTCAGCCAGATAGAGCGCCAGCGCGGCAAAGGCAGTGCCCGGACCCAGTAGCAGACCTAGCAGCAGGACGGCAAAGGGTTGCAATGTGAGCGGCACAGGGCTGAAGAGGAGCGGCACCGAAATGTGGGCGCAGATTGCTACAAACAGCGATCCGGCAATCGCCAGACTCACAGGGCGGAGAGCCGCCCCTGCTCGGGTAGCACCTGCCTCGATCCAACCCGCCTTTGCCAGACTACCTGTCATCCCGCTATCCAAGTGCGCCATCTGCTGGAAGCCCTCATTCTCCCTCCGGCCGATTGGCCGAAGATGCTATCTCTGCGTTGCCCTGCGAAGGCAGATTCCCGGTATCGCTGGTTACCGTCTGGTTACCTTTGTGCTCGTTGTCGTGGCGCCGAATATGCCGGGCCACGGAGAAGACCGCCCAGAGCAGCGCAACGAGGCAAGCCAACAGGACTGCGAAGAGAATATGCATCACTGGAGCCAGCGTCAGAATAACAAAGATGCCGGAGATTTATCTCACACTTGTCGTAAGCCACTGTAAATATGCAAGGCTGCCACCCACCACCGGCAGCACTACAAACTCCGGAAGTTGATAGCTATGCAGGGTCTTAAGGGTCTCTTCCACAGCGATCAGGTGATCTTCGGTGGTCTTTATAAACAGCATGACCTCGTCCGCCTCTTCCACCTCTTCCTGCCAGCGATAGATGGAGTGGATGTGTTCCACGATATTGACACATGCAGCAATTCTGGCCTCCAGCAGCGCATGAGCGATCCTATGGGCCTCCTCTCGGGTCGCCGCACTGCTGATGGCGATTCTTGCGCGTATCGGGTGGGAGATTGCTTCTGGATTCATCGTCTGCCTCCTGCAAATTCAGGAAAATTGTGGAACCATATTGGAATCTGCTTGCCAAAGCTGGTTCCTCCACGCGAAATCAGGGAAAGTTCCCCTTGACTCCACGCGCCAGGAAAAGTCCACTGAAGGGGAGGGGGTTCCTTGGATGGCGAAGCGTCCGTTCTCCTTCATGTACCTGACTTCCCGTGTATGTGACTTCTAATAGAACCGAGGCCTCAAAGTTTTGCAGTCGAAGACTCCCAATCCCGCTCCTGCCGTGGGCATGCCGACACGAACGTTGCGGATGCTGTTTGAATCGCGGCGCCGTATCGCTACGGTGCTGGCCATTGCCTTTGCCATTCTATTGGGATACCACGTCATGGTGGGCCATAACGGCATCACCGCATATCAGCAGAAGCGGAACGAAGACAAGGCGCTGCAGACGGAGATCAATTCGCTGCAGGATGAGAACGAAAAACTCAAAGACCACGTCGAACGCCTGAAGGCCGATCCCAAGACGATCGAGCATGAGGCGAAAGAGCATCTTCACTACACCCGCCCGGACGAGATTATCTACACGTTGAATGACAGGTCTCCGGACTCTGCTCCTGCACAGAAGCCTGCCAAATAAGGCCGCCCCTGTCTTTTCAGCCATAATCTGACCGAATCAAGCATAAGCTGGCCAAGAAATAGGGGGAAGTTTGCTCTCGCCACTTGTCCGAGATGGCGATTGTGCAGACAAGAAGTCGTCAATGGGCGACTCGGCGATTTATCATCAACGGGTAGCATTGGGCACAACGCGGTCTGTCAACTTCTCACGCAGCTTCCCATTACACCGTTCTCACCAACGAGACTTTCACTATCATCTTCAAATAACTGGAACCCGCATATCTTGAAAATCTCAGCTTCTCCCGTCCACACGCGGCATCGCGGCTTCGATCTCTTGCGCGTTATTGCGATTTACATGGTCATGCAGATCCACGCCGGCGAGTTCGAGTACATATCACCAGACGGAACCGTACTGCACACGGCTGGGTCCTGGGCCGTCGGATGGACAAACTCGCTCCTGCGCGTCTGCGTGCCGCTGTTCGTCATGATTACCGGATTCTTCCTTTTTCCCATCGAAGATGAGCGTAAATTCTTCCGGAAGCGCTTTACACGCGTATTGATTCCCTTCGTGATCTGGTGCGCAGTCTACGCCTTCTATTACTACGCGCAAGGAGCGATCACTCTTCAGACCGCATTGCTCAACATCGCCAAAATCCCCGTCAACTACGGCACCGAAGTCGGCCATCTATGGTTCGTCTACATGCTGATGGCGATCTACCTTATCGCACCCGTGTTCTCGCCGTGGATCGTATCGGCAAGCCGCAAGAGCATGGAACTCTTCCTAGCGCTGTGGGGCTTGACATTGACGCTGCCCTTCATTCACCTTTTCTTCGCAGAGGTATGGGGCGAATGTTATTGGAATGCAACGCCAACTCTCTACTACTTCTCAGGCTTCATTGGCTATGCCGTACTGGCCGCCTACATTAAGCGATTCTGGATGGCGCCTTCGTCGCGTATTGACTGGCTCGCAATCGGCATGATTGTGGTGGGTTACTCCGCTACCGCCGGAGGGTTTCTCTACAGACTTGGTTACGAGCACGAAGTAAAGAGCCTCGAGCTGACGTGGAACTTCACCACGCTGAACGTTGCGATCATGACAGCAGGACTTTTCCTGCTCTTCCGAAATATTCATGCGAATCGCGGCAACAGCCTCCTATGGCGATTGATAGACGATCTTTCGCGCATGAGCTATGGCATGTACCTGGCGCACATCATCGTACTCAACGCCATCCATACCCGCATGGCGCCCATGATCGGGAATGCGTTTGTGCGCATTCCAGCGATCGCATTCACTACTTTCCTTATTACATATCTCGGGCTCAAGCTGCTCTCGCTGTTGCCGGGGAGCAAATACCTCATCGGCTAAAGACCCCAAACATCGGTCGCTCGGCCTTTTTGGCGAGTTTGAGAAGCACCGCAAGGGATTCTGCTCCCAACCCGGTCTTCACCATTTTCCTGCCTCAAAAGCGCTCCCCCACCAGAGCAGTTGATCAATCTCAGGGCCAATGACACTTTCCACGGACCGTCTGCACTTCGAGATTCTCTATTTACGCCAACAGCCCAATTCACTCATTGAGATTCATCTGTTAGCCCCTTCCGCAAGAAAAATAGAACCAGCTATGCGTGCAGCGCTTCCAAGGCATCGGTAAGGGAGGTTGCAAGTTTGCCGCAGAGATCGTCTTCCAGCTTTTGCCCCAAACTCGTGAGGTAAAAGACGTCGATGGCGATCTCGCCTTCGGTGTCGATCAGGGCCACCTCGATATTGCAATGATGCTCCGCGAGCGAGCAGGCGACGGTGCGCAACAGCCCCGGTCCATCCTGTGCCACTACCTGCAGCAGGGTGCTGTGCTGGGAAGCAGCGTTGTCGAAGCTCAGGCGTGTTTGCACGTCCAGCTTGCCCCCGCCATAGCGGTTCGTGGCACGGCCCTGCATCAGAACTTCGACCGGCATTTCGCGCGAGACTACCTGGCGAATGCTTTCCTTGAAGCGCTCGATCTCCGAGGGGTTCAACTCCAACGTGCGGAAGCTGTCGGTGAAGTGGAAGGTATCCACAATCACGCCGGCATCGTTGGAGAAGGCGTCCGCCTTGATGATGTTCATGCCCCAGGCGGAGAGAGCGCCAGCCATATCGGCGAAGAGCATGGGCCGGTCGCGGGTAATCACCGTCAGTTCACAGAGCTGGCGTCCCAGGCGGAACCCTACCCGCACCGGATGCACGTCCAGTTCTGCGGCCATCAGGAAGTGCTTGCGAACCTGCTCCGGCAGGCGGGTCTGCAGGTAGCGCTGCGGAAGGCCCTCCAGAAACTGCTTCAACTCTGCTTCGCGATCGGGAACCATGGAGCGGATGCGATAGAGCAGGGTGGGGTCAATATCGGAGTGGTAGCGGACCTCGTCGACGCTGCGGTCCATGAAGTTCGATGTCGCGATGTAGAGCTGCCAGAGCGTCTCCGCCTTCCAGGGAGTCAGTGCGTCCGGATGAACCGCCTTGATATCGGCATAGGTCATCAGGGTGAGCATCTTGAGCTGCATCGGCGTGCCGATCTTTTCGGCGAAGTGGCGAATGTTGTCCGCGTCGAATATATCCCGGCGCAAGGCGAGCGACATCTCCAGGTGATTGCGGATCAGCTTGCGGATTGTGTCGCGTTCCTCGGAGTCGAAGTCCAGGCGGGCCAGCAGGCTCTCGGCCAGTTCCACGCTCTGCTGGGTGTGTTCGCCGGTGCGGCGGGCCTTGCCAATGTCATGCAACAGCAGCGCCAGCAGAAAGAGATCCATGCGATCCAGCTCCGGCAGCAGCGTGGCGAGGCGTTTCTCCCACTCCTGAGTTGGCTGGCGCAAGGTGTGGATGTTGTCGATGACGAGGAAGGTGTGTTCGTCGACCGTGTAGCGGTGGTATGCGTCGCGAATCACGAGAGCATCGATGCCATGAAACTCCGGAATCAGCAGCTCCAGGATGCCGAGTGCGTGCATGGTGCGGAGGGCGTGGGCAGCGTGCGGCCCGAGCAGGACTTCGCGGAGACAGTTCCACAGAAACGGCCCTTCGGGCATATGCACTGCCAGAACCGGCAGGGCGTCGGTAATGCGGTCCTCGGCGTTCTGGCTCAGGCTGTAGCCGTGGGTCGCGATCAGTGCAAAGAGGCGAAGAATCGCATCGGCGTCATTGACCTGGGCAGCCTCCGCAAGATCGACGCGGCCGTTTTCCACGTAAAAGTCGGTTCCTGCGAGCGGAGTACGACGACGGCGTAAATGGCGGTAAAACGAGGCCCGGACGGGCGGCAGGTCATCCATCAGCAGCATGGCGCGGCGATAGATGGTGCGCGCGTGGCGATAGTAGGTTCGCATCCAGTAGGCAGGATCGGCCGTGCCGCGCGTCTCCAGGCCGATGCTCAAAGCCGCGGCTTCGTCCTGGGAGTGCCAATCCAGCGTATTGTCATCGCGGCCACAGCGGAAGTGCAGGAAGCAGCGCACCGCACTGAGAAATTCAAAGGCCGATTCCGCATCGCCATGTGGGCTGGGGAAGACGGTGCTCCGCGGCCACTCTTTACTCTCACGCAGAGCGAACAGCAGCGCGAACCACTGCGCAAAATGATGGTCGCGCAGCCCTCCGGGACAGTCCTTGATGTTCGGTTCCAGATGGAAGATGGTGTTGCCGTACTTGGCATGGCGATTGCGGGCGATCTCCGCCAGCTTTTGCGCGATTGTGTTCCACTCGCGCAGAACGAGCTCAGGAATGAGATCGTCCTGCAGCTTCTTGTAGAGAGGGAACTCACCGGTCAGGAATCTACGGTCCAGCAGCGAGAGCGTGAACTCGATGTTGTCTGGATCGAAGCGGTCACACTCCCGCAGATTGCGAGTGGCCGGGCTGGCGCGTAGTCCAATGTCCCACATCGCCTGGTTACAGGCGCGGATCGCTTCCCTGGATGTCCTCTCCGCCTCTTCGTCGCCGCACAGGTAGAGCACGTCGATATCCGAGCAGGGGAAGAGCTCCTTGCGGCCATAGCCTCCGGTTGCCACGACCGCGATGCGTGCCGGTTCCCCGGCCAGCCCGGTCCACAGCCTGCGGAGGATCTCATCGACCAGTGCGGTCCGCCGGTGGATGGCAGAGATGCCGTTACTGTTGCGCTCAAATGTTTCGCGCAGGGCGAGGGAGTCTTGCTGATATTGTTCGCGAAGCTCAGGAATCAGTATGGACTCAGGTATCATGCCCTGCACTTTCCGGAAGTTGGGGATGCGGCGCGGCGTGCGCACCGCATCCGTGGGAGAAAGGCTAGAGGGCCGAAGGTCCTCTTTCGTCGTTGCGGATGCGGATAGCCTCGTCGATCCTGGAGAGGAAGATCTTGCCGTCGCCGATCTTGCCTGTTCGTGCCGCACCCAGAATGGCTTGCAGAGCCTTCTCGACCAGCTCGTCGTTGATCACCAGTTCCAGCTTTATCTTAGGCAGGAGATCTACCGTGTATTCCCGGCCGCGATAGAACTCGGTATGGCCCTTTTGACGGCCATGACCGCGGGCGTCGAGGATCGTCATGCCCTCGATCCCTACCTCCATCAGGGCGTCCTTCACAGCATCCAGCTTCGACGGCTGGATGATTGCTTCTATCTTTTGCATATCAAAGCCTCAGGCAAATCAGAGTATCAGCTTGACATATCCGAAGACCGCTTGGCGGAGATCAGGATGCCCAGTCGTAACCTTCCTCACCGTGCTGCGTCAAGTCGAGGCCTTCATCCTCTTCCTCGGGCGAGACGCGCAATCCGATGACTAAATCCACCAGCTTGAGAAGCACCAG
This sequence comes from Acidisarcina sp., assembly GCA_035539175.1. Taxonomy (NCBI): domain Bacteria; kingdom Pseudomonadati; phylum Acidobacteriota; class Terriglobia; order Terriglobales; family Acidobacteriaceae; genus Acidisarcina; species Acidisarcina sp. Next base: position 310,757 of record DATLIY010000007.1, on the reverse strand, counting down.
GGTGCCTATGATCGAAATGACCCAGGCTATGGTGACTCCGGCAAGCTGATTGAGTATCTGGTGAAAGTTGCCTTGGATCGCTCCCGAAGGCAGAACGGTTCCATCGGCTTTCTTGAAGATCGGGTTGATTGCGCTCGAAGCAAAGATGCCGGTCAGTACCGCACCCAGCGTCCCACCCGCTCCGTGAACGCCGAATGCATCCAGCGAGTCGTCGTAGCCGAAGATCTTCTTGACCACAGTCACCATCAGGAAGCAGAAGATGCCCGCGATGATTCCAATGACCAGAGCGGACATGGGCTGGACGAAGCCAGCCGCGGGAGTAATAGCGACCAGGCCGGCCACCGCACCGGAGATGGCTCCCAGGGCGCTTGCCTTGCCGTTCCGCACGTACTCGGCAGCACCCCAGCCCAGAGCGGCGGCAGCGGCGGCCAGGTGAGTGTTTACAAAAGCGCTGGTTGCCAGCCCACTGGCACTTAGCGCGCTGCCGGCATTGAATCCGAACCAGCCAACCCACAACAGGCAGGCGCCAATAAAGCTGAGGACCACGGCATGCGGCGTCATGGGTTCGCGGGGATACCCCAGGCGCTTGCCGAGGTAGATCGCGCAAACCAGCGCCGAGACGCCGGAAGTGACGTGTACAACTGTGCCGCCGGCAAAATCCAGGGTGGGGAAGTGGCCTCCAAACGAGGCATTCAGCAGACCCCCTTTGCCCCAGACCATGTGGGCCATCGGATCATAGACGAACAGCGACCAGAGGATGAGAAAGACCGCCATCGCGCTGAACTTCATACGCTCGGCAAATGCGCCGGTGATCAGTGCCGGAGTGATTACGGCGAACATCATCTGGTAGATCATGAACGTCTGCTCGGGAATCGTTGGCGCGTAATCCGTATTGGGCGCCAGACCTACCCCGCGAAGAAAGACATGGTGGAGTCCACCAATAAAGCTGTTTCCCGAATCGAAACAAAGGCTGTAGCTGACCAGTGCCCACAGGATGGAAATGATCGCCATCATGGTAAAACTCTGCATCATGGTGGACAGCACGTTCTTCTTGCGGACCAGACCGCCATAAAACAGGGCAAGACCGGGGCCGGTCATCATCAGAACCAGGGCGGAACTTACCAGCATCCACGAGTTATCCGCCGACGAACGCGCATCGGCAACCTGGCTCTCGAGCTTCGCAATGCGGTCTGCCGGGCCGGTGGCGGAGATATCCGCTCCTGCGCCAGCAGGAGCCGGGCTTTGCGCCAGCCCGCTGAGAGGGAACAAGGTACATAGGAGTAGTCCAAGAAACAACTGTGCTGTAAAGCGACGCAATGGCCCTCCAAAGGAGTGTTGAAAGTTCAAAAGGTGCAGTTATTACCGTGTAAGATGAGTGGTCCCCGTCGATTCGCCCGAAAATCGGCTTCGAGGCGGGATCAGAAGTCTTAAAAGTGACGATGGGTTGCCCTTATGCTTTGCGTTTTACTTTTACACACTTTTCGCATTTAGAAAATGGCGAAAACCATCGGACCGGTGGCGCGGCGTGTTATCTATGGCAAACGCAAGTGGGTTGCGAACTTACGATTGGGTGAGTGCAAGTCTGCCGATGGCAGTGCAAGGTGTATCTACAGCGTCCAAGTGATGAGAAGGATCACTCAATTGCGCCGCCTCGTGGTAATCGCCGTACTGATCGGCGTCGGCACACTTGCGTCTGCACAAAGCGTGACCTTCAAGGAGTATGGGCAGAGAGAGGGACTTGAAAATCTGGCGATTCGGGGCATTCTGCAGGACCGCACTGGTTTTCTGTGGATTTCCACCGAAAATGGTCTATTCCGCTACGACGGGTCCCGATTCGTAGCGTATGGGCGAAAGGAGGGGTTGGAGAATCCCTTCGTTATTTCGGCCCACCTCGACTCCCGCGGAATTTTCTGGGCTGGTACACCAACGGGTGTCTTTTTCCTGAAAAACGATCGCTTCCGTCCTCTGGTGGGCGGCGCCAAGTCTCTGGAGATGGACGATGCCTCATCGATAACCTCGACCCGGGCGGGAGAGGTCCTCATCAATGCAATGCACGATCTCTATTCCGTCGAGCCAGCCGGCGATGGGTGGAGCGTCCTGCCGTATGAGGCTCGTCATCCGCAGGTTCCAGGCAATCTGCGCATCAACAGTATTCTGGCAACGGCGAGCGAAGGGGTTTGGACGGGCTGCGATCAGGGAATATGCCAGACCACGGACCAGGGATTCCGCAAGCTGGGTGTCCACGATGGCGTGCCCGGGGACCGATACATTGCCTTGGCAGAAGATGGCGCAGGGAACCTATGGGCTCGGGGCGACCGACATGTGCTGGAACGCCGGGCTGGTTCCTCCGTGTTCCGCGATGCCTCGGCTGGATTTCTCTTTGATCCTCGGAACGCGTCCAACGCGGCGCTGATTCAGGACCCGAGCGGCAGAATCCTGACTCCTGCGTTGCGCGGCATCGCACGCTTTAACGGCAAGTCATGGGATCGGATCGATCCTTCTCGTGGCCTCCCGGACTCGAACATCACCCAGCTCTTTGTGGACCGGGAGGGTATTGTCTGGGTTGGCAGCCACGGACGCGGATTGTTCAAGTGGCTGGGATACGGCGACTGGGAGCACTGGTCCACGCCACAGGGGATTCGCGATCCGTCCGTCTTTGCCGTCGCGATCGATCGCCAGAAGCGTATCTGGGTGGGGAATGGCGACACGATCGATGTCAGCGACAGCGGCCGTCAGAAGTTCCGGCCGTTCGCTCGCCCACTCCCTCCGCATCTGGTGGGCCTGCAATCGGCAGTCAGCGATCTGGATGGCAGCATCTGGTTCGGGGATTTTTCCGGGGTGCTGCTCCATATTCATCCTGAATCCAATACCTACGAGACAGTAAAGGTGGCGTACGGGGTCCACAAGATATTCATCGACTCCTCCGATACGCTCTGGGCCATCACGCGTGGGGGCCTTTACAGTATTCCCGCAGCGCCGCATGGGCAGAGTAAACCGGTGCTCGACGATTCTCCACTCCTCAAGCGCGCGCGACTCAGAGATATCACCGAGGCTCCCGATAAAACCCTTTGGCTTGGCACCGCGAGCGGCCTGTTCCATCGCACCGCAGGGCTTTGGCATCGGGTGCAGATGCACAACGAGGAGGTTGGTGGCTTTATCTCCCTTGTTGCTGTCAGCACCGGCGGCCAGGTATGGGTGGCAGGAAAATTCGGAGGTGTCGCGCGGCTGCGCGTCGAGAACGATACAGTCGGAGCAGTGCAGATTTTTACCACTCCCACACTCTCTTCGGAGTATGTGAATGGAATCGCCATCGACCGGCGCGGCTGGGTATGGATCATCAACGATCAAGGCATCGATCTGTTGCAATCCGGGCGCTGGCGGCACTTCGACCAGGACGAAGGGCTGCTTTGGAACGATACCAATGAAGGCGCCCTGTTACTGGCATCCGATGGGTCTGCGTGGATCGGTACCAGCGCCGGGCTCTCGCACCTGGTTTATCCGGATACGCCTTCCACCGTGCGCCCCCTGACAACCACCATAACGGATGCCTTCTGGGGCAGCCATCAGCTCGATCCTGCGGCGAAAAGCAGCCTGCCGTGGCAGAGCGGCGACCTGAAGGTGAACTTTGCCGTCTTCAGCTATCGCAACGAAGGCGCCATCTCCTTTCGCTACCGACTGGTGGGCTTAGAGGAAGATTGGGTCTCCACACGAGACCGCTCGGTGCGATACCCCAAGCTGCCTCCAGGAAAGTATCGCTTCGAAGTTATTTCGGCTGATTCCGGGCTCCACCGGGTTTCTCCGCCCGCTGTTCTCAGCTTTGAAGTCACTCCCCCGTGGTGGAGAACCCCAACCGCCTGGGGCCTGCTGGGGATCGGGATCGTGTTCCTTGTGGCGCTGCTGCTGCGCTGGAGATTGCGAAGTCTGCTGGAGAGGCAGAAGCGGTTGGAGAAGCTGGTCGCCGAACGTACCCATGCTCTCCAGGCAGAACGGCGCGAACTTCTGGCGACTCGGGAAGTGTTGCGGCAGCAGGCGACCAGAGACGGCCTGACGGGCCTTCTGAATCGCACCGCGATTCTTGAAGTGCTGGACCGTGAGTGGAAGAGGGCGGACCGCGAAAGAGGCGGCTTGGCGGTCATCATTGCCGATGTGGATCATTTCAAGCAGTTCAATGACACCTTCGGGCATCTGGTAGGCGATGAGATTCTGAGCGCGATCGCTACACGCTTGAAAGATGCCGTGCGGGAGTATGACGCTGTCGGGCGGTATGGCGGAGAGGAGTTCCTGATTGTGCTCACCGGCTGGTCGCGCGAGGGCGGGGAAGAGAGATTGACCCATCTCTGGCAATCAGTCTGCGCTGCACCATTGCGGGTTGGCCAGCGAACGGTACTTGTGACCTCGAGTTTTGGCATGGCCGGATTCTCAGCAGGAGACGAGGCAACTTCTGTCAATGATCTGCTGATCCTCGCGGACCAGGCCCTCTATCGCGCCAAGGCCCAGGGACGAAATCGAATCGAATTATCGCCACCCGCCGGCACGTACCGGGAAACCACGATTGTCACGACAGGAGAAGGATCGCTTCCCTGAGAGGTATGTCTGAAATCCATGCATGAGAACCATGCCTGTGGTTTCCAGGCACACCCATCTCCCTGCAAACTCGGTAGTAAAAGATGCGCGCGACGGAACTCCTCTGTGGTATAGCTCCTTTAAGATTTCGAGGTATAGTAAGGATATGAGCGACAGGAACCAGGACCGCTATCTTTTCGGAGCACTCGAAAGCAGCGCGCAGAATCGTGAGAAGATTCGCGAAACAAGTTACGGCTATGAGCAACCGGAGGGGATCATCATGACCTCGCTGGATCTCGCCGTGAACTGGATCCGAAAAAACTCCGTCTGGCCTATGTCGTTCGGCCTGGCGTGTTGCGCCATTGAGATGATGTCCATGGGAGCCTCGCGCTTTGACATCGCCCGTTTTGGCGCCGAAGTGTTTCGCCCATCCCCGCGCCAGTCGGACCTGATGGTCGTGGCCGGCCGCGTCTCGCAGAAGATGGCGCCCGTGATCCGTCGCCTGTATGAGCAGATGACCGAGCCGAAGTGGGTCATCTCCATGGGAGCCTGTGCGACGTCGGGCGGTGTTTTCAATAACTACGCGCTGGTGCAGGGAGTGAATCAGTTCATACCGGTAGACGTGTATGTGCCGGGATGCCCGCCGCGCCCAGAGCAATTGATTTACGCGATCAATCTTCTGCAAGAGAAGATTCTGAATGAAAAAGGCAGCCTTCGCCGCACGCTGAATCTGCAGCCGGAATATGCGTCGGAACGGCACTACCAGGGCTAGGTTGCTTCGCTGGCGTAGCGCGAGCTTCGGTAGTTCGTCCCAGGGACTATCTTAGAAAACTGTCGTTGTAACAGTTACCTATTAACCAAGAAGACATCGCAATGAGAGAGAGCCGCCCCATAAGTCTTTCTAGATGCCCTCTTTACTGATTCGCTTCCCCCTGCGAAATTGTCGCCGAAGGCAACTCATCCGTGAAAAATGTGCACTAATCTAAATAGAAGTATGGTAGTTTTGTTAATGCTGTCAGCAAGTTGCATAAAATCACCATGCTTTCGAGAGAGTGGTTCGCAATAGTACGGCTCACTTCTCTAAATTAGATCTCCAAGTCTACGTAATGGTTGCGGAGGATAGACGCATGTTAGCTCGTCCGATGAGTTCTCTGAGCCGGATTCTGTTTGTTACGTGTGCCGTTGGGCTCGGATCGTTGAGTCTCTACGGGCAGGATTCGTCCAGTAGCAGTACACCCAGCAGTACCCCCTCAAAGCCGGCCGCCCCAGCAGAGCCGTCTGCGTCTCGGGTCGATATTTTTACAGGTTATTCTTACCTCGCCCCAAAGGGCACAGTGAATGTTCCCGGTATTAACCCGGACGGTTCGGCGTTGCCGGTTAAGTATTCGTCGATTGATTTAGGCGCTATAGGAAGCGTTGCTTACTACTTCAATCGGTTCATCGGCATTCAGGGTGAGTTCGGCGCACATCCGGATGGCAGAAACGATGGTATCTACACCGCCCAGGGCGGGTTGATCGGGCGTTATCCAAACGCATCGACGGGCGTTACGCCTTTCGTTCATGCCCTGGCTGGCGGCGCAAGAATCGGAGGCCCCCTGCACGAGCCTTATACGTGGGGTCCGGCGCTGACTGTCGGTGGTGGTATGGATTACGACACTCCGCTCTTCAATCACCATCTCGGACTGCGTCTCTTCCAGGCGGATTACGAGTATATGCACGCGAACTTCGGGCCGCAGGCGCCCGTGGCTCCGCACTACATCTTCGGTGGCCGCGCGAACATCAACGCTGCCCGTTTGAGCACGGGACTTCTGTATCACTTTGGCAATATCGTGCCGCCGCCGCCGGTAACGTACTCCTGCGCGGTTAGCCCGAATTCGGTCTTTCCCGGTGATCCCGCGACCGTGACTGGCACTGCAGCAAACCTGAATCCCAAGAAGACTGCGAAGTATTCCTGGACCGCGACCGGCGTCAAGGTAACGGGCGATACGGCGACGGGAAACATCGATACCGCAGGCGTTGCTCCTGGAACCTATACGATCAAGGGCAATGTCAGCGAGGGCGTGAAGGCTGGCCAGTTCGCCGATTGCTCGACTGACCTGACGGTGAAGCAGTTCGAGCCGCCGACAGTCAGCTGCTCGGCGAATCCATCCACCATCAAGCCGGGTGACTCTTCCACCATCACAGCTCAGGGTGTCAGCCCGCAGAATCGTACTCTGACCTACAGCTATACAACCTCGGCTGGTCAGATCAGCGGTGCGGGCAACACGGCAACTCTTACCACCACCGGTGCACCGGCGGGCGCAATTACCGTCACCTGCAATGTGGTGGATGACAAGGGCCAGACTGCTTCCTCAACGACCAACGTGAACGTGGAAGCGCCACCGCCGCCGCCAGTTGCGAAGACCCAGACGCTCTGCTCGATCAACTTTGATCGCGACAAGAAGCGTCCGGCTCGTGTAGACAACGAAGCGAAGGCTTGCCTGGACGATGTGGCCCTTAACCTCCAGCGGCAGTCGGATGCAACGGCTGTACTGGTAGGCAACAAGGCTACAGAAGCGGCACCCAAGAAGGGCAAGAAGAGAGTCAAGGTATCCGATCTCGCAGCACAGCGCGCGGTCAATACCAAGAATTACCTGGTAACCGAAAAGGGAATCGATCCATCAAGAATTTCGGTCCAGACTGGTACTCAGGATGCCAACCAGGTGCAAAATTATCTTGTTCCTGCAGGTGCCACGTTCAGCAACGACGTGCAGGGTACTACGCCGCTTGATGAGTCAACGGTGAAGGCGCAGACTCGCACTGCTGTCAAACACAAGACCCACCACAAGAAGGCCGCTAAGTAAGCAGGTGGTACCGCTTGTGTTCTAAACTAGAAAGGGCTGGCCGGTAGTTACGGTCAGCCCTTTCGTTTCGCACCTTCGGATCTGGCCGTCGAAAGTTGCACGGAACAGTGGTAGCCGAACTTTCAAGAAATACCGAACTGGATCACGGTGTAAAAACTTACTATGACGCAACGGAAACAACGCAATCTTCTGCTCTTCTTCCTGCTCTTCGCTGTCTTCTCTGGCCGTTTTGTAATGGCCGCCTCCGCGGCGTGGCTGCCTGTTGGCCCCGACGGGGGAGACGCGCGAAGCTTCGCCGCAGACGCCTCCAATGCCAAGCACATCTATCTCGGAACGACGAATAGCTGGGTCTATGAGTCGCGGGATGGAGGATCAACCTGGAAGCGATTGGCGAAGCTGGCCAAGACGGACGATCTGATTGTCGATAACATTCTCGTCGACCCTACCGATACAAAGACATTGTTCGTTGCCGCCTGGGTGGTCGACCATCCGGATGGAGGCTTGTTCATCAGCAACGATCAAGGGGTTCACTGGAACTCTGTGCCCGATATGCAGGGGCAATCGATCCGCGCTCTGGCGCAGTCTGCATCGAACCCGAAGATCCTGGTCGCCGGAACGCTGAAAGGCGTGTACCGCAGCGAGGACAAGGGACTTCACTGGAAACTGATCAGCCCTGCCGGAAGTATGGAGCTGCATGAAGTGGAGTCGATTGCCATTGATCCCGCGAATTCGCAGACCATCTATGCGGGGACGTGGCACCTGCCCTGGAAGACGACGGATGGTGGCGTGAGCTGGCACAACATCAAGGAAGGCGTGATTGATGATTCCGATGTCTTCTCAATCATCATTGATCCCAAACAGCCGACAACGGTTTATGCCAGCGCCTGCTCCGGCATCTACAAGAGCGATAACGCAGGGGAGCTGTTCAAGAAGGTGCAGGGTATCCCGTCGACTGCGCGGCGAACCCGCGTACTGATGCAGGATCCCGTGAACCGCAACACTGTATATGCGGGGACAACGGAAGGTTTGTATCGCACGACTCTTGCAGGCATCAACTGGCAGCGGGTAACCGGTCCCGATGTGATCGTCAACGACGTGTACGTCGATCCGTCCAATCCGCAGCATGTCCTGCTGGCCACAGATCGCAGTGGTGTTCTGGAAAGCGTCGACGGAGCATTCTCCTTCCGCAGCTCCAATTCTGGGTTCTCGCAGCGCCAGGTGGCATCGATCCTGCTGGATTCCCGGAATCCGAAGACCATTTATGCAGGTGTGGTCAACGATAAGGGCTATGGCGGCGTCTTCGTTTCTCAAGACAATGGACTGGACTGGCAGCAGCGCAGCAGCGGGCTGAATGGGCGCGACGTTTTCAGCTTCTCCCAGTCGAAGGATGGCACCGTACTCGCCGGCACCAGCCACGGCGTTTTCCGCTGGAGCGGGAGTGACTGGCAGGCGCTGAGTAAGGTAACGAATTATACCGAGCGCAAAACCTACATCGGTAAAGGCAAGAAGCGAGTCACCAAGACGGTGCAGGTTGCCCAACCTGCTACTGTCCTGGACGCCAGGGTGAACAAGATTGACGCCACTGGCGATACCTGGTTCGCGGCTACCTCGGAGGGCGTGTATCTAAGCGTCAATCAAGGAGCGACCTGGCAGGGACCGGTTGTGAAGCAGTCCGTGCTCGGTGTGGCGGTTGCCGGGAACACTGTACTCGCGGCACGCCGAGACAGTCTGGCCGTATCCGAGAACAGCGGCAAGGAGTGGCAGCCGATTCCGCTTCCTGCCAAGCTGACGTCCATTCGGGCGGTTGCCGCTTCTCCCAACGGAACCTTGTGGATCGGGGGCAGAGAGGGACTCTTCTACAGTGAAAACCGGGGACAAACCTGGCAAGCCCTGGAGAGCCTTCCTTTCCGTGATGTGAACGGCCTGAGTTACGATGCCGAACTGCAGCGTATTCTGGTCACATCGTGGCGTTCCACATGGGTGCTGGCGGTCTCTGAGTCCGACAAGAAGTTGAAGTTCTGGGACGCGGGCTGGAGCGTTCACACCGTGCGCTCTTCGGGGGGAAGGTTGATTGCTGCCTCACTCTTCGATGGGGTGGTGATGCAGCCGCCGACAGAACCCGCTCTGGCTTCCACGGCAACGCATTAACTCCGGTGGAGCAAGATCATCCTCACACTGCGCAGGCGAACCGCGAACCGGTTCGCCTGCGCAGTTTTGTTCCGGATGACCTTCCGGCGATGCACTCTCTCGATCAGATCTGCTTCCGCAGGGGCATCTCCTACTCGTTTGCGGAGTTCGAGTTTCTGGCTGAGAATCCGCGCAATTTTACCTTGATCGTAGAAGCATCGGGCCATCGGCTGGCCGGCTTTGCCATCACAGAGCTGACGAGGCGCGGCGGAGCAGTTGTGGGCGGCCATATCATCACCATCGACGTGGATCCTGCGTACCGCAGGCAGGGAATTGGCCGTATGCTGATGCAAGCGCTGGAGAGGGAACTGATCGCCCGGGGAGCACGGAAGTGTGTGCTGGAGGTTGCGGTCGACAATCCCGCAGCGCAGGAATTCTACAGCGGACTCGGATACCAGACTACGGCGCGCCTCCGCAGGTATTACCTGGACCGCATCGATGCCATGGTCATGGAGAAAAATCTGCCTGTTGCAGGGACGAGGACCTAGCGGCCTGCTTTGTCGGATGCCATCAACGCCTCCTGCAGTGCGGCACGTTTCTCTTCGGTAAGCGCTCCCGTCGTCCGCCATAGGATCTGGCCGCTCTTCTCCACCAGCAGCAGCGTAATCTCCTGATCGGAGGCAATTTGCAGCTGCTTGAGAAATCTCTGGCGGTTGAGGTAAAGGGGGATCGTCCACTTCCGCTCTTCATTCGCGGGCAGGCGGCTGCGCAGGGAGGAGTTCATCCACCAGCGGGAGAGAAAATTCTCCCGCGAAAAGACGGGAACAAGGTAGTGGCGAAAGCCGGGGCGGGAAGTTTCGACCTCTTTGACAATGGGTTTCCAGCTATCAACGTCCTTCTGTTGTTCAGGTGCAAACGACAGCATGAGAAGGTTGATCTCTCCCTGCAAGTCGCGGGGCAGAGTCACTTTGGTCTTGTCGAGGTTGTAAGAAGCCACGACGGGAAAGTTGCTGTTGGCAGCGGATGCCGCCCCCGGCTGTGCCAGGGCGGTGTGGCAGAGAAAGAGTGCGAGAGTATAGCAGGCGAGCTTTGCAAAGAAGCGCATGGGAAGACCCTGGTTTGCTTTCTTAATTCCACGATAGTATCAGCGTCGCGGCCCCGGCGGGTCCTGCTGCATAGGAGGACGGCCTCCTCTGCACCGAAGCCCGGCTCCGTTTATGATGGAAGAGTATGACAGTCGAGACAATGGCAACCGTGGAACGCCATCCCTTCAGGACCAATGACCCGCGCCTCAACCCCATAGCGGAGCGAGTCCTTGCCCGCGAACGCCTGAGCTATGAGGACGGCGTAGCCCTCTATCAATCCAGCGATCTGCTTGCGGTGGGTTGGCTTGCCAACTGGGTTCGTGAGCAGATGAATGGCAATGTCGCTTATTTCAATGTCAACCGGCATATCAATCCGACGAATGTGTGTGTGGCCGCATGCCGCCTTTGCGCCTTTGGCCGCAAAAAGGGAGCCGAGGGCTCGTACACCATGGCGTTGGAGCAGGCCTGGGAGACAGCGGCTTCCGGTTACACCGAGGCGGTGACAGAGTTTCACATTGTCGGCGGATTGCATCCCGACCTGCCATTTGAATATTTCCTCGATCTTGTTGCCGGCTTAAAGCAGCGTTTCCCCAAGGTGCACATCAAGGCATTCACCATGGTGGAGGTGGCCTTTCTGGCCAAGCGGGCGAAGCTTTCCATCCCGGAGACGCTGATGAAGATCAAGGCCGCCGGTGTGGACTCCATGCCGGGTGGCGGAGCGGAGATCTTCGCCGATCGCGTCCGGCACATCATCTGCGATCACAAGATCAATGGGGATGAGTGGCTGGAGACGGCCAGGATCGCGCACGGGCTTGGGCTTCGCTCGACGGCGACGATGCTCTACGGGCACATCGAGAACGATGAAGACCGCGTGGACCATCTGCTGAAGCTGCGCGCTGTGCAGAACGACACCGGCGGCTTCCAGACCTTTATTCCACTGGCGTTCCATCCGGCGAATACGGCTCTCGGGCACCTGACTACGACTACTGGCATGATGGATATTCGCCAGATTGCGGTGAGCCGTCTGATGCTGGATAACTTTCCTCACATCAAGGCGTACTGGCAGATGATGACTCCGAAGATTGCCCAGATATCGCTACGCTTTGGTGCGGACGATATCGATGGCACGGTGGTGGAAGAGAAGATCTACCACGATGCCGGGGCGAAGACTCCCCAGGGATTGCGCCGCGACGGCCTGATCCGCCTGATTCGGGAAGCGGGCCGCGAGCCGGTGGAGCGGGATACGATGTACAGGCCGGTCACAAGGACAGAAGACTCCTTCACCGTGGCGGTCTAGGACAATCGAGGTCAGGCCAAGCGGGTGTGCTCCCTCGTGCCCCGCGTTTCGGTTCCAGAGTGCGTTAGTACGCCGCAATTCCGGTAATCTTCTGGCCAATGATGAGGGTATGGATGTCCTGCGTGCCCTCATACGTCTTCACCGACTCCAGATTCATCATGTGACGCATGACTGGATAGTCGTCCGTGATGCCGTTCGCGCCGAGCACATCGCGAGCCATGCGCGCACACTCGAGCGCCATCCACACGTTGTTTCGCTTCGCCAGCGAGATGTGTTCATAGCCTAGTGTGTCGTTATCCTTGAGCCTGCCGACGTGCAGCGCCAGCAGTTGCGCCTTGCTGATCTCTCCAATCATCCAGGCTAGTTTCTCCTGCACCAACTGGTGGCTGGCAATGGGCTCATCGCGGAACTGCTTGCGCAGCAGCGCATACTGCCGCGCCGTGTCGTAGCAGGACATGGCTGCGCCGATGGCGCCCCAACTGATTCCGTAACGTGCCTGGTTCAGGCACATCAGCGGAGACTTCAGGCCGCCGCTTGCGGGCAACAGATTGCTCGCTGGAACATAGACATCCTGCAGAGAGAGGCCGGAGGTGACCGAAGCGCGGAGGGACCATTTGCCGTGTACATCGTAGGCAGAGAAGCCGGGGCGGTCCGTCTCTACCAGGAAGCCGCGGATGCTATCGTCCTCGTCGTCAACTTTGGCCCACACAATGGCGATATCCGCGATGGAGCCCGAGGTAATCCACATCTTCTCGCCGTTCAGAATGTATCCTTCGCCAACGTGGCGCGCGCGGGTACGCATTCCGCCCGGATTCGATCCGAAATCCGGCTCCGTCAGTCCAAAGCAGCCAATCTTTTCTCCGGTCGCCAGCCGTGGGAGCCATTCATCCTTCTGTTGCGGACTGCCGAAGGTGTAGATGGGATACATGACCAATGCAGACTGCACGCTGACGAAGCTGCGCAAGCCAGAGTCGCCGCGCTCCAGCTCCTGCATCACCAGGCCATACTCCACATTGGACATCCCGGCGCAGCCATATCCTTCGAGATTCGCGCCGAAGAAACCGAGGCGTCCCATGGGCGCAACCAGCTCTTGCGGGAAGCGTCCATCGCGGTTGCACTGCTCAATGATGGGAATGAGATTGTCTTCGACGAATTGCCGCGCTGTATCGCGAGCCATACGCTCGTCCTCGCTGAGCAGAGCGTCGAAACCGATGAAGTCCACTCCTTGAAACGTGAAGCCCATGGCAAGTCTCCGGGGTTATCAATCGCAGACTGAAAACCAAGACAGGAAAGCCTAGCAGAACGGTGCAAAACGGGCAAAGCAAGGGTCAGCGCCGGGGCAGCGACCAGGCGGCTAGCGGCTCAGGACAGATATTCTCAGGACAGGTATTCCTTGATAAAGGGATCGTCGGAGGTCACCAGATCGTGGGTCGATCCATCGAAAATCAACTCTCCATCTCGAAGCATCAGGAAGCTGGTGTGAAGGGTGGCCTCGTCTCCGGATGAAGGCTCTGCCTGATTGGTGGCCTGATTAAAGGTGTGGGTCGCCAGGGTGTACGCGTCCTGCAGGCGATGCGTCACCAGCAGGGAACTGGTGTGGTACACGTCTCTCTGTTTCATCACCAGATCAATAATCGTCGTCGAAGTCACGGGGTCCAGCCCGCCTGTAGGGGAGTCATAGAGGATCAGGTCGGGATGGGAGATTACGGCTCGCGCGATCGCGACACGGCGCCGCATGCCTCCGGAGAGTTGCGCCGGAAACATGTCGATGGTGTGCTCCAGCTCTACAAATCGAAGCGCCTGCGAGACGCGGGCATCGATCTCTTCCTGAGGAACCTTGTCCTCCAGCAGGCGGTACGCGACATTATCCCGAACGGTAAGGGAGTCGAATAAGGCACTCTCCTGGAAGACCATGCCGATGCGGGAGCGAAGCTTGAAGAGATCGCGTTCCGGCATGCTGCTTACTTCCTGTCCAAAGACCGTGATTCGTCCCGAGTCCGGACGAAGCAGCCCATTTGCCAGCTTAAGAAGCACGCTCTTGCCCACGCCTGCCGGGCCCAGCAGAATGCGTGTCTCTCCCACGGCGACGCGAAAAGAGATGTTCTTGAGAACGGGTTTGCCGTCAAAGCCGATGGAGACGTCGTCGAACACAACCACCGGTTCCTCGGCGCCTAGGGCGGGAACGGGGACGGGGAGAGTCTGCGTCGCCATCAATTTTCCATCCTTACCGCCCAAAGATGCCGATCATAAGACGGCTGATGACGAAGTCAATGGCGATAATGAGCACAGAAGATACGACCACCGCCTGCGTCGTTGAGCGCCCGACTCCCTGCGTGCCTCCGCGCGTGTTCATGCCGTAATAGCAGCCGATGGTCGCGATGATGAATCCGAAGAAAATGGGCTTAACGAGTCCCTGCAGGACATCGGCATAGACCAGCGACTGGTAGGCCGTATGGTAATACTGCGAGCCGTCCTGGCCCAGCATGAAGACCGCGACAAAGGCGCCTCCAGCGGTTCCGACACTGTCCGAGACGATCGTCAGGAAGAACAACATGAAAATCGTGGCCACGACGCGCGGTGTAACCAGCTTCCTGAGCGGGTCAGTACCAAGAGCCCGCATGGCATCGATCTGTTCGGTGACCATCATGGAACCGAGTTCGCTGGCCATTCCCGATGCGTTTCTGCCGGAGACCATGAGGCTGGTCAGGACTGGACCAAGCTCCTTGATCATGGAGAAGCTGACCAACTGTCCGGTTACGGCAGTGGCCCCGAATTGAGAAAGTGTGGAGGCCGATTGCAGGGCGAGCACGCCACCAGTAAAAAAGCCAGTGAGGATGACGATGGGTAGTGACCCGATCCCGATCCTGTCTGCCTGCATTGCAATGTCGGACCAATACAGCCGGCCACTGAACAGATTTGCCAGGGCAGACGCGGACAGGATGGCATAGTCCTGAACGGAGCCGACTATTCGCTTTGAAAACGTCTCAATCGATCGTAAGGGCATGATTCCCAATTCAGAGCTTAGATGCGGGACGGGGATTATGGATTCAGTTCGAACGCGGCACGGTTCTTTTCATGCCGACTGCACACAGAACCAATCCCCTCTAAAGTTCTGCCTCTTATTCTTTCACGCGCTTCTTGATTTCTATATTGAGGCGTTTGATTTTCTGGTTCAGGGTGGAAAGCGGAATGCGGAACTGCTCGGAGGCCTCCGTCTGGTTCCAGTTGGAGCGCTCGAGCTTGTCCATGATGATTCGCCGCTCGATGTCCTCGAGGATATCGAAGAGGGATGCGTCAGGATTGTGTTCGAGCAGGCTGGAGGAATAGCTGCTGCCGGTCAGATGGCCGGGCAGAAGGTCCGAGGTGATGCTGGTTCCGGATGAGAGCACGACTCCGCGCTCGATGACATTCTCCAGCTCCCGGACGTTGCCAGGCCAATCATAGTCCACCAGGGCACGCATGGCCTCGGGCGCCAGGTGACGCAACTCCAGCCCGTTTTCGTCTGAGTAGCGCTTGAGGAAGTGTGTCGCCAGCAGAGGAATATCTTCGCGGCGGTTCCTCAGTGGCGGCAGATCGATCGTGATCACGTTCAGCCGGTAGTAGAGGTCTTCGCGGAACTTGCCTTCGCGTACCGCCTGGCGGAGATCGACATTGGTAGCCGCGATGATGCGGACATCGACCTGCAACTCCTGCACTCCACCGAGATGCATAAAGCGCTTGTCCTGCAGGACGCGCAGGATTTTAGCCTGCGTATCCATCCCCATGGTTCCAATTTCGTCGAGAAAGAGTGTGCCGTTATTGGCAATCTCGAAGAGCCCCTTCTTGGAGGCGATAGCAGAAGTGAATGCACCCTTGACGTGCCCGAAGAGCGTGGACTCCAGCAGATCCGTCGTCATCGCTCCTGTATTCACGGGCACAAACGGCTTATCGCGGCGCGGCGAGTTTGCGTGCAGAGCTTTCGCGATGAGCTCCTTGCCCGTGCCGCTTTCTCCCTGGATCAGTACGGTGGAGCGGCTCGGGGCTACCTGTGCCACCAGATCGAAGATGCGCAGCATGTTCTCGCTCTTGCCGACGATGTTCTCAAAGTTATAGCGCTGCTTGAGCGCCCGCTTCAGTTGAACATTTTCTTCTTCCGCGCGATGGCGTGCGATTGCGGAACGGATGTCCGCCAGCAGCTTTTCGTTATCCCAGGGCTTCTGGACGAAGTTTTGCGCACCTGCGCGGATGGCATCCACCACGTTGTCCACGGTGCCATAGGCCGTGATCATGATGACGGGTAACTGCGGCTGCCGTTCGCGGATATGCCCCAGGATCTCGATGCCGTTTTGTCCGGGCAAGGCGAGATCGAGCAGGACCAGGTCGAAGGACTTTTCATCGATCTCGATCAGTCCGGCTTCTCCGTCGTTCGCGGATTCCACTGTGTAACCTTCCAGTGTCAGCAGCGTTTGGAGCGACTCCCGGATGCCCGCTTCGTCGTCGATGATCAGAATTCGATTCGGGGCTTCTGCGAGCGATATGGATGACCCAGGACGCAGGGTCAAAGTGCCTTCAGACATGTACGGGTTTCCTTACCATGGGGAATTCCAAGTGAAATGTTGTTCCTTCGCCGACGCGGCTTTCGACTAGTATTTTGCCGGCGTGTTCCTGAATGATGCCGTAGGTGACAGCCAGTCCGAGTCCGGTACCCCGCCGCTGTCCTTCCTTCGGAGCACTCTTGGTTGTGAAAAATGGGTCGTAGATTCGCTGCATATGCTCGGGCGCGATCCCCGAGCCGTTGTCGCCGATCAGTACCTCGACATGACCGTTGGAAATCGTCCTGACGCTGAGGACTCCGCCACTCGCCATGGCATCCTTAGCGTTGAGAAAGAGATTGAGGAAGACCTGCTGCAGCTTGCCCGGGTTGCCGAGAATGCCAGGCAGATCCGGTTCGAGGGCAATCTCCAGTTGCACGCGCGAGGTCTTCATCTGGTGCTCCAGCAGCGTCAGCGTGTCCTGGATGATCTGGTTCAGGTCCAGTTCGCGGAACTCCGTTCCGCTGGTGCGCGAGAAGTTCAGCAAGCCGTTGACGATCTCCGATGCACGGAAGGTCTGCTGGGTAATCTTGTCGAGCAGCGGCCCCAGGCGCTCGTCTCCCCGCACCTGTTTCGCCAGCATCTGCGCATAGGAGGAGATCACCGCAAGTGGGGTGTTGACTTCGTGAGCGACCCCGGCGGCAAGCAGGCCGATGGAGGATAGTTTCTCCGCCTGCATCAACTGCGCCTCCAGTTCCACGCGGTCGCTGAAGTCGTCCACCAGAATGATTCGTCCGACGGTCTGGAAGTTGCGCGAGACCAGGGGCGCGATTGCGATATTGGCAGTACGGGTTTCGCCGGTGCGCGTGGTCAGGCGGAATTTGTAAAGGTTATGTACGCCCGGCTCTTCGCGCACGCGATGGAATTCGGCGATGAAATCCTGGGGAAAAATCTCGGCGAGCGGCTGTCCAATCGCCTCTTCGCGGGAGAGTGCGTACATCGCCTCCATCTGCGCGTTCCAGCTTTCGATGCGATCGGCCAGATCCACGGCAAAGATGCCGACGTTGATGGATTCCACGATGTTCTCATTGAACTCCTTCAACCGCTCATATTCGGTGATCTTTTCTTCCAGCCGGGCGTAGAGTCTCGCATTCTGTATGGCGATGCCGATGTAGCTGGCCAGCGACTCCAGCAGTTCCACGTCCTCGCTGGAGAGGAAGTCTCCGCCAATGGTGCGGCCCAGCCCGATCACTGCGATCGTCTTCTCCTGCAGGCGACAGGGAAGGTAGTAGTTGAGATCGAGCAGCGCGGCAGTGTTGCGCTGGCTCACTGGGAGATGCAGTGCCTGCTGCGTATTTTCCAGAAAGATGTGCGAGCCGGCATCGGGCAGGTCGAAGTCGAGAAAGCCCATGTCGAGCTGCATGCCGGACGAATCCAGGTCCTGCGGAAGTCCGTGTCCGGCGCTGAGCATGTAGTGGGATTCGTCGTCGGCGAGGAAGACGGCAACGCGTGCAACCAGCAGCGTTCGCGGGAGGCGGTCCACGATCGAGTTCAGCAGCGTCCGGAGATCGGTCTGCGAGCTGAGGCCACGCCCAAAGTCGATCAGCGTCTGGCGGTAATCATAGCGTTTGCGGTCGAAGACGCGATCGACCCACTCCTGAATGGCGCGCTTCAGCGGGTCGAATAGCTGCGCCGTCACGATGATGGCGACAATCAACCCCCAGACACGCAGTTGGGGCAGGCGGGTGTGCACCACTTCGGAGGCGACAGCCACCACTCCAAAGTAGAGGCCGACGATGCCCGCCGTGGCCAGGGTATAGGTCACGCCCCGCTTGAAGATCAGGTCCACATCCATCAGGCGATAGCGAACGATGGCCCAGCTGAACGTGAGCGGCAGAAACACCAGCGAAATGACGGCAACTTTTGTCAGCAGCGCCGGGGCGGGCAGATCCAGCAGGAACGGAATCACGTGGAGCAGGGTGAAGGGCGCCACCGCAAGCACGGTTCCGCGGGTCAGCCACTTCAGTTGCTGGCGGCGCAGCGGAATGTTGGTGCGCCGATAGCTGATGAAGAACAGGAGCGCGGCCAGCAAGTAGTAAATCGCCAGATAGCCGGTTGCGATCTGATCCAGGCGGTGAGCCAGTTTCTCCGTCGCCGACCACAACTCAATCGCAGCAATCTGCAGTCCCACTACGATGAATGCCGGCACATAGGTAAGTGCGATCAGCCAGCGCTTGCCTTGGGTCCAGGGCCGTTCTTCAGGAAAAGCCAGCGCGAAGTGCAGAAATAGTGCAGGCTGCAGGGCGCCCGCGATGATCTTGCCCCAGTAAATCGTCCAGTCGAAGGAGTTGAATTTGCCGGTGTAGTTGAAGGAGTACAGAACGAAAGAGAGCAGGCAGAAGACGTAGAAATGCGTCGACCGGGGTGCGGTCCAGCGGCGGAAGAGCACATACAGCCCGATGAGCAGATAGACCGTCGCGATGAGCCGGAAGCCCTGGTTGATGCTGCGATCCGGCGCCTCCAGAATCACAGGCACATCGACGCGCACACCGGAGCGGATCAGCGTGTAATTGGCCTTTCCGTAGACCCCGGTGCGATACATCTGCCGCACCAATGGTGCCAACCGGGGGGTGGGATGATCGTTGGCGGTAATCAGCAGATCGCCGGCCTTAATGCCGGCGCGCTGTCCTGGTCCGTCCTGGAGAACGCGCTGTGCCTCCAGCCCGCCATGCGCCTCGACCCACCAGACGCCATCTGTGGGCTTTTGGAATTTGCCCTCCTGGATGAAGTTCAGCGTGGCGAAGACGGCTGCGAAGATCGTCGATATCGCTAAAACGATCACGGCAAGCCGAATTTGGAATGGCTTCTGCATGGATGAGCGAAGAATCGCGTGCTCTATGGACCTTAACTCAACCGCTGGTGCACGTCACCTGCCATGACATCAGCGCTCAGGACTCAACTGGATAGATGTAGATATCTCGCTCAAAGTAAGGGCGATAGAAGGACTGGTCCAGGAAATCTCAGGGGATCATCCTGAGCAAAATGTCCAGTTTTTCACAGATTCTAGATTTGAATATGTATATCCATATCTATACATCTATTTTCTCATAGATGCGATTCAGCTTTCGGCTCATCCTCGGGCGTGGAACTCAAGATAGATTTAGCCGCTCAGGATTTACCGAACCGATCTGGGATCTTGATCGTAGCCCGAAACGAAGGCTGGATCAAGACCCCGATTTATAGACGTTAGGAGCGGTCTATACGTGCTGGACCGCCTGGGAGAGCTGGGTCAGAGAACCCTTCGCATCGCCGTAGAGCATGTGGGTGCAGTCCTTGAAGAAGAGGGGGTTCTCCAGGCCGGAGAAGCCCCGCCCCTGGCCGCGCTTGAGCACGATGACCGACTTGGCGCGATCCACTTCGAGGATCGGCATACCAGCGATAAGGGAAGTGGGATTGTCGCGGGCATCCGGATTGACGACGTCGTTGGCGCCGATGACCACCACAACATCGGTGGAGGGGAACTCCGGATTGATCTGGTCCATCTCATAGAGAGAGGAGTAGGGAACATTCGCCTCGGCCAGCAGAACATTCATGTGTCCCGGCATACGGCCAGCCACAGGATGGATGGCGTATTTCACCGTGACGCCGCGCGCTTCGAGCAGCTCGGCGAGTTCGCGGACGGCGTGCTGT
Organism: Acidisarcina sp.; assembly: GCA_035539175.1. Lineage (NCBI taxonomy): Bacteria > Pseudomonadati > Acidobacteriota > Terriglobia > Terriglobales > Acidobacteriaceae > Acidisarcina > Acidisarcina sp. The sequence continues at coordinate 290,641 of DATLIY010000007.1, read as the reverse complement.
GCCTGCGCCGTGGCGAGTCCATAGCCAGGAACGAAGACGACGCGAGTAGCATAGGCAAGCTGCACCGCGGCATCGTCGCTTGAGATTTCGCGCATCACTCCGCCGGAGCCGGCCTGGGCATGGGTGGCCGCCGATCCGAAGCCTCCGAAGAGGACATTCACGATGGAGCGGTTCATCGCCTTGCACATCAGGATGGAGAGGATCAGGCCGGAGAATCCGTCCAGCGTACCGGCGATGATGAGGACGTTATTCGAGAGGACGAAGCCGGTTGCTGCTGCGGCCAGCCCGGCATAGGAGTTGAGGAGCGACATAACCACCGGCATATCCGCGGAGCCGATGGGGATGACGAGCATAATGCCGAAGAGGAAGGCGGTGCCCACCATGACGTAGAAGGCGATGGTCGCCTCAGGATGGATGAGCGTGTAGAGAAAACTTCCTACCGTGGTTAGAAAGACAGCCCCATTGAGCAACTGCTGACCGCGAAACTGAACCGGGGTGCCGCGAATGATGCCTTGCAGCTTACCCGAGGCAATCAGCGATCCGGTGGTGGTGAGCGCGCCCAGCATGACCTCGAAGCCCAGGGCGCTGCGGGTGAACAGGCTCATCGAGCTGCCGCGAAACGAGAACTCTGCGATACCCACCAGCGCTGCGGCGATGGCTCCAAAGGCATGCGACAGCGCAGTTCGCTGGGGCATGGCCGTCATGGGAACCCAGATGGCCATCAGCGCGCCGATGATCGAACCGATCACCAGCCCGGCGATGATCCACTCATAGCTGACGATCTCCTTGTTGATCAGCGTGCCGATGATGGCCGCCAGCATGCCTCCCTCGGCAAGAAACATTCCGCGCCGCGCCGACTCCGGGTGGGACATTGCCTTGAGGCCCAGAATGAAGAGGACGGAGGCAACCAGATAGGTCGCTTCCGTAAAGTACGACGAAGTCGTCATGATCTCGGGCCCGGTCACTTCTGCACCGCCTTCTCCAGCTTGGCGGGGGTCCGCTTCTGGAACATCTTCAGCATGCGGTCGGTAATGCCGAAGCCGCCCACGACGTTGATGGTTGCGGTGGTCACCGCGACAAAGCCGAGAATGGTGGAAAACCGCGAGTGGTGCGCCCCGGCGATCACAATCGACCCAATCAGCGAGATGCCGGAGATGGCATTGGTCGCCGACATCAGCGGTGTGTGCAACAGCGGAGGAACCCGTGAAATGACCTGATAGCCAAGAAACGCGGCCAGCGCGAAAACGTAAATAGATGCAATCAGAACGGCAGGATTCATTTTGATCTCGCTTCGTCTAGTTTGAAGTCTGGTGGGCGGCGGTGGCGGCCTCAAGCACCGCGGCCACACGTGGATGGGTCACTTTGCCCGCGTGGGCAACACAGGAGCCGGAGAGAATTTCGTCGTTGAAATCCATCGTCAGCACTCCCTTATGCACGATCAGGCCAAGGAAGTTGACGATGTTGCGCGAATACAACTGGCTTGCGTGTACTGGAATCGTGATCGCCAGATTGAGCGGGGCCAGGATCGTGACTCCGTTGATGAGCGTTGTTTCGCCCGGACGGGTTAGCTCGCAGTTTCCTCCGGCAGGTGCGGCCAGGTCCACGATCAGCGAGCCGGGGCGCATGCCTTCGACGGCATCCTTGCGAACCAGGAGCGGGGCGCGGCGGCCCGGAACCTGCGCTGTGGTGATGATGACGTCGGAATACTTTGCCGTCTTTGCAATCAGATCGCGTCCGCGGTCCAGAGCTTCTTCGCTCAGTTCCTTTGCATAGCCGCCTTTATCTTCGGCGTTGATTCCACCCAGATCTACATCGAGAAACTTTGCCCCGAGAGAGCGCACCTGCTCGCCGGCTGCGGCCCGAACGTCATAGGCCTCGACCACGGCTCCCAGCCGCCGCGCGGTGGCGATGGCCTGCAAGCCAGCGACTCCAGCGCCAATTACGAAGACTTTGGCGGGAGGCACGGTGCCTGCGGCGGTCATCAAAAGCGGGAAGAGCCGCGGCAGGGTGTCGGCGGCGAGCACCGCGGCCTTGTATCCGGCAACGGTTGCCATGGAGGAGAGGGCGTCCATCGCCTGGGCGCGGGTGATGCGGGGCACCAGCTCGGTAGCGAAGAGGGTAGCTCCCCGGTCCACTGCGGTTGTCAGCTCCTGCGGTGCGTCGAGCGGACGCAGAAAGCCGGTGAGGACAACTCCTTGCTTCAGCAGCCGCTGGTCGGCGGCGTTGGGCGCGTTGACCACGGGCAGCAGGTCCGCGTTCGCCAGCAGTCCGGCGCGATCGGCGGTCACGGTTGCTCCCGCCTGAGCGTAAGCCTCATCCAGCGCGCCGGATGCGACGCCTGCGCCTTGCTCCACCACCACATCGATGCCCTGGGCCACCAGCGTCTTTATGTAATCCGGCAGCAGGGCAACGCGAGTCTCTCCGCTCGCTGTTTCTTTCACTATGCCAAGAAGCAATCTGTCCTCCTCGTCACTCAACAGAGCCTCAGTTGTGACATCTACGGACAATTCACGCGTAGCGGGGCGTCCGGGTCGTGATCTGCGTCACTAAAGATCTGTGCAGATAGACGAAACGGTAGAGCCCTTTCCTAAGAATCTTTGGTCCGGGATGCAACCTTCTACTGTGTGTGAATGACAGAGCCGTTATATCACTTTGGGTGATATGCGGACTACCGTGTTTTGTGAGGGGCGCGCCCGGTCGGAAGGTGTTGCGCAGATCGCCTGGGGTGCCGCGAAGGAGTGCCGCGGGGGATCAGCCTCGCGGAACAGCCAGAAGAAGCCGGAGATCGCGGAGATTGTGCGCCGTTGGTCCGGTAACTACCGTATCTCCAAGAGCCGTAAAGAGGGGGCAGGCGTTGAATTGGGCGAGCGATTCCTGTGGATCGAATCCGAAGGCTCGTGCCCGGGACACCGTGGTGGTATCCGCAATCGCCCCGGCGGCCTGGCTGTTCCCGTCGATACCGTCGGAACCGGCACTGAAGACGACAAGCGGATCTCCCTCCCACTTTGCCAGGTCCAGGGCACAGGCGAGGGCGAATTGCTGGTTGCGTCCTCCCGTACCGGCGGGGCCGTCGATTCTGACGGTTACCTCGCCGCCCGAGATAAGGCAGAGGCGCGGATGCTCCTGCCGCAGGGCATGGAAGCGCTCCAGCAGGTAGCGAGCGGCGTCGGCATAGTCCCACTCGTCGCATGTATTGTCGATGACGACTTTAAAGCCCAGCGAGCGGGCGTGGTCGCGCGCGGCATTCACCAGGTCATGGCCCGAGAGCAAGGTGTCAAAGCCGATGCTGCCAGCCCCGAAGGGATCGGCGGCTGTGGAGTTGGCAAAGATGCTAGTCCGCGCGGCTCCTGCCTCAAGTGGGCGGCTGGTCCAGGCGTGAGCCACCTTGGCTCCCGGAGTCTCTGGCAGGTCCTCGCGCTGGAAGAAGAAGCGGACACTCTGGGGAAACTTCTCCAGCAGGTGGTAGCGCTGCAGAATCTCGCGAGTCTGCTCCACGGTGGTGCGGTCCGGCAGGGTCGGCGAGGAGGCCAGGGCGTCCATGTGACGCAACGGCACGTCGGGCAACAGCAGGGAGAGCTTGGTGGAATCCGGAGCCGCCATGGCCAGCCTTCCTCCCTTGACGGCAGAGAAATGCTTCCGGACGGTGTTGACCTCGGCGATCGCAGCGCCGCTGGAGATCAAGGCTTCGTGAAAAGCCATGGTGTCTTCGAGCGAGATTGCGGGATCGAGCGGAAGCTCGAACATTGCGGAGCCGCCGCCGCTGATGAGGAAGAAGATGAACGTATCTTTCCTGGCGCGGTGCAGCATGTGCAGCGCGGCGCGTGCGGCATCGAAGGAGCTCTTGTTGGGCAGCGGATGCCCGCCAGCGAAATAGCGGATGCGCCAGTTGCGCTTGCGCGGAATTTCCGGCGCGCAGCAGATGCCGCGAACTCCCTTGCGGCGCGGCATGCGCGACAGCAGCGTCTCCATCAACGGCCGTGCCGCCTTGCCAATCGCGATGACCAGGATGCTCTTGAATTTGTTCAGCTCAATGCGCGAGGGCGGCAGCAGGGGAGAGACGTGGCGAATCAGCACGTCCCCTTCGAAGTGCAGATGCCGGTCGAAGGCAGCTTCAATGCTGCACTCTTCCAGGGCATGCAGAAAGATCGCCTGCGCAGCTTCGTGCAGGCCCTCCAGGGGAGTACAGATTTGCGCAGTCATCGACTCCCCAATTCAGGCGTGGCGCCCTTATCTCCGAGAGCAAAGTTCGATTCCAGCCAGGTGCGGATCGCCGCTTGCAGCGCATCCAGCTTGCCGGTAAAGAAGTGATCGGCACCCTCGATCCATACCAATTGGACGGGGGGAGCAGCGGTATGGACCACCGCCTCCACGCCATCCTTCGGCCCGTACTGGTCGCGGCTTCCGCTAACGAAGAGCTTCGGTTGCGTACAGTGGGGGAGGAACCCGTACGTGTAGTCGCGGCCCTCGGCGTGGACCGGCAGGCCCAGCCCCACGAGACCCTTGACCCGCGGGTCGCCACAACACGCCTCCAGGCCAACCGCGGCGCCGAAGGAGAATCCCGCGAAGAGAATCGGCCGCGCAAACTCGTGATCCAGCCAGTCCAGCGCAGTCCGGACGTCATCCCGTTCGCCGCGCCCATCATCGTGCGTCCCCTCGCTCAGGCCGGTACCGCGAAAGTTGAAGCGCAGGACGGGAAGTCCGAAGGATTGAAATGCCTTCATCGTATGAAAGACGACCTTGTTGTGCAGGGTGCCGCCGCCCAGGGGGTGGGGGTGGCAGACCAGCACGCAATAAGGGGCATCTTCGCGGCCAGCGTTGAGCAACGCCTCCAGCCGCCCCGCGGGGCCTCGAAGCTCTACCGAGCGCAATTGAGCCGAACCGATGTGAGTCGTCGTCATGCTTCCTTCTATTGTATTGAAGTGGCTCAGGTATTCTGGGAGTCTGATGAATTTCGATCCCATTCAGTTGACCAGGCAGCTTATTGATATCGACTCGACGACCTACCATGAAGGTCCTGTGGCAGCGTTTCTGGCGCAGTTTTTGACGGCGCAGGGCTATGCCGTGGAGACAACCCCGGTTCCCCAGCCGGCGGATAGCAAGGATACCGCGGAGCGAGCGAATCTCTACGCGGGCCGCGCCGGCGAAACTCCCGACCTGGTGTTTTCCACCCATCTGGACACGGTGCCTCCCTTTTTCGGCAGCCGCGAGGATGCGGATTTCATCTATGGACGGGGCGCCTGCGACGCTAAGGGAATCATCGCCGCGCAGATCGGCGCGCTGGAGCGGCTGACGAAGGCGGGCTTCAAGGTGGGCCTGCTGCTGGTTGCCGGTGAGGAGCGCGATTCGGCGGGAGCGAAGGTCGCGAATCTTTCGCCCAAAGGGAGCCGCTTTCTGATCAACGGTGAGCCGACCGACAACCGGCTTGCCCTGGCCTCCAAGGGTGCTCTGCGCGTGGTTCTCCGCACCTCGGGAAAGATGGCGCATTCTGCTTATCCTGAGCTGGGCGACAACGCGATCAACAAGATGATCGTGGCGCTGGGACGCGTGCTCCAGTTAGAGCTGCCGGCAACCGAAGACGTGGGCAGCAGCACGCTGAATATCGGTGTGATCGAGGGTGGTCACGCACCGAACATTGTTCCGGATTCCGCCGAGGCTCAACTGCTGGTGCGTCTGGTGGGAGACTCCGCATCGACGCGCAAGGCCATTGAGGATACGGTTCGGGGATTGGCGGAGGTCGATTTCACGCTGGAGCTTCCCTTCGTGCGCATGCGCAGGATTGATGGCGTGCCAACCATGGTGGCTGCTTTTACCACGGATATCCCTGCTCTTTCGAACTGGGGAGAGCCTCTGCTGCTCGGGCCAGGATCGATCCATGTGGCGCACACCCCTGGGGAGCGGCTGGCAAAGAAAGAACTGCTGCAAGCCATCGACATTTATACCGAGGTGGCCCGGCGGCTTCTGCAATGAAGACTCGGCTGGCGCATGCGGTGCTGGCGTTGCTCGCGGCCTGGGCCGTGGCCATGCTTACCACGATTCCGTTCCAGGTATCGGTGTGTCTACGCAACACCGATGGCGATATGCACCTCTTCCGGCAAATGATTCCGCTGGTGGTGATGGTGTGGTCCGTCTGGACCTTTGGCCTGGCCTTGCTGGGATGGCTCCTGGCCGCTTTGCCGATCACCCTGCTGGTGAATCCAGCGTGGATCTATCGCATGCGCCGGTGGGTGGTGGGGGGATGCGTGCTCCTCTCCGTTGTGGTGAACGTGTTGAAGTTTGAAGTCTGGCAGCTCCTGCTTTTCCGTCCGCACCTTCCCGTCGATCTTCGTGGCTTCAGCCTCTATACGGTCTTCACCGTGAGCTATTCCGCGACCATGGCTGCGGCTTATGCGTGGCTGGCGGGTCGAGCCGCGCGGCGATATGACTTCCATCCTCCGGTGTATGGCTGACGCTTTCTGCATATGTCGTTTCCAGATAGACTTTGCAGATGAGCGAAGGCGAGAAGCAGCATAACTCCGCAGTCGGAAACAGCCCCGTCCACCCGTCGAATGCGCTGCAGCATGCAGCCTCGTCGTACCTTCGTTCGGCGATGCACCAGCCTGTGCGGTGGCATCAGTGGGGCGAGGAGGCATTCGCCCTGGCTGCGTCCACTGGAAAGCCCATCCTGCTGGATATTGGCGCGGTGTGGTGTCACTGGTGCCATGTGATGGACCGCGAATCCTATGAGGACGCGCAGCTTGCCGGCGTAATCAATGAGCACTTTATCGCCATTAAGGTGGATCGCGACGAGCGTCCCGACGTGGATAGCCGCTATCAGGCAGCCGTCTCCGCAATCAGCGGGCAGGGAGGCTGGCCGCTTACCGCGATTCTGACTCCCGATGGAAGGCCCTTCTTTGGCGGAACCTATTTCCCCAGGGAGGATCGCTATGGCCGGCCGGGATTCGAGCGCGTCCTGCGCACGATGGCTGGAGCATGGGAGACGCGCCGCGAGGAAGCATTGGAGTCGGCAGCGAGCGTAATGGAGGCAATCGAGCACGGCGAGAGCTTTGCCGGAAGGCGGGGGCAGTTGAGCTTGTCGTTGGTGGAGAAGCTGGTGGCGTCGGCGGTCACGCAATTCGATTCCCGCTATGGCGGTTTTGGCTCGCAGCCAAAATTCCCTCATCCCGCAGCACTCGATCTCCTGCTGGACGTGGCCTCGCGGACGGGAAACGAGGAGACAAAACGCGCCGCCGTCTTCACACTGGAGTGCATGGCGAAAGGCGGCGTCTACGACCAGATCGCCGGCGGATTCCATCGCTACTCGGTCGATGAGCGCTGGGTGGTTCCTCACTTTGAAAAGATGCTTTACGACAATGCCGGCCTGCTGGGGAACTACGTGCACGCATTCCAGAGCTTTGTCGATCCGGCGCTGGCCGGGGTGGCGAAGGACATCATGCGGTGGATGAATGAATGCCTGAGCGACCAGCAGCATGGCGGCTTCTATGCCTCGCAGGACGCAGACATCACGCTCGACGATGATGGCGACTACTTCACCTGGACGCGCGCCGAAGCCGAGGCGGTGTTGAGCCCCGACGAATTCGCCATCGCCGCAATCTACTACGACATTGGCGAAGTGGGGGACATGCACCACAACCCTGCAAAGAATGTTCTGCATCGTCGCCTGACGCTGGAGGAGACTGCCGCACGCGCGAAGATCGCCGCCAGCGAGGCCAAAGGATTGCTGGAGTCCGCGAAGCAGAAGCTTTACGAGGCAAGGATGCTTCGTCCGGCTCCGTTCATCGATCGCACGATTTATACCGGCTGGAATGCTCTTGCTGTTTCGGCCTATCTGGACGCGGCGCAGGTGCTGAGCCTGAGCGCGCCCAGGGGCTTTGCTCTGCGCACGCTCGATCGCATTCTGGCCGAGGGATGGGATAAGACCACCGGGTTGGCGCACGTGATCGCCTATCCCGATGCTGCGCCGGGGCCACGAATTGCCGGAGTGCTGGACGACTACGCATTTCTGGCTTTGGCCTGCACCGATGCGTGGATGGCAAGCGGGGACCTGCGCTACTACCAGGCCGCGGTGGAGATTGCCGATGCCATGATTGCACGCTTCTACGACCGGATCGGAAACGGGTTCTTCGATGCGGAGGCAACGGCGGAAGGGCAGAAGGCGCTGGGTGCGCTATCGGCGCGTCGCAAGCCGCTGCAGGATTCGCCCACGCCGGCAGGGAACTCCGCTGCTGCTGCGGCGCTGCTGCGGCTGGAGGCTCTGAGCGGCAGAGAGGAATATCGTGAAATCGCCGAGGATACGCTGGAGTCCTTCGCCGGCGTTGTGGAGCACTTCGGCCTCTACGTCGGCATGTATGGGCTGGCGCTGGAGCGTCTGATGCTGGACCCGATCCAGGTGGTGGTGGTGGGAGAAGACCTGCTGGCGCGGCAGTTGCAAGTGACTGCCACTGCCCGCTATGCAGTGAACAAGAGCGTCCTCCACCTGCGCCGCGATCAACTGCGTGCGGAGACCCTGCCGCCAATGCTGGCGGAGACGCTGCCCAACCTGCCACAAGTCGAGGGAAGCTTTGCCATCGTTTGCAAGGGACGCACCTGTCTGCCGCCCCTCACCAGTCCGGAAGCACTGCTGGAGGCGCTTAGCCCTCACCAGTGAACGGATTTACCTCCTGCGGCGGGTTCCTTGTGGGGTCGGCCGCAACTACTGCAGGGGACTTGCCGGGGAGCGTCAGCGCCGGGGATTGACCCTGTGCGGCAGCAGAGGCCGTCATTACCCGGTAGGGGCTTCCGGGCAGCATCTTTTTCTCTTCCAGTGCCAGGCGGATGCGACGGTGAATTTCGCGCACGGCGGCAAATTGCTTGCGTGCGCGGGTCTTCAGCTCGATGGGATACAGAACCTCGGAACCCTTGATCGCATCCACACCCTGCACCTGCGGGTCGGCGAGGAAGACGTCCTTATATGCCGGGTCGTTGCGCACATCGTTCGCAATCTTCTTCAAAAGAGCCACGACCTCATCGGGAGGTGCGGAAAAATCCACTGAGACGTTCAGCGTCGTGACGGAGAAGTCGCGGCTCATATTGGCGGTGTTGGTAATCTGCGAGTTCGGGATCACGTAGAGCGTGCCATCGAATCCGCGCACCGTGGTTCGCCTCAGGGTAAGCTCCTCCACCGTGCCGGTGATGCCCGCCAGGGTCACCACGTCGCCGACGTGAAATTGATCCTCCACCACCAGTACGACGCCATTCAGAACATCCTTGACGATCGTCTGTGCGGCCAGGCCGAGAGCCACACCGGCAACGCCCGCGGAAGCCAGCAGTGGCTTCAGATCCACTCCGAGCAGAGGCAGAATCTCCAGCGCAGCCAGAAAGGTGATGATGCCGATGCCGGTAGCGCGCACGACGGAGGCCAGCGTCCTTACCTGGTAAACGCTGGTGGTCCCATGAGCCCCGTGGGCGTGTCTCTCAGCCAGTGCGGTGATGCGCCGGGTGATCCCGGCCAGCAAGCGGATCAGGATCCACGCGCCGAGGCCGATGATGATGAGCTTGGGGACGGTTGTACGGACGAAATCTGCGCTATCGTCAAGCCATTTGTCCGTGATGCGGGCAAAAAACTGGGCCGAGCGCGGAATTGCGAGAAGCAAACTTTGCATAGGTTAAGAGACTTTCCGATAAGGCTGCTGTGATGTTTCTATAATGAACCGATGCGATGCGCGCTAAAGAAGTTGTGCCTGACTGCTCTTCTGGGATTGTGCACGAGCTTTCTGTCCGCTGCGGGTGTGGCTCAGGAGTCAGGACAAATGTCTGCTCCGCGTCGCGATAGTGCAAGCCCCTTGACTGGGCCCCAAGGCGAACTGGACCGCCTGGGGGCAGAGATGCATGAGAAGCAGATAAAGAAGCTGAACGCGACTCGGCAGAAGCGGCTGGAAGAGGATGCAGACAAACTTCTCCGCTTGGCCACGGAGTTGAAGGCCGAGGTTGGCAAGCCGGGGAGTGCTCCTTTGTCGGCAGATGCCGCCGCGAAGGCTGATCAGATCGCAAAACTGGCAAAGAGCGTACGGGAAAAGATGAAGGCCAACTGATCCTTGAAATGAATTTTTGCGTCGACCGGAAGGTTGTAAGTCGCTCAGGCAAAGGGGATAACCGTAGGAGAACCCTCTACCTGCCGGGGGAGCGAGTCGGCGGGCCAGGGATTTCCATAGCCTCGGAAGTTTCTATGCTCAGAGCAGAAGATTGTTACAATTCCCAGTTGGGCTACCCCGGAATCATCCGGGGTTTTTGTGCGAATGTAGTTCTGTAGGGGAGTGAGATGGGTCGAACGGCAGGGTCCACGGTTGAAGGTACGAAGAGCAAGGCGGAGTTTCCAGTCGATCCGCAGCAGATGATTCGCATGTACCGGTTGATCTATATGTCCCGCCGTGTGGATGACCGGGAGATCATGCTGAAACGCCAGCAGAAGATCTTTTTCCAGATCTCCGGAGCCGGGCATGAGGCCCTGCTGGTAGCGGCCGGCATGGCGATGAAGCCCGGCTACGATTGGTTTTTCCCATACTATCGGGATCGCGCGCTTTGTCTGACTCTGGGAGTTACCGCCGAAGAGATGTTCCTGCAGGGTGTCGGCTCGGTGGACGACCCGGCCAGCGGCGGACGCCAGATGCCCTCGCACTGGAGCAGCACGAAGCTCCATATCGTCTCTCCCTCTTCTTCCACGGCAACCCAGTGCCTGCACGCCATTGGCTGTGCGGAGGCGGGCCGGTACTTCTCCCGGCATCCCGAAGCTGCCGTCAAGCCAGCCGGAGAGGAAGATTATCGCGCATTCCACGATGTGTCCTTCCATGGCGATGAGGTTACATACGTCTCGCTGGGCGAGGGTTCAACCAGCCAGGGCGAGTTCTGGGAGGCATTCAGCGCAGCCTCCAACCGGAAACTGCCCGTCGTCTTTGTTGTGGAAGATAACGGCTATGCAATCTCCGTCCCGGTCGAGGTCAATACGCCGGGGGGCAACATTTCACGGCTGCTTCGTGAGTTTCCCAACACGCACTTTGAAGAGGTCGATGGCACCGACCCCATCCTGTCGCTGCACGCGATGAGCAGGGCGGTCGCGCACTGCCGCTCCGGCAAGGGACCGGCGCTAGTGCATGGGCACGTAACGCGGCCGTATTCGCACTCCCTCTCCGACGATGAAAGAAATTACCGCTGCAAGGCTGAGATTGAGGCCGACGCCCTGCGCGATCCGCTGTCCAAGATGCAGATGCGCCTGTTGCGCGACGGCATCCTCAGCGCAGAGGAGATTGAAAAGCTCGAGCACGATGTCGATGAGGAAGTTCGCCTGGCTGCCGAGCGCGCCATCCACGCACCGTTGCCGGAGGTCTCCTCCATTCCCCGGCACGTGCATTCCGAGCATTGGGACCCGACTCGGGAAGACCTTGTTTCCCAGCCGGCGCAGTCGGAAGATACGCAGAAGCGCACCATGGCAGACCTGATCAACCTCTGCCTGCGCGACGAGATGCGTCACGATCCGCGGATCGTGATCTACGGCGAAGACGTTGCGGATTGCAGCCGGGAAGAAGCCATGAAGGAGGTTAAGGGCAAGGGTGGAGTGTTCAAGCTCACCGCCGGTCTGCAGACGGAATTCGGATCGGATCGCGTCTTCAACTCCCCCCTGGCCGAGGCGGCCATTGTGGGCCGTGCCGTGGGTTACGGGATACGCGGCATGAAGCCCGTGGTGGAGATCCAGTTCTTCGACTACATCTGGCCGGCGATGCACCAGATTCGCAATGAGCTTGCCGTAATGCGCTGGCGGTCCAATGGCACCTATGGGTCACCTGCGGTGATCCGCGTTGCCATCGGCGGATATCTCAGCGGGGGATCGATCTATCACTCGCAGTCCGGAGAAAGCATCTTTACCCACATTCCGGGCCTCCGCGTCGTTTTTCCCTCGAACGCGCTGGATGCGAACGGATTGCTGCGCACCGCGATTCGCTGCGACGATCCGGTGCTCTTCCTGGAGCACAAGCGGCTCTACCGCGAGACGTATGGCCGGGCAGTGTATCCCGGTCCGGACTACACCATCCCCTTCGGCAAGGCAAACGTGGTCCGCAAGGGCAAGGACATGACCCTCATCACCTATGGAGCGGTGGTGCCCCGCGCGCTGCAGGCCGCCCTAAAGGCCCATCGGGAAGACGGCATTGAGGTGGAGGTGATCGATCTGCGCACCTTGAGCCCCTATGATTGGGAGGCCATCGCCTCCTCGGTCCGCAGGACCAGCCGCGCAATCGTCGCCTACGAGGACATGAGGAGCTGGGGCTATGGCGCGGAGATCGCCGCTCGCATTGGAGACGAACTGTTCGAGCACCTCGATGCTCCGGTCAAGCGCATTGCCGCTATGGACACCTTCGTGGCGTATCAGCCGATTCTGGAAGATGCAATCCTTCCGCAACCGGAGGATTTGTATCGCGCTATGGTGGAGTTGAAGGCGTACTAGCGGATCGCCATCAGCACACCAGTATCCACACCTGTATCCGTGGACCGCTGCTGGCGATTCTCCTCAGAGTCGCCCTCAGCGGCATCGAGGCATCATCGCTGCTCCATGTCTCCAGTGAACTCTTGCTGAGGCGTCCTGGGGCCTCTGCGTGCGAGAGACGAGCATCTGGGGTCTCCGTCTCATGAGCGCGCCCGTGCAAGGAGCTTCTTCGATTCGCGCGCTCTTGCTAACTTGGAAGAATGGCAATCTCAGTACGGCGATTTGTGAGCGGCGATGAAGAGGCCTTCCGCAGGCTGAACGAGGCATGGATTGAGCGCTACTTCGGCATGGAAGACGCTGACCGGCGAATCCTGGGCGATCCCCAGTCGCAGATCCTCGCATCCGGCGGACAGATCTATCTGGCTCTGGATGGCACGGAGCGCGTCGGTGCCTGCGCCCTGGTCAAGATAGGCGACGGAGAGTTCGAGGTCGCCAAGATGGCCGTCGCGGAAGAGCGGCGCGGGCAGGGAATAGGGCGGCAGCTTCTCTCCTTTGTGATTGCGGATGCGCGCCAGATGGGAGCCCGGCGCCTCTATATCGAGAGCAACAGCCGGTTATCCAGCGCTCTTCATCTTTACGAGTCGCTCGGCTTTCGCCACTTGCCGCCAGAAACCATGCAGGGGCACTTCGCGCGCTGCGATGTTTTTATGGAGCTGCTGCTTCCGGCTTAGGCGGCGCGGGGGAGTCTTTTCGTAGCGAATCGTCGAGGAATCGCAGCATTGCCTCAAAATACCGGGTGCCCTGTGCCGGGACAAGCCGCTTGGGTTCCGAGGCCACCTTGTACAGCGAGAGCAGGCGCTCCTGCGCAGTGTGGCTCGAAGCGTCGGGCTGCGTTTGCAGGAAGAGCTTTGGCGTCGCCAGGGTGCTCAATTTGGGCGCCAGCTCAAAGCGATCGGCAAAGAGCATCCTGACGGGCAGCATGCCGGTGCGGCGATCCCCTGCAATCTGCTCAAGCGCAGGCGGCATTGGATTCTCCAGCACGAGGCCCGCAGCCAGCGGATGGCGCCGGGCAGCTTCCGCTGCGATGGTTGCGCCAAGCCCCTCGCCGTAGATCACGATCCTCTTTGTGTCCAGCTTGCGGGTGTCGCTGAGATATTCGATGGCAGCATCCGCATCCTCGTAGACGCTCTGTTCCGAGGGATGCGCCGCCATGCTCTTCCCAAAGCCGCGATAGTCGATCGCAAAGAGGTTGATGCCGAGCGCATGCAGCATCCTGAGCTGCGGCAGGGTGTCGGAAAGCGACCCCTCAGCGCCGTGCAGGTAGAGCATCGCTGCGCCGTCATATCGGGCGGGCGGCTCTGCCGAAATCCACCAGCCTGTCAGTTGCAGTCGCCCCGTCTCGGTCGCGTCAAAATGAATATCCTCGTAGCGCATTCCCACATTTGCCGGGGTCGCGGTGCCAGCATGCGAGGGATGGAAGAGAAGCTGCCAGCCTCCCTGATAAAAGAGCAGGCACAGCGCCAGGTAGGCGCAAACCAGGGCGAGGCCGAGAGCGATTCCCAGGGCACGGAGCAGCCAACGGTGCGAGACCAGCGGCTGTTGCTGGCGCAGCGGGTCCTGCCATCCGGGCGGGGGGTGTTGCCTGCTGTGATTTCGTGACCGGGAGGGCTTTTGCGTCATTGCGCGTTCAACCGAAGGCCAGCTCGTCGGGATTTTCCAATGGCGTGCCGCAGACCCGGCAGATCACGGCAGAGCAATCGCCGCATACCAGGGGATCATCCACGGCGCGGGCGCAGTTCGGGCACCAGAGCTTTCCCGAGTCTGGCGTGGAGTGCGATGACTCGGGTTGCGGAGGCGTGGGTTCCGGGGGCTGGGGTTGTGTAGGCATTCCGGACCCAGCGTAGCATGTGCGGCTGGCTCATTGCAGCCCTGCCGTCTATAAGAGGGGGTACGATAAAGCCACGTCTACTGCCCGCTGAGGCAAAGAGGAGAGGAATGGGGCAATTCGTGCGGATATGCGGGATCGCCGATCTTCCCGCCGAGGGCACTGTGGCAGAGATTCGAGCGGGCAATCTCACTCTATGCCTGGCCAATGTGGGAGGCACAATCTCCGCGTTGAACAATGTGTGCCCTCATCGGCAAGGTCCGCTGGGCCAGGGAACGGTAGAGGAGGGGCATGTCATCTGTCCGCTGCACGCCTGGGCATTCCATGCCGCGACAGGCGCTTATGCCCATAAACCTCAGGAATCGGTTCAGGTATATTCCGTCAAGATATTGGGACAAGACGTGTTAGCGGATATTGGCTGAAGCGAATTGCGGAGGGCGAGCCAAAGAAAAGCGCGGCTTCCTGATTCCGAAAGCCGCGCCGCGCTATGTGTCTGATCGTGCTTAGTACTGGACGATTTTGGCGAAGGAGTCTGGCTTGAGGCTCGCGCCACCGACCAGTGCTCCGTCGATTTCGACCTCGTTGAGCAGGGAGGTTGCATTCTCCGGCTTCACGCTGCCGCCGTAGAGGATGCGCATTGCGTCTGCCACGGGCTGGCCGAGCAGCTTGGCAACTTCCGCACGAATGATCTTGTGAGCTTCGACGGCCATCTCCGGCGTTGCCGTCTTGCCCGTGCCGATGGCCCAGACAGGCTCGTACGCAATGACGATGGTCCTGGCCATCTCGGGAGTGATGCCGGCGAGCGCTCCCACGGTTTGCGTCCGCAGGACCTCTTCGGTCTTGCCCGCTTCGCGCTCGGCGAGAACTTCGCCGATGCAGACGACCGGGACCAGGCTGTGCTTCAGAGCCGTGTGCAGCTTCTGGTTCACGATCTGGTCGGTCTCGGCAAAATACTGGCGGCGCTCGGAGTGCCCAATGAGAGTGTGCGTTCCCCCGACGGCGATCACCATGTTGGCTGAGGTTTCGCCGGTATAGGCGCCTTCTTCTGCGAAGTGGATGTTCTGGCATCCCACGGCGACGTTAGAGCCCTTGGCGGCTTCAATGACGGTGGCGAGCGAGGTGGCGGAAGGGAACAGCGCGATCTCGTCGCGGGTATGGTTCTTCACCAGGGGCAGAAATGCATCGGTGAAGGCCTTGGCTTCGGCAGGTGTCTTGTACATCTTCCAATTTGCAGCGATCAATACCTTGCGCATGATTTTTCTAGTCCTGTTTCTTGGTTTTTAGAACGGTATAGAGCGTTTTCAGTGTGTTCGCGCGATCCAGCCTGTGGGCCACGCGAACCGCCAGCCAGCAGCCCAACGCTCCGAAAATGAGGTAGCCGAAGAGGTAGATCAACAGGCTGATGAGCTCAAAGTGAGGGCTGAGGAGCGGGCTGTTGGACAACCAATCGGAGAGGTACTCAACTTTAAAACGAACCGTAGCAAAGAGCCCCAGAACCCCCATGAATGCGAAGGAGAAGGGAGCCACCGTGATTCTCCAGCGGTAGCCCTGGAAGCTCCTGGTGAACATACCGACGAGCCAGAATCCGACCGAGAGCAGAAGGCCCAACGCGAGCAGAAGGAACGGTAGTTCGAATTCGAGATCCAAAAGCCTCGTATCTTGCACCGTATTCCTCTTCCGCTCGCGCCGCCTGGACGGTTTGAGGCTACTTGTTGCTCAGGGCTTCGACGCCGGGGAGTTTCTTGCCTTCCAGAAACTCCAATGAGGCGCCGCCGCCGGTGGAGATGTGGGTGACCTTGTCCGCCACTCCCGCCTTCTTTACAGCAGAGACGGAATCGCCGCCCCCGATGATGGAGATGGCGCCGGAGCTGGCGACGGCCTTGGCAATCTCTGTGGTGCCGACGGCAAACGCCGGCATTTCAAAAACTCCCATGGGGCCGTTCCACACGATGGTCTTGGCGCCGGCGATTTCCTTCGAGAAGAGCTCGATGGTCTTCGGTCCGATGTCCAATGCCATCCAATCCGCGGGGAAGGCACTGTCGCCGGAGAAGATCTGCGTGGCAGCGTCGGCGGCGAACTTGTCGGCTAGAACATGGTCGACCGGAAGAAGGAAGCGAACTCCCTTGGCCTCGGCAGCTTTCAGGGCTTCCTTTGCGGTCTCGATCTTGTCGACTTCCAATAGCGACTTGCCGACATCCTGACCCTTTGCCTTGAGGAAGGTGTAGGCCATGCCGCCGCCGATCAGAAGCGTATCGACCTTTCCCAGCAGGTTTTCGATTACCTGAATCTTGTCTGAGACCTTGGCACCGCCGAGGATGGCTACGAAGGGCCGCTCCGGGGCTTCGAGGGCCTTGCCCAGGTAGTTGAGTTCCTTGTCCATCAGCAATCCAGCCGCTGACTGCTTGACGAAGTGGGTAATTCCTTCGGTGGACGCGTGGGCGCGGTGGGCCGAGCCGAAGGCGTCGTTGACGTAAATCTCGCATAGCGAAGCC
Organism: Acidisarcina sp.; assembly: GCA_035539175.1. NCBI lineage: Bacteria > Pseudomonadati > Acidobacteriota > Terriglobia > Terriglobales > Acidobacteriaceae > Acidisarcina > Acidisarcina sp. Next base: position 273,816 of record DATLIY010000007.1, on the reverse strand, counting down.
AGTTCTTTCGAAAAGGCCGGGTCATTCTTCTCTTCTTCGGCGTGGAAGCGCAGGTTCTCCAGCAGCAGTACTTGTCCGGACTCAAGCTGGCGAGCCATTTCGGAGGCAACGTCTCCGATGCAGTCCGGCGCAAAGGCGACATTGACGGACTGGCCGGCTTCCTTGTCGAGCAGGATACGCAGGCGATCCGCGACCGGCCGGAGGCTGTACTTCGGTGTGGGCTTGCCCTTGGGGCGGCCCAGGTGCGAGGCGAGAATCAGCTTCGCATGATGCCGCAACGCATACAGGATTGTTGGCAGGGTAGCGCGGATGCGGGTGTCGTCAGTGATCTCCGAGCCGTCTTCGGTGAGCGGCACATTGAAGTCCACGCGCATAAAGACACGTTTGTTGTTGAGATCGAGATCCTGAATCGAAAGCTTGGGCATAGGATTAGCCTTCCTCTGGAATGATGGCGTCCGCTTCCACTTCCACTCTCCATTCGGGGCGCAGGAGCGCCGCTACGATGACCATGGTGGAGGCTGGACGGCATAGGGCAAAGTACTTGCCGTGGACACGGCCGACTGGTTCCCAGTCTGCCGCACGGGTGAGATAGATGCGGGTTCGTACGATGTGTTCGAATCGGGCACCCGCGGAATTGAGGGCTTCCCGAATGATTTCCAGACAGGATGCCATCTGTAGCGCGGGGTCATCCCCTCCTGCTGAACCGCCGTCGGGATTTACCGGGCCGGTGCCAGAGACACTGATGAAGCGTCCGCAGCGCACAGCCCGGGAAAATCCGATTACCGGTTCATAAGGAGACTGGCCCGAAATTCTCTGCCGGTCGTCTCCTGATTGCATCCTGAACCTCTCGTCGAGTGACTACAGACCCTTCTTCGCAAGGAAGCCGACGAGGTCAACGACGCGGTTGGAATAGCCCCACTCGTTGTCGTACCAGCTGATGATCTTGCCCATGTGGGTTCCGACGACCTTGGTGAGAGGCGCGTCAAAGATCGAGGAGCGGGCGTCGCCCTTGAAATCGCTGGAGACCAGCTCATTGGTGTCGTAGCCGAGGATGCCCTTCAGGGCGCCTTCGGAAGCAGTCTTCATGGCCGCGTTGATGCTCTCGACCGTGATGGGCTTCTCGCTGACGAAGGTCAGATCGACGACGGAGACATTGGGGGTTGGGACGCGGATGGCGAAACCATCCAGCTTGCCGGCCAGCTCGGGAATGACGAGCTTGAGGGCCTTGGCGGCACCGGTCGAGGTCGGAATCATCGACAACGCAGCGGCGCGTGCGCGGCGCAGGTCCTTGTGCGGGAAGTCGAGGATGACCTGATCGTTGGTGTAGCTGTGGATGGTCGTCATGATGCCGGAGACGATGCCGAAGGTGTCCTGCAGAACCTTGGCGACAGGCCCAAGGCAGTTGGTGGTGCAGGATGCGTTCGAGATGATGTTGTGCTTGGCCGGATCGTACTTGGAATCGTTGACTCCGAGGACGATGGTGATGTCCTCGTTGGTGGCCGGTGCGGAGATGATGACCTTCTTGACCGTGGGGCCGAGGTGAGCCTTCGCCTTGGTTGCATCGGTAAAGCGGCCGGTGGACTCGACGACAACTTGCGCGCCGACGGAAGCCCAGGGCAACAGGGCAGGATCTTTCTCAGAGAAGACCTTGATCTTCTTGCCATCGACCGAGATGAAGTCGTCACCCGCAACGATATCGTTCTTCAGGTTGCCAAGGATGGAATCGTATTTGAGGAGGTGCGCGAGGGTTTTCGGACTTGTGAGGTCATTGACGGCGACGAAGTCTATCTCGGGGTTGCCGAGCGCAGCGCGAAGAACGTTACGGCCGATGCGGCCGAAACCATTAATGCCAACCTTGACTGCCATGCTGATTACTCTCCTGTTTAGTAGGTAAATCGTTTTGATTCAGCCGTTATGGCGACACTCCGGGCCCCCTGCCCGGAAACCACCAAACAAGCGATATTATCATCGTTGTCAAGCACAACCAAGAGAAAACGCGATGAAGCGCACTGTTTCCATGAGCAAGAGAGGAACGATTTAAGGGCGGATTTGCGACAGGGCTTCGAGTGTGTTACATCCTCAACATGCGCGAATGGATGCGCGAACAAATGAGAAAACGCTCCAAACGTGGACCGAATACTTCGGAGTCTACGGGCAAGATAGGGCAGGAGATCCCAGCAGACCAGCCAACACCGCTGCGTCCGGTTTATCCCGAGGGTCGACCTGCAAGACTGGCACAGGCAGAAGCCCAAGAGCCAGAAGGTAACGAAACCAAGACCCCGGTGCATGCACCAGCTCCGGGGCAGGATACGCAGTGGGCAGAGACTGGCGCGGAAGACGCCGCTCAAATCTCCGTGGCCCAGCAGGCCCCGGCCGCAGTGCATCCGGATGATTCCCATGTGGAGGATCTGGATGCGGAGGGGCCGGAACTAGGTGGGCTGGAGCCGGAGGGCGATAGCCGGGTGGAAGTAGAGACACAGCCCGACTCGCTGGGCATGCCGCCGCCGGAAGCCCCGGCAGCCAATTCGAAGAGTCCGCGTGGTTACGTGGTGCTCGCCATCGGGTTGCCCGGTTCCGGCAAGACGACGTGGTTCAAGCGCCGCGGAGTTATGCCTCTGTCCAGCGACATGCTGCGCAGCATTCTCTTCGACGACATCACGGAGCAGCGCTACCAGGGGCTGGTCTTTTCCACGCTGCGTTCGCTGCTGCGGGCGCGGCTGATCGCAAAGATGCCGTGGAACTATGTCGACGCAACGAATCTTTCTCCGCACGAGCGGCGTCAATGGATCAAGATGGCGAAGAGCTTCGGCTACGAGGTGCAGGCCGTGTTCTTCGACGTGCCATTTGAAGTCTGCATGCAGCGGAACAACCGTCGCGAACGCGTGGTAAGCGCGGAAGCGATGCAGAAGATGGCGGAGCGGCTGCGGCCGCCGAGCTTCCGGGAAGGCTTCTCGAAGATCACGGTGGTACGGGTCAAGGGCGCGCCTGCTCCTCAGCCAGAGGCTGCGCTGGAGAAGGCGACGGATGAGTAATTCGTAGTTCGTCATTAGAGAAAGCCGGGAGGTACGTGCCCGGCTTTTTCTATTGCAGCTACTACCCTGCGAGGTGAAGTCATCGCGGCAATTGAATTCCGGGCAATCGAATTTCAGGGGGTTGGATTCAGGACCGCTGAGGGGCGTTCGCTACTCGAGGGAGTGAACCTCTCGCTCGAGGCCGGCACGACAACCGCGGTGCTGGGCCGCAGCGGTTCGGGAAAGACGACTCTCCTGCGCATGGTGAACCGGTTGCTGGAGCCAACCAGCGGCACCGTTCTTGTCGAGGGCGTGGCGACCATAGCCTCCGATCCTATCCAGTTGCGGCGCGGCATCGGATACGTGATTCAGGAGACGGGGCTGTTTCCGCATTTCACCATCGAACGAAACATTGGCCTGGTTCCTGAGCTTGAAGGATGGCAGAAAGACGCGATCCGCGCTCGCGTAGCGGAAATGCTCCAACTGGTGGGGCTGAGCGAGGCTGGCCTGGAGAAGCGCTATCCTCACCAGCTCTCCGGTGGGCAGCGGCAGCGTGTGGGCCTGGCGCGGGCACTGGCTGCCGATCCTGCAATCCTGCTGATGGACGAGCCGTTTGGCGCGCTCGATCCGCTGACGCGCGCGGAGATGCAGGAGATGATGTGCCACCTGCTGCTGCGGCTGAAGAAGACGGTGCTGCTGGTGACCCACGATCTGGACGAAGCGCTCTTCCTGGCTTCGCGCCTTGTGCTGGTGGAGAAGGGCCGCCTGGTTGCGGATCTGGCTTCCGCGGAGTTTCTGCGGTCTGACATTCCAGCTGTGCAGGCCTATGTGCGCGCCTTTCGCAGGCGGGAGGCGGCATGCTCATGAGTGGCTTCATCGCGGAACATGGAACAGAGATCCTGACGCTGACAGTGGAGCATTTGTGGCTTACGGGAGCAGCTATGCTGTTCGCCATCGCCATTGGAATCCCAACCGGGATCTGGCTGACGCGGCATGCTCGCTGGGCCCGCTGGGTGATCGGGATTGCCAATATCATTCAGACCATTCCAAGCCTTGCGCTGTTTGGGTTGCTGCTGCCGCTGCCGTGGCTGGGGGAACGCGCTGCACGCATCGCGATCGTCGCGCTGACGGGGTATGCGCTGCTGCCGATCCTGCGCAACACATACGCGGGAATCCGGGGGCTGGAGCCGGCGGTGATCGACGTTGCGCAGGCGTTGGGCATGACGGGCTCGCAGCGGCTTTTCAAGGTGGAGCTGCCGCTGGCCGCAGGCGTCATCCTTGCCGGGGTGCGCACGGCAACGGTCACCTGCGTTGGAATTGCGACCATTGCGGCAGCGGTCGGCGCAGGCGGGCTAGGCGAATTTATCTTTCGCGGAGTGGCTTCGGTGGATAACCGGCTGGTGCTGGCGGGGGCTTTGCCCGCTGCGGCGCTGGCGCTCGGCGCGGATGCATTGCTGGGACTGGCGGAGCGCTGGTTGCGTGTCCCTGGACGGGAGCAGGCGTGAGGCTGAGTATCAGACAGACCATCAGGCGCACCATCAGGCGGACCGTTCGGATTGCATGCCTTGCCGGGTTGCTGTGCGGCCTGATGCTCGTGGGAGCCTGCAGCCCACCGCGCCCGGATCATCCCGTTATCGGGGCAAAGAATTTTACGGAGCAGGTAATTCTTGGGGAGTTGCTGGCGCAGCATATCGAAGCGACGACAGGGCTGCGGGTGGAGCGGCGTTTCTATCTCGCCGGAAGTTACATCGCGCATCAGGCGCTTATCTCGGGCCGCATCGATGGATATGTGGAGTACACCGGCACGGCGCTGACGGCGATTCTCAAGCAGCCGTTGCAGCGCGAAGCTGCGAGGACGAGAGAAACCGTTGCGCGGCTTTATCGTGAAAAGTATGGAGTGGAGATGACTCCGCCGCTGGGTTTTGAGAACACGTTTGCGATGGTCATGCGCGGCGACGATGCACGGCGACTGGGCTTGCGCACCCTCAGCGATATCGCAAAGGTTGCACCAACGCTGCGGCTCGGGGTGGGCTATGAGTTCCAGGAACGGCCTGATGGACTGCGAGGAATGTCAGCGACCTATGGACTGCATTTTGCAGGGACGCCGAGGGTGATGGATCTCGGCCTGCTGTACCGCGCGTTGAATGCAAGGCAGGTGGACATTGTTGCCGGAAACTCGACGGATGGCCCCATAAGGGCCTTCGGACTGGTGGCGCTCGAAGATGACAAGCATTATTTCCCTCCGTATGAGGCGGTTCCGCTGGTGCGGGAATCTGCGCTGGAACGCTGGCCGCAGTTGCGTAGTGCCCTTGCCGGTCTGGGTGATAAGGTAAGTGCGGAAGAGATGCAATCCATGAACAACGCGGTCGATGGAGAGCATCGCGATCCGGCCGATGTGGTTCGGGAATTTCGCGCACGCAAGGGTTTGTAACAGTATCGATTACTTTAAGGAATGGAAGCCATGGCAGAGAAGATGAGCGACGAAAAGAGCACTCAGCTTAAGGGTACGGAAGCTGCTCCGGTACCGCCCACAACAGGGCCGGAGCCGTGGCTGCGCGGAACTCATACCGAGACTCCCGCCGTGTTGCGTGCCGTCGTGCATGCCCTTGAACTGGCTCAGGAAGACCTAAGGCGTTGGTGCGGGAACCTGAGCGACGATGAGGTGAATGCGCGCCCGCATGGTCTGCCACCGATAGCCTTTCATCTGCGCCACATGGGACGCAGCGCTGACCGCTTGCTGACCTACGCAGAGGGCAGGGAATTGAATGCTAATCAACTGCTTGCGCTCAAGGCGGAGATGGACCCCGGGGCCACTCGCGACGGCTTGCTGGAGGAAGTTACCCAGGCCCTCGAGAATGCCATGCATCGTGTTCAGGCAATTCGTGGCGGCGGGTTGGAAGCGCCTCGCACCGTCGGCAGAAAGCAACTGCCAACTACAGTGGCTGGATTGGTCGTCCACGTAGCGGACCACACGCAACGCCACGTCGGGCAGGCCGTGACCACAGCGAAGATACTGCTGGCGCAGCGGGGGTAACTCGCTCCGCGGGCCACGCCGGCTCGGCGTAACGCAGGAGTGCGGTGCGAGCGGCAAATTACGATTCCGGAACCAGCTTATTTCTGCACTGCATGGGGAGACATTTGTTCCAACACTCGAAGTATTTGCTGTTCCTCTCGCTTGCGTGTGCGGCGCTGCTCCTGCATGTGGAGACGGCCCACGCCCAGGGTAACTACGAAATCCAGGTTTATGGATCGGACACCGTGGAGAGTGGCACCACGATGGTTGAGATCCATAGCAACTTTACGGTGGAGGGCAGCAAGCCACTCCCCGGAAGCCACCTGGCCGCCGATGGCACAGAAGCGACAAACCATGCACTCCACGAGACGCTGGAGATTACACGCGGCATTACTCCATGGTTTGAGACGGGATTTTATGTGTTCAGCAGCGCGCACTCTGGCGATGGCTGGGAGTGGGTTGGGGATCACATCCGGCCACGTGTCCGCGTGCCGGAGTCATGGCACTGGCCGGTGGGTGCGAGCCTTTCCGGTGAGGTGGGGTATCAGCGAGCGCGCTTTTCGCCGGATACCTGGTCGCTGGAGCTGCGTCCAATCCTGGACAAGCAAATGGGGCGCTGGTACGTGTCGTTGAATCCGGTATTCGACCGGTCGCTCCATGGCCCGGGAACCAGCCAGGGATTCACTTTTTCTCCTAACGCAAAGGTCGCTTATGACGTCCTCCGTTGGAAGAAAGAGGGGCAGGACAAGTCTATCTCTGCCGGGTTGGAGTACTACGGCTCGGTGGGCCGCCTGAGCAATCCGGATCCCTTCCGGGACCAGCAGCAGCAGTTCGTGCCTTCCGTCGATCTCAACATTTCTCAACAATGGGAATTCAACTTTGGCGTGGGGATTGGAGCTACGCAGGCCACCGATCACCTGATGGTGAAGGGGATTCTAGGCCGCCGCTTTAATTTTGGCCGATCGCGGAAATAGAAGGCGGGAGGAATACGGTTGGTGGGCGGTGAGGGATTCGAACCCCCGACATCCTGCGTGTAAAGCAGGCGCTCTAACCAGCTGAGCTAACCGCCCCTTGGGGAGAAATAAGAGTGCAGGAGTGATTCGCTGCGTTCTCTAATGCCAGTCTATCAGCTTCTTCTATTCTGCTTTGCTGCGAGGGGGTGAGGGAGTTGTATTTCGTGGTCCGAAGGGCAAAACATGGTTCGTCCGCGCTTTCGGCATTGCGCGATTTGGCTCGGGTATCCAACCCCGCTGGTGTGCCAGGCGCTCGAACCGGAAGACTACCGCGGACGCCAGAACCGCTGCAGCGAGGAGGAGCACAGACCCGATACCGATGCCCAATGCGAACTTGAAGCCTTGAAAAATCATCTTCCAACCTCTAGAAACGGATATCAAAAGCCGAATCCAATCTATTTCAATTTTGAATTCTGATTACCAGACAGGAATGGGTCAGTGACCTTGCACACGCATGGTCTAATTTTCTCTTGATACACTTTCGCCAGTGAAGCGACTTATTGTCAATGCGGATGATTTTGGTCTAACTCCGGGCGTCAACCGCGCGATCCTCGATCTGAATGAGCGCGGCGTGCTGCCTTCGACCACCCTGATGGCGACGGCGGAGTGCTTTGAGCCGGCTGCCCTTGCAGCAGTCGCGCAGTCCAGTCTTGGGACAGGGTGCCACGTGACCCTGGTTGACGGCAGGTCCTGGCTCGCAGGAGATCAGCTTCCGCGGCTGACCGTGGGCGCGACGGGCCTCTTCCGGAGGACGCTGGGGAGCTTCGTGCAGGATCTGCTTCGGAATCGGATTCCGGAGGCTGAGATCGAGGCCGAGGCCACCGCGCAGATTCGCCGCCTGCAGAGCGCAGGGGTGCGGGTGACGCACGTCGATACGCACAAGCACACGCACATGTTTCCCGGGGTCTACCGGCCACTGCTGCGCGCTGCGATCACGTGCGGCGTTCCGGCGATTCGCAACCCATTTGAGCCGGAGTGGAGCGTGCGGCTGACATCGAATGCCGGGCTGGTGCGCAGGCTGCAGGTCAGGGGACTGCGGTGGATGCGGAGAGGCTTTCTTGATGCGGTGCGCCAGGCGCGAATCGCGACAACCGAGGGCGCGATCGGCGTGCTGGCGACCGGAACGCTGAATGCTTCCATCCTGCGCGCCTTTGTCGCGGCTATGCCGGAGGGGGTTTGGGAGCTCTGCTGTCATCCCGGATATCAGGATGCGGAGCTAGCCGCGGTTCGAACCCGCCTGCGGGAATCGCGGGAGATCGAGCGGGAGGCACTGCTGGAGGTTCTGCCCCACGCTGCGGGAATCTCGCTGATCCACTTTGGGAACCTGGCGGGTGGGAGCGCAACAAACGGAGACGTGACCAGTGGAAATCTGGCCGCGGCTCCCGCCAAGTCGCACTGATACCGCAAAAGAATTTCCGCTCCCGGCGACTTGCCGGTTCATCGAACCATTGACCATAGAAAAAGCTCGTGGCCATACAAGAATCTCGAATCCTGCGTTCAGGGAGTCAAAATTGAAGATAGGAATTACCTGTTATCCAACCTACGGCGGTAGCGGCGTGGTTGCCACGGAACTGGGGATTGAACTTGCGGTCGCCGGACATGAGGTTCATTTCATCACCTATTCTCAGCCCTTCCGGCTGACCGGGCGCGAGCGGGGCATCTCGTATCACGAGGTGTCGGTGTCGAACTATCCGCTCTTCGAGTATCCGCCCTACGACCTGGCGCTGGCGACGCGCATGGCTGAGGTGGCGGAGTATTACGAGCTGGATCTGCTGCATGTGCACTATGCGATTCCGCACTCCGTCAGCGCGCTGCTGGCCCGTCAGATGCTGGCTGCGCGCAATCGCAAGCTGCCGTTCGTGACGACCCTGCATGGTACCGACATCACCCTGGTGGGCCTGGACCGCTCGTATCTTCCCATCACGCGCTTTGCGATTGAGGAGAGCGATGGCGTGACGGCAATCTCCAGCTATCTTCGCGAGAAGACGGTTGAGGAATTTGAGGTCCAGCGCGAGATCGAGGTGATTCCCAACTTTGTGAATTGCGATGTGTATGCTCCGCTGGACGAGAGGCGGGAGGCGGCACGCAAGGTATTCGCGCCCAACGGCGAAAAGATTTTGTTGCATCTTTCCAACTTCCGGCCGGTGAAGAGGGTGGTGGATGTGGTGGAGGTCTTTTCGCGGATTGTGCATCGCATGCCGGCACAACTTCTCCTTGTTGGCGACGGCCCCGATCGCTCGGCAGCGGAGTGGCTGGCGCACAGCAAGGGGATTCAGAACTCTGTCCATTTCCTGGGGAAGCAGGAGAGCGTCAATGAGCTGCTGCCGGTCGCGGATCTTATCCTGATGCCCAGCGAGATGGAGTCCTTCGGACTGGCTGCGCTGGAGGCCATGGCCTGCCAGGTTCCGGCGATTGCGACCACTGTGGGCGGCGTTCCGGAGCTTATCGACGACGGCAGAACGGGACGATTGTTGCCTGTGGGAGACGTGGATGGCATGGCCGAGGCTGCGATTCATCTGCTCAGTCATCCCGAGGAACTAAGGGAGATGGGGCTGGCGGCACGCCGTACCGCGCAGGATAACTTCTGTGCTTCACGCATCGTTCCCAGGTATGTGGAGTATTACGAGAAGGTGCTGGCCCAAACCAGATAGCCCAGACGACCGAACGAGGAACCAAATGGGACAGGCGGAGAGCTAGCTCCGCCGGACAGCTTCGCCGCGCTCGGCTACGGGCAACTCGATTACCACAAGTGTGCCGCGGCCGGGGCGGCTTCTGACGGAGAAGAGAGCCTCGTTGCCGTAAAGAACCTCCAGGCGCTCCTGCACATTTCGCATGCCGATGCCGGAACCACGCGGAATGATGCTGTCCTCGGGGCGCTGGCTGATTCCGACACCGTCGTCTTCCACCTCGACGACCAGCCTGCCACCTACCAGACGGCTGCGAACCGTAATAGTGCCTCCGCCAACGCGTGGCTCCAGCCCATGCTTGATGCTGTTCTCGATTAAAGGCTGCAGCAGGATGCTGGGAACCAGGATTCCCAGCGTTTCGGGGTCAATCTCCTTCACCACCTTTAGCTTTTCCGCGCCAAAACGCACGACCTCGATGCTCAGATAGTCGTCGGTGAAATTCAGCTCTTCGTGAAGAGGCACGTAGGAATCGTGGTCGCGCAGGAGGGCGCGGAGAATGTTGGCCAGCTTCACGATCATCTCGCGTGCGAGCTCGGGCCGGAAGCGAACAAGGGAAGCGATGGAGTTGAGAGTATTGAACAGAAAGTGCGGATTGATCTGCCGCTGCAGGGCATCGAAGCGAGCCTCCAGGAGCAGGCGCTGCTGCTCTTCCAGCTTCTGCTCGATGCGGAGCGCATTCCATATCTTGAGCGGAATGCCGACAACCATCGCAGCGCAGGTATAGATCAGCAGCCGGATTCCCCAGCTATCCGTTGTGAGTGCGAATAGAAGGTGGGGATAAAGCGTGTTGAGCCATTCACGGCCAATTTCCAGAGCCACAATCAGGATGAGCAGCAGAATCTGCCGGTCGAAGCGAGGCTTTCGCAGGTTTCTCCGAATCCAGCGATAGATGCTCAGATCGACGAAGGGAGAGAAAGACCACACCTCATCCCGCTCCACGAAGCGCCCGAAGATGCCCGAGACTACCGCCACTGTCAAGTTAAAGGGAAGGGTGAGGTATTCGTGGTAAAGCATTGCCGGGATAGACAAAATGGCCGCAGACATCAGTGCTGAAAAAGGTCCGATGAGGACCGCGATAATGATGACTGTTTCAAACGCGATATCACCGGCAAGAAAGTTGGGCACCCACCGCCGCATCCCTACGCCAAGAGTGAGGGGAACCAGGATAAAGGCCAACAGGCCCATCGTTTCTCGCGTGGTTCTCCTGTCGGAGAAGAGGAGGCGCTTGAAGACGCGTGACCTGGCCAGACCGGCCGACACTGCAGCGGCGACACCCAGCTTCACCAGCAGTGTGCTCAGGATGAGTTTTGTCTCAATCACGTTTCTACTGTACCCCGGTGAGCCGCCGGCGGGGAAAGTATAGATAGGGCGGCCATTGTAAGCAGAAGTGCGGGACGCTGGTGCGTGCCAGATCGGAAGATTTCGAGGGCGCCGATCCCGGTATAATCAAGATATGGCGTTCGTTAAAGTTGTCCAGGTAGCGGATGCGGATTTTCCCAGCCGCTGGGGTCACTTCCGTATTCTCGGTTTCGAGGGGCTGCTCGATAAGCCGCGTCCCTGTTCCGCGGACTTCCTGAATAGCGAGAAGACAAAGGAAGGGCTGGTTGCGCTGGTGATGGGGGATATTCACTCCGCACCGCCAATCGTCCGTATCCACTCACAATGCCTTACCGGGGATGTCTTTGGCTCCCTGCGCTGCGACTGCCGCCCGCAATTGGAGCTGGCGCTCGAAACCATCTCGCGGGAAGGTGCGGGCATTCTGCTGTATGAGCAGCAGGAGGGCCGCGGCATTGGCCTGATGGCAAAACTCAAAGCGTATGAACTGCAGGACAATGGGCGCGACACGGTCGAGGCAAATCTCGACCTGGGCTTCAAGGCGGATTGTCGCGAATTTGAGCTTCCTGGCGAGGTACTGAAGAAACTGGGTGTTTCCTCGGTTCGCCTGATGACCAATAATCCCGAGAAGGTTGCAGCTCTGGAAGCACTGGGCATCCAGGTGGTGGAGCGTGTCTCCGCTGAGGTTGAGCCGCTTGAGACGTTCCAGCGCTACGTGCAGACCAAGCAGGACAAGATGGGCCATATCTCGGATCGATCGCTCGAACCTGCCTCATAAATTTCAAGGCTGTAATTCCAGGCTATGCAGTGTGAAAAAAGTCCGGGCGCAGGAGGATTCCCGCGCCCGGCGTAGAAATGACTTCGCGGATTATGCGAGGTCGAAGACAAGAACCTCGCTGTTGTTCGAGCCCTTTGCCGTAATCTCCAGCTTCTGCTCGTTGTCCGCCGCGACGGCATCTCCGCTGCTGAGCGAAACTCCGTTGACGGTGACCTCGCCGCGGATGATATGAACCCATGAGTGACGATTCTCGGCCAGGTCATACGTCAGGCTGTTGCCGGGCGTCAGCTCTGCCACGGAGACGCTGGCGTCCTGATTGATTGTGGCCGCTCCCGCTACCTTTCTGGGAGATGCAAGCAGCTTGAAGCGGTTCAGCTTCTCTTCGGGTGCAAACTTCAGTTGCTCGTAGCTGGGCACAGTCCCTGTCGTTTTCGGCTCAATCCATATCTGCAGGAAGTGAACCGGCTCCGTGTTTGAGCCGTTGAACTCACTGTGCACCACGCCGGTGCCTGCGGACATGCGCTGAATCTCATTCGGTCCCAGCAACTCGATATGGCCCATGCTGTCTTTGTGTGCCAACTTGCCTGCAAGCACATAGCTCAGGATCTCCATGTCGCGGTGAGGGTGAGCGCCGAAGCCCTGTCCCGGCTGAACGCGATCTTCATTGATCACGCGCAGGTCGCGATAGCCCATGTGTGCGGGATCATAGTAGTTGGCAAAGGAAAAGGTATGGTGTGAGTCAAGCCAGCCATGCTGGGCATGACCCCGGTCGTTACTTTTACGGATGGTAAGCATAATCGTTTCTCTCTTCTGGAAATAAGCTCGTAAATCTCTGGATCAGACGGTGAGCTGCTTCTCTCTGGTCAGGGCCATCTTGGCCGCAAGTCCCAGCTTCTTCAGGCCCGCATAGAGCGCCTTGCGTTCCGCGGCGGACAGCTCGGTGGTGATGAACTCAAGGTCCTGCCGATGCTGCACATAGATTTCGGAGATCAACTCTTCTCCCTTGGGCGTCAACTGCACGATGCGGATGCGGCGGTCTTCCTTGCTGCTCTTGCGCTGGACGAGGCCGCGTTCTTCCAGACGATCGATGGCCGAGGTCATGGAGGCGCTCGCGAGAAGAACCTTTTCGCCAATCGCGGAGATGGTCAGCGGTCCCTTATGCAGCAGAACTTCCAGAACCATGAAGTCGCTCAGGCATAGCCCTTGAGCGGAGACGCAGCTCTCCACATAGGAGGCAATCGATCCATAGGCCCGGGCAAGAACCAGCCAAAGGCGTGGAGCGGTGATAGGGGCGATTTTACTCATCTCTCTGAACTTCTAATATCACGATATAAGATATCTCGATATCGAGAAAAGATTCAAAAACTGATAGAAAGAGCGGGCGGAAAGAAAGGGCGGGAAAAGGCGGCATGAAGGGGGCAGCGGTGGGATGCAACTGAAGGAAGATTGCGAAGACTGTTGTTGCTATACGCACGGAAGCGGTGCCGCTCCTTGACGGAGGCTGCACCGCTTCTGGTTAGATTCGGCTACGTGGTCGCTACTTCGGCAGTACGGAGGGGTCGGAGAAGGAGCGCAGGTAAACTACCAGGTTCCAGACCCGGTCTGGCTTCGCGCGATCTCCCTCTGGCGGCATTTTTCCCTTGCCGTTGACGATGATGTAGTAGATCTCTCCATCGGTCATGCCCTTCAGCGTGGCGGGATCGTGAAGGTCCTTCATCGGAAGCTTCATGTCTGCTGCTGTTTCTCCCTTGCCGTCGCCCTTCTCACCATGGCACATGGCGCAGTCATATCCGTAGGTCTTCTTTGCAGCCGCGATGGATTCCGTTGTGGGCTTTATGGGATTCACCTGGTGTATGGCGCTTACGGGAATCTGGGAGGAAGTGCTGGTGGAAGGCGGGGTGCTCTCCTGCGTGAGCGCAGTGAGCCCCGCGCCTAACAGAGCGGTAATCAACAAGACAGGTTTCAACATAAATAGCCTCCATTTCAGAAGCGGAAAGCGTTATGGATTCGGACACGCCAATAGTACTCCCGCTCGGTTCCAGCGGATGCGGGAATTATGGCCCCATCTGGCGGAGTTGTGATGGAAGACACACCGGAAGTATCGAGGCGAGGCTCGTTCGCGCAATCGCGGAAGGAAGGGTAATCTGGTTACATTTCCCAACGGAAAGGCACAGCAGAAACCATGGAAGAACTGGTATTGAAGGCAGCGCACGATGCGAAGTGGGACTGTGTGAGTCTGGGCGAGGTGATGTTGCGGCTCGATCCGGGCGAGGGGCGCATCCATACCACACGCAGCTTTACGGCATGGGAGGGCGGCGGCGAGTACAACGTGGCGCGGGGCCTGCGGCGCTGCTTCGGTCTGCGTACTGCCATTGTGACGGCCCTGGCGGAGAATCCCGTGGGTCGATTGCTGGAGGATCTGATTTTGCAGGGCGGGGTGGATCCTTCGCTGATTCGCTGGGTTCCGTATGACGGCGTAGGTCGCGCAGTGCGCAACGGATTGAATTTCACCGAGCGCGGTTTTGGCGTACGCGCTGCCGTGGGATGCTCCGATCGCGGCAACACGGCTGTGTCATTGCTGAAGCCGGGCGAGATCGACTGGAACGCCATCTTTGGCGCGGGCGTGCGCTGGTTCCACACGGGAGGAATCTTCGCCGCGCTGTCGGGCGGCAGCCGGGACGTGTGCGCGGAGGCCGTGCTTGCGGCGCGCCGTCATGGAACGGTTACCTCTTACGACCTGAACTATCGCGACTCGCTATGGAAGGGAATTGGGGGGAAGCAAAAAGCGCAGGAGGTGAACCGCGAGATGGTTCGCCACCTCGATGTCCTCTTCGGAAATGAAGAAGATTTCTCTGCCATGCTGGGGATTGAGTTAGACGGCGTGACGGAGGATTTTGAAGAGCTTCCTGGCGCGGCTTACGAAAGAATGCTGCGCGAGGTAGCGGCGGCGTATCCCAATCTGAAGATTATTGCGACAACCTTGCGGACGGCGCGCACCGCGTCTCGAAACGCGTGGGGCGCTATGGCCCTGTACAAGGGAGACGTGGTGCACGTGCCCCAGCGGGAGGTCGACATCCTGGACCGCGTCGGAGGTGGGGATTCCTTCGCCTCGGGCCTGATCTACGGGTATCTCGCGGGTAAGCCTGCACGGTGGGCAGTAGAGTGCGGCGTGGCTCATGGTGCGCTGGCGATGACTACGGCCGGGGATACCAGTACGGCATCGCTGGCAGAGGTGGAACGCGTGATGAAGGGCGGATCTGCCCGGATTACGCGATAAAAACCGTTATGCGCGATCCGTCTCAACGAGACGAGGCCGCGGGATAGTTGAGGATTCGACGAGCTGAAGTGGATTTGGGGGAGGCGGCATGGGCCTCCCCGCAGCGGTGGGTTCTCAATTGGCGGATGGCTCCCACGAGCGAGCCGGTGAGACGCGGATTGAATTCGACCTCATACAGGCAACTGGCATCTCCGCGGTCACACTGCAGAACGCTCAGGTTTCCAGCAAGCTCGACGACGCGGAAATCCATTTTCAGGTGGACAGCCATCTCTTCCTCCATTGCTGCAAGCAGCGTAGGCGAAGAAAAGGAGAAAGTCAAGCGGGCAGTCGAGATTTTGCCTCTAACGCTCTCCCCGATGTCCTCTGGCGCTGGCAGGCGGACGGGCCTTACGTGGTGCCGCAGCTTGTGCAGCGGGTGTTTCAAGGACGTGGATGGTATGGAGCCAGGTCTCCATGAGAACCGGCCAGTGTGTAACGGGGAGCTCCGTAGGACGCAGCCCATAGCCGTGGCCACCCTGCGCGAAGAGGTGGAGTTCGGCGGGGACTTTGGCTTCCTTAAGGGCCTGGAAGTAGAACAGCGAATTCTCTTCGCGGACGAAGTCGTCCTCCGCCTGAACCAGGAATGTGGGGGGCGTGTGTGCGCTCGGCTCCTGCCCCGGAGCCAGACGGGTGACGGGGGCGTCAGCCGGACCCTTCATATCCTCCGGGCTGGAGGGATAGGCGAGATAGCCGGGGTAGATTAGAGCGGCAAAGTCAGGCCGCGCGTCGATAGCATTGGCCGAGGAGCCAGCCGGTGCGTAATCGTCATGATTGCTGATGATGGCGGCGAGATGGGCCCCGGCGGAAAAGCCGAGAACGCCAATCCTGTGAGGATCGATATGCCACTCCGCAGCATGCGAACGGGTGAGGCGCATGGCCTGTTGCGCGTCTTCCAGGGCGATGAAGCTGTCAGGGTAATGTTTCTCAATCGGAACCCGGTACTTGACCAGCACACAGGTGACTCCGATGGAGTTGAGCCAGTCGCAGACCTCGGTGCCTTCCAGGTCCCAGGCGAGCCTGACGTAGCCGCCGCCGGGAAAGACAAGGACGGCGGCGCCGGTAGCTTTGGCAGCAGGCGGCTGATAAAGGGAGAGTGTGGGCACGGCTACATCGGCAATTCGCACCACGGGTCTCCCGGCGACGAGATGGTCCGAAGGCGTGGTGACGTTGCGCTCTGGCCCGTCGACGTGCCAGGGCTCGGGGGTGCCTTGCGGCCATAAGGGGAGCGTGGTTTGCTGAGCCTGGGCTGAGGAAAGAATCGCTGTGGCGAGGAGAGCGGTGGCAATCGACAGGTGTATTCGCACGCGACAATAGTAATCCATCGATGAATGAGGCCGGTCTTAGAGAATGACAAAGAGGCCCGGGGGTAGTCCCGCGAGCCTCTCTGCGGATTCATACTGCTTATTTCTAGAGAGTCGTTGTGGTTGTGGCTGGAACAACGTGCACGTAGACCGTGATGGTATGCACGCGGCTTCCACGATTGACGATGATGGTAATCGGCACGGTCTGGTTGACCGCGGTCGAAGCAGCGGCCAGCGTGAGCACGGGATTGCCGCTGATGAGTGTGTTGGTGGAGAAGGATGCGGTGACGCCGGATGGCAATCCCGCCACCGCGAGGTTCACCGTTCCGAACGAGAACGAGTTCACCCATAGCTGGATGGTGCCGCTGCCTGCCACCATCGTGTATGTATGGTTGTCAGCGTTCACCGAGAAGTCCGGGTAGGGGGTGCTGGGAACCGCGCAATTGGAGGTCTGGCTGTTGCTCGACCAGATGGATGCCATATCCTCCGCCGTGTTCAGTTGCCAGCCGGGGAGGTCTACCTGCTTGCCATTTACGATCGAGAATCTCTTGGCGGTGTTCGGATCAAACCAGTAGTTATTGTTGGATGCGAGGGTGGAGGTGAACTGGGTCCAGTCGGTTCCAGACAGGTATGTGGCAAACACAAACTGTCCTGCTCCAGCATCCTCGAAGGTATTGTTACTGAGCGTCGTGTTCTGGGTATAGAGAGTGTAGGTCTGACCGGTTTCCCAGTCGGTGATCACGCGGCCTCCGGGTTTGCCGGCAAGGAAGAACTGCCCTTGCCACTTGGCAGTTCCACCGTTGTTGTAGAAGGTATTTCCGGTCGCGGTGAGACTTGCCGTATTGATGACGTTCACTCCCAATCCGCCGGAGCACAGGGTGCTGTTGGCAAGGGAGATCGGTCCTTCACTGGCCTCAAGCTGAAGATTGCCGGCGAAGTTTTCCGCGAGCGTTGCGTTGTTGATGGTGATCTGCCGGTTATCCGTATCAAACCATAATCCCTGTGCCTGATTCCTATAGGCATGAATCTGATTGACGGTGGCTCCGTGCATGGCGAATAGCTTGGTTCCGCCCATGCCCCAGTTGTAAAAGGCTCCCATTGCGCCGCGCCAGTTGTTGTAGTCGCTCTCATCGAACTGATAGAGAGCATTCCGCGTCCGAAAGCCCAGGAACCCTGTGCCTCCGTTATAGTTTGCGACTGAATTCTGCACCGTGACGAAGTTGCTGGAGTTTATCGCCAGGCCACCCCAGTTATTCCAATTCGCCTGAACCTGGTCAAACAGAATATTGGTGCTGCTGCCGACGGTTGCACCGCCCTGCATAAGGCAGGAAGCGGCGTGGCGGAAGACCAATCCGCGAAAGACCATGTTGGTGCGCCCGGAGACGTTTAGAGTCTGGGGGCGAACTGCCGCTTCCACGACTGCTGTTGCCATGCTCGCAGTTGGCGAGGGCCAGAGGCTGATGAGATTGGCCGTCTCATCGATATAGAACGTTCCGGAGCGGATGAGCGAAGGATCCATGACCTGCGTCAACGCCTGCCCATTTACATAGACCATCTCTGTTCGCTGGATTACAGGCGCAAAGCCGGTTGGCCAGCCAGAGGGTATGGGACAGAAGCCGAAGCTGTAGTTCCAGGGGTGCGTATAGATGCTTGGATTGGCCGCTGATGGGGACCAGCCAGTGAGGATATCCGATCCTGCGATGACCGCTGTACCGGTCTGGGTGGCCTGGAATGTGATGGGTGCTGCTGTCTGCTTATAGGTTGGCTGGATGTTCAGGAGTTCCCGATACACGCCTGGATTTATAAAGACTTTGGTGCCAATGCCGTTGACATTATTTGTTTTCGCCTGGCTGGCGGCTTTTCCTATGGTGAGGAAGGGTAACGCCTGGGTTCCAGGGTTGAGGTCTGAGCCGGAGTTGGCATCGACATACAGATAGGTTGTCTGATTTTCAATCACGTTTGACTGAGCAAGCGCGCATACAGATAAAGCGGCCATTGCAACGAGCGCAATGAGGACCTTTGGGAACTTCATAGGTACCTCGAAAGGAGGAGCAAAAAATTGGATTTCGTAGTTCCATTGAACGACGTTTCGCCTCGCAACTCGATCCATCTGGAGTCGTAGTCGTGACTGTTACGTTTGTGCTATTGGCAGCCGCGCCGTTTGGGAATCAGGCAAGGCAGGCTCTTCCTGGCGGAAGGACGCAACATCGGCGGATGCCAGCTCTTCAGAGTGGCAGTAACGGGAACGAACCGGGTTTCGGTCCAGATCGGCGAGGGCGCTCTAGTGAGCGGTGTGTTTGTGGTGGGCGCGATAGACGTAATGGCCAATCAGCCATCCTGCCGCGCTGCCCAGCAATACATCTGTGGGGAAGTGCTGCTGGCCGAGCACGCGGGTCACGCTGACTCCGGTAGCCAGGGAATATACGCCGACCTGGCTCCAGATAGAGGGATACTCGGACGCGATGACGGCAGCGGAAGACCACGCCAAGAGGCTATGCGATGACGGCATGGAAGAATCTGCTCCGGAACTTGATTGAAAGAACAGACCACGCGCGTGGTCGTCGGATGGTCTTTCGCGCCAGAAGATGAACTTGAGTCCCTGCTCGACAACGACTCCATCGACCAGCGCTTCGGCGCCCAGGATGCCTGTCTCGCGAGCGTGCGGATTGTCCTTGAAATAGCCGAATCCATAGGTGGCTGCCGGTAGTGCGATAAGGCTTCCAATGAGCGCGTTGGATGCATCGATGTTGTGCTGGTTGAAGCCGGCATCGTGGCTGACTACTGAAGACATGACGTGATGATCCGTGGCGATGCCCGCGCCGGTTGCACCGGCAAAAGGCAGAAGCCATATGAGGTCATGAGGACGCATGCGGAGAGGACTGGTCCAGATAGCTGCCTGATCCTTGAGAATGTGGACGGGCGTGTTGCGAAGGGTGACTGCGTCGCGATCCTCTGTTGGACTGGCGGACGTGCTCTGAGGCCGAGTGGCCTGGGGCTGAGGCGCCTCCGGCAGTGAGGAAGAACTGACGGAAGAGCCTTCCTGCGGGGCTGAATCTGAGTTTGCATGCGCGCTGGAGGAAGGCAGGAAGAACAAGATCAGTGCGCAAGCTAGAAGCCCGCGCCGAGGCTGTGTTTTATGGAGCCGCGATGCTATGGGAGACAGAGGAAACATTAGGGAAGACTATTTGACCCGTGTTGGGGATGCAAGCGGTGAAGCATATGGGCGCCAGCGACAGCGACGAATTTTTAGAAACGAGCATGGTTTGGATGCTGCTGTGGCATACCAGGTTGTGGCGTACCAGGAGGAAGCCCGGAGAAGAGGCGCATCCCAATAGCGCAGAAGAGAACCAGCACGGCGAGTAGGAGGGCGCGTGGGTAGAAGCCGGGCGTGCGCAGCATCTCGACGATGAGGATGAGATTGGCCAGGGTGAGCAGCATGAGCGAAAGGCCCCGATGAAAGTGTTGCATGCCATATTTCAGGCTGGGAGTGCTCTTGTGTACGATTTCCCGGCCGGAGGAAGAGTCGGTGCAGGAGGGCTTGCAGTGGCATGCGTTGCAGGTGGCGGCGTGTGCACGGTAGGTTACAGACCCCTTGAACGGATCTGTAAAGACGGGGAAGAGGTGCTGGTTCTCGGGGCACTTCCAGATGTTGCGTTCGGGATGGTAGGTGAAGCCCATCGTGCTGGTCTGGAGTGATCGGCGATAGGCATAGCGGGAGGCCGCCTCAAGCAACAAGGCGGCCGCCAGCAGAAAGATCGCATACCCGAGGGCCAGAACGTATTCGATGGGTATGTTGCTCATCTTCAGTTCCGTTGACTTGGAGTGACTACTTCGGTAAAGAGTACGCCTTCCGGTTCCTTCAAGGCTGTTGGCTTGTTCATGTAGCGAATTCCCAGAAAAGTAAGGTAGAGAATTGGCAAAGTGCCGCCGACGATGAAGACAACGTCTCCGGGCATACGCATCCACTCCAATACAGAGTTGGCGTGGCTGCCGATGTAGGACAGGGTGCGGGCATCATAATAGCTGACGTTGATGGAGTGATAGAGCTGGAGCACACCAAGAGGGAAGAGGGTGGCGAAGACCATCCACGCGAGCCCGAGATTCAGCGACCAGAAGCTGATCTTCGCGGCGTTATCGGACCAATGTTTCTGCGGGATGATGTAACGCAGGCAGAAGAGCGCGAGACCTACGGAGAGCATTCCATAGACGCCCATCATGGATGCGTGCGCGTGATTCGCTGTGAGTGCGGTGCCGATTTCGTAGTAGGAGACTACGGGCAGGTTGATAAGGAAGCCGAAGATTCCGGCGCCGAGGAAGTTCCAGAAGCCGACGGCAGCGAGGAACATGACGGCCCAGTAGTGGGGGAAGGGAGTCGCTGAGTTGGACTCCTGAACGACGCCGAGTTGGAGGAAGCTCCAGGATTCCAGTGTGAGGAAGGTGAGAGGTATGACCTCCGCAGCGGAGAAGAAGGCGCCGAGGGCCATGTGGAGAGCGGGTTCGCCGGAGAAGTAGACATGGTGCATTGTGCCGACGATGCCGCCCGCTGAATAGAGAATGATGTCGAGATAGATCAACCGCAGCGCCATGCGCTCGTGCACGACTCCCAGAAGCACGAAGATGTAGGCGACGAGGATTGTGGTGAACAACTCGAGAAAATCTTCGACCCAGAGGTGAACTACCCAGAAGCGCCAGAAGTCGGTCGTTGTGAAGTGCTCCGCGGGATGGGCGAGGAGGCCGACACTATAGAACGCAGGGATGGAGAGCGCCGAGAAAAAGAAGAGCCAGGGCATGTTCCCCAGATGCTCTGAGGCGAGGCGTCCTCGCAGTCCGCGATAAAGAATGACAGCCCAGAAGAAAAGGCCAATGACCAGCAGGATCTGCCAGAGGCGTCCAAGGTCGAGCCACTCAAATCCCTGGTTTCCAATCCAGGCATTGCGGATGAACCCCTGGATGCCACCGAACTCGCCGACAAGGCTTCCCACGACAACGATGACCAGAGCACCGAGCAATCCATAGGCTAGAAAGTTTTGTCCGTTAGGTTCGCGTCCGACGATCATTGGTGCGAGAAAAATTCCCGCGGCCAGATAGGAGGTGGCGACCCAGAAGACAGAGAGTTGCAGATGCCAGGTTCGAACTACGTTGAATGGCAGCAGGCGGCCAAGATCAAAGCCGAAGAAGGTCTGCAGGTCGG
The DNA here is from genome assembly GCA_035539175.1 of Acidisarcina sp. NCBI lineage: Bacteria > Pseudomonadati > Acidobacteriota > Terriglobia > Terriglobales > Acidobacteriaceae > Acidisarcina > Acidisarcina sp. The sequence continues at coordinate 252,171 of DATLIY010000007.1, read as the reverse complement.
CACGATAGTGCTCGGTTGCGCCGCCGAGAAGCGTCTGCACAACGAACAAGGCGGCCATGACGAAAAAGAACCAGACGCATACTTTTTGCGCAGGAGTGAGGAGGACATCATCTGGTGCGCGGAAGTTCATACTTTGCATCTCGCGCCCGTGCCATCCGAGAAAGTTCCAGCGGCCAAATGCAGCGAGGAGCAGGCCGGTGCCACCAAGCAGCGCGGCGAGTGAGAGCACGCTCCAGACGATAGAGTCCGCGGTGGCGTGATTATCGACGAGCGGCTCCGGCGGCCAGTTGTTGGTGTAGGAGTAAGAATGGCCGGGACGAGCTGTAGAACCAGACCAGGCTGTCCAACTGAAGAAGGCCACGAGTTGGCGAATCTCTTCCTGATTGCGAATAGCCCCGGGCCTGAGCCCGAAGCGGGTAGTTGGTTCTCCAAAGAAAGTGGAGTAGTAGGCGCGGCATTGCTCAAATGCGTATACCTGAGCTTCGGTATAGGTAAGTACGCCGGTGCCCGGGTCATAGCGGTTTGCCTTGAAGTCCTGGATGGTGCGGGTCTTCGCGGTGTCGGAGTTCGTTCCGCCATAGAAGGCGATGCTGGCGATAGCGGCGCGATGGAGATACTCAGCGGTGAAGTCGGGACCGAGGTACGCGCCATGGCCAAAGATCGAACCGTATTCCATAAGGCCGTTGCGCAGAAAGATGCTCTGGCCCGCCATGACATCCGCACGTGTAAAGAGGACACTGCCGTCTGGCGCTTTTACGACTTCAGGAATGGGGGGTTCATCGCTATAGGTGTAATAGGTAAGCACTCCCATGATGAAGAAGCCGATGATGAGAACGATGACGGCCGCTTGGATCCAGCCGCTGGAGATCATGAGGTCCCGCTTGCTGCGAGCAGGCATGTGTCGCTCCTCGGAGGCGTGGTGGTGGAACACGGATCAAGGTCATCCGGGGCGTCGATCATACAAAGATCGGAGACGTTTGCGCAAGAGAGACTTCGGAGGCCGGGTGTCAGGGGTGGGTGCGGCGGTTGGGAGCGCGAGCAACGCGCATATAGATCGAACTTCTCGATCGAACTTCGGGGGCACCGTTCGGCCGGGGATGCTTACGATCCCTGGGTAACTTCCGAATAGTACTTGAGGGTGACTTTTCTCCCGGTTGCGTCGAACTTCGGATCGCGAATGATCCCGACTTTATGGGCGACAAAGGCTGCCGTGGTGGTCACGACGCCCAGTCCGTATTTCATGCTGCGTTGGAAGTTGATCGAGGAGGCTTCCTCAAAGTACTTGGTTGGACAGGATATTTCGCCGATCCTGAAGCCGAACATCAGGGACTGAGCGATCATTTGATTGTCGAATACAAAGTCATCCGAATTTTCGAGCAGGGGAAGGGTTTGCAGCAGCTCGCGTGAGAAAGCGCGAAATCCGGTGTGGTATTCGGAGAGCTTTGCCCCTAGAAACAGATTTTGAAAGGCCGTCAGCAAGCGATTGGAGATGTACTTGTACAGCGGCATTCCGCCTGTGAGCGCGCCTCTGCCAAGGATTCGTGAAGCAAGGACCATGTCATAGACTCCACTGGCCACCATGCCTGCCATCGGCCCAACCAGGGATGGAGTGTACTGATAATCCGGATGAACCATCACGACTATATCCGCACCTGCCGCAAGAGCTTCGCGGTAACAGGTCTGCTGATTGCGACCATAGCCGTAGTTCGCGTCATGGACAAATGTCTGTACGCCAAGGCGCTCGGCAAGAAGCGCGGTCTTGTCTTCGCTGGAGTCGTCCACCAGTATCTTGATGTCGACGATGTCAGGCAGCTCTCCTACAGTTCTTTCGAGGGTTCTCTCGGCGTTGTAAGCCGGCATCACGACGGCTATGCGTTTTCCGTTGATCATGGTCTCCTCTTAACTGTTGCCTGCTTCCGAGGAACTCTTACGCGTTCAGCGCAGGGAAGCAGTCTCCTGTTCTGATACGGCATAGGGAGTTACTTCCACTGGCTCTTTATCAGGCTGCACGAGCCATACCTTGCGATCCTTGTAGTAGTGCATGAGTGCGAGATTGTTCGCGGGGTCCATCTCCCGCGACCAGACGACCTTGGAGTTATCGATGTCCGCAGCGTTGTAGACCCACTCATCGAATGGGAGGTGGCTTGGGGGATAGCGGACGATGACGAGCTGGCGTCCGGGTAGTTGCTCCAATCTGGCTTCAATCTGCGCTCGGCGCTCGCCGAAATCTCTCGATCCATACCAGTAGGAACTGGGGTTACTGGCTTGGGCAAGTGTGAGGTGAAGTGGCTGTGCGAAGGCACGAAGTCCGGTCAACACAATACATGTCATTACGATGAGCCGCACGATCTCAAGTCCAACTGGCTGCCCGGCGGGGCTCCAAAGGCGCAAGTGGCGCATCGCCTGCAGACCAAGCGCATAGAAGGCTGCTGTGAAGGGTGAGAGGTAATGGGGAATGAGCCATGTTTCTATCAGCATTCCCGCAGCCAATATGAATACGCACAGAACCAGAAAACGCGTCCGGCGATCCGCAAGAACTCGCTTGAGCATAAGTAAAGGTGGGAGCAGGACAATGCCGGCGAAGAAAAAAGTCGCCCTCATGAGTTTGTAGAGGGTCTCCGTGAGAAAGCCAGAGAGAGTGTGAATTCTCAGGTAACCGTCGAGTTCCCACCCTGCATAGAATTTGCGCATGACCGGATGTCTATAGACTGGTTCCGGATGTGGAGCTTGCCAGACAAAGTGAGGAGCCACAGCGTACGTAGCCCGGTTTATTTTATAGGGCTGGATGAGCGGGTCTCCGAAGGCACGATAGTCGTAGTAGGCCATCCACGCGCCGGCGGCGAGGATGAGCGCCAGCGGCGCCGCGGTGCAGCGACGAAATACAGCAGCAGTCGGCCTGTTCTCTCCGAAGAGCAGCCAGCGTCCTAAAACAAACGCTACGGGAAGACAAAGCAGCATGCCCTCATAAGGGCGGCTCATGGCGAGCATGATTATGCCGACGGTCATCAAGAGACTGAGACGCAGTCGTGGAGTTCGCATGAGTCGCGGAAATGATCCCAACACGAGCGCTCCACCAAGCGCTGCGACAGAGCCACCACCGGTATAGCTGTTGATCCAGTAGCTGAAGAGGCCCAGGCGCAGAATTGCGAGCATGCCTCCGAGAAGCGCCCAGGTTGGCGGCAACCATGCCTGCAGCATCCAGCAGATGGCAGCGCACATCAGGGAAGTTACGCCTAAGATGCCAAACCAGGGATGTCCCAGCAGCAATTTGCCCGCGGCCATCACGAGACCCTGCGCGGGAAAGTACATCGACATGTAGGTTGGTGTCATCGTGATATGGAAGCTTTCAAAATGCATCCACATCGCGGGAGTGGGATTGGTCAGCCTTCCGGATGCGAAGGTATCCGCTGCAAGCAGAAAGCTGAAGTCATCGTGGATGAATGGGTGGGGAATTGGATTCAGCGGAAGCAGCGCCAGACGCAGAAGGAGCGCTGTGATGCCGGTAGTTGCGACGGCCAGACCCTGTTTGCGCGCCAATCGCGTGAAGGCGCGCTCGATGCGCGAAAAGAACCCGGAGCCAAGCCTGGGGCAGCAGAACGCTACAGCGATCGCAATCGCAGTAAGGCCTCCTTCAATCAGTATCAGTGAAGCGCCGCGTTCTGGAGCAGGAGACAGGATCATAACGGAACGATTTGCATGGAGGTCTCCCTCATGCCGACTGCCGGTGATAGATTTGGTTGCTTCTCCGCTGCGGCAGGAGAGCACAAGAGAACCACGGATCCATTTCCATCAAGGCTTTGTGAAAGAGCGAAGGGAGAGTACGCGAGGGCTTCGACTTGCTCCATGTGCCTCTCCCCCAAAGAAGAAGAAACAAGTTGATTCGTGTGGTGCTGTCGTGATGATTAGCTGGTATAGGTATTCAGCTTGGTGCCGATATTCGTGAAGGCCGCATTGATGTCATTGGCTATTGTGCCCATGCCCGCAGTTGCGGCAAATGCAATCAGAGCAACTACCAGCGCATACTCGATCAGGTCCTGACCTTCTTCGCGCTTCAGCAGGTTCTGTAGTTCGCTATAGAGTTTCCACAGTTTGAATTGCAACTTAGTCCCTCCTGGTGAGTTGGTGCTCATGGCGAGCAACATGCCGGGGGCTTGTCTCTCTGCGTCCCCCAGCAGAAAAGTAACGCGTTGGTTGTGGACCCGCCGATCGGCAGCGATTAGCTGGTATAGGTATTCAGCTTGGTGCCGATATGGGTAAAGGCTGCGTTGATATCATTGGCCACAGTGCCCATACCGGCGGTTGCGGCAAATGCAATCAGAGCAACTACCAGCGCATACTCGATCAGGTCCTGACCTTCTTCGCTCAGCATCAGGCTCTGCATCCTGGCAGACAGTTTGATCAACTTATCGTTCATTGAGGTACTCTCCTGTGGTGGATTGTGATCCCAGCTGATAACTGGGCGTGCTATCTATATGGCATGTGAAGCACCACTTTTGTGTTATGGCGCTAACTATAGAAATCAATGACTTACAAGCTATCTCTGCACGGAATGTGTGAACATCCGTATACAGGGCGCACTCCACAGATGCGTCGCGTAGACATGCGATCCTCAATTCGGATTCTCCATGGAGGCAGGAGAGAATTCGAGAATGTCTCCGGGCTTTGTCTGCGTTCTGAGAACTTCGCCTGAGGCGAGCTCGAGGATGGAATGCGCGGAAAGGCACGCAGAAAGCCGCCACGGAGTCACATTGCTTCTGACTTTTTTTACCCGCTTGTGGCGATCGAGATAGACGAGGTCGATAGGGAAGCGCATTGCGAAGGTATGTACGGCTTCGCAGGGGACGATCCACAAACCCTCACCAGGGAAGAGACTCTCGCGCCCCAGCAGGCCCTTTCTACGCTTTGCGCCGCGATCGGCTACGACTACACAGCAGGCAAGTTCGGTGTGACGGGTGATATTGCAGATCCTCAGACGGAGATCGGGCTTCGCTTTGCGCGGCTGTGTCAGATGTTCCGGTAGCCATCGAGAGATTTGGCGAGTCACATTCATTGCGAGCATTCCTTCATCGGGGCAATGGAAGCTATCTATGCAATGGCAGAAGGCAGAGAAGAATTTCACAGCAAATTCCAAAGGTGCTCTCAAGAAATACAGCATTGCGAAACGGGATCAGGAAGTTCCTGATCCCGTTTGGAGTGCATCATGGGGTGGCTGTGGTCGGGGAGGATCGGGCTGCTCCTGCTCCGTAGGATCCAGATCCCATTCCGGCGCTATCTTCTGACAAGGGCTTCTCGGACTGTATGCTCTGGATCAACTGTTCGACGGGTATTGTGGGCGGTGGTGTGGGAATTGGCTTCGCACCGGTTATATTTGCACCGGGATTCGTCATGGGGATACCGGAGTTCGATTGCAGGAACGCATCGGGATACTTCAACTGAGGCAGCGACGCGCCAGCGGGTATGGGAGCCACGATCTCTGGTGTGACGAGGACAATCAGCTCGGTATTGGAGCGGGTCTTGGTCATCGACTGGAAGAGCTTGCCCAGCACCGGAATGTCTCCCAGGAAGGGAATCTTGTCGAGGTTTTTGGTCACACGGTTGTCGAGCAATCCGCCGATCGCAAAGCTCTGGCCTTCACTCAACTCCACATCCGTTTTGACCTTGCGGACCTCCAGCGCCGGAACCTGAAATCCCGAGATCGATACACCGTTGGCATAGTCCAGAGAACTGACTTCAGGTGCGACCTGGAGATGGATCGTGCCGCGTGGAGTGATGGTGGGAATGAAGCGCAAGCGAACGCCGAACTCCTGGAACTGAATGGTGACGGCTGCGGTGCTTCCGCCAGTGACCCCTTGAACGACGGGATACGGATACTGACCGCCGGCGAGGAAGCTTGCCTCTTTGCCATTCGCCGTCAGCAGGTTGGGCTCAGCCAGCATTTCCACGAGGCCCTTTGCTTCGAGGGCCTTGAGTGTGGCGCCAAGGTTCAGGTCGGGGCGGAAGACAAATATGTTGAGCAAGTTCGACAGGTTGGCTGTTGTCGCGGTTGTTGTCGACGTGCTCGAGCCGCCAGTAATCCCTGGCGGAGAAAACTGCTGCGTCGTGACGGAACCTATCGTGTTTGTTGCTCCCAGGCTGAAGACGTTAAGGCCAAGCTCTTTGGTCTGCGAGCGGTCCACACTGGCAAAGCGCACCTTCAGGAGAATCTGGGGCGCCGCAGGGGGAACATCGACGTAGAGCAGGTTCACCACCTTGCCAGCGGTAGATGCGATCTGCACGGCGCGATCGGAGCTGTTGAGATCCTTGACGGTGCCACGAAGAAAGATGAGGCCGTTTTCCGAACTGAGCTTGAGGGTTTGTCCTGGAAGCTCCGTCCGAAGCTGGCGACGGAGAGCATCCATGCGGTCATTTGCCACATAGGTGCTGGCGCTAACCTTCACATTGAAGAACTGGCGGCTGCCGCCTGCTTCCCAAATGATCAGGCTTGTTTCTCCGGGAACCTTGCCGTTCAGCAGGATCTCCGTTGGGCTGACAGCACTGGCTTCGGCGATGTCGCTGGAGCCGACGGAGACCCGCACGATCTTCCCGACACTGTCGACCAGCACGGATTTGCCAACCGCAACGAAGAGGTCGTTCGAGGAATCTTGAGTCGTGGCCGCGGCAGGTTGAGGAGGGTTGGCAGCTTGAGCCGAAAGGGCTGACTCTGCGGATGCTCCAAAGAACAATGCTCCGAAACAAGCGATGATAAGGCCAGTCTGCGCGCTCAATGTTTTTCCTCACCAGAGACGAATTTTTCTTCAGTCCGCTTCGATCCGTTGAAGACCTGGATCAGATAAACCTGAGAAGCAGGTTTTGAAGCACGATGACGCGGCTCCATGGATTGGGGCTTTGCAGGTGCGTCATGCTTGCCCGCGAAAAGGCTGGACATAGCGGTTCCAGTTGTCTGAGCCACCTGCGTATCGAGCGGATTGCGTAAGACGAGCTGGATCTTCGTCTGATTGCTGGCGAGGCTTAGTGACTCGGCCTGTTCTGGCGTCACGAGCAGGTTGACTACCTGCACCTGCTTGGGCTTGCCTTCCGCGTCCTTCTGAATATCTGTGCCCGCCGATAAGACTTCGATGTTCTGCAGCAGAGTCTTGACCTGCGTTCCTTCTGTAGCGCTGTTTGCTCCCGGAGGAGTGCCCGCAATCAGCACATCCACACGCATACCGGGAGTTGCAAATCCCGCGACTCCCACGACATCGTCTACTTTGACGGCGCAGGCTCGCATGCCCTGGCGAATGGTCGCTGCGAGTCCACCGCCGGAGCCGACGGCCGCCAGGCGGTTCTCCATGATCGGCTCGCCCTCATAGAGGTCGGAGACAACACCGCGGCCCACTGCGTTTTCCTTTTTGAGGATGGCGCCTTTGGGCGCAGAGCCAGCAATTTCCGTGGTCGTCAGGTCGCCATCGCGAAGGACGCTTCCGAGTTTGATGTCGGAAGCTGCGACGATCACGCGCGTGGTCCTTGATTGCGCAGCTAGAAGACGGGTGCCAATGACGCGGTACACCAGATAGCTGCAGCCAGCGGCAACAACGAAAGCGGTCAGGAGAATACTTAGCAGTCTTCGATTCATTGAGGGACCTGTTGGACCTGGCAATGCAGCCGGTCATGCCTTGTTGTATGGCAATTGTTGTGCCAAAGAACCGGCGACCAGTTTTTCCGCCAAATCACGACTTTAAAGAAGGAAGCCAAGGCCAAGTGTGAACGTGTGTATACCAACACGCTGCTCTGTGTCGCTGCGTAGACACTGCGATGACTGCCGGGTTCCTTTTTGCGGGGACTTATCGATGAACTGGTTGGCCGGGAAATTGCAGTCTATCGGGTGGATTTTCGATCACCTTAGTAGTTCGCTGTCTGCAATGCAGAGCAAGGCAAGGTCTGGTTTTGTAACTAGATTCGCAGCAAATGCAAGATGCGGGTGTAAAAGACGCGGGCCAACGGTTCCGGGCCGTGGGAGTGGACACGAATTATGAATTCTTCCCGAATGATCACGCTCTTTGCCGAGTTGCCTGTCGCGCGCAGGGGCCCGTCTTCCTTTGTGATCTCCATGCTGCTGCATGGCGTAGTTGTTGGTCTGGTGGCTCTCGGACTAAGGCATATGCCGCGAGTCGACGATCGACCGATCGCCGAGCGCTATTCGATGCGGCTGATGAATCTGCGTTGGGAAGAGCCGCAGATACGACGTGCTGCTGCAGGAGGAGGTGTGGCCTATCCTGGCCGGAGAGCGCTGGCGCATGCGATTGCATCCAGCGGCGGCATGTCGCCTGCCTCCGCCTCGCAAGAACTCGCACCCCTGATTGCTGCGCCACAGACGCTGGTGCAGCCGGATGTTCCTCCCAATCTTCTGTTGCCGAAGGAAAATCCGCTGCCCTCTGTTTTGGTGTGGTCTCCGGAGAACTCGCCGGTCAAGAGAATTATTCCGCCCCCGCCGCAGGAGGCAATGGTGACAAATGTTCGGCCCGCCTTTATCCGACCTAATCATGAAGTGAACCTGGCGGATGTGAAGATTTCGCCGACCGCCTTTGTCACGGAGAGGCTGACGCTCCCGCCGAGCACGACTTCTCCCATTGTTATTCGCGGTCCGGAGTTGCCCAGGCAGGTTCCGCAAACTGCATCGAAGCCCGCGGAGCCGCCGACGCCTGCGCGGGTAATGTCTCTCTCCGATCTCCAGGTGCGCGAGGGAATGATCGCATTGCCGCTCGCGAATCAGGTTACGCCTGCGACTTCGTTGGGAGTGCTGGGACCGGGACGGTTGCATGGTTCGGCGCAGGCGGGCAGCGGAGACTCGCAAAGCGGCAATGGCAATCAGGCGAGCAAACAAAATGGAACTGGTGCAGGGCAGGGCTCCGGCGATAAAGGAGAAAGCCTGGCCGCTGACGGAGGATCTGGCGGGAACACAGGCGCGAATTCTGGTAAGGGTCAGGGATCAGGTCAGGGACGGAATCAGGGGCTGGGATCCGATGCTGGATCGGGCACGGGATCTAACGCTGGTGGGAATGCAGGATCGAGCGCAGGCGGAGGTTTGGGAAGCGGGCCCTCGGTCTCCCGCATCACTGTATCGAAAGACGGCAAATTTGGAGTTGTTGTGGTGGGTTCTTCACTGGCGGAGAGGTATCCGGAGACCGTCGGGTTGTGGGGCGGCAGACTTGCGTACACCGTATATCTCCACGTAGGTCTGAACAAGAGTTGGATTCTGCAGTATGCAGTGCCGCGCGCAGCGGAAGCAGCCGCCGCAGGCAACGTCGTGCGCCCGGATGCGCCGTGGCCATATGACATCGTGCGACCCAATCTCACAGAGAATGACTTCAATGCGGAGGCCATCATGGTTCACGGCATTGTGAGTCTGGCAGGGCGCTTCGAGCAATTGTCGGTTCTATTTCCGGCAGAGTTTGCGCAGGCAAAGTTCGTAATTGACTCGCTGCGGCAGTGGCAATTCAAGCCCGCCATGCAGAATGGTCAAGCTGCCGCGGTCGAGGTGCTGTTGATTATCCCGGAGCAAACGGAATAGAGTCTGCTCCGGAAGAATCGCTTTGCTCGGGGCCCGAAGCCCGGTTCGTGACATTTCCGATCAGTTGACCAACGCGACCTCGCTGACGATCGCACTGGGGAACGGATCCAGATTCATCTGAATGGTGCCACCGCCACCTAGTTGAAGGACATCCACAATGATCTCGCCCTGGATGAGCGTTCCGCTTCCCGAGTTACCCCAGACATCAACCTCCTGGTAGTGGGTCGGGGCGGTGAGCATAGTATCTCTTGTGTTCGTCAGGTAGAGGGTGCCGATCAGAGTCATTGCGCCGCCTCCCCCAAGAGAGTGCGCTTTCGAACCGGTGTTTGCACCGGAAGTATGATCCTGAAAAAACAAGATGCCCTTATAAATAGAGGAGTCTGGCGAACCTATCAGGTAGGTTGAGCCATTGGCCCCGATGTTGATCTGGCCAACCCCCGTGTTGTAAATCAAGACTCCTCCGTTCAAGGCCGTCCCATCCCATCCAGTGTTGGTGCCGGTTGGGCCGTCAACGAATCCCGTAACCGTGGTCAGGTTGCAGTTGGCTGTGCAGGTGAAACCACCATTCTGGATGTAGTAGATTCCCGGTTTCATCAGGGCCGTCGTATCTTTAAGTGAGATCCCGGTTGGAAACTTTCCCGGAGTTAGAACCGTGCAGCCATGCGGGCCAGCCGTTGCCGGGCAAATTCCTTGGCCAGCGTTAAGCGTCTGGTTCTGCGTGCCTGTTACGCCGGGGATCGGCGGCGCATCAACTTTGGCCAGCGGATCCTTCATTGGCGAGGATGGCTGCACATAATGTCCTGTCGTGCCCAGGCTTATGGCACTTGGCGCCGGTGGAGCAGGGTATCCATAAACTCCGAAATCCGCACCAGTCCCGGAACTACATTTCCCATCATCCTTTGGGCCAGCCTTGGAGAGATCTACCTTCGCGCTGCCCCCGAAGTGGGCTGCCCCGCCGCCGCCGCAAGCACCACCGGAGCAGGAGTTTACCTGAATGCTCTTGGGCGGACCACCGCAAATCTGGACCGTAGGATTGCCCTGCAACGAAAGAGCGCTTGGCAGCGAGGGGTGATTGATGATGATCGGGACCGGGGAATAGACATCGACGATTCCCGCCATGGCTGTGGCTTTCACCGTGGTTGCGGTTGCACCGAGCAGGCGCATAAGTGTTGTATCCACATTTCGCTGCACCGTAGCACGAATAAGGTTGACTGGATAGCCGGCCGAGAATGCCACGCCCGGCGCGGCGGTGTCAGGAGGGAAGTCGATGGTCACGGTGTCGCTGGTCGAGCTGCCAAATCCGTTCAAGTTCGCATAGGCGCACGGAGTCTTTGCATCCGTCGTTCCGCAGGTGAAGGTCGATGTGGGGAAGGCGGCGGCTCCGCTGTTGTTGGTGGAATCGAAGATACTCATAATCCCGGCTTGTGCAGCAGCGTCTGCGGCAGTCTGCGCCATCTGGCGCTGCGCGTAGATGTGAGCGCCATCGACTCCGAGTCCTACGGCGGCAAGCAGAAAGATGCTCATCGCAAGGACGACAAGAATGACGGCCTGACCTTCTTCTCCATGACCTACTGCCTGGTTGCGCATAGGATGAAGCTCCTCAAAACGTGATAATTCCTTTGCTGATGCTCCCCATTGTTGTGCTCAACATCGTATTGAAGAACGAGACGAGGGGATCGTACGGATATGTAACCTTGACAGTGACAGAGGATCCCGCGGTGTTGGTGCTGTCTGGATAGGAAACGGTGATCGTGAGCCTGCTGGTATCGAGCAGGCCGGCGCTGGCGAAGTTTTTGACTACGGTTTCCACCTGCGTGGTGCTGCCCGGTCCGCTTGGTCCGTTCACTCCGCTGCCGGTTCGCTCTCCGCCGTGGACGATCGCGTACCTGGCTCCGGCGCGCGCCGCGTTGGCCACAGTGGTATATACAAGGACCATGCGGCCCATCTCCACGATGCTGAGGAGCACTACAACGAACATGAGAGCGACCAGGCTGAATTCGATCAGACTGCTGCCCTGGTCCATTTTCAATCGCCCGGCGCGTGTTCTCATTGGATCGACCTCATCACAGCCCGCCGGTGAACCGTAGTCGGCGGTATGGTCGCGTAGATGTTGAGGTTGGGGAATTGAAATCCTGCCGGGATAAAGGGCCGATAGGTATAGGTCACGTCGACGGTAGTCAGCACATAGGCTCCGGGCTCTGGATCGGCAGGAACCGAAGCGCAAGTTCCCTGAAGCGTGGTGATCAACCCATTGTTCTGCTGGCAGATGCTCACCACAAGGCTGGAGCGATTCAGCAGAGAGGAGATGTCCTGGGTGATCAGGCTGTTGATCATGCTTGCACTTGGCGTCGACACGGGGCCGACCGAGGCGCCACCGAGGATTCCGTAATTCACCCCCGCGCGCGCGGCGTTTGCGACGGTAATCCAGGCGAAGAAGAATCCCCCAAAGTTGACCACGTTGACGACCAGCAGGAATAACAAGGGCAGAAGGAGGATGTATTCAATCAGGGCCTGGCCTTTGCACTCCTGAAGATGTTGAAGGAATTTGCCGAGAGTTTTCTTATCCGTTTTGTTGGGCATCGTTGGTTTTTCCGCTACGACAAATGCGAGGCCTACGCCATCCTCGCCAAATCGGACAACCTTCGCGTCCACGGCGATGGCTTGTTCTGATCCGACGACGGGGGTGCCGGTTTGCTGCAGAGTCATGGTGACCAGCGTGCCTGGGTACCAGCGATCTTCCGTCTTCAGATAGAGTCCTGTCGAACTGATATCCCGAACGTCGTGCCCCAACGGGGGTGTGCCATTCCAATAGAACGCAACCAGCTGTGGCGACTGGTGTCGCTCGGCACGGCGCCGGTCTGGAGTCAGAAGTTTTTGAAACCAATTCTTGAATGACACCATTGTTTACCTGCGTTCACTCGGTCACGCCGCTAAGATTCGCCACAGTACTTTTTTTTAACCGATTCTCTATTTCCTCCGCTCTGCAGATCACCAACTGATCGCCGGCCTGAGTCTGTGAGGAATAGATTGTGTGCGTCGGCAGTTCCAATACACTGGCGGCCTGCGTGCGCAAGGGAGCGATGCGAAATGTAGGGAAGTACTCGATGATGTGGATGACTCGATGATCTTTGTCCAGATAGATCAGATCCAGAGGGAATAACACTCCCAGGGTGTGGACGCCACGCGACGGCACCACCCAGATGCCCTCATCGAACTTGAGCCGTAGCCGTCCAATCAACCCTCTAAGGCGTGCGAAGATGGTATCGGCAGCAGCAACCTTCAGGCCGAGGAAACACTCGCGGGTCTGGTTATATACGCAGTACGTCGGTCTATCCATCTTGGTCTCCCGCGCTCGGCGAGTGCCCTGTAATCGGGCGGAGTTTTTAGATACCTCTTCATTGCTGAATTCAAGTCGTCATGCATTCCTTTCTCGGACATCGTCGGGCGGCCAGTACGCCTTACGTTGGTCAGGAACGGAGGGGGCCCTACACCGGCCGAAATTCGACTTGGGCAAGACACGTGTCAGGTGAAACCGACAGCGCAAGCACCGGAGCTCCCCAGCAAGCAAGCCTGCTGGGGTAGAAGTCGGATTTCGTTTAGCGTCCAGGACCCACCAGCCAACGGTCCGGTTAGCGAACCCGTGTGCGACGGCGCTGGATCAGAATGACCAGCACGACGACGAAGAGCACGCCAGCAACAACTCTGATGATCGTGACATTATCCACGTCAATTCTCCCTTCTTTCAGTGGTTGAGATATTTCTGAAACGACTCGGACATAATAATGAGCGCAGGACCCAGGGTGACCAGAAACAGCGAGGGGAAGATGAAAAAGACCAACGGAAAGATCAGCTTGACCGTGGTCTTTGCGGCTTGCTCCTCCACTCTCTGGCGGCGCTGGGTTCTGAGGGTCTCAGAATGTATGCGTAGCGTTTTGGCGATGCTCGTTCCGAACTGCTCGGATTGAGCCAGGACGGACACGAGATTGCGTACGCTTTCTACGCCGGTTCGGTCCGCAAAGTTTTTCCAGGCATCGGAACGCGGGCGTCCCGCGCGCTGCTCCAATACAACGACGGTTAGCTCATCGCAAATATCCGGGTGAGCCTGCTCCAATTCTTCGGTTGTGCGCGCGGTTGCCTGGTCCAGACCAAGCCCGGCCTCAATACAGATCACCAGCAGATCCAGGACATCCGCCAGGCCGGTTCGAATTCGCGATTGCCGGCTAGAAATCTGCCGGCCCAGCCAGAAATCCGGTGCCAGAAAGCCGAACCCGAGAGCTGCGGCATAGGCGAACAGAGGGCTCTGGTGCCCAATCCCAGTGATGAGAACCAAAAGGCAGAGAGCCAGAGGAAGCAATACCTTGACGCCATAGAAATATCTCATTGCCGCGTCGCTGCGGAAGCCGGCACGGATCAAACGTTGTCGCATGATGGAGACTTCTGCCTGGCTCTTCGGCAGAATGCGCTCGGCCTGTTCGACGACGCCCCGTAGCGAGGAACTTGTGTGCTCAATGGTGTTCTGCAGCAGGCCTCGCTTCTCGCGCGGTGTGATCACCAAGGCGATGCGCTGAAGCATTGCCTCCCGGTAGAAAAGGAGCAGACCACCGCTCCCAATCAGCAGGAAGACCACTAAGAATGCGAAGAACGCCAATGCCATAACTCACCTTGAAAAACCTGGGATCAAACTTCCATGTTGACGATCTTGCGAATGATGAGAGCGCCGGTGATCGTCATGCCCGTCGCGGTATAGAGAAGCTTGATGCCAATCGGACGCTTCCACAAAAGGCTCATGGTGTCCGGGTTCACGAGATACAGGGCTACTCCGAGCACGAGCGGCAGAAAAGAGAGAATCCATCCGGTTAAGCGACCCTGTGCGGTATACACGCGAACCTGTTGTTTCAGACGGAATCGCTCGCGAATCAGCTGGGCAGCCTTATCCAGCACTTCGGCAAGATTTCCTCCGCTCTCCTTCTGAATCAGGATGCCGGTAGTGACGATTTTCAGATCCTGTAGAGGAACACGTGTGACCAGGTTCGCCATGGCCGTTCTCAGTTCCAGGCCATAGTTTTGCTCGTCGAAACAAATGCGGAATTCGGTGCCGACCGGGTCGGGACACTCACGCGAAACCAAACCCAGGGAAGATACAAGGCTATGACCGGCACGGAGTGCGGTCACCATCATATCCAGCGCCTCTGGCAGGCCCTGTTCAAATTTGTGGAAGCGCTGGTTGCGCTTGTAGAGCAGGAACGCAAAGGGCGCGAAGCTCAAGAAGAAGCCAACGAGCAGTCCAAAGAGGACGCTTTGCGTACGCAGGTTTATCAGATAGGCAGGGACAACAAAGCAGACGGCAGAACCGAGCAGCATGCCTCCAACGGACCACTTGAGGTTGGCTTGATAGAGCAGCTGTCGCATGCGCGATGCGATCTTCATCTTCAGTAGCCAGCGATGAATCCACGGCACGGCGCTGAATAGTTCATCTTTCCGAACATTCACGATCTGATCGCGCGAATTTAACGTGTCGGTAGCTAGCGCCGACTCGAGCGCCGCTAGCGTTTGCTTGGCTTGTTGCGTGGTGCTCGTTCCGCCTGCCAGCAGAAGCAGCGAGAGAACCACGAAACTACCTGAGAATACAAGCACCAGAACCAATAGCATCTTTCTTAGCCCTCGACTTTCTCAGTTCACCTCGAGCGTTTGCTCGAAGAGATTCGGTGACAGAAAGATTCCCGATATACGAAGTTGTTCGAGGAACTTCGGGCGAATACGGCTCGGCTCAAATGCGCCGATGACCTTGCCATCCGGCCCGATCCCTTTCTTCTTGAAGCTGAAGATTTCCTGCATGCTAATGATGTTTTCTTCCATGCCAGTGATCTCGGAGATGCTGACTACTTTGCGCGTGCCATCGCTCATGCGGGAAGCCTGAACCACGATGGCGATCGCCGAGGTCATCTGCTGGCGGATCGTTCGCTCAGGAAGATTAAAGTTGGTCATCGCCACCATCGACTCAAGTCTGCTCAGGGCATCGCGCGGCGTGTTGGCGTGAATCGTGGTCATGGAGCCTTCGTGACCGGTGTTCATTGCCTGCAGCATATCGAAGGCTTCTTCTCCGCGGACCTCGCCGATGATGATGCGGTCAGGCCGCATGCGGAGGCTGTTGATGAGCAGTTGACGCTGGCGGATCGCTCCCTGTCCTTCTACATTCGGAGGCCGAGTCTCCAGGCGCACGATATTTTTCTGTGCGAGCTGCAGTTCGGCAGCATCTTCAATCGTCACCAGACGTTCGTTCGGCGGGATGTACTGCGACAGAATGTTGAGCAATGTGGTCTTTCCGGCGCCAGTGCCACCGGAGATCAGGATGCTGATGCGTGCGCGTACCGCAGCAGCCAGCATCTCCAGCATCTCCGGCGAGACACTCTTCAGGGCCACGAGTTGATCCGCGCCGACGGGGCCGGTGCCGAAGCGGCGAATGGACAACGCTGGGCCGTCGAGGGCAAGCGGTGGAATGATGGCGTTGACACGAGAGCCATCCGGCAGCCGGGCATCGACCATCGGAGAGGACTCGTCCACTCTGCGGCCCACACGCGACACGATGCGATCGATGATCTGTAGTAGATGGCGGTCGTCGCGAAATGCGGTGTCAACTTGCTGCAGGATACCGCCACGCTCAATGAAGACGTGGTTCTTGTCGTTCACGAGGATGTCGGAGATCTTTGGATCGCTAAGCAGCGGCTCCAATGGGCCAAGGCCGAAGACTTCATCGAGCAATTGCGTCTGGATTTTTTCTTGTTCGCCAAAGCTGAGCGGCACCCGCTGGCCGTTGATGATCTCGTGAACCATGGAGGCGACGGCCTGCCGCGCCTGGCTGGAATTGACAAGGGAGAGCTTCTCCAGATCCAGCTTCGAGATCAGGGCTTTGTGTATGTCGGCTTTGAACTTATCAAAATTCAGTTGTTCCACGCGATCCCATCCGTATAGTTGGACTTCATCCGAATAAGGTGAACCGGTTCTTCTTTTCCCCATGCGCAGGCATGCCACAGGCGGTTCTTGCCATCTGCCGGATGATTCGTGATATTGGCGAATCCCCAAGTGCCAGAGGGGTGGCAGTGTTCTGCGCCCGTCGAGCTGCAGGGAAATCTCCCGGAATCTTCCATTCGGCCGGACGTGTAAGCGCCTTCGTAATATGTTCTTCATCGATGCCCAGTGTGCGCGGTGAATAGCGGTTGAGCACGATCTGGAGTTTGTTTTCGCCGGTGTTGAAGAATTCCGAAATCAGGCGATTGGAGTTGCGCAGTTCAGGGATACTGATCTGCGTCACGAGGTAGATGGCGGCGGCTTCGTTGAAGATGGCTTTGCTGATCATGCCCAACCTCGATCCGGCATCGACAACCACGTAGTCAAAGTCCTGCCGGGTTACGGCCAGCAGTTTCTCGACAGCCTCCTCCGGCGCGTGGATCTCGGTGTATCTATCCGGAGCCGCGAGCACAGACAGCCCCGAGCCATGCTTGGTTAACAATGTCGAGAGAAAGTTGGAGTCCAGACGATTGAAATTCTGCAGGGCATTTACGGTGGAGTACTTCGGAGTCAGCCCGAGATCCAGGGCGGCGTCCCCCAGCGGAAGGTGGAGGTCAACCAGCAAGCTGTTGCGGTTGCACTCCTGAGCAAGAGCAACGGCAAAGTTGCTGGCGATGGTGGTAACTCCAGAGCCTCCTTTAGCGCCGACAAATACCAGCAGCTTGCCTGGTGCCTTCTTTGGCGGCCGGGCGGCCGGACGGCGAACCGAGGCGCGAACCAGGGCCTCTGCGATTGTGCTCGGAGCGATGGGCTGGGTGAGATACTCACGCGCACCGGCACGCATGCAGCGCACCAGCATCTCCGAATCGGACTGCGCTGAATAGACCATGACCGTCGCGGAGCCATTGCCGCAGATAGATTCGACGAGGTCGAGGGCGTGCTCTGGATTACTATCCAGGTCGACGATAATGACGTCGTAATCGTTCTCCAGCAACCGGGGCACATCGTCCAGGCCAGGGTAGGAAGAAAACTCTCGCGTCACGCTGGCCTGTGGTCCTGCCAAAGCTCGGGCCACCGCCTTGCGGCGGTGTTCTTCTGGACCAATCAACGCAACAGATAATACGTTGGTACCTAAGGCGTCGGGATCTTGTGTAGGGGTTGACATCACGAAATTCACTCCGCCGGGTTGAAGATGGTTAGACTTATTGCCGTTGTAGTCGCCATGCTGCATCTATAGGTCCTCAACGCGAGAAAAAGGAAACGAGTGTGCCGATTGCGATTGCAGGAGCGTACGGCATTTTGCGCGCCACGGGGTTATCGAGCACTAACTCCGGATGGGGACGCATACCGCGTTGCTTCAGACCAAAGATGAGATCGCCGGTGCCACTGAACAGGTCGCCGAGAAATCCTCCAGCGGCGGCCCAGCATAGCGCCATGATGCCTCCAGTAATGCCGGTGACGACCAGCGCAGTCGTCAATTGAGCAGGCCCAATCCAGGCGCCGATCGCCGCGCATAGCTTCACGTCGCCCATTCCCATGCCACCCATCCAGGCAAGAACGCCGAGGAGCAGTGCGCCTAATGCCAGCCCGAAGAAACTCTGCACAACCCCCGGCCATCCGTGGAGCGTGCCGGAGACAATGACTCCCGCGATCAGGAAGGGGAATACCAGCCAATTGGGGATGCGGCGGCTCCGCAGATCCGTGAAGGTAGCCACTGCGAGAACGAGCAACGTTGGCCACCAGGCAATGGAGTGCATCGGCAGTCCCTTTCTCCCCCAATCAGGGAATAACTCTTTCCCCTTTCAGGGAATGTTTGGAGGGAATGCAATTCTCCATCCAAATCCAACGGAAGCAGGGAAAGCCTGAATTCAGGACGTTAAGGAGCTTCAGCCTCGGGGAGGTGTGTACGGCTGTTTACACGGGGCATTGCGGAGTGAAGCGGCGCATACACAACCTGGCGGGATTGCGATGCCAGCACAGGGAACAGTGGCGGCATATACGAGAGGGAGCCGATGAGGAAGTCCTGTCCTTGTAAGCGGACGGTGCGCAGACTCTCTGCCGGCAGTTTCTGCTTCACCTGTTGCAGGTACTCCTGGTAGGCAACATCTCCGCCGGGAAGCGGGAAGAGGATGAAGCGGGAATATGGCGCACCAGGCAATCCAGTAAGGAGAGATGTGTCGCGTTCGTGCATGGAGAAGATGCGGGTTCCTTCTCGCAATTTAACTTCGGGATACTCAACGGTGAGATAGCCGGGAAGATAGTAGCCTGCGTGGCGGTAGCCGAGGAAATGCGAATCGAAGCCGAGGAGCACAGTGTCTTTGGGCGATCCAAGCTGAGGAACCGCCGCCTGAATTCTCTCTAACTCGGCCTCAAAGCGGCGCACCGAGCTATAGGAGCAATAGAGCGGGGACAGAAGAAAGATGAGGACATTGATCGAAGCACATAGAGCAACTGTTGCCAGTTTGAACGGCTTGCGAAGAGTAGCCCTGTCATACCACTCCGAAGACCACAATCCCAGCCAGATGCAGGCTGGAGGCACGAGCAACAGGAGATAACCGCTGTTGACGAATTTGAGGAAGATCAAAGTGAAGAAGCAGAGTGCTGGAGTTACCCACACCGCGGTGAAGACCTTTTTGCGGCGGGCATCGGGGAGGGGGCGATGTGTGCGCCCCAGAGGGGCCAAGGCCGCGGCTCCGAAGTATAGGAAGTAGATAAAGACTATGGTGCAGGCCCGCGCCACAGAGGTAGCAGGAGAAGAATTGAAAACCGTGTCCTTCGAAGGCACCAATTGCCACAGAGATAGCAGTGCTCCGAAGTAGGTCGCGAATCCATGGCTGGCGCGGATCATGGGGAAGAACCATGCGGCGAGAGTCACAACGCACGCTGTTAACCCAACAAGCTTCCTCTGTAGTGGAGCCTCTCGGAGCGAGAAGAGAAAGAGCGGACCCAGAAAGAGAAGGGAAGACGGACGCACTCCGGCAGAGATTCCCAAAATAAATCCGGCCGGTGCGATCAGGGCCAGGTTCCCGCAGATCACGCGCCAGCATAGATAGCCCAATAGTGCGGAAAAGAAGGCTTCGACACTGTAGGTCAGTGCCACCGTCCCATGAAACCAGGCGAGGGGAGACAGCAGGAACAGGACTCCGGCAAAGCGCGCTGCGCTAAGTCCAAACCAGTCCAAAGTCATTCGGTAGACGAGAAGGGCCACCCCGCAACTCGCAGCGATGCTGAGCAGAACGAGCGCGAGATTGGCATTATGGACCACGGTATTCAACAAGCGCCCCAGATAGATATAGAGCGGATATCCGGGAGGATGGGGCTGGTGGACGCGAGGATCGAAGCGTTGGATCGCCAGCGCAAAATTTACGGAGTCAATGTCATAGAGATCGTGGCTGCGAAAGAGGTAGCGAGAAACGACAACCGCGCTTGCCAGAAGCAACGGCTCCGGGTGACTTCTGGAGATCATGCTGGAATGATTGCAAGCGAGTGGCCATTGCTATGGAAGTCAGGGATTGCGATAACTAAAGTGTAACTATCGTTGATATATATGATAAGTAACTAGGAAGTTTGTCTCAAGGCAAGTTACTGAAAATGCACTATAAGTTACGAAAAATACATCGACATTTTCATTTGGAAGGAACAATATCAATTCTCATTTCGTTACGTAGGCTTGACTCACGGATATGGAATGCGAGCCACGACGAATGGAGAGTCCGAATGATTCGCATTGGACTATATTCTGAAGACCGTACTTTGCAGCCACTTCTGTCCTCTGCCTTGGGGAAGGAGTTCCAAATACTTCTCGAATCGAGTGAGGAAGGAGTCCATCGCCTGCTCTCTACAAGGAGCTGCGATGCGATGATTCTGGATCTTGATTCGAGTCAGCCCTCGTTGGTGGAGCGGATAGCATGCTCCCGGAGGATCGCGTCTCAAATTTCCTCGGTCATCATGGCCGACGATGGCGTTCGTTCGACAGCTGTCGAACTGGTTCGGCAAGGGGCTTTCAGCTATTGCCGCAAGCCGCCATCCATTCGGGATTTGAAGACACAATTGCGTCGTGCGTACGAGAACTCCTCGCTCAAGCGAGAGTTGGAGACAGTGCAGGAGCGCCTGAAGGTAGCCAGCCGCTGCGACGGATTATTGGGATCGAGCCCGCAGATGCGGCAGGTCTATGATCTCGTTCGGCGTGTGGCGAACCTGAATGCCTCGGTGCTTGTAACCGGGGAAAGCGGGACCGGCAAAGAGTTGATCGCGCGCGCCATCCACAATATGGGCTCTCGTTCGGAGCGGCCGTTTGTGGCGGTATCCTGCGGTGCCATCCCTGAAACGCTAATCGAGGCTGAGTTATTCGGCCATGAGAAAGGCGCATTCACCGGTACAGTTGGCGCACGAGAGGGCTACCTGGAGCAGGTCGGCGACGGTACGCTTTTCCTCGACGAAATCGGGGAACTCAGCTTATCGACGCAAGTGAAGTTTCTGCGTCTGCTACAGCAGCGCGAATTCAGCCGCCTGGGCAGCAACCGGCTTATCCCATTGCGGGCACGGCTGGTTTTCGCCACCCACCAGGATCTGTGCGAGATGGTGGCTCAAGGTAAGTTCCGCCAGGATCTCTATTATCGAATTAATGTAATGCGGATTCAGGCGCCGTCTCTCCAGGAGCATGTGGAAGACATTGAGGAACTTGCCACGCATTTTCTGTTGAAGTACTCCGAGCTATATCAAAAGCCAATGACGAACATCGAGCCGGATGCGATGGCGTTGCTGCAATCCTATCCATGGCCTGGGAATGTCCGTGAGTTGGAAAATGTAATTCAACAGTCCATCATCCTCGCGGATGGAGAGAGCCTGCGGGCGGAGGATCTTCCCCCACACCTGCAAGAGGAGAGTGTCGTCAGCATCGGCGACTATCAACCTGCTGGTTCCTTCGAGCGGCAGCTGAGAGACTACAAGGTGCAACTGGCGATGACCGCCGTGCGGGAGAATAACGGGAACAAGACGCTGGCAGCTCGCAGCCTGTGCATTTCCAGGGCTTATTTATATCGGCTGATCCGGTTCGCTGAACCTCGTTCAATATTGGATTTGGATGAGGGCCGTCAAGTCGAGTCAGCATGAGCACGGCATCCCTGGTTGACGAGCGCGCGGCGATTCCAGTGCACGTTCGCATGATGCGGCGAGTATTCTCTTTTCCGGTCCTGCTGGCCGCGCTTCTGGTCGTTCTTGCTGTGCTGACGGTGCGATCGCGTTTTGATGACCCGGATCTATGGTGGCATCTAAAGACCGGCGAGATCATCTGGGCGACCCATACGATCCCAACCACGGATTCTTTCTCCTACACGACGAACCATCATGCGTATATTCCCCATGAATGGCTCTCGCAGGTGCTTATCTATGGCGCCTACCGTGCGGGTGGATACCGTGGCCTGATGCTTTGGCTTTGTTTTTTCACTTCCTCGGTGCTCGTCGCCGGATATGTGCTGTGTTCTCTCTATGGAGGGAACACAAAGGTGAGCTTTGTTGGGGCTGTGGCCCTTTGGCTCTTTGCCACGGTAGGGTTCTCCATAAGGCCGCAGATGATCGGCTATTTCTTGTTGATCGTCGAATTGCTGCTGCTACACCTGGGGCGAACGCGCAGCGCGCGCTGGTTCTTTGGACTGCCGGTGCTGTTTGCCGTATGGGTGAACTGTCACGGCTCCTTTTTCCTCGGCCTGATTCTGGCGGGGACTATCCTCTTCGCTTCCTTTTTCGATTTCCGCTTGGGCTCCCTTGTGGCGTCTGCCTGGAATCCGCGGCAGCGACGGATGCTTATGCTGGCGTTGATTCTGTCAGTTGTGGCGTTGTGCGTGAATCCCATTGGGGTACGACAGATTTTCTATCCCATCGACACCATGCTGCATCAGCCGATCAACCTGAGCGCGGTGCAAGAGTGGCATCCACTGCAGTTGACGAGCATACGCGGCGTTGCCTTGATGGCAGTGCTGGCGTGCATCTTTCTAATCGCGATTGTGCGACGATCGGAATTGTTTTGGCATGAACTTCTGATATTGGCCATGGGGACCTGGTTGGCTGTCAGCCATGAACGTATGCTCTTTGTGTTCGGAATATTGGCTGCGCCTATTCTGTCGCGCTCGCTCTCGACCTCGTGGGAGGGATACAACCCCGAGCAGGATCGCCCTCTGGTCAACGCGGCTCTTCTCGCGGCATCCCTGGGGATCGCGTTCCTGATGTTCCCCAGCCGGCAGGATCTGGTTCGTCAAGTGGATCAGCAGAGTCCTGCGAAGGCAGTGGAATTCATCAAAAGCCATCACGTTTCCGGCAGGATGCTGAATGAGTACGTCTACGGGGGATACTTGATCTGGGCCGCACCGGAGCATCCTGTATTTATAGATGGGCGTGCCGACGTCTTCGAATGGACGGGCGTCCTGGAAGCATACGGAAACTGGGCGACTCTGGAGAGCGATCCGAATGTGCTGCTCGATAAGTACAGAATCGATTTCTGCCTGTTAACCAGGCAATCGCCCATGGCAAGAGTTCTGCGGCTGCTGCCTCCATGGCGGGTCGTCTACTCAGATGACCAGTCGATCATTTTTCTGCGATCCGCAGCCTTAAGTCCTGCTTCCTAAGTCTCTATCGGTCACCAGGAGTGACCTTGCGCATCGAGCCGAGAGGCCTCTCTGACCGACCCCTCCTGCGATGAGTGTGATGTGTCTCTCCACAAAAATCACATTCAAATGTGATGAGGCACACATTCAGCCTCGATGTTTCCTCTGTATGTATATATCAGCACTGCACATGGTGCTCTTCAGGTGAATCCGTAAAAGCCTGCTGCCAGTGGTTCAGGGGAATGTAGGTTCCATGAGTGTTTTCAAAGATGCAAAACATCTATTTCGATATGCTGGACTCTTTGTGATCGGTACCCTGACGTTTTTGGGGATACGCGGTTACATGGTCCCCCGAAGCTTTGGGCAGTATGGGCACTATCGCGGGAACGCAATCGGCGAGATTGCCGCACGCCCCGTTCACTTTGCCGGTCACCAGACCTGTGAGACATGTCACGCCGATGTCCTGGAGCAGAAGAAGGATGGCAAGCATGCAAAGGTGAACTGTGAGGCATGCCATGGCGCCCTGGCAAAGCATGCCGACGATCCGTCCTCCATGCAGCCTGCCAAGCTCGACACCGCCGTGCTCTGTGTTCGCTGCCACGCGGAGAGCGCTGCCAAGCCAAAGGGTTTCCCGCAAGTAGCGGCTGCAGACCACTCCAACGGTGTACCCTGTGAAACCTGTCACCAGCCGCACAGTCCGGCCATAACCGCTGGAGGTGCGAAATGAATATCACGCGACGCCACTTATTACTCCTTTTACCTGCGGCAGCAGTCGCGTGGGAGTCGGTCCTCGCCGGAAATCCGGAGGATTCTCCCAACTATAAGATGACCGAGCATTGGTGGGGCATGCTGATCGACATCCCTAAGTGCATCGGTTGCGGGAATTGTGTTCGCGCATGCCAGACCGAGAATGATGTACCGGATGGCTACTTCCGCACCTGGGTAGAGCGCTACCGTGTGTCGGACTGGAACCTGGAAAATCATCTTGACGTTATTTCGCCCGATGGTGGCAAAGAGGGATTTCCTTCCGCCAGCAAAGAGGATGACGGAAAGTACTTCTTCGTTCCCAAGCTCTGCAATCATTGCGCAGACTCTCCCTGCACGCAGGTTTGCCCGGTAGGCGCAACGTTTATTAGTCCAGATGGCGTCGTACTGGTGGATCAGAAATACTGCATGGGCTGCGCCTATTGCGTTCAGGCCTGCCCCTATGGCTGCCGTTACATCCATCCGCAGAAGCACGTCGCAGACAAGTGCACGCTCTGTTATCACCGCATTACCAAAGGACTGACAACCGCGTGCTGCGAAGCCTGTCCAACTGGCGCACGTCAACTCGCGGACTTGAAGAACCCGAACGATCCGATTCACGAATTCTTGAAGACCCACAACGTGCAGATATTGAAGCCGCAGATGGCCACTGGCGCGAAGGTGTACTACAACGAATTGGATGGTTCGGTACGTTAGAAATTTGCATGGTTGGGCGCAACAAGGAGATTGGTGACCATTATGCCCGGTGTTGAAGGTTTCATGTATCCGAACGAAATCGCTCTGCAGTGGAGCGTGCTGATCGTTCTGTATCCGTACATCACGGGCCTCGTTGCCGGCGCGTTTATTCTGGCATCTTTAGAGCGCGTGTTTCGAGTGGACGCGGTTAAGCCCATCTATCGCGTGGCACTGCTGATAGCGCTGGCCTTCCTGATTGTTGCTCCGTTGCCATTGCAGTTTCACCTTGGCCACCCGGAGCGCTCTTTTGAGATGTATTTCACGCCTCATCGCACGTCGGCGATGGCGATGTTCGGGTTTGTCTACCTCTGGTACCTGATGGCGGTGCTGGTCACAGAGATCTGGCTGGAGTTCCGGCGCGACATCGTGCTGATGTCGCAGACCGCGAAGGGCTGGAAGCGCTTTCTCTATCGCGCGATGACTCTGGGCTCGACCAACATCAGCGAGGGGGCTCTCAAGATAGACGATCGGGTGGGCTGGATCATCACCGTCATAGGTATCCCTTCAGCCTTCCTGCTGCACGGATATGTCGGGTTCATCTTTGGTTCGATCAAGGCGAATCCCTGGTGGTCTTCTCCGATGATGCCAGTGGTATTCATCTTCTCGGCCATGGTGTCTGGGATCGCGGCCGTGATGGTGCTGTACATGTTGATGATGCGGTTACGCGGCAGGCCGATCGACATGCGATGCGTCGATACTGTTGCGACATACCTGTTCTATATATTCATCATTGACTTCAGCCTGGAGATGATCGATCTGATCCATCGAATCTATGAGGCGGATGAATCTTTCCGCAGCCTCAACTTCATGGTTCATACCAAGCTCTACTTTTCGCAGATTATCGTTCAGATCTTTCTCGGCACAGCCGTTCCCATGTTCCTGCTGGGGTTGACGCAGCTGTTCAAGCTGTCTGAAGTTGCGCGGAAACGGGTTTACGCGGTGTCCGGAACTCTGATTCTGATCGGCATCTTTGCGATGCGCTGGAATGTTGTGATCGGCGGGCAGCTCTTTTCCAAGAGCTTCCTTGGATACACAACATACAAGATGGCGCTGGCGACACGAGAAGGCCTGTTGATGGCGATTGCATTGACATTGCTGCCCCTGGCGATCTTGTGGGTACTGGTGAGGATTCTTCCTCCTTTCTCCGAAGATGCACATGCTTCCGCTCCGGCAATTGCATCGGGTGACTAAGCACGAGAGAAGTCTGGAAAGTCTGGCTAAGTGAGTTGGGGTCATGGAGAATCTACTCGACACCTCAGAACGGCTCAATGCACGGCTGGAGGATCTGGAACGTCGTGTCAGTGCTCTGGAACATACCTCCGAGGTACCGCGACTCGCTGCGGCACAACCAACTAGCTCAAATGGAACATTGCTTCCCGCCACGGATGCCCTCCCACTCACGCAAGTGGGAGGACTCACCGTGGTGGGTCGAGCGATGCTCGGCATGGCTGGCGCATATTTGCTGAGAGCTGCAGCGGAATCCAGTTCCTTTCCCAAGCTGGCGATCGTCATTCTCGCATTCGCTTATGTAGGAATGTGGTTGGGATGGGCAGCATGGGTGCCTGTCGAGGCGTGGTTCGCACGCGCCACTTATGCCAGCACCTCGGCTTTGATCCTTGCGTCCATGCTCTGGGAGCTCACGTTAAGCTTCAAGGTTTTGCCCACGTGGGGAACAGCAGGTGTGCTCGCGGCATTCGTCATCGCCGGCAACAGTCTGGCGTGGAAGCGCCACCTCACATCCATCGTCTGGGCCACGAATCTTGCCGGCGTACTGGCTGCTTTTGGTCTCTTCATCGGTACGCACGATATGGTGCCTTTTCTATCGGCTCTTTTGCTCATGTCGCTTATCAGCGAGTATGCGGCGGACAGAGATCGATGGCTCGGCGTCAGGCCCTTGGTGGCATTGGTAACCGACGTTGCGATATCGGCGTTGATTTATATCTACTCGAATCCGGAGGTCGTCCACACGGATTACAAAAACATCAGCAGGGGAGTGCTGCTGGCTCCCGGTTGTATTCTGCTTTTGATCTACGGATCAAGCATCTGTTATCGGACGATGCTGCGCCGGCAAAGGGTCAGCTTCTTCGAGGTTGGCCAGGCAATGATCTCGTTTCTGCTGGCGGCCATGAGTGCGCTGTATTTTGGATCGAGCTTCGGGTTAACTGCGCTGGGTGTGGGCTGCCTGCTTTTTGCCGCGATAGGTTACTCAATCGTCTTCTTATATTTTGATGGTATTCCCGATCACCGGAACTACCAGGTATATGCTGCTGGCAGTGTAGCCCTTGCCGTAGTCGGCGCATTCCTGTGCCTCCCGCACTACTGGCTTCCACTGTGCCTGAGTATCGCTGCGGTTGCTGCCATTTTTCTAGGGGCTCGAAGGGTTCGCCTGACTCTGGAGTACCACGGGCTGGTGTATCTGGCGGGAGCCGCGTACGCATCCGGATTGCTGTTTTATGCCACCCGTGCACTGGCGGGAACTTTTCCCGCACGGCCGCCATGGATCGTCTGGGTGGTCTCGATAGCGGCGATCCTCTGTTATGCCGTGGCCGGGCGCTTCCAGGCGGAGCAATGGAAGCAGAGGCTGCTCGAGTTGCTTTCGGCAGCGTTGGCGGTTAGCGCCACAGTTACGATTCTGGTAACCATCCTTGTGTGGGTGATGGCGGTGGCTCTCACTATCGATATCACGCACGTTGCGGTAATTCGTACGCTGACGACGTGCGGGGTTGCGCTGGTGATTGCCTTCAGCAGTTCCCGCTGGCGACGGATCGAACTGGTATGGATTGCCTATGCAATACTCGTTTTCGTAGCGGCGAAGCTGCTGTTCGAGGATCTGGCGCATGGCCACCCAGGATTTATCGCTGCCTCGTTCTTCCTCTATGCGGTTACCTTGATCCTGGTTCCTCGCATGGTGCGCCTCGGCCATCGCGTATAGTCATGAGCCAATTCGCAAAAATCAGTGGATAGGATTTTCTTGCGGACTGTCATGGGAGTGGCCCAAAGGCGGCTCCGCTCAGAGCATTCATAGCATGGCGGGATAGGCGAAATAGCCCTCTATTAGGAATGCCGCAAAGCAGTCCAGTGCCAGCCCGAGCGCGCTTTGCCTCCCGGGATTACAGTGCGAAGGCTGAGCCTATATAAATTTCCGAAAAGACAACCTAACAGAACGCCGACGACTTCTCAGGACACGTCAGGACAGGCCATTCCAGGCTGATTCCGGGAGGGAACTAATGGCGAGCGTTGGAGAGGTTCTTTTTGATACGTTGCTCTTGAGTGGCGTGAAGCGAGTCTATGGGCTTCCGGGGGATTCGCTCAATGCGTTTACCGACGCGATCAGCAAACACAAGGAAATGGAGTGGGTGCATGTGCGCCACGAAGAGGCGGCTGCTTTTGCGGCCGGAGCGGAAGCGCACCTCACCAATCGCCTCGCAGTCTGCGCCGGAAGCTGCGGCCCCGGTAATCTGCACTTTATCAACGGCCTCTTCGACTGCCATCGCAGCCGGGTTCCAGTGCTGGCGATTGCCGCGCAGATTCCCAGCACAGAGCTTGGTACCACGTATTTTCAGGAGACCTACCCAGAGGTTCTTTTTAAGGACTGCAGCCACTATTGCGGTGTGATCTCCGAGGTGGATCAGATGCCCCGAATTCTTGCGATTGCCATGCGAACCGCAATCGCGAAACGAGGCGTCGCCGTCATCGTTCTGCCCGGAAACATCGCGACCAGGGATTGTCCCACGGCAGCCGTGTCGCTGGGGTTTCTCAGTAACGATTCGAAGGTGGTTCCGCCGGCGCAGGACCTGGCAAGCGCAGCGGCGCTGATGAACGATGCGAAGAAGGTTACGATTCTGGCTGGCGCGGGCTGCGAGGGGTCGCATGCGGAGTTGCTGCAGATCGCCGAGCAGCTTCAGGCTCCCATCGTGCATGCATTTCGCGGCAAGGAGTTCGTCGAGTATGACAACCCTTACGATGTCGGCATGACCGGCCTGATTGGCTTTGCGTCTGGTTACCGGGCGATGATGAATTGCGATATGCTTTTGGCCCTGGGAACGGATTTTCCTTATCCCCAGTTTTATCCGGAAAAAGCCAAAAAGGTTCAGGTGGACATTCGGGGAGAACAGATTGGCCGTCGAACTGTGATTGACGTGGGTTTGATCGGGTCAGTCAAGGAGACGATCAACGCGTTGCTGCCGCTGCTCGGCCCGAAGAAAGATGGTGCACATCTTAAAGAGAGTATCGAGCACTACCAGGCAACCCGAAAGGATTTGACGGATCTTGAAATTGGCAAGCCGGGAGCATCGCCACTTCACCCGGAGTATGTGGTGCATCTTGTGGATGAAATGGCCGCCGAGGATGCAATCTTCACTGTGGATGTTGGCGCGCCCTGTATATGGGCCGCACGCCATCTTCATTTTAATGGTAAGCGCCGGCTGCTTGGCTCCTTCTCCCATGGATCGATGGCGAATGCGCTGCCACAGGCGCTGGGAGCGCAAGCTGCGTTTCGTAGCAGGCAAGTAGTTTCCCTCTCCGGCGACGGTGGGCTGGCTATGCTGATGGGGGAGTTGCTGACGGCGGTGCAGAACAAGCTGCCTGTCAAGATTATCGTCTTCCACAACGACGCGCTCGCTTTCGTAGAAGTCGAGATGATGGCCGCGGGTATAGTGCCGTTCGGAACGGATCTACAGAATCCCGATTTCAGCATGGTCGCACAAGCATGTGGCCTCTTCGGAGTTCGCGTCACGAAATCGGAGGAGTTGAAGCCCGCGCTTCAGGATGCCTTTGCGCATAGTGGTCCCGCACTCGTAGATGTGCTCGTACACCGGCAGGAGATTTCCATGCCTCCAACGATCACTGCCAAAGAGGTGCTGGGATTCGGTCTCTACCTGACGAAGAGCATTCTGAATGGACGTGGGGATGCCATTATCGATCTGGCGAAGACGAACCTGTTAGACCGTCTGTTGGGAAAGTGAGATCTTGCGACTGTAGGTAATCAGGCAGCATCTGCAGAAGAGGAGCTTACGTGAAAACCAGTGTCAGCATTCCCTCGGGCAGCGGCATAGCGCCAGGTACTGAACAGAAGCGCTATATCGTTGCCTGGCTCCTCTGCCTGGTCTTCTATTCGATTGAGTACGCTTCGCGGTCGGCACCGAGCATCATGGTCCCGGAACTCGCTAAAGCCTTCTGGACGACTTCGATCGGCGTCGCCGCTCTTCTGGGAACGTATTACTACACCTACTCCCTGACGAGCCTGATCGCGGGTGCCTCGCTCGACTGGGTAGGCGCCAAGCGGGCTCTTCCTGTCGGCCTTCTGCTTTTCGCGGCAGGCTGTCTTTTGTTTCTCGTTCCGTCGATTGGCGTGGGATATGGAGGCCGACTGCTGCAGGGAGCAGGGTCTGCCTTTGCGTTTACCGGCGCAGTGTACCTGGCCTCTCGTGGACTCCCATCCCGATGGCTTAGTACTGCGATCGGCACAACCCAATGTCTGGGAATGGCAGGCGGTTTTGCAGGCACGTTTGTCCTGGGGCCGATGCTGCAACGAGGAATGAACTGGCAGACGGTATGGCTTGGTCTTGGCATCGGCGGATTGCTTATCGGAGCTCTCCTCTTTGCCTTCACACCGTCTGTAGCTCCGTGGGCTGCCGAGGGCGGCCTCATGCAGTCGTTTGTTTCTCCCTACCGCATCGTCTTTCGTAATCCGCAGTCCTATCTTTGCGGCATCATCGCGGGACTTCTCTTCGTGCCCACCACGATTGGAGCCATGACCTGGGGGGTGTCCTTCTTTCAAAAGGACCGTGGCCTTACCTATGCCAATGCGGTGACAACAGCGTCTCTGATTACGATGGGCTGGGTCGTCGGAGCTCCTGCGCTCGGCTGGTTGGCGGATTGGCTGGGACGCAGAAAACCCGTACTGCTCCTGGGCATCCTTACGATGATCCTCATGATGCTTCAGATGATTCTGCTCCCGGCCCGTCTACCCATCTCGATCAGTTGTTTCCTCTTTGGATTTGGTTCCGGAGCCGCCATGATTCCGTACTCCATCATCAAGGAAGTCAATCCAGACAACGTGAAGGGAAGTGCCACTGGAGCGATGAACTTCATGACCTTCGGCGTCAGCGCGATTGTCGGTCCTGTTTTTGGCAAACTTGTCGGTCCAGGTTTCCTCCATCCCATCAACCAGCTCCAGCACTTTCAGGACAGCCTGTGGTTCTGGATCGGGGGTGCTCTGCTTGCGCTCCTGTTGACAATTCCACTTCGCGAAACTGGGAGGGCGCTTGCTCGGGCATAGGGTGGGCTCCAACGCGACCCTTGCAGTCGCTACAATAAGGCATTGCCTGGCATCGACCGTGTGCTTGTCTAGCCGCAATGTCAGGCTCATATTCATAGTGCTTGGCCTTGCCATCGTTTTCATGTTTCTGCACCTGGTGGGAGCACATTCGCGGAGATGCAATGACAAAGACAGTCGTAATCTGCGGGAATCTATTCGATGGTCTCAGCGACACGTTGCTCGGTCCAACGGAGATTTTGATTGAGGGCAATACGATAGTCGAGCTTTCCGGCTCGGTTGGACGCCCGGCCGGCGCAAAGATATACGATCTGAGTGACCGTACCGTATCTCCCGGCTTTATCGATACCCATGTGCATCTTTGCGTGGATGGCATGAATCTTGCGCGGCAAACCCTTCAGTGTTCAACGGCCAAGGCGCTTGCGGGGCTTCACCATGCTCAGCAGTACATGCGCTACGGGTTCACAACTCTTCGGGACATGGGCACACTGGATCCGGAGTGGCCCACAATCGAGCTGCGCAATGCAATTGATGGAGGCCTGGCTCGGGGACCGCGCCTGATCGTGGCTGCCCACATGATCAGCTCGACCGCGGGACACGGAGACTTGCAGGGGATGCTCCCGTGCCGCTGTCACATGGGAGTGTCGAGGGTTGCGGATTCTCCTGCAAAGATTCGCGAGCTGGTTCGAATGGAGCATGCATTCGGTGGCAATTGGATCAAGACCATGAATACCGGAGGGTACATGAGCGCCGGTGACGATCCTGCGAAGGTCACATGGTTCGAAGATGAAATGCAGGCTCTTGGACAAACGGCACAGCAACTCGGCATGCCACTCGCTGTACACACTGGAGCGGCAGAAGGGTGCAAGCAGGCGCTGCGCGCAGGTGCCCGCAGCCTGGAGCACTGCTATCTTATCGATGACGAAGGCATCGCCATGGCGGAGAAGGCCGGGGCGTTCCTCGTGCCTACCATGCAAATGACGCGGGAGGACAAGGCGCTGCTGAAGGCAGGCAAGCTTCCTGATCAGGCAGTCTGGAAGTTTCGCCGCGACGTCGTGGCGATCGAGGAAGCGCAAAGGCGCATCGCGCAAAGCAATGTGAACGTTGCGTTCGGAACAGATTGCGGCATGTTTCCGTTCAGTGAAGGAATTCTCGAGTTTCAGGCGATGGTAGCGGCTGGCCTCACGGCAGCACGCGCGTTGAAGGCAGGTACCAGAAAGGCCGCCGAATTATTGCAGCGTGATGATCTGGGTATACTCGCGCCGGGCAAACAAGCCGACATAGTAGCCATGCCGGGGGATCCTTTCAAAGATATTGCAGTGACCGGTAAAGTCGATTTCGTCATGAAGGCTGGCCGAGTCTATCGCCACGGCCCGTTTGATCTTTTTCAGTAGCAGGCAGTTTTCTGCGGAGTAGAAAGACCAGCCTTATTAAAACGTCTTGGAAACTCTGAGTGTGACCTTGATCCCGCTCATTCGATTCCGAACGCCGGTTTCGATGTAGCTGTTTGCCCGAAGCCAAAGTCCCTGGCCCCCAAGCTGTATGCCTGGGCCAAGACCAATCGTTCGCTCCCTGGAACTTCGCACATCCTTTTCATTGATCCTGTGATCGGTTATCTGCTGAAGCCAATAGCCATTGAAGCCAAGCCGGAAGTCCTTTCGGACTGCATACGATGTAGCGTAGTTGGCATGAAACGCTTGCCCTGCCTGGATATCCTTGAAGCCGAGCCCTTCGAATGGCTCATTATTTTCCGAGTTCCACAGATAGTGAAATCTTAAACTTGCTTCCAATTTCGAATTGGGAGCATAAGTCACTGCGTAGTAGGGATTCAGAGCAACGGAATGGCTGCCTATATTTGCGGGGCGTTGGGCGCTGTACTTTCCGGTAGGCAATACAATGTCGAATACGAAGCGCTGCGCGATAATTCCGTGGCTGAGTGTTTTCGATGGCCACTCCAATATAAGCGGACTTACCGTCAGATCGCCGAGGCCACGAACTCTTTCACTTGGGCCATTCGCGAGATTGACATCGAGATCGACGAGCGGCAACAGCACCTCGCCACCATACAGGCCACCCCAGAGACGTTTTTTACTTAGGAACACAAGATGCGTCGTGGTGCTGACTGCGGTTACACGGTTTCGTCCAGGGAGGGTGTTCCCGTTTGCATCTTTCATTTCGCTTGCGGTGTAGTAGTCTGGAAACTCTTCTCCAAAAAATCCCGAACCTGCATAACCGTCCTCGAAGTTTGTGTCCCCTAAATTCACTGTAGGCAGCGAAACCTGTGCTCGGCCGATATGCGGGAACGCTAACATGCATCCAGTCGTGCAGAGAAAAATCATCCCCTGTCGCGACTTTTGACTTCGCAGAATGAGGATCGTCGCCACGTACGCAAGTAAGACAACACAAGGCGGTCCGAAAAGGAGCAGGGAATGAGGGGCCATATTTATCTCCAACCAGCGTTACTCATCATAACGACTCTACGGCCCCGAATTATCGCATTGCGCTCTCGATATTCCTGAAATGTGGATCTTGAAGCGCTTAGTTTCTCCAACCAATACTTCATGGTTGCGATTCAAATGGTTCGTTGGATCTTAAAAAAAATCAGATTATTTAACTGACGTGCGATTGGCGTAAGCAACATGTCTAGCATCTGTCTGCCTCTGCAGAGGATGATCCATCACCCCAAGTGAGCTATTTCCGAAGACGGTCACGAAAGAGACGCCGCCCATTTATATCGATCTACATGGTCTGACATTTAAATGACAGGAGTTTGACTTTGTTATGACAAATCTTGCCCATGCAAAGGTCAGCCTTCATTGGTATGGAGGTTCTTTCCTATGCAGCATGTATGGAGCAACATGAAGACTGAAACCAATCGTCGTTCGTTTGTAAAGAACGGGATAATCGCGGCAGGTGTCGCTACTGTCGGCGTTGGGTTCCCGGCGAGTGGTTCGCCCCTTTTGGCTGAAGAGGGGCCAGAGGAACACAGCGGTTCTCTAACACGTGGGGACGCAGCTTTGCTTCGCTTCGCGGCGGCAGCAGAAATCCTGGAAACGGACTTCTGGGTTCAGTACAACGAACTCTGCGGCATTCCAGATAGCGAAGTTCCAGGCGGAACCGGGAATCCCGCCTTTACTGCCGCCCTCACGGTTTTAGATTCCGATATGGCCCAGTACGTCCATGACAATACGGACGATGAATTTACGCATCAAAACTTTTTAAATGCCTATCTGGTCTCAAAGGGCGCTGAGCCAGTGAACCTTGAGCCTTTTCGTACCCTGCCTGGTAGCGCTGCAACCGGCTCCAGCGGAAAATTACGACTCACCAACCTGATGGAACTCACACTCGATACCAGTTGGTGGACCCGTTACCGCAGCAGTTCTCATAACCCTGATCTGGATCCGGCCTTCACTTTTCCGCAAGCGATCCCAACCCTTGCCGTGGGAAAGCATACGGCTATTCCCAGGACCGACGCGGACACCGTTGATCCCAACTTCCTGCAGGCGATTGCGAATACTGCCGGCTTCCACTTCCCGACAATCGAACAAGGCGGCAACAGTCTCTATCCGGCGATGGCCCAAAGAGCGACCAGTACGGAGGTTCTGCGCATCTTGATAAGCATTGGACCGACTGAAACCATGCACTTCCAAACCTGGGCTGACAAAGCGGGCAATGCTCCTCCTCTGACCGCCAAGGATCCCGTGACAGGAGTATCTGTAACCTTCCCCGACTTGAATTCTTCGCCGTTTGGTGGAGAGGACTTTCAGACCAACTTAATCATGCCTGAACCGTGCCCCTTTCTCAGCCGTAAACTCCCGCCATGTTCCATAATCAGGCCGACAGCAACACGGGGGATCGCCATGGGGGTGGTCAACTTCTTGACAGCCATGGGGCTTTTTATCGGCCATTCACCGGCTTTCTTCGCGCTCATGCACGATCTGGCCGAGGATGCCGATGAAGCCAGACGTGGCTGATCCAACGAAAACGGATGCGCCGACGAACCGTCAGCTCATCGGCGAAACCGACGCAAAGCAACAATACGGAGATGGGGAAGTGAGGGGGCTCTTGGTCGCTTCACTTCCAACATCGCTTGGCAAGCTCGTGCGCTGCCGTCTACCATCCTTCCTCGATCACGGCGGCGAGTAAATACCCGCCTAAGTCAAAATGGCGCATCAATCGGCACGCGTGCCGCTCATTGGCTCACCATTCCTTGGGTGAGCGTGCACTTATCCCCAAAATCGATGCCTATCGCCTCGATCCTGAATTGTCTGTGTGTCTGGTACGCGGATCGTTCTCTCGATCCGTTGCAAGAGGGGCCAGCATAAAGCCTCAGACGACATTCCGTCGCCCGTGCTTCGATAGAAATCGACCCGACTGGGTGTAATTTCGTGGAATCGATGAGGATTATGGCGAAGGGAATAATGTTGCAATGTAATGCACATTTGCAACAGAAATAAAAGGATATACATTAAAGAACTCCAAGCTACCTGTTTCCAGGTCCTGGCTTGGGAGAGCAGTCGACGGCCTCATCGGACAAATTTTACACAGTCGGACCACTGCATGGGCGAAGGTATGAACAACGCACGCCATGTACCCGGAAGCAAGACTGCTGTGCAGACGCCAGCGCCGGTGTCGGCCAACGGCTCCCCTGACTCAGGTGCGCCTACCACGCTGGGCAGTGCATCGCCGACAATCGCGCCGGTCATAGGTCGAGAGTTGTCGCCTCCGGGCACGCTGTTTGAGCCGGGAACGGCCCTGACGCAACGCTATGAGATCCTCGAGATCCTCGGTGAAGGGGGCATGGGTGCTGTATATAAAGCGCGGGATCTGGAGTTGGAGCGAGAGGTTGCACTCAAAGTCATTCGGCCTGAGCTGACTAGTAATCCTGAGATACTGCAGCGATTCAAACAGGAACTGATCCTTGCTCGCCAGATCACGGATCGGAACGTCATCCGCATCTTCGATCTTGGAGATGCAGGGAATATCAAATTCATCACGATGGAGTTTGTTGAGGGTGAGAGCCTTCACAAAATCCTGCAACAACGAGGCAAGCTTGAAGTCGCGGAAGCCGTCGACATCATAGAACAGGTAGCCAGCGGGCTGGCTGCAGTTCACCGGGAAGGAGTCATTCACCGTGACTTGAAACCGGGCAACATCATGCGCGACAAGAATGGCCGGGTCGTAGTCATGGACTTCGGGCTGGCGCGGTCGTTCGCCGGCGATGGAATGACACGAACCGGCACCATGCTGGGCACGATCGAATACATGTCTCCAGAGCAGGCGCAGTGCCAGGAACTGACCGCGAGTTCCGATATCTTTACGGTCGGTCTTATCTTGTATCAATTGCTGTCGGGGACCATGCCTTTCCACGCGGAGAGCGCGATTGCCAGTCTGGTAATGCGGACGCAGCAGCGGGCTATCCCCCTGGTGAATTCAGACAAGAAGATTCCGGTCCTTCTGAGCAACATTGTTTCCAAATGTCTGGAGACGGATCCGGCGCGGCGCTATCAAAGTGCGGAGGGACTGGTCGCGGATATTCGCGCATATAAAGGCCAGAGAGGCTCGAAAGTCTCTGCTTCCACGGCTCGCCTGAGAATGAATCGCATCCGGGAACTGCCCTGGAAGTGGATTCCGATGACTGCCGTTCCGGTGATTCTCGCGGTGACCGGAGTTGTTTATTACATGAACAGCAGGTCACAAGCCGCGAAAGGGTTAACTCATACCCCGGTCTCGGTTCTGGTGGCTGACTTTCAGAACAACACAGGGGATAGCCTGTTCGACGATACTCTGGAGCCCATGTTCAATGTGGCTCTGGAAGGAGCCAGCTTTATCAACGGCTTCAACCGGGGCTCAGCACGGAAGGTGGCTGCGGCACTTCCAAATCCCGCTCATACGCTGGATGAGCAGACCAGCAGACTGGTAGCCGTCAAAGAGGGTATTGCTGCGATTGTTACCGGCTCTTTGAGCAAGCATGGTGGCGGCTATGACCTGTCAGTAAAAGCGATCGATGCTGTGACAGGGAAGACCCTTTCCGATGCAAGTGTCACTACCTCAAACAAAGACGCACTGCTGTTGGAAATACCCAAACTCGCAGTACCGATTCGTCAGGCGCTGGGCGACACGACGCCAAAATCGGTACAACTGACTGCCGCGCAGGGAACTTTCTCCACCGACAGCCTGGAGGCAGTGCACCAATACAGCGTTGGAATGGAACAGCAATTCCAGGGGAAGTGGACAGATGCACTGCAGTCATTCTCGAAAGCGACACAGCTGGATCCTAACTTTGCCCGCGCCTATGCCGGGATGGCTGCCGCTTCTGGAAATCTTGGTCAACTGCAGGACGCCGAGAAGTACGCAAAGTTGGCGATGGAGCATGTGGACCGGATGACCGAGCGCGAGCGCTATCGTGTTCGGGGCCTCTACTACATCTGGACTCAGAACTGGCAGAAATGCACAGAGGAATATGGCGATCTGATACGAGAGTTTCCTGCCGACAACATTGGGCATAGCAATCTCGCGGCTTGCTATGCGCGCCAGCTTGATATGCCGAAGGCAATGGAGGCGGCGCGAGTAGGGCTGAAGATTATGCCCAATAACGTCATGGCGCGCATGAACTCCTCGCTGTACTCGTGTTATGCCAACGATTTCCCGAGTTGTGGCCGCGGCGGCCGCGAGGTGCTTCAACTGAATCCCACGTACGAAGAGGCATTTCTCGTGATTGCGCACGCCGACATGGGAGAGGGACAGCTATCGCTGGCTGCAGCAAGGTATCAGAGTCTCGAAAAGATCAGCCCCCGGGGCGCTTCGCTTGCCGCCTCGGGCCTGGCAAATCTAGCGCTGTATGAGGGGCGATATCAGGAGGGGATCCAGATTCTCGAGAAGGGGATTGCCGCTGATTTGGCAGCGAACAATCCTGCCGCTGCGGCGGATAAGGTCTTAATGCTTGCCTATGCGAATCTATGGCGGGGTGACAAGCAGGAGGCAGCGGCTGCCGCACGGCGCGCAATCGCGCTCCGTCAGTCTGCAAAGGTTCGTTTTCTGGCGGCTCGTGTTCTGGCCGAAGTTGAGGAAACCGTTGGGGCGCGCCAACTCGCCAGCGGCCTTGGTTCCGAGATCCATGCCGAACCACAAGCCTACGCCAAACTGATATTGGGAGAAGTTGCGTTGAAGGCCCACAACCCAGGTCAGGCGATCCAGTTGTTTACCAGCGCCAAGGCCCTATTGGATACGTGGATTGGCCACTTTGATCTAGGCCGCGCCTATCTGGAGGCTGGAGCCTTTGAAGAGGCGGATTCAGAGTTCGATCGTTGCATCAAGCGGCGAGGAGAAGTGCTGGAACTCTTCATGGACGACATGCCCACCTACAGTTTTCTACCGGCAGTTTATTACTATCAAGGCCGGGATCGCGAAGGGCTGAAGAGCAATGGCTTCGCTGATTCCTATCGCACCTATCTCAGCATGCGCGGTCAAAGCACGAACGATCCGCTGGTGGCTGAGATTCATCGACGGCTGCACCAATGAGTTGGTGAAGCCGTCGATGACGAGAGTCTGGAATGGGTGCGCTCTCTTATCGTTCCTGTATCGCTCCTGCATGCACAGCAGTTTGAGGAGCGAGCCGAATCTCCGGACCGCTCCTCTCGCGCTGTCTCAG
Organism: Acidisarcina sp.; assembly: GCA_035539175.1. NCBI lineage: Bacteria > Pseudomonadati > Acidobacteriota > Terriglobia > Terriglobales > Acidobacteriaceae > Acidisarcina > Acidisarcina sp. The sequence goes on along the minus strand of DATLIY010000007.1, from coordinate 213,592 downwards.
AACTTCACCGTGACCACCACAAGACCTGAAGGGCCGCTCTGAGCACCCTGCTTATTTGTGTCGGTTACGAAGTAGGTGTACGTCACCCCATTTTTCACGGTGGTGTCGATGTAGGACGGTGAGGGGGGCATGCCCGTCAGCGTCTTAAGAACGCTGAACTTGCCCAGGTTCAGGAGAACCTGCGAAGGTCCATACGATCCGACCGCGCGCCATATAGTGTAAGTGCGAGTCTGACCAAAGGCGGGTGCCGTCCAGGTGAGCGGAATGTTCTTCCCGTTTTCCAGAAAAGCTCCAGAGGATGGTACGCAGCCGGGAACGCCGCTCAAGGCCACGGTGCAGACTAGTCCCGTTGGCACGTCCGCGGTGGATGTGGCGGTCTCCTCGTTCTGATCGATTCCGCCGCCTGCAAAGTTGATTCCGCCACCGGCAAAATTAATACCACCACCGGCAAAGTCAATTCCGCCGCCTGCAAAGTCTATGCCACCGCCAGCGAAGTCAATTCCGCCACCGGCAAAATTGATGCCACCGCCAGCAAAGTTGATGCCGCCCGATTCACCGAATGCGCTGGTGCGGGCGCCGATTTGCTGTAGATTCATCGTCTGCGAGTCGTTGGATCCGGAGAACGGCGCATCGCCAATGATTCCGTTATGGTTCAGGTCTTCGGCCGAAAGCACCTGATCGGGCACGATTAAGTCGTTATTCCAATCGAGCGCCCCGGGGAAAGAACCATCGACCCGAACGGCCGGCGGTTCATTCGGCAGCAGTGGAGTGCCGTCGCAGTGCGCTGCCGCATATCGCCCACCGGAGGTGTTTTGAAGCAGAACATCGAGCGTATTCGGAGGTGCATACCAGCGCGTGGCATGTGCGGCGGCCTGGCCGGTGTTGATATCTGTTCCGATTCCCGTGGATTCGTTCGGAGAGGCCTCATTCAGCGGCGCGAGCGTCTGGAAGGAGTAGTCGTATCCTCCGTCGCCAAACCCGCGAACCTGAAACAGGTAATTCATTGCGCTGAGGTAGTTTGGAGCGCAGTTCAGTCCATCGGTGGGTACGCTGGGATTGTTAGGATCCCTATAGAACGTACCGCCGTGGGTAAGAGCCAGTGTGTGACCGAGCTCGTGCAGCAGCGTGCCCGTCTGTTCCGCGGCTGTACCCGTTGCATTGCTGCAATAGGCTTGTCCCGAGGACAGCGGCTGGCTGGGGTCGGGCTGGCAGTTGGCGGGATCATCCGCCCCCCACAGACCGAAGGTAATCGCAGAGTCCGCACCGCCTCTAAAGTCGGAATGCCCGGAAGAGCTGCTTGGCCCGAGGTAGGTGACTGCAAGCTGCGGCTCGTTGCCGGAGTTGTAGGTGCCATCCGCTACGCCCGCCGTGGTAATGGTAAACGTCGTCGTGTAGACGTTATTGACGAGGTTCGAGCTCTTCGTATTGCTGAAGAAGTAGGTGCCGTTGAGAGACGTCTGGCCGAGCGCTCCTGCGATGTGGATGCGATTGCTGCTCCCATCACTGCATCCGGAGATGGCAGCATTCGGGCAGTCGCCGGGCTTAATAGCTCCCGGAGGGGATTGAAGCGTGATGGTTGCTGTATTCCCGGAGTTCACAATGGACACGAGCTGCGGGATCGCCGTATTCGCGAGCCTATAGCCCAGAGTGCTCCAGTAGGACCTGGGCTCGCCCAGAGAATGACCGAAAAGAACGTAGTGGTAACTCTTCGTTCTGCCGGACTGGAAATTGCCGAGTCCCGTCGAAGTCTGAATTGCAGCGAGGCCGCCTTTCCAGCCAACTGCCGGCTGACCCGGAAAGGCGCATAGTGTGGCTCCGTCGGAACACAGAAGCTGACCCTCAGAGATAGCATTCCCTCCAGTCCCTGCCGGGACGACGTACGGATCACCCTGATAGATGCCTGGGCCAAGGTCGAAATGGACCCCGATGTTCTGTTTGGCAAAAGTCGCGCCTACTGCGTCCAGCGCGTCCTGCTTTGGCAGGTGGGAGTGCAGATGAGGTCCTGCGGAGCCATCCAGATTTGTGAGGTAATCGAGTTCAACAAAGATGTCTTTTCGATTCGGATTGGCATTGGGAAGCGCAACCCACTGACCGCTCACCGCATCGGTATATCCCTGATTGTTCTCCCAGGTATCAAGCAACCCGTCCCCATCAGAATCCTGGACGGTTGTGCTAAGAATCATGGCTCCCCAGGACACACACCCGCTGTTGCTCTGCGATGGTACGACCGAAGTCGTCTCAGAGGTATCAGTCGTCTTGACATATCCGTAGTTACTCAAAATCCAGGTCGGATTGTCCCACGAGCCATAGATGCCCGGAAAGGGTGGTAATGCCCCATAGAGCGATGGAAGAGGCTGCAGAGCATTGTTCAGATAAACTTGTTCGCTCTTATTGGCCTGTCCATTAGCGACGATGTGTGTAATCTTCGCCTGTGGATTTACAGACGGCTCATAGAAGCCCGCCAGCGATTGGCTGATGGTCTGCGCCGTATTACTGGGAGCAAACGAGCCATCGTAGAGAACGATAGAATTCAGCGGAAGCTCGGGCGAAAGTACGCGGTAAATAATTACAAGAGTCGCGCCCAACGCAACGGGTACTCCGTTGCCGTTGCTCCCACTGTCCACCAGGCGGACCTGAAACTTACCATTGGCGACGGTTGCGCCGAAAGTGGATGAAGCCGGGTCTGTATCCAAAGGCAGGTATGGACGAACATCGGCGCGATACGTGCGCATCGTCTTCGATCCCTGCGACGAGCCGGAACATCCACCGGTACTCCAGGATGTGGGCGCATTCGGATTTCCCAGCACAGCTCCGCTGACGGCATACCCATTGAAGTAAGCGCTCTTCCCGGCGAAAGACGATTGGTTGCCTTCTACAGTTGCCCAGTAGAGGTAGGCCGCGACGATGGAGGCTCCTTTGGGTACGGAAGCCGATACTCCATTTTGAATGGGTTGCAGTGTGTCCGGAACGCTGATGATGCCAGGGGCGTAACCGCTCCCGTCTGGTGCTCCCTTTATCCAGCCACCAACAACGTAATCGCCCGTCACAAAGTAGTTCTGAAATATTGTGAGAGGATTAGTTCCATTCTGCGCTAACCCTGGCAGGCACCCTGCGATCAGCGATCCCACCAGCACCATTACAAGTGCCGCTCGGCGCGGCAGGCGAAATGAACAGGACATTTGAGCACAACTTTCGGCTGCTGAATTTGTGGGGGGAGTTCGAATGTAATGACGAACGCTCTAAGTGTCAAGGTAGGAGTAGAGGATATTCAAAGTTTTTCGCGCGCGACGAACGTTGCACATTTAGCGCATTTTTTAACATTGATGCGCACCGATGAATGTTGCATTTATTTTCACAGTCAGCGCGAACTAGAGAACTGGATAGGCTGCAAGACAGGATGGAGGGGATGTCAAACCGTTCAGGAACTCTCACGGCATGCCAATAGCAGGATCAGGGATGTGTCTATCGATAGAGTCTCGCGGTAGGGTCTCGCGATAGACGAACCCTGCGAATGGAGCGAACTCCCACGCCATGCGACTGTTTCAAAAGTTCTGGTTTTGAGAGTGGATCTTGAGAAATTTCTGTGCTGTCACTATCGATGCCGATTGACTCATTTGGAATCAATGGCGGGGACGACGGGGCTCGAACCCGCGACCTCTGCCGTGACAGTTAGACCCACGGTCGTAACCTGTTGATTCTAGGAGCATCGGTGGCACCGAAAAGCATCTAAAATCACCCAAAATCCAAGTTCCGTACCGTCGTCCGTACCGTCAAAATACAGCCTCAGACTGTTGCCCCGCACGGGCACAATGACGGCAGAGGTCTACCCGCGCAAATGCCTAGAAGGTGCCCTCCTGTGGCCGCGTGCGTCCCGCTAGCAAACGTCTGTGTTTTCCTCATTCGCAGCAGCGTAAAATAGGCACATCTCTTTTCAATCGCCAAGGTGAATCGTGATTGAAGACAACGGCAAATCGCGTCCTGTTCGGACTCGGGACTCCCTTACCACTCAGCACCTTAAAGAGGCGGTAAAGCAAGAGGCGCTCACGTTGACCACGGGACACCTCCAAGAGATGCTGGCAGCCGAATCATTGACCACGGCCCACCTGAACCAAACGCTAAAAGCTGCGGAGGCGCAAGGCGTCACGGTCAAGCCCGGCATTTCGCCCACCAAGAATAGAACCATTTCATCACCCAAAACGGAGAGTAAATGAGCGACAAAAAGGCAATAGCGAATGACAGCCTAACGACATCGCATTTGCAAAGAACGCTAACAACCGCCCACTACAAACAGCAAGTCCAAAACCAGCAATCTGGTCAGAGTCAAGGACAGGGACAAGGCGGACAATCGGGGAGCACCGGACAGTCCTCAAGCCAAGAGAAGTGAGGCGTTGCAAACATCTGACCAAATTGCGCTCCTGGCTCTCATCGTTGCGATTCTCGCCCTTTTGGTTGCGCTCTTAGCGATCTACAAGGGCAACAGAAACGCATCGGTCGCAACGCTTGTCACGCTCTATGAGGCGTCCCGCCAAGCGTTTCAACGGTTCCTTTCCGCAAAGACGGAAGATGCTAAGCGGTACGAGTTGTGTGAGCTGATGAATCTTCTTGAAATTGCCGCCGCGATTTTGAACGAGCGATCATTTGCGGGTGTGTCTAAAGAGATTCAGAGAGAGTATCTAAACGAGGTGCTCGAATTGCTCATTAGCGACCAATACGCACGCGAGACAATTGACAAGATGCTGAGCGCCCCCACCACCTTTGCGCACATTCGCAAGTTCTACAACGCAAAGCGCAGTCAACCGTTGAGCGTGGTTACTCCACGGCAGTGGTTTCAGCTCTAGTCCTAGCTCATCACCGCGATATGACTGGTGCCCTGGAGCCTCTTAACCTGCACCGCACTCCACTGACCGCCCCTAGCTGTCGTGATGCCGCGCCGGTTTAGTCCGTCCGCAATCTGGCGAAGTGAGACCCCACCTTCTGCTTTGATGGCCTCAACAATCGGGGCCAAATCGTTGGCCCGCTTGTGTGCCTGTTCCGTGCGGACTTTGACGCTTGCCGCGTTAGCCTTGTTCGCCACGGTTTCTACGGCCCAACGTCTCCCACCCAATTTCGTGCCTCTGGCCTTGGCTGCTCCCAAGGCGGCCTTGGTGCGGTCTGAAATGGCCTTGGCCTCATACTCCGCAAGCGCGGCCATAACATGCAGTGTGAGGCGGTTCGCCTGTGGCAAGTCAACGGCCTCAAACTCTATGCCCGCCTCCATGAGATTAGCGATGAAGGCCACGTTGCGGGCGAGACGGTCTAACTTGGCAATCAGCAGCTTGGCACCGTGAACGCGGCACAAGGCCAAGGCGCGGGCCAGCTCCGGGCGGTCGTTGCGCTTGCCGGATTCCACCTCAACCACTTCCTCCACCAGCTTCCACTTTCCACCGTTGAGGTAGCCCAACACAGCGGCCCGCTGTGCTTCCAAGCCAAGACCCGAGCGGCCTTGCTTCTGTGTTGAAACCCGAAGGTAGGAGATGAATTTACCGTTTGCCATGGTCTTGCCTCACCCGTAACGATAACCACTATGGACGTAGTTGTAAATGTAACACGCACCTCAGCAGGATTCAAGACCGATTCTCACGGCGTCAATCAGTTCTTTTCATGGACGGATTGGATTGAATAGCGCACGGTCCCCTTGTTGGGCACCTGGACGGCCATCTCCCCGCTACCCGCTTCGATGTGCGCCGGGAAGTCTCTGCCCACGTCCGGTACGTCTATTGGCTCGTAATATGCGACGTAAAGCGGCACGCCCTTTCGATCAACGCTCAGCTCATACACTTTGCCGTTGAGCGTCCCTGTCACATCCACGGCGGCATCCGGTGTCACGGACGTAATATGCAACGCGTTCTTAGCCACCCGGTGACAGCCAACGCATAAAGGAACGAAGGTGCAAAGCACCACGACTCTTTGCCAACTGCTTGCTCTGTTGACCACGTACATTCACCTCGTACCGGCTTTAACGCTTAATCGAGCAACAACGCGCTCATAGATAGCGCGTGGTATGCGGATGGTTCTGAATCTCCGCTTGTGGAGTTTCTCGGGACGCTCCAAGATGATGACTCCGGGCTCACGCTCAAACGTGCGGATAATGGTACCTCGGGATAAGCCGGTCAACGCGGCCACCTCATCCACGGTGTACGGCGTTCGGATGTTTCCAACTCCCCGGTTGCCGCAGAACGGGCAGAATTTCCAGCGACTCAGCAGACGTGTATAGGACTCATTGCAGTCCGGGCACCGAACCTGTTCTAGCTCCATGCTGAAAGGATGCTGCGAATATCCAGAAATGTCAATTAAGTCTTCTTGAATGTGATCGTTACACGTTACGCTTAGTAGCCGTTATGATGTCACGTTATGAAGTCACCAGAGGGTTGGCCTTGCAGCAAAAAGCCCCTCGGGGATCATTGAGCGCGAACAGATGTTCTGCAAACCGCACGAAGTCATCTTTCGGCGCACTGCCGGACATCATTGACGGGGAGCCGTGGTGTAGAAGGTAGTCTGCAAGAATAGCGACGGGAATTTTGGGCTCCCGGCCATTGGCTAGGTTGCGCAAGGACGCTTGTGCCTTGGACGGCGTGATTTTGACGTACATCGTTTTCTCCATTTCTGACGCATCACAACTCGCCTTAAAATAGAGAGGCCAATTGCAATACGACACTCGCGTGTTTCGATTTGGCTAACGGGCCGGTGTTGGTAGCACCGGCCCACTTCTTGTTACTGCTCTTTGCTGTCCCGCTGCCGCGCTATTTCCTCTTCCTCTTCCTCGCTGCAATCTCGGTGGCTTTCAGCTCTGCCCTTTTCTTTTCACGTGAGCGGGCCGTCCGATACGCGACCCCATGTGCGGGCTTGCAATAGTCCACGTTGTCTTGTTTAGAAACGAATGGGACTCCGCAATGCGGGCAAACGCGCACGCTCTTGATGAAGAGTGCCGTAGCAACCGCCGTGCTCATCTCAGGGCAGTAGACGCCCGGCGTTGCCTCATGCTCGCCACTGAAGGGCCACCATGCGACCCAACGGGCATTCTTGATTGCATGGCTCATTGCTTCTGAGTAGAGCCACTGAGCACCGGGCCAAATCTTCTCTCCCGTCCAATCCTCAGTCATCTTTCCGAATTGTGGTTTCGGGAGTAGCGGGCGTGCTTGCTCAACAGCATTCCGGAGCTTCCAAGCGTCTCTCCTTTCATAAGCGCGGCGCAACAGCCCAAGGCCTCTAAGCGCACGGGCAAGACCCGAGCGCGTACCCCCTTCAAGCCACCGCACAAGGCTGTCCGGGCTAATCGTGCGCACCTTTTGCAGCCTCATCCTGCCTTGGCTTGTAAACACGGCGCATTCACCCTCAGCGCATCCATTCTCCGCGTCGTCCAGAGTGTCCGCGTCCACCAAAAGCGGAAGTGTAACGGTTTGTAATAGGTCACGTGACATTGCATCAACGATAGCACTATCTTGTGGACACTGCAAGAGCGCCCGTCAACTGCCGACAGCAAGCGTTAACGGCAACAGGACGGAGCCCGAAAGGAGCCACTGTTTGAGACGCCGAGCAGGCCGCCCGCCTGCCGCGTTAGACCTCATACCCCACAGTGAAATTGCCGCCAAACTCGGCGCTTCAGAAAGCACAGTAAAGCGTGAACTGAATAGCGCCCTAGCCAAGTTGAAGGCAGCGGGTCAGCTTGAGGGTTTCCTAGCCATTGCGCAGCACGTGCAGGCGACCCGCGAACTGAAATTCACGGGCGGGGTACATATCCCATGCGGCAGCATCGAATGCCGCCCGGACAAATGGGTCTTCTACGCGGAAGGATGACATTGACAGGCGCAGCTATCCGTTAACGGTTTGTAACGGATGGCTGTGACTGCAAAACGTGACGTATTAAGGCTTGGAACTGAAGAGGGGAAGATGTCCACGCAACCGCAAACGCTCAAGCCAATGCCCATCCTGCCGGACGGGAAGAGCGTTGTGTAACGGCTGGTAACGGCCCGTGTGCAAGCCGGTCACCAAAACGGTAAGGCTCATAAGTGAAGGGGACATTGATGACCGCTGCTAACCATCAACGGGACTACACAGCTTGTAACGGCCTGTCATGGTCCGCGTGCGAGCGGGTCTGCAAAACGGTAAGGCTTTGAATTGAGGGGAGATGAAACATTGGCGCACAACACCTCCCGTCAATGGCAAGAGAAGTAACGGTCTGTAACGGCCCATGACCTGTTAGGGCTTCAAAAGGATAATGCTTGGAATTGAAGAGAAGAAACGTTGAGGCCCATCAATGCCCAAAGGAGTCCGTATGAGAACACTGAAGATTGCAACTGAGGACAAGCTGCACAGCGCGGAATCTGCTGCTGAGCTGCTTGGTGTCCGGCCCTCCACAATCCGGTGGTGGTGGTCAATCGGGCGTCTGCCAAGACTGAAAATTGGACGGCTGTCACGGGTGCGTGAATCTGCGCTCCTTGCCCTGATTGGGCGCGAACAAACAGCAAGCCCGGAAAGCGTGGAGGCGGCCCGTGGATAGATTGAGTGCGTTACTTGAGCGTGCCCACCCGTGTTATTTGCTTGTTGGCAATCTTGAGACAAGCGACTTCACCGTGATGGCCTTCCCTTGTGGGCCGGTTCCGGAAGACTACTTGTCACGTGGCCTTCGGATGATCGGGGGCGCTGGAATTGTCGATGGGAAACCGGCATCAGTTTTCCTAATCCCGCTAGACCCCAAGGCCGTGGATGTTCTTGCCGCTCAGGTCTCGGAGCGGCTGGACGCGGTTCTCAAGCGCCTACTAGACACGCCCGAGATTGCGGAGCGTGCAGAGGCCGCCGCGTTTTCTACGTTCATGCAACACCTGACCTCACTCCCGGACTCGCGTTCACAGAGCGCGGGTGAAACCGGAGCAGAAAGGTAAATATGGCACAGCCGGTATGGATTCTCTCTGTTGATTTACAGGCGAAAACAGCCACGTTTCAAACGGGCATGGCAGATGCCGCCCGTTCCGCCCGTGGTGCCTTCAATGACATCGGCAGCGGTGCGGAGGGCATGGGTCGCCGTATGGGGTCTGGTATGACGGAAGCCCGCCACAGCATCATGCTGCTTGGTGAAGAGTTCGGTATTCACATACCGCGTGCCGTTGCCAGCTTCCTTGCAAGCCTTGGCCCTGTGGGAGCTGCGATGGAGGCAGCTTTCCCGTTCATGGCTATTGCCGTGGGCGCAACGCTCTTGATTGAGCACTTGGTCAAGATGCGTGAAGCCGGTGAAAAGCTGACGGATGACCAAGTGAAGTTTGGCACCGCTGTGAACAGCGCCTTCAACACGCTGGACGAAAAACTCATTCAGGCTCAAATCAAATCGGATGAGCTGAAGAATGACCACCTTGGTGCTCTGAAGCTGCAACTTGAGTTGATCGACAAGCAGAGCCTACAGGAATTGGTTCACTCGTTTGAGGAAGTTGCCAAGGCCGCTGACGTGGTAATGAAGGACCTTCAGGGCCATTGGTATACGTTTGGCATTGGCTCTGACGGTGCCAACCACGCGCTCCAGCAATTCAAGACAGAGTATGAATCCCTTGCGGCCCAAGGCAAAGCGGATGAAGCCTCCGGGCTGTTGAAGGGCACATTGGACCAAGCCATCAAGGTACGTGATGCGCTGAAGGCATACCGCGAGAATAGCGGCGGCCTACTGACGGCACCCAAAGACGGTGCGGACACCGGCGCGGCTCTTCGGGCGTATCAGACGTTGCACGCGGCCAATCTCTCCGGGACAGAGAAAGAGCTACAGGCGCAACAGCAGTTGGTTGAGACGCTCCAAAAACAGGTGGGCATTGAAGAGCGCGTCAATGAGCTGAAGAAAGCGGATAGCGCCAACACCACGCGGCAAACGGGAAATGAAGAAGCATCCCGGCGTGCGGCGGCAGCACGGGAAGCGGCTGAGAGCCAATTGCGGATGGGTGAGCAGTCGATTGCCGCTGATAGGGCAACGGCTGATGCACTCTTGACCGTCCACCGTGCCTCCCTTGAAGAGCGGCTTGCTTCTGACCTGGACTTTGCCAACCGTGACCGTGATGTCAAGATGGCGGCCAACGCTGCCGAGATTGCCGCGTTGGATAGGTCGGGGAAGGACTACACCAATCAGCTCCAAGCCTTGAATGACAAGGCTATCGAGATTCAGCAAGAGTATGACACCAAGGTTGCCACGCTGAAGGCTACGGAAACCGTGGCGGCATACAACCGGGACCTACAGGCGTTGCAGCAATCTATCCGGGAGCAGATTGAGGCCACACAGAGCGGCACAGCGGCCCGGCTTGCGGCCATTGACGCGGGACTCCGTGAAGAGGAAGCCCGCAATCTTCAGGACACGCAGTTTTACCGTGACCTTACGAATCAGCGCATTCAGGAAGTCACACGGGAGGCTGAGGAAGAGGGCAAACGCCGGGAACAGGCTGGAATTGAAGCGGCGGACAGTGACCTCAAGATTGGTGAGTTGCGCATTGCAATGGAGCGTGCCCACCAACAAATATTGGAGAGCACCCGCTTTCAATCGGAGGCGCGGCGTATCTCGGAAGAAACAAGACTGGCGGATGAAGAGTACCGCATCCAGACTGAGGCACTGGAGAAGAAAATTGCCGCGCTCGACAAGTCCGGCAAGGACTATCTCAACAAGCTGAAAGAGCTACAGGACAAGGAAAAGCAGCTCACCCAACAGCATGACAACACCATCGCAGAGCTAAACGAAAAATCCTCAACGGCGTGGATGCAAAGCCTGAAGTCCGCCTATCAGCAATTCACGGATGACATGTCCCGCAGTCTCACGCAATCCATCATGGGACACCAGACGTGGGCAAGGATGATTCAGAACCTTGGGGACCAAGTTGTTTCCGGCATGATTCAAAACGCCTTGAAATCCATGATGACCCTGGACATGGATAAAGAGAAACAGGCAGCGGAGGCGGCCCGTTGGGGTTTTGTCACCGGCATGAAGCTGCCCTTTCCGGCCAACATCATTGCCGCGCCGGTCTTGGCCGCTGGAGCCTTTGCCGCTGTCATGGCCTTTGAGGGCGGCACGGATAGAGTCCCCGGTATTGGGAGCGGTGACGTGGTGCCCACGATGCTGACTCCGGGTGAGGGCGTTGTACCTGGAGGCGTCATGGACGGGCTTAGGAGCATGGTGCGCAACGGAGGCTTTGAGCAAGGTCCACGCAACAACGTCACGATGCACGTACACATGCACGCATCAGCTCTTGATGCGGACGGTATGGACACAGTGCTTGAGAAGCATTCAGACAAACTCCAGCGGCACTTTGAAAACACACTCAGACGGATGAACAGGTAGGGAGGACGCAATGTCTCTAGTAATCAGTGCATGGGATAAACACACGGGCGTGGCAGTGTGTGAGGGCCGCGTAGGTAAATGGGCTGACGGAAAGTATGTGCCAACTGAAGAAAATTACTCAAAACTCACCCGGTTGCCCAACGGCGGCATTTTGGGCATTGCAGGGCACTCCCGTGAGGGCTTCTCTACCTATGCTTCACTGACAGACGTGCTTGCAAAGCAACTACGCCCGGCCATTGTCCAAGCGGCAGAGACGCGCGGCTTCTGTGAGCTGTCAGAGTTGATTCCCGAGCTGCTTGCCGACTGCAACCGGGCGCACCCGGAGCTGTTCTTTTGTGTGTCGTTGCTTGGCACGGATAGCGGGACGGTTCGCGGCGGAGCGTGGGACAGTGACGGCAAGGCAAGCGTGCCAACGGAAACAGATGGTGCTTGGCTGATTCTTGGTCCATCGGCTGAGATGGACGCGGCAGTGAGCACGGCGGTGGGCGGGTGCTTGGGTGCCATTGGCTTGCAAGATGCGGATACTACCAGCAAGGCGCTCGAATGCCTAATCCGGGGCTTTGCCGCGCATTGCCCGGATATTAACGACCACACCTTCTCGGAGATAATCTCCTCATCTCCGCGTGAGTGCATGAACGCCAACAACATCACCACGGGCACCTTGGCCGCGTCTAGGGTGCAATTCCCGGATGGCTCCGCGCTCACCACGGCGGGCGTGCAGACATTTAGTGCCAGCGCGTCTACATCCGCACTGCTGTCACAGTCGGGCTTTGCAACAATCCCCGGCCTCAGCATTTCGGTCACCGCTGCCAGCACTTCAGACGTGTTCAACGTGAGTGCCTCACTGATACTCACGGCAACGGCATACGCCACGGCAGAAATACGTGTGATGGCCGATTCCACCAGCAGATTTGACGTGACATACACCGTGCCGAGTGCGACTGGATACATAGTCATTCCCGTTCTGTGCAGCATAACCGGCCTGTCTGCGGGCACGCACACAATCTCAATGGCGGCCTATGCACCAAACGGTGTTGACATAGGCTTTGGCTCACAGATGCAAGTGCAGCGCATCTTTTGAAAGGACGCCATGAAGACCCTTGCATTGTTCGTTCTCTTGCTTGCATCCGTGGCGTCCGCACAGACCAATACGCCACGGTTTGACCAGACGGAGTGGGCTCTGTTGACCGCTGATGTTGCCGCCCGTGGCCTTGATGTGTACAGCACGCATCGGGCGCTATCGGGAGGCAATAGAGAAGTCACACTTCCCGGTTGGGTTGTTAACCACCCGCCCGTGATGGCTGTCTATTCGGGCGGCATTGTCGTTGGGCAGTATTACGCGGCCCGCAAGCTGTTTCCGCGTCACCGCAAGTTGGCGCATCTCATCACAGCGGCTGACGTGTCTATCACCGCGCCGTTTGCCGTTCGCAATCTCTACATGCCGTTGTGCGCGTCCGGGTACGTTGACACACGTTACGGATGCCAAGCGCCACTAACCCACTAGCACATTGCAATTGCAACAAGCGCGACCAAGAGCCGTGTAGCGCGGCTACGGGGCCTTGTGCGCTCAACATCAACCTCAAGAGCAGAAAGGAATTTCCTATGTTTGTGAATGACAACGGAGAAAAAATCTTTCAGACGTTAGCCGGGCAGGGATGGCGTGCCCTCATCCAATGGAATCCATCCCCACAGGATGCCGCTGAAGGCTTCCCCGCCGTGACACTGGAGCCTGTTGTTGCGTGGGTGACTGCAAAGATTTCCCGCGACCAACCAAAGGGCCAATTGTATGAGGACGTGATTATTGCGCCTCTGGTGCGGTGGCCGTCTGGTGATGAGCTTTTGCTTCTGGACACTCGGGACGACTCTGACCGTAAGTTTGTCTTTCTCGCACCCGGAGAGGAATTGGCACAACAGCACTTTGACCAACTGCGCGACGGCAAGTATGCCAAAGAGGTGACCGCCCCATGCGTCTAATGGAAATTGCTCTTGATTGCATCCGGCGCGGATGGCACGTCTTCCCGTGCTGGCCTAAGTCCAAGAAGCCCATGACTGAGCGCGGCTTCAAGGACGCCACGACTGATGAAGAGATTGTCCGGGCGTGGTGGGAGAAGACGCCGGACGCCAATGTTGCCATTGCCACAGGCGCAAGCGGCCTGTGTGTGGTTGACATTGACCACGGGCTTGAGAGCGCGGACAGTCTTGACGGATGGCTTGCCGCCCATGGTCTGCCGTACACATACGCGGTGCGCACAGGCCGCCGTCCTGAGTTTGGCGTCCAGCTCTATTACTCGGGTGAAGGTCTGAAGTCAACCGGCTGGAGGCTTGAAGACGGCAGCGGTGACATCCGTTGCTCAACTGGCTACGTGATGGCAGCCGGGAGTATTCACCCGGACAGCGGTGAGGCGTATGAGGTCCTGTGCAATGACGCACTCAGCCCGGTGCCGGATTCTGTGCGCTCACTCACCACTAGGGCCAATGACCCAAGCATGGTCACCACTGTGGATGATGACACGGCTGATGACTGGAAAACGTGGCTCTTGGAGTACATGGACCGCAACAAGCTGGAGGCGCGTGACTATGAGAAGCGTGTCTCCAACGGCTATTGGCTTGGCGTTCACTGCCCATGGGAAGCACAGCACGGCAGTGGTGCCGGAGCTGAGAGCAGCACCGTGTTGGGCATCCTTGACGGCAAGATTGCCTTTGAGTGCTCACACGGCACGTGCAAGGCCAACAAGCGTGACACTGCCGCATTTAAGCAGCTCATGACGCTGATGCACGGTGAAGCTGAGCGAGAGCCGGGAGCTGAGCCGGAGATTGTGCTTGGGAGCATGACCCATTTGCCAATGCCCAACGCGCTGTCAACGGATTGGCGTGAGTTGTTCCACACCAAGGATGAGGCGCTCCATGCTCCGCCCGTTACGTTCCTGATTGATGGCTTTTTGCAGCGTGAGGGCGTCACGGCCATTGCCGGGCCGGTGCGTGAACGCAAGAGCCTTATTGCGCTGAATCTCGCACATGCGCTGCTCACCGGGGAAAAGCTGTTTGACCATTTTGCCGTGGTGAAGAGGCCGGAGCGTGTGCTGTACCTGTGCCCTGAAGTTTCACTTGGTCCTTTCACAGACCGGCTCAAGAAGATTGGATTGCTGGACTGTGTGGGTGAAACGCTGTTTTACCGAACCCTCAGCTCTGACGGCAGCTTAACGTTGAATGCGCCGGAGCTACGGCCCGCACTGCCCGGCTCCGTTGTCATTCTCGACACGGCAATCCGTTTCCTAGAGGGTGACGAAAACAGCTCAAAGGATGTCCGTGCATTTGCAGACAGCATCTTTGCGCTGTTGCGTGACGGTGCGGAATCCGTCGTCATGTTGCACCACTCACCCAAGGACAGCGGTGACAGCATGACCTTGGAAAACGCCATGCGCGGCAGTGGCGACATGGGCGCGTTCCTTGCGTGTTGTTGGGGTACGCGGTTGCAGGACCCTACGCATCCGTATGAGTCCGCTTCATTCATGTCAAACCTGAAGCAGCGTGACTTTGAGAGTAAGGACTTTGAAGCCACATGCACACCTGATTGCCGTATGCACGTTGTTGGAGACCCTGATACACAATCCGTTACGTTGCAGGGCCGCAAGGGATTCAGGGGCAACAAGGACGGTAAGGATGATGCGGCCATCGCAATCATGAAGGCCAACCCCATGTTGAAGAATCCGGGGCTGTCCCGCTTGCTCTTGGACCATGGGATTGAACGGTCACCGGAATGGGTGCGGCGTCACCGGCTTGGGCTGCTGCCCGGCAATCAACTTGTGGCGACATAACACACGCCAAATAACATCACCATCTACCACCCGTTAGGGTGATAGTGGTGTGTTTGGTTGTGAACGGTAAACACCACAACACACAAGATACTATGGTGCGTTGTGGTGTTTTGCCGCCCCATCAGCCCGGTCATGGGCTGCCGCCACACCACACCACATGCGGCACAGCCCACTGATTCAAAGCCACGGACTAGGGTAGGGGGCTGGGGTCAAATCTCTAAAGGCATCGCCCTGTAGAGCGCCGCAATCCTTTTATTTACACAAACAAGTAATTCACAGAAAATAGTAGATTTCGACTGAATACCTATGACTTTTGGTATTCGCGGCTTTTCGCTTACGCAAATCTAAGAAAGCAAAAGGTTTGCACTCATGGAAACGCGACTTCCATATGACAGAAGACCGGCTGCCTGCCGTCACAGGTTTCTGACGCCTGTTGAGGCGTCGGAATTCCTTGGCGGTATCAACAGCCGCACAGTGACCAGATGGGCGCGTGAAGGCTATCTCCCCGCGTTCCCGGTTGGTGAGGGCAAGCGGCGGCTCTGGCGCTTCCTGGAGAGTGACCTTGAGGCGTGGATGCTCTCCCGGCGCACGGGAAAGACTGCGGCGGCACTTTCCGCGAGTACACTACTCGCAGCCACCGATGCTCCCACAAGGAGACGCCTTGAGGGAGAGTAATCGATTTCAGAATGGAAGTCTGACTTTGGTGAAGAACAAGAGAGCCGATGACAGTTGGTTTTTCCGCTATTACGAAGACGTGAGCGGAAAGCGCGTTCATCGCAATCTCAGAATCGGGACGGTGCGGGAACTCCCACGGCGTCGCGATGCTGAGAAGGCCGTCTTGCCGCTTCGCTCAACCATCAACAGCGGGGTCCGTGCGCCGGAGACGGTGCGTGACCTTGTAGCCCACTATCGGAAGCATGAATTGACATTGGAGCGCAAAGCCTACGCGACGGTTGAGGCGCATGAGTCGTACTTGACTCTGCACATTCTCCCAAAGTGGCAGGACCACAGGCTCTCCGAAGTCAAGACCGTTGCCGTTGAGCAGTGGTTAGAATCGATGAAATTCGCCCCGGCTACCAAGACGAAAATCCGCAACATCATGTCTGCGGTTTACAGTCACGGAATCCGGCACGAATGGATTACTTTCAACCCGGTCAGCAAAGTACGCTGCTCGGCAAAACGGTTGCGTGAACCTGATGTGCTTGCGCCGGGAGAGTTTCAGGCGTTATTGGCGGAGCTGCCCTTGCGTGAGCGTGTGATGGTCATGATTGCAGGCTCAACCGGCCTTCGCCGCTCCGAGCTATTCGCACTCAGATGGAGTGACGTGAACTTCTTCACCATGGAGATTGCTGTCACCCGGTCTTGCGTGCGGAACCACTTCGGAGAAACGAAGACAGAAGCGAGTCACAAGCCGGTCCCGTTGCACGAGTCCGTCTGTGATGCCTTGGCAGAATGGAGGGGCGCGTCACCGTACAAAGGTGATGACGATTTTCTCTTTCCTTCGCTTCGAATGAACGGTACTCAGCCGCTAATGCCGGACATGGTGCTCAAAAAGGCCATCCGTCCGGCTCTCACGCGGGCGGGCATCACCGGCAAGGTAATTGGCTGGCACAGCTTTCGGCACAGCTTGGCAACCAACCTCCGCAGCTTGGGAGTGGATGTCAAGGTTGCACAAGAGCTGCTCCGGCACGCAAATTCACGCACCACGATGGACCTGTACACGCAAGCAGTTTCCGCAGACAAGCGGAGTGCGAGTCAGAGGCAAGTTGAGATGTTGTTGGGATGAGTGCGGTACGGTTTAGAAGTTCCGTACCGTTGTGTACCGTGGATTTTATGCTGTCACTTTGATCTTCGCCGTAAACCTTTGTATTTTTTCGGTTTATGGCGGGGACGACGGGGCTCGAACCCGCGACCTCTGCCGTGACAGGGCAGCGCTCTAACCAACTGAGCTACGTCCCCAATGTTGCCTACTGCGGTGACTTATAAGGCAGGTGGATGAGCTACCTGCAGCGAGAACAGCTGTCCCTGTTCCGTTAAGCAATTGTAGCAAACAACTCACGATAGGTCATTTCCTATGAGAAGCCAGTCGGCCGGCGCATGGAAATGTTTCGCTTACGGGTTATTTTGCTGCAATTCATGGCTGGAAGTATCGACCCGACACCCCGATGAATTCCTTCCGGCCGCCTCGCAAGATAACCAAGCGCCATGAGGCAAGGGAACCGGAGACACCGGAGCCTTAGTATCTGCAGGCTTCTCCAGAGTTCTGCCTATATCTGCCACGCGCATGATGCAGCTTTTCAATATCTACGCTGCTGAGTGCACGGGCTCCGCCGAGCTGATGCGCTGCGAGGCACACCTGGGCGAAGTGCTCGGTGGTTTCCATCTTCATGAAGGCGTCGAGCAGGCTTCCCCCATAGGTGAGGACACCATGATTGGCAAGAAGAATCGCATCGTACATGGGTATGAAAGGTTCGAGGCTTGCACTCACTTCTTCCGTGCCTGTAGTGGCATAAGCGGCGAGAGGCACTGGACCGGTGGTCATGAGAATCTCAGAGCAGATGGGCTCGTCGAGTGCCTTGCGGCAGGCGGCGAATGCTGTAGCGATCGGTGGATGAGCGTGAACGATGGCCTGCACATCGGGGCGCATGCGATAGACGGTGAGGTGCATGCCGAGCTCGCTCGTGGGGTTGTGCTTGCCGCATAGCTTGTGGCCATCGGGATCGACCACGACCATGTCGGAGGGGCGCATGAGCGACTTGCCGCACCCTGTGGGGGTTGCCAGGATTCGCTGGCTGTCGAGCCTAACGGAAATATTGCCCGAGGTTCCGGGCGCATAGCCCATTCGATACATCCGCTTGCCGATGCTGACAAGCTCTCTTAATAGCTCACGTTCGGATGCGCAGGCGGTAAACGCCAGGTGATCGCTGGTGGTCTGCATGGTGTCTTCGGTCCAGTCTCGGATCATCGGGCAGCAGTCTCCTTCGGCTTGTTCATCAGCATTCTCACACCTTTTCCAACAAATTCGGAAGCAGTATACAGATGACCTGCGGTGAGGGGACCAACGACCTTGTAATGGCCAATGGCGGCGAGTCCCATGGAAGCAATACATCCGCATTGCGAGCAATCCGGATTGCCACCGAACTGGCAGGGGGAGATGCGTGTCTTGAGATCAGCGGAGATCGTCTCTGTGGTGCGTGCGAAGATGCACTCAGCAGGGGAGCGAGGCGGATGCTCTAGCTCGCGGATCAAGGATTCGCGCATATCGAGAATGGGATACAGCGGCCGTAGGCGCCGAAGTTCGGCAATGACCTCACTGCGCGCTTGCGGGCTCAGGATCTCAGGTCCAACAGCGCCTTGTTGTGGAGTAAAGATGCTCATCCATACTTTGCGGGCCTCGGGCCTCTGGCTCCAGTAGCGGAGGAACTGCTCCAGATAGTTGGGCTTAGCCGTCATCTGGCCGGTGATGGTGCAGTGGATCGTCGCTTTGACGCTGCCCTGAAGATTTTTCAGAATTCGTTCATACGTAGCAGGTTTCCGACGCTCATCGTGCTCGGGCTGCAGCCCATCGACGGAGACAACGAGATTAAAGCGCGGAAAGCTCGCCCAATGGCTGGGGATGGGGCGAAATGCGCTGGTAACAACCTGCACAAAAATTCCGCGTGCCACGAGCTGCGGCAGCAGAACCTCGAGTTCCCGGTAGCGCACCAATGGGTCTCCACCGACGAGAGAAACGTGGAGAGGGCGGTGGAAATCGACCAGGCGCAGAATGCCCTGAACTAAAGCATCCTCCTTGTAATCAGCTAACTGGCGAAGGGTGATGCCGCCGCCGCCGAGATGCGCTGGATCGAAGGCATAGCATCCCGGACAGCGAAGCGGACACTCGCGAGTGATTTCAATGGAGAGCGACGGGCGTCGGCCCGCCAGAGTGGAGGACCATGCCTTGAGTACTGAATCTTTCATTTGACTACCCCGCATAGCGCGACGACCGTGAAGCGTTCGAAATCAGGACTTTCCGAGACCGGGGAGAAGAACCTAACGTCAATTGCTACTTAGCATTGCAGCATGCAGCTTCTTTCGATGGGGAGCGCAAGGAAAGGCCAGCCAGGCGACGGGTTATTGAGGAAGACGGGCCACCTTGCCAGCAGCGGTTCCAGCGCGGATGAGGTGGCCAGGGATGCGGTTGCAATCAGCCATACCATCATCAGGACGACCATCTGATACGACCTGAGGTTTGCGTAGGGAAGATCGACAAGCGGCGCAATGCAGATGGCCAGCACGCAGACCAGGAGCACGAGCGTCGTGACGATTTGTAGCCATCGCAACATGTTGGTTGTGATTGTATCCCCCGTTCCCCGATTGATCCAGACGCAACACAACACCAAGGTGATTTATGACGTAACGTCGGCCAAACGAGAGAGCCGACAGCGTGAACCATGGCACCGGCCACGATTCGGAAAAGGGAATTATCTCGCATTCAATTCATGCGGAAGAAAGTTGGCCGAGTCCCTACAGTGATGGACTTGCCTTCGATTGGATGTTGAGTGCCATCCAGGTCGACTGCGGATCGAAATCCCTGGGCGTCTGAATAGGAAGTCGTTCCGGCGGCATTCCACATGACGCGATAGTGGGCATCGCCTTTCATCAGGTCGCAAGCCCAGACGGCGTTGTTCTGCTGCTGGCAGGGGCTGGCGGCAGTTACATCCTGCAGCCAGTTGCGGACCTGCCCCAGGGCCGTTCCGGCAGGGGTCACTCCAGAGCCTTCTCTCCATAGGGTGCCCCATTCAGGGCCATCCCATTGATACCAATAAGCCCGAGCGATGCCGTTGGTGAACTGTATGAGATACCACTTGACCAGAAACGAGGCCTGCTGGTCTGGATCTGGAAGTTGGGTGTTCCTGCCCCATCCGCCTTCTGTATTCCAGACAGGCAAGTTCACATGATGCTTCGCGAGGACGGAATGCAGGACAGCGATCTGTCTGGCGAGATCTTCGGGAGGAAGCGCGGGTCTGTCATTACGGCCGGCGTAGCCATGCCAGGCAATAACATCGGCATACTTGGCGCCGCCTGCGGCTAGATACTGGTCCATCCAGACGTCGTGCGGCTGAGGCCAGCCAGAGGAAGAAGGCGAGGGGCTTACGACAATTGCGTGGGGATCAATGGACTTGATGATGCGATAGGCTCGGGCAGCCATATCGACCATCTGAGCCGGAGTTCCGGTCCAATAGCCCGGAGCATTGGGTTCATTCCATAGCTCATAGCTCGAGATGCGTCCTTTGTAGCGCGTCACCAACGCAGTTACAAACTCCTCCCAGTCCGCTGGATTGGGTGGCGCTGCGCAGCCGACGGGACCTCGAGTGCAACGTTCATTTGGCCGGGTGCTGGCCCACTGCGGAGTATTCAGGAAGAGGTAGTCGAGCTCCACGCCATGAGACTGCGCGACGGATACATAGGAGTCCAACCCATGCCAGTCATATTTACCTTTGGAGGGTTCAACGTAGGGCCAGGAGGTTCCCGTAGGGCGTAACGCGCCGAAGGGTATGGTGGGCCAGTGACGGGTGGGGGATAAAACGTGCATCCCCACGAATTGCGGCGTGAAGACTATTGGCTGCAGATTCGTGCTTGCCTGCACTGTTGCAGATGCGGGTTTGCCTTCACGCAAGTCCGGCATCGTCATCACGAGCAGCAAACCGCATGAAAGCGAAAGACCATAGGTCATCAGTCTTTGGAGTGGTTTCATATCTTGGCACCTATCCAGTAATTGGAGATGGCAACGAACATGCACTTGCTAAAGTTCGTGCGCTGTATGGACCGAGGCCTCATGCTATGCATAGATGCAACGATGGTCGAACTGTAACTGCAAAAGTTCCTGTTGCTTCAGCATCCTACGGTTCCACGTTTCCATGACCGAGGTTCTTCCCGGAAAGAATCCCAGTGATGAATTCGATTACATAACTGGGAAGGGTGAAAAGGCTGTTTGTGAGGTATGCAAAACAATGCGTACTCCATTCGAAAGATTGCATAGATCGCCGGGGCCCCATAATTCCATGTGTTCCCGAGGGATAGGACGATCACCCGAACTTAGAGGACGATTCGAAGGGTTACTAAAGTCCGTAAAGGATGATTACGCATCCACCAGTCTGCGTAACAAAAATAACGCAAGATTATTGCTGGCTTAATGATTCGTGAAAGATTAATTGGACCAATCTAGGGCGCTTGCATGGCAAGGTTCCCATTTTCTGCATCCTACCGTTTGGTTGCTTGACTCATTTGCGTACAAGTTGTGCCGCTTCCCCGCGGATTCATTGGCTTGGAGACCACGTTTATGAGTACGGACGCAATTCCCCCACAACCGCATGAAAGTCTTGCGGGCAGATATCCAGCCACTCTTGAAGTGCGTAGTCGCCCTTCCGGTCTTTCAACGCTCTCTCTGCCCATTGTTGAGGTGGCATGCGATTTTCTGCTGTTGGCCGTTGGCGCTGTCATAGGCGGAATGCTCGGTCACTTTCTACAGCGCTCTCACGCCTTTGCTGTAACTTTGGATCAGCTTATTGCAGGCGGGATACTTTACGCGGTGTTGTTTCTCTCGCTGCTGCAGGGAACCGGCGCGTATCAGCCTGTTTCGAGCCTGCTACATGTAAAAGAGACCGAAATCCTGCTGCGCACGTCGATCAAAGCGATCATGATCTGCGTCGCAGGGCTAGTGCTGGCGCGCTATCCTGTGCCGCGAATGACGGTGTTGAGCGTCTGGGTCGTGAGCACCGGAACACTGATTGGTGGTCGCCTCTGGCTGCAGGATATTGTCAGAAATTATTGCAGCCCTGCCTTTCCCAAGCGACGTACGCTTATCTACGGATCGAAACGTACAGCTCGCCGATTCTTCACAGGAGCCATCCATTCTCCCAATCTCGGTATAGATCCTATAGGCTTCGTATCCAGCGATGGCGATGGGAGCTATTCCATCTTCAGCAACGACTACTATGAGCGGGATAGCAAACCGGTCTTCCACGAAACCGTTACCGCGGAGATGCTGGAGCGATTGGCAGTTGAGGATATCTTCGTCTGCGATCCCGATATATCGGACCGGAATCTCGCCACCGTGCGGGATGCGGCGCGCGAGGCAAACTGCACCATATCCTTTGTAGGCAATCATCAGGCACTCGCGGAGAAGTCGCCGATGTGGGTCTGGGAGATGGACGGACTGTTAGTGGCGACCTCGCTGTTGAAGGGGCCTGGCGTGGCCTATCACGTGGCGAAGCGGAGCCTGGATATTTTGCTTTCCGCGGTACTGATTTTGGTGAGCGCACCGGTGTGGGGCATTCTTGCGCTTCTTATCCGGTTGGAATCCAAGGGGCCAATCTTCTTCCGGCAAAGCCGGGTTGGCCGCGACGGCGATCTGTTCGAGATCTTGAAGTTTCGCAGCATGAAGGTGGACGCGCCAAAGTATGCCTGCTCGCCGGCACACCAGGCGGATCCGCGTATTACGCGCATGGGGCGCTTTCTGCGAAGGAGCAGTCTCGATGAGATTCCTCAGCTAATCAATGTGCTCAAGGGAGACATGTCCCTGGTGGGGCCGCGGCCGGAGATGCCGTTCATCACCGAAGGCTATGGTCCGGTCGAGATGACTCGCTTGACTGTTCCTCAAGGAATCACAGGGCTCTGGCAGCTCAGCGCAGATCGACAGTACGCCATCCACGAGTCGATTGAATACGACCTCTATTACATTCAGAACCGCACTCTGCTTCTGGATATCGCAATCCTGCTGCATACGCTTGTTTATGCCGCGAAAGGTGTGTGAGGTCAGGCCGCCAATTTGAATACGGCACCTTCACGCGTGCGAAGGTTTGGCCAGAGATCACGATGAGAGTGTTGATTCTTCATAACCGGTATCAACAACGAGGGGGAGAGGACGCCGTCGTATCGTCAGAGGCCAATCTTCTGGCGGCACATGGTGTTGAAGTAGAGACTCTGATAGAAGATAACGACGCAATTGCCGGGCTCCACGGAAAGCTTACTGCGTCTATCTCGGCCTTCTATGGAGTGCGCAGTCAGGGACGCGTTTCCGCTGCTCTGGCGCGATGGAAACCAGACGTCGTTCATGTTCATAACTGGTTTCCAACTCTGTCACCCGCTATCTTCTGGACCTGCAAACGCGCTGGAATTCCAGTTGTGAACACGCTGCATAACTACCGACTTCTGTGCGTGGGTGCGACGCTGTTTCGCAACGGGGGAGTGTGTGAGGACTGTATTGGCAGCCGGTTGCGCCCCTCCGGGGTAATCCATAAATGCTATCGCGGCAGCCATGCGGGAAGTGCCATCGCAACCGCGGCAATGCTGGCACATTGGAGTGCGGGTACGTGGCACCACGCAGTCGACAGATTTATCGCACTCTCATGCTTCGCAAAGAACAAGCTTGTCGAGGGTGGTTTGCCGGAGCAGAAGATTGTTGTGAAGCCGAACTTTATCGATCCAGACCCAGGCTTCCAGGCAGGCGGAGGAGGCTACTATCTCTTCGTGGGGAGGCTGACGGAAGAGAAAGGAATACGCACACTTCTCCAATGCTGGAAAAACGGTCCTGACTTACCTGTGTTGCGGATACTTGGTTCTGGCCCGTTGCAAGACGAGGTGAGGGAAGCAGCCGCGAACCTTACCAATGTTGCGTGGCTGGGAAGCAAGAGTGGCGACGAGGTTCTGCAGATGATGGGATCGGCCAAAGCGATTCTATGTCCCTCGTTGTGGTATGAGGGCATGCCGCGAGTCGTGATTGAAGCCATGGCAGTGGGTACTCCGGTGATTGCCTCCCGGATGGGAACTTATCCGGAGATGATCGAGGACGGTGTAAGTGGTGTTCTCTTCGAAAGCAATAATTCGAGCGCTTTACTCGAGCGAATTCGAGAGCTTGAATCGAGAAACGCACTTCCAGATATGCGATGCGGTGCTCGACACAAGTATGAGTCCGACTATACGGGGAGCAGAAATGTCAACTTGCTCTTAGATATCTATCGCGGGGTTCTTCCTTTGAACGAGAGAGATTCTCCGCTCTCTACCGCCGTTTCACTCGAGGAGAGAACGGTCCCATAAGTTGAGGAATCATGAATGTGATTCCAGGGGGAGAGCCTATACAAGTTGTCCCGAAGTGACGGCGGATAGTTACAAGGAATCCGCGGTAGTCTGCGCAGTGTATTGCATGCTTCTGGTAATTGAATTGCAGCGGTTTATAGATGAAGGTGAAGGCGGTCATTCGGGCCACGCTAAGTCTGATTCAGGGAGGATTCGAAGCAATGTCTTTTATAGGGGAACCACCGAGAGGAACACTTGCACGCTATCTTCCGCAAGACGCAGAGAAACGATATGTCGAAGGCTCTTCCTTTCGCCTGGGTGAAGACGAATCTCTGAAGGGTGTCTGGCGAGTCATGCGGAAGCAGAAGATGGTGATCGCGGTTGGCGGTCTGTGCGGCTTGTTATTGGCGCTCTTAGCATGTCTCGTGATCTCCCGGCAGTATGCCGGCGTGGCGACCATCCAGGTTGGTAAAGAAGATGCTTCGCAAACCAGCCTGCTCCGAAATGTGGTTCCTGCTTCACCTTCTACCGAAGAATTGAAGACGGACATTACCACAGACGTCGCGATGCTTCGAAGTGATAGCGTCCTGCTTGCGGTCGTCAAGGATCTGGATCTGCAGAAGCATCGTCCGTTTGCGTATCGTCCGACTTTGCTGGGATTTCTGGATGGTGCGAACTCACGGATTAAAGCTGAACAGGGCCTTCCACTTGAAGAGGCACCGGCAACGCGCGACCGCATTCTCAAGATCTTCTCTAGAAAACTTCAGGTTCAAAATGTTCCTGATACCCGCCTGATTACCGTGACCTACCTGAGTCCCGACCCCAAGTTAGCAGCGGATATTTCAAATACGGTCGTAAAGGAATTTGTAAGTTTGCAATCGCGCACACAAGCTACCGCAGATGCGGATCGATGGCTCGCAAACCAGTTGGCGGAACTAAAGAAGAACGTCGAAACGACACAAAGCCGGTTGGCCGATTTTGAACAGCAGACGGGGCTGAACAGCATGTTGCTCGGGGCCATTGGGCAGGGTGCTGGCGGTGGTTCGACGCATGTTCCGGCGCTGGATAGGCTCGACGTGCTGAACCAGGAATTGACAGCCGCGCAGTCCAACCGCTTGACGAAGGAAGCCATCTATCACCTCACGCAGACGCAGAATCCAGAGGTTGTCGCGGGTCTTTCCACTTCTCTACCAGCGAATACTGATGCAGCAGTTGCAGTAAAAGGATCTGGGCTGGAGCTGCTGCAGAGCCTTCGTCAGCAGCAATCTGCCTTGCGGCTTACCTATGCAGATATGGCGACCAAGTATGGAGCGAAGAACCAGCACATGCTGGAAACGCAAAATCAACTGGTAAGTCTAGACAAGCAAGTTGCGGAAGAGTTGGTGAAGATTAATGCAAGGGCGCGCAATGACTTTCTGTTAGCTCGTCAGAATGAAAATGATATTCGTCAGGCGTTCGAAGAGGCACAGCGGGAGGCAGGAAAGCTGAATGCGAGCACGGTACAGTTGCAGGTGCTGACGCAGGAGGCTGCTGCCAGCCGTCAGTTATATGACGCGCTCTATGGAAAGCTTAAGGAGGTCGATATCCAGGCAGGGCTTCGCGCCACGAATATTGGCATCATGGATCCTGCAAATCCACCGGCGTCACCGACGCGGCCCAATCCTCCTCTGTACCTGGCCATTGGTTTGGTTGCTGGATTGTTTGCTGGTCTCTCCTCAGCATTAGTACGCGAGCATTTCGACGACACCGTAAATAATGCGACGCAGCTGAATTCTCGTATTCGGCTTCCAGTTCTCGGCAACATCCCATACGCAGAGGAGCTTCGCTGGTTATCGGACGGAAGCGGTGGTGGAAAGATCTCTTCAGAGACGAGTCCGCTGGTTACAGATCGCAGGTCGGTAGGTGCGGAAGCGTATCGCGCCCTTCGTACTTCCATCATGATTTCGTCGGCAGCCGGCCGGCTGCGCTCTCTGCTGGTTACCAGTCCTGTTCTTGGTGAAGGAAAGACCACGGTTGCCTATAACACTGCCGTGGCGTTTGCCCAGGCAGGGAAGAACGTGGTCCTGGTGGATGCGGATATGCGCAAGCCTCATCTACACGATATCTTCAGCGTGCCAAATGCGCCTGGACTGAGCGATGTGCTTACGGGTGCAGCGACTGTCGATCAGGCGATGCACAAGCATCCCTCGGTGCCTTCTCTGTCGCTATTGACGGCAGGGTCAGACACCAGCATGCCTGCAGAACTGCTTAGCTCAAAAGCGTTGGATGAACTACTGGTTTCCCTGGGCCAGAAGTACGAACTCATTATTGTAGATAGTCCGCCGATGCTTCTGGTGACGGATGCACGGATTCTGGCTGGCAAGTTGGATGCGACTCTCGCCGTAATCCGAGCAGGAAAAACAAGCGGCGCAGTTCTTCAGCATCTTTCAGAGATGTTGGAGTCGAGTGGCAGCAGGGCGGTGGGCCTGGTGCTCAACGGGATCGATACGAAATCTGTCGACTATTACGAAGCGTATGGTCACGATGCAGGAGGCGACTACTACAATGCATGATCCAGACTTTTCTTATCATCGGTTGATCGTTTGCATGGGTGTCGGCGGTGCGATTCTGCTGGGCATAACCTTCGCACAATCGTCACAGGCCACGGCACAAAGTAGTCCGGTTCCTGCGAAGACAGCCACGGGAATGCAGGAGGGAAGAGGTGCAGCGACTCCCCGTCCTCAATCGCTCGCCGCGATTCCGGACGATTTCTCCAGCCTGAAACTGGCCCCGGGATTTCTGCTGAGTGTTGATGTGTATGGAGAGCCGGAGTTGTCAGGTCGCGTTCGCGTGGACAACGACGGCAACATCAGCTTTCCGTTCCTGGGTGTTTTGCACGTGGCGGGAGATACGATGCCGGAAGCCCAGAAGAAGCTTCAGCAGCGTTTTCGCGATCAGGAGATTCTGACAAATCCTCAAGTTACTCTCAACATCGAGCAATTCGCGGCGACCGGGGTAACAGTTCTAGGCGAAGTTCAAAGCCCAGGGAGGATTGAGCTTCTCGCTCCTCACACCTTGCTGGACGTGATTGGTATGGCTGGCGGAGAGACCCAGACGGCCGGGAAGGTAGTGGAAGTGAAGCATGCTGATGTAGCAGCAGGCCAGCCGCCAACAAACATCTACGAATACTCCCGAGGCAGCAATGGGGATTCGATTCGAGATGTGATGGTGCGTCCCGGTGACACGGTGATGGTGAAACGAGCGGGGGTCGTGTATGTCCTGGGAGCAGTCAACCGTCCCGGAGGGTATGTGATGCAGGAGGATGGCGAACTCGACGTGGCGCAGGCGATTTCGCTAGCCCAGGGGCTTTCCATGCAAGCAAAGACCAGTGGCCTTAGGGTGGTGAAACGGCTTCCAGATGGTCAGCTCAAGGAAGTTCCTGTTTCGTATAAGCACATGATGGAAGGAAAGGCGACTCCAATCAAGCTTGAAGCCGAAGACATCGTCTACGTTCCTGTGAGTAAGGTGAAAGCTATGCTTACAGGAGGTGCTTCGATCATCGGACAAGCTACTTCCGCAACTATCTACGCTGTGCGATGAGTTCGGCGAATGTCGACGGAAAATTGAGCTGAGGAATGAAGTATGGGCATTACCATTTATCCCTGGGACCTGAAGGCATGGCGTGCGGCATTTCGCGTGGCGGGATTTCCGGGTATCGCGTTATTCAGTCTCCTGCTGGGTGCCATGCTTCAGGTTGGAGATATAACGGGCGGGGGAGCGGGGCATAGCAGTACCAAGCTTATGCTCCTTGTCCGAGCCCCAGCGCTGTTGCTGGCTTTTCTAGTTCTGTTATATCGTCCTCGGATTGCAAAGATAAGGGCGAACGAACTGCGTTTTGCATATGCGTCTTTTGCTCTCTTATATTTTGCGTCTGCGTTGTGGTCGGAACAGCGATTTGCAACAGTAGGTAAAAGTGCGGAGCTCTTGTTGGCAGGCGTGGTTTTTCTTGAGGTCAGCAGCTCTGAGAATCCCCTAAAACGACTGGAAGCACTTCGCCAGATTATTCTCTTGACGATGTCTTCTATTGCGCTGGTTACCGTTGCAGGTTTTCTGCTGCGCATTCATATGTTTGTTCAGCCGAGGCCCGGCATTATCTCCCAAACCACTGCCCAGGCTCCGTTCCTTTCAGGCAATGGACTGGGCTATGTCTCCAGCGCTTTGTTTCTGGTGGTTTTGGCAGAATGGCAGGCGCATCGACTAGAAACAACCGCAGCTATGCGTGAGATGGTATTTGCCCTGGCACTCTTCAGCTTATCCGCAAGCCGCACATCTTTTGGGATTCTTCTTCTGACTATCCTGATCGTAATGTTTAAGCGATCCAAGATTCTGGCCGCAATGGCGATTGGGGCTGTATCGATCGGTGGATGGATTTTCTGGAGTGGCATCCTGACGCGCTTGCAGGGGCATCAGCGTTCGGAAGACTTTATGACCCTGAGCGGCAGAACTGTGGTCTGGACAGCCGCATCGCGTCAGTTTGAACTGCACCCCCTCTTAGGAGTAGGAGGCGGAGTTGGTGGCAAGGAAGTCATTGGACATATCGGAAACATGTATCTGGAACAAATGAGTTCTCTTCACAATGGGTTTCTGGAGTTGCTTACCGGCCTTGGCCTTGTTGGATTTGCTATTGGCACTTCGATGCTTATACTAGCGACCTTGCGTTCGTGGAAGGCATGGGAGACGAATCCAGAGTATGGAGGGACCTATGTGTTAATTGTCCACGTATGGATGACCACAATCATGTCCACTGGAATACTGGGATGGATGGGGTATGAGGTGGCGCTCTTCCTTTGCATCATCACCAATGTTGATTTAGTCCGGCGTCGAGCTCAGATGGCTCAGGTCGTCGCACCTATTCCTGCTTTTTGGCCACGGTTTTTCGTCAAGAGAAAAGAACCGCAGTTAGGCTAGATTCTCTGATTGTTCTGCACCTAAGATTGCGCGAGCTTCTATAGCTACGGGAGAAATTCTATAGTGAGGCTTCTTTCAAGCCTTCAATTCCTATTTCAAAGCAACCGCCGAACGCAAACCATTCTGGATCAACTTGTAGTGAGTGGATCGAACTTTGCGACTGGTATCCTGTTGGTTCGCGGTCTTGGTTTGTCTGAATTTGGCAAGTTTACGGTAGCCTACGCAATACTTCTTTTAGCGAACAGCGTGCAATTGAGCTTTATCTCATCGCCAATGTTAACGCTGGGCGCGCTCTGCTCGACTCCGGAGGAAATGCGGTACTTCGTTCGCGGCATGTATGGTGTGCAGCTAATGTTTTGCGCGATGGCTTCGTTCGTTGCTGCCTTGGCCGTGCTTCTCTACATTTTGCTGCATCCAGGAGCTGTACCCCTGGGGCTTGTCCTGGCATTCACCACCGCGGTAGTTTTCTTCCTGATGCAGGATTGGTTGCGCCGCTATTACTTCACGGTAGGGAAGGCAGCCTCGTCGATATGGAATGACGCGATTAGTTACCTTGGCCAGTTGGTTGTGTTGGGTCTGCTGTTGTGGGCGAGACGGTTGACGGTGGAGACGGCATTCTGGGCCATTGCCTTAACGTCGGCGCTGGCGTTCGGCATCGGTGTAGTCGCGGAGCAATTGAGCAATACCCTCGCGGAGACGAGAGCGGCGTGGGGGAAGGCGCGAAGGATTTCCCTGGATCTTGGAATCGCAAATCAGTTGCAATGGTTCGTATATCAAGGCGCAATACTGGTAGGCGCGAGCCTCGTTGGACCGCAGGCTGCTGGAGGTGTGCGTGCCACACAGAATGTAATTGGTCCGGTAAATGTTGCGTTTCAGGCGATGGAAAATATTGTTCCCATTCGCGCTGGCGAAGAGATGCGGCGCGGGGGCATTCGCCAGGCATCCAGATTCTTATTTCGGTTTGGCAGCGCGGGCGTCCTGGCTCTTCTGATCGTGTTCTCTATCGCTTCGTTGTTCTCTGCTCAATTTCTAACATTGTTTTATGGGCATCAACTCCGCGACTATTCCAGCGTTCTGAATCTACAGTTCCTATATTTCCTGTTGGCGTGGCCAATCCGTCAACTTAGTTTTTTGTTCCGTACGATCCGCAAGACCTCACCGATTCTGATCTCGTCGATTGTTGCGGCTACGCTGAGCATGCTGCTTGTGTACCCGTTCGTTAGGCATCTGGATGCATTAGGCATTGTGATGGCTGCGGTTGCAGGGCAGGTCGGAAATCTTGGCTATCTAATCTTTGCCTGGGTGCGTATCCGCGCGAAGGCGGGAGCGGAACCGTTGGAGATCGCAGCAAAATAAATCTCCTTGCTTGTCGAGCATGAAGTACAACCTGGCAGCGGTCAGCGAGCGGATTGGACCGGCGCGCGATCCAGGCATGCTGAGGAGTGGATCGCCTGTGCAGCTCTCTCCCAGGTGAGTTCGCGTGCGCGGGAAATAGCGTTCGCTGACAGGTTGTTTCGGGTTGCAGCATCTGTTGCGAGCCTTATCATAGCCTGTGCTAGAGATGCTACGACCTCTGCTTCGCCTTGTTGGTGCGCATCGATAAGTATTCCGCAGGATGGAGTTACTATGGCTCCCGGCCCACCTAGATTGAGGCAAATTACAGGGAGTCCACGGGCAAGGGCTTCCAGCACGACCATGCCTCCAGAGTCGTGCAGGCTGGGAAATAAAAAGGAAGTATTGCTCGCATATTCGCGCAGAATTTCGTCATGCGGCATCGAGGGAAGCCACTCCACAGCATCGGCAACGCCACAATCTGACGCGATATTTTTCAGCCACTCGGCATCTCTCCCATCTCCAATCACTCTTAGAGAGGCCAACGGTACTGACCGTCGAACCTGTGCCAATGCGCGGAGGGCAAGATGCACCCCCTTCCAATAGATGAGACGACCAACGAAGAGGAATCGTGGCTCGCTGACCGTATTGGAGGAAGGTGCCGCGATCTCCGCTTCCTCGATGCCGATCGTGGGCAGCACGATGCACTTCCGGTGAAAGCGGGCGGGAATCCTCTTTAAGGTATCGCTGGTGGTGCAAGCCACGAGCGAAGCGCTGGAAAACGTGGAGAGCATCAGTGGATCGATGAAGGTCAACCGATTCCCAATGTTGCGTAAGGCTTCAAGGAGCCGTCCCGTGAGAGGAATTCCTTTACGGAAGATGCGAGGCATCTCCTCGCCACCGCCAACTGGTCCAAAGATAAAGGGAATTCCCAGCCGGCCCATAAACGAAGGCTGGCGAAATGACGCGAAGGTGATGTGGTGAACGCGTTCGAATTTCTCAGTCGCATGCAGCATTGCAGCGCGACGATATGCGCCGATCTGCCAGAGTAAGTAATAGAGATAAATGCCGCCGGGCCAATGCTTCCAGCGCTGGCACCAGCGCGGTAGGTCGTAGTAAGCCGTCGTGGGCTTTACCTGCTGGAGAGATAGAGCAGCTTCCACGGAAGCGCGATTGTTACTACGCGTAAGAAGATGAACAGCATGTCCTTGCTTGAGGAGCGCCTGAGTCCAATTCCAGCCAACGCCAGGTTCAGAGCCTTTGTTTGGCTCACAAGCATATGCGGATAAGAGGATCTTCATGGCCAGTGGCTTCGGAGAATATGGGATGCAGCGATTGTGCTCGCATTTCATTGCGGCATGACGACGCAATCCTCAATCTCTAGAAGAGCATACCATCCGGGGCGTTATCGGGAAGGGATATGGTTCGGCAGGTGCTTCGCTTGTCGCACTAGAAAAAGCGGCTCACGGGGAAGATCCCCATGAGCCCTGGTTACGAGTGCAGACTCGACTAGTTTTAGTTAAGGACCGCCTGCAAGTCCGTAGGAGCCGCCGCAGCGGCAACGGTCGTAGACGGAATGATATGTACATTAACCGTGACCGTATGCACACGGCTCCCACTGGTGCCGATAACCGTTACAGGCACGGTCTGGTTGGTTGCGGTCGAAGATGCAGTAAGGGTCAGCACAGGCGCACCGCTGATCAGGGAGTTTTGCGAGAAAGCGGCTGTCACACCCGAAGGCAATCCCGCCACGGAGAGGGAAACCGTTCCATACCCAAACGAGTTGACCCACATCTTGATTGCGGCCTTCCCCCCGGACATGCTGTAGGTGTAGTTATCCAGATTTATGGCGTAATCCGTGTAAGTTGGAGCAGGAACGCCGCAAGTATTTGACAATGTCGTATTGGTAGTCCAGACAGAAGCGAGGTCCTCGCCTGTGTTCCCTTGCCAGCCGGGAAGGTCTGCCAGTTTGCCATTGGGAAGAGTAAACTTCTTGGTCGAGGTGCCATCGTACCAATAGTTGTTATTGGAGGTAAGCGATCCCGCGAAGTAGCTCCAATCCGTCCCGGATAGAAACGTAGCAAATACAAACTGCCCAGCACCAGAATCCTGGAAGAGATTGCCGTGCATGGTTGTATTTTGGGTGTAGAGATAGTACACCTGACCAGTTTCCCAGTCAGTAATCTGACGGCCTCCGGGTTTTCCTGCGAGGAAGAACTGGCCTTGCCATTTATTTGTGCCGCCGTTGTTGTAGAAGGCATTCCCGGTCGCGGTCAATTTCGCCGTGTTGATGATGTTCATTCCAATTCCACCGGAGCATAGCGCGCTGCCGGAAAGGGAAACGGGTCCTTCATTCGCTTCTAACTGGAGATTCGCAAAGGTGTTTTGTACGAGTCTCGCGTTGCTGATGGTGATGTTCTTGTTATCGGTATCGAACCACAATCCTTGCGCTTGATTGCGGTAGGCATGGATCTGATCTGCCGTGGCGGTGTGCATTCCCATGAGTTTGGTGCCGCCCATGCCCCAGTTGTAAAGCGCTCCCATTGCACCGCGCCAGTTGTTGTAGTCGCTCTCGTCGTACTGATAGAGAGCATGGCGTGTTTGAAGACCGGAAAATCCTACGCCGCCGTTATAGCTTGCAACAGAATTCTTTACCGTGATGTAGTTGCTGGTGTTGATCCCCAGGCCGCCCCAGTTGTTCCAGTTTGCCTGAATGCTGTCGAACAGGATGTTCGTACTGCCATAGACGTTCGCACTCTTCTGATTGATGCAGCTTGCTGCATGACTGAAGACAAGCCCACGGAAGACCATGTTCGTGCGGCCTTGGACCTGAAGAGTCTGTGGGCGAACCGCTGCTTCCACCAGAGCCGTGCTCATGCTTGTGGTGGAGGAGGGCCAAAGGTAGATAAGGTTCGCGGCCTCGTCCACGTAAAACGTCCCGGCACGCATGAGGGAGCGGGACATGACCTGCGTATAGGGGATATGGTTCACAAAAACCATCTCAGTACGTAGAACTACAGGTGCGAATCCCGAAGGCCATCCGGACGGTACGGCACAGGTGCCGAAGTTGTAGTTCCATGCGTGGGTATAGACAGCGGTGCTTCCCTTAGACCAGCCGGTAAGGACATCAGAAGCCGAGAGGATCGCTGTGCCGGTCTGGGTAGCCTGAAAGGTAATGGGGGCCGATGTCTGCCCGTAGGTAGCCGAGATGTTAAGAAATTCCCTATAAACACCGGGATTTATGAAGACTTTCGTTCCGATGCCGCTGACATTATTTGATTTCGCCTTGGCGGCGGCTTTCCCTACGGTGCGAAACGGCTGGGATTGTGTTCCCGGGTTAAGATCTGAGCCAGAGCTTGCGTCTACATATAAGTAGGTGGTCTGGTTCTCTGTGACGTTCGCCTGTGCGAGCGCGCATGCTGGCATTGCCAGAGTTGCAAGAAATGCAATGAGAACTTTAGAAAACTGCATAGTGCCTCAGGGGAGGTAAGGATTTGCGTTTGTCATTCTTGTTCATCGTCATGTAACGTGCGTGCATGTGGCAGACGGGGAAGCACTTTCCCCGTTTACCGTGATTGTCAGAGGGCCTCTATTGGGTCTTGTCTGACCACGTTAAGCGATGCCAAGGATGTTACCGAGTAAACTCAACGCATATTATCTACTTGGTAAACACAAAATCCAGGGATTACAACAAAACAGCCGGATTGCCAGGAGTCTTCGATTTCTTTTATTTTGTGAAATCCTAACATGACGTACTCCCATATCCACTATTTTTTGGACTCGGGACCCTTTTTTTTATCGCCAGTGCAGAAGAAACGCCGCCAGCCTCCAGGTTCCATACCATGTGGCAGAGCCGCCAACAGCGGCTAAGAGTATGGCCCTGA
Source organism: Acidisarcina sp. (assembly GCA_035539175.1). Lineage (NCBI taxonomy): Bacteria > Pseudomonadati > Acidobacteriota > Terriglobia > Terriglobales > Acidobacteriaceae > Acidisarcina > Acidisarcina sp. The sequence goes on along the minus strand of DATLIY010000007.1, from coordinate 179,219 downwards.
AAACCTTGTGCGAACTTGACGAGCCCTTACGGAGGGGGATGAGTTCCTCGACCGAAGCGAACGTCTGCAGTCGCTCGACGTCGGTAATCTGTGTCGAAGTGCTTTCCATCGGCTGATTGGCTAGAGAGGATGTGCTCATACGGCCCCTTCCCGCTTTTATCGTGCTCAAAATGTTGCCATCGGCAGGATAAATGCGAAACTGCACAGAAGTGTTAGATTTCCATTACTTTAGTCCAAAAATGGAACACTTATTGGGAATGAGGAGAGTCATACAGGAGGGAATAGGGCCATATACGGTACTAAAGTACCATATTGATCAAAAATGGCCCTACTTTCGGGACCGGGTATCGAATCTTGCCGTGTCAGATCCGGGATTTGCTGGAGATCCTAGCCTTGGTATCGAGGATGGCTTCAATCTGCTGCACGGTATATTCCACGGCTGCAGTATCGAAGCTCGTCGTATCCATGTGGAGAACCCTAAGGCATAGATTTCGCAGGAGATAGTGCATTGTCAATCCAGGTAGGGTATCGGCCGGTATGTCAAAACGGCGCAAGTAGGTGCGCAGCAGGGGATGGCTCGAAAGCGTCTCCCAAACCTTGCCGGGCCCTTGAAAAAGGAAGTCCTGCTCATAGAAGAAGCGGCAGATGTCTTGCCATGGAAGACCTTTTTCGACAGCCCATTCCCAGTCAAGAAGACCGAAATGGCCGCTGCGAAGCCGCTTCAGGTTCCACGGAGTGAAGTCGCGATGTTCGATGAACGCGGGCAATTTCTCCTCGGAGTCCATGAGATCGAGGGCCTGACCGAGACGAGAACGATCCAGCGGCAGGTCAAGTTTGTCCAGGTTGGCAGCAATGGAACTCTGGAAATCACAAAGGCGGACTGATTCATCCTCCTGCGCGAGCCGGCTTAGAAGGTCAATGTGTGCCACTTCGAATGTCCGGGAGACTGCTTTTCCCTCCAGCCAGGTCTGTGCGGCGATACCGTGTTGTTCATCTTGAAACAGGACTTCGGGCAAGTCTCCTAAGGGATGGAGACGGCGAAGGATAGTGGCCTCATTGAGAATAGCTCCGCTTGCTTCCTCAGCAAGTGGGACCTTCGCTACAGCCTTGACGGCTGCGTCCTTGCCAAGCATGAAGAGGATGGCCTTCCGCGTATGGGATGCGTTTCCCACATGGATGACGTACGTCCAATCCTGCGAACACCCGGGTAGCCGGCGCTGCCAGTAAGTGAGATCGAGGCGGACTGTCTCGCAAACCGTGCCGCGCAGATGGGTTAATGCGTTTGCGGAAGAAGCCAGGACAACCAGCTTCCATTTCAACTGGGATTGGAGCTTGAATGGACGCCAGCTTCGCAATACTGGGATGGCCCTGCGCGGATCTCCGAGAATGATCCAGCGAGGTTCCTCGGCCTGAGGAATGACGCACATCTTGCGGTCCAGCGAGGCCGCAGGCTCAGACGAGTGGGCCGGGAAGACAATGCCAAGTACCTCGGATGTGGTGACGGTGTCCAGTGCAATCCTCGAGCTTTCCAGTCGTCGATTTTATTCCGATTCTATTTCCTTGGGGCCGTCAGCTCTAACGAACTGGAGTGGCTGTTGAGTCCAAGTCGTATTGCAGTGCGGTCCTCAAAAAACGAGACGATTGCCGCAGCGGTGTCGTGAATAACGCCTGGCAATGGCTGGGAAGCATTGATAACGACGGCAGAAGGAAGCTGTTCGATCAATTTGCGAAAGCTCATCTGCTGACGAACGACCTCTTCGAAAGGAACCTCCTGCTTTCGTGACCATAGGACTTCGGGCGATGCATCCAGCAGAAGGACAAGCTCTGGGCGCGGAATAAGCCTGGCTGCAAAGCGTAGCAGCCATGTGGGGCCTCCGTAGCGGACACGCTTGTTATCGACAAGCAGGTCATAAAAGTATCGGTCGAAGACGACGAGACGGGTGCGAAGCATCGCTGGCCGGATGCGAAGGAGATACCCCAGCGCATAATCGGCAATGTAGTAGAAGACCTTGGCGATGGAAGCAGCCAGGCCGCGCGGCGGCTGTCCGTGGGGCGCTGTGACATCGCGGAGTGCGGGATTGCCTTTGCGCAGAAGTTTGGGTGTCATGTGGAATGGATTGACTCCACTGAAGGCCGGGGCAAACTCGGCTGTAATGGCCTGGATGACCGAGGACTTTCCGCACCCATCCGGGCCCATGAACGCAATCCAGCCACCGGTTGGGCGCAGAACGCGGTCTAGAAAATGATGAAGATGTTCTCCCAGGGAGCCCAGCTTTTCGAGAGGCGATTCGATGGAGTGAAGCATCAGCTCGCGGCGAAAGGATTCCAGGTTGGAAGGCATGGCATCCCAGTTTCCAGACGCAGCCATCGAGCGAAGCGCCTCTTTGTGACTGCCGGTCCAGTAGCGGGCCAGCATCTGGTCCGATCCCTGCGGATCCTCCGTGTACAGACGATGCAGTCGTTGGCCTTGCTGAGCGGTAAAGTCCCGCTTGTTCATCCGCTTGATGAGGTAGTAGAGAAACTCATAGGAGGCGCCCGGTATCCAGAAACCATTGGGATGCCGGCGGCGGCTTGCAAGGACTTCATCGGCGCGGAGCCACAATCGGCCATAATGACGGTAGTCTGCACAGCAATCAGCAGATATGAAGATGAGGTTCGCACCCGATTGTGCGGATAGAAGATAGGCGCAAGCGCTGATCTCGTGTTGCGTGGTGCGAAACAAATGCGTGCCAGTGCCGCTTGCCAGATCCTGAATGAGCAAGGGCATATGTTGAAAGTCATTGGCGTCGACCATCAAGTCGATGTCGGAGTCGAAGCTTTCAGGAAGCTGGTCATAGCCGCTCAGAATGCAGTAGGCCTTGCACTCGGTAGAGAGCCGGGCAATGAGATTGCGGGCTACCAGTGACGGTACATTCCGGAGTGTTGTGTCTTCCGTGCTCATCTTGACCAGGTTCTTGTCATCCAAATTCACCCTCTGTTGCTCCGGAATCCCTATAGCCTGTGCTGGTTCTGAGCGCGCCAGAGCCGGGAGCGAGCCTCTGATCCTAACGGGAATCGAAGCGAGCCGGGGGCCCACGTAGCGTGGCGTTAGTTGGTTATGGACCAGTCTGCTTTTAATAGATGCGATAGGAGAGTCCCACGCTCACTCCATTCGGTTTGAGCATACTGCTGGAGATGCCCGGAATCCCGACCGCTGTTGGCCAGAACTGATACTCGTAGTCCGCACGCACTCGCCAGTGCCGCTGGAGCCGGTAGTCGATTCCGCCCCCAGGTGCGACGGCGAAGTATCCGCCATGCGCAAGGCTATAAGGAAAGTTAATCTCACCTGCACCGAGCAGCACCTTGACGTAGGGCGTGAGATGATGGCCGCGACGGAAGGAGTAACGCGGGCCAATCAGGTATGTGTCCTGGTGAAAGTCGTGTGGGGCGTTGAAGCGAAGCCAGCGGCCTTCGGCTTCGACTCCAAGGTTGCGCAGCGGCATCCAGTCCACCCAGGCTCCGAACCCTGCCATGTGATTGGAAGCATAGTCAGTATTGAAATACGAGAAGTAACCTCCGACGGTGAGCGGGGGCGCTCCTCCGCGGGCTGCAGGCACCACCTGGCTGAACATGCAGGCGGGCCCCAGAAGCAGCGCAGCGGCAATCAGATATTTTTGAAACACGGGGTACTCCTCCAGGAGTATTCAAAAATGCAGGTTGGAAGCACTCGAGCTTCGTAACTGGACTGTCCAATCTGCGTTCACTGTGCGTTGTAAAACCTTGTTGCGAATCCGAACCTGGCGTTCCAGAGAGATCGAGAATTGCCGGCTTTTTACAACCGGCAATTCTCGAAGAGTCCGCTACGGTGCTGTGCTGGTGATAAATGGACCGACGAGGATATAGACCCCTCCAGAACTGGTAGAGCAGGGGGAGAATGCGCAGTTAGCGATCTTGGATGTACTGAAGGCCAGACCGTTGACTGTGCTCGTTCCAGTTGTCGACCAATGGACCATGTGCTGAGGCGCGCCTTGAATGTTATAGAGCGGGATGCCCTTGATTGCATTGGTAGACGCGAGGTTGAAGGATTGGAGCAGGTAGCCCACGGTGCCAGATTGAGCCGCGGGTTGTCCCAGGAAATAGGCCAGCCCCAGAGTGGAGTCGGGAGTCATGATTCCTCCGGCAACAAAGCTCTTCAATTGGGTGGCACTTACAGGATCGACGACGGCACCATCATCTCCATAGAGCTTCCCCGTATCGAAATGAATGCGGAGATCAGGAGGCGGGAAGTAGTTGGGGTGATCGCTGACAAAGGTTACGCCAGACGGAGACACCGCCAGTTGGTAGAAGTCGCCACCGGCGTTCTCATAATCTGCAGCATAAAGTATGGTGCTATCGGCTCCCCACTGAATCGTATCCAGCAGCGCCGTAACTCCGGGCTGGCTGGTAGGTGTGACAACAGAGGGGCGCTGGACCGCGTCATCATATATCGCGACGCCGCCTTGCGCCTGATAGATGGAAGCTGTGCCGGGTATTCCTCGAGATACCGCGATCGTATGCGGTGCTCCCGGCGCGACCTGGAGATCGAGCGCATAGTACGGGCCCAGGTTAGGATCCGCACCTAGCGACACACTGATATCCGGTGTAAAGCTGGGCAGACTATAACGCTGAACCGTTCCTTTTGCGTCGAGCCCAACATACAAATACTGCCCGTCGCCGGAGATCGCGAGGCGATCGGGATCCCCCGGGACCGGGTGGAATGTAGGTTTGCCCGTTGGTGTGAGCGCCACAACCGTATTGGGGCTCCTGGTGGATTCGTTCGGTACCGAGGCATAGAACAACTGGTGCTGCGGATCCCAGACCAGATCCTTCACCTCTCCGAAGTAAGTGACAATGCCGACATAAAGAGGTCTTGGATTCGAAATTCTCGGGCCTGGGTTCTGGACGGTGATCTGATATTGCCCTATATCCGTAAGCATCGAGGCAGGAATCTGTGCGGTAAGTTGCGTGGGGCTGACGAAAGTCGTCGTCAGATTTGTCGTCACATTCGAATTCGTCGATTGCACGACCGCTGCATTATCAAAGTTCGTTCCAACCAGCGTCATCGTGAACGCAGGACTTCCTGCGGCGACGACGGATGGGTTGATAGAAGTAAGCGTCGGGGAGACATCCGGGTTCGCAGAGATTTCAAAGGTCAAAGAATTGGAAATTGTGCTGTCAGGATTCAGCACAGCCACGTTTACATTCTGTGCTGCAACGAGGGAGGTTGCTGAAATCACAGACGTGAGTTGCGTTGCCGACACAAAGGTCGTGGTGAGGGGGGCGCCATTCCATGTAATCTGGCTGGCATTTACGAAGTTGGTCCCGGTAGCGGTCAGCGTGAAGCCAGGATTTCCGGCCACTACGGTGGATGGATTGAGCGAAGTGAGCGTAGGTGGCGCGGTGGAGCCTGTGCCGGTGATAGTGAAGGGAAGTTGATTCGACAGGGTGTTGGTGGAGTCGAGGATGCCCACGTTGACGGTGCCGGGAAGCGCGACCTGTGCGGCGGAGATGGTGGCGTGAAGTTGAGTCGCCGAATCGAATGTGGTGGTGCTGATGGAGACGCCGTTCCAGGTGATCGTGCTGCCCTTTGTGAAGTTCGTGCCTGTAGCCGTGAGGGTGAAGCTTGCACTGCCGGCGGCTATGGTGGAGGGAGAGATTGAGGTGAGCGTGGGACCTTGTGGGCCCGTTCCGGTGATCGTTAACTTGAGCACATTGGAGGAAGTGGTATCCGACTTGAGAATGCTGATGGCGATGGTTCCAGGAGATGCAATCTGGGCTGCAGAGATGGTAGTTGTCAACTGGGTGTTGGAGACTACCGTGGTCTGTTGCGCGACACCGTCCCACACAATCTTCGTTCCGCCGGTGAAGTTACTGCCATTGGCTGTGAGCGTGAAACCGGCGCTGCCCGCAGCGATGGTTGAAGGCGAGATGGAGGAGAGAGTTGGTGTAACTACTCCTTTGAATCCTCCACACCCCACTAGCAGTAACGCTGAGAGATACACAAGGAGCAGAAGAGTGCGAGACCGTTGCAAGCCCATACATTCGATCCTTTCGTCAGAGCTTTTTAGACGACGCAGGAACAGTTGAGACAAAGTACTTACCTTAAGAGATGCTAATTACGTCCAGCTAGTGTGCAATGTTCTGCACTATTTATCCCAGAAAGCGTGCCTGAGACGGTGACATATACCAAGGAGCCATAGGACGCACTCATCTAAATTGCCTTCTTAACAGCAGCCGCAATCCTGAAATGGCGGTGCGAAAATCGGTTCCACACGCAACACCTGCAATTACAAAGTAATGACTTGAAGCTGAAGCCTCCAGCCGGAAACTTCAAAATCGGCGCAATCTATTACGAAAGTAAGTGGTCCGCTCTTATCGTCCAATAGCTAGAGGTAACCCGCTAGCCGAAGTATGCAACGTACTGCCGATTCCAGCCCTCTTTGCTGCAATCGAATATCCATTACTGTTACAACCCAGCCTTACTCATCCACGTCTAACAATGGGATTGCAGGAGCGTTATCTCAGAGCGGGCCTGGCTTTCCAACTGCGATTCGTCCTTTAAAGAAGAGCGATGTGCTGGAAGTGGCCCCTCATTTGCACAGAACCATGACGCGAAGATCTTCCGCCCCGCGTACATCGACGCGAGAGCTTAGGCGATCCTCGCGACAGAATATGAACGGGGAGGGCGTTGGTATCTTCCTTCAACCTACTCGCCCGGGACCCCTTCAGCGCCACTGCGACGTATTGCGACGTATGAAATGTGCTTGTCCATTCAGAGAACCGGGGGAAGACGTGCAACTTTTTGAACGAAAGACTAAGCTCCTTCCTAACAAGCTTCACTTCATGTTGTGCACAATGTTTCCGTTAATGGCCGCCTTTGCAGCGGCGCAGGACGTGACACTCTCCCCAACCAGCCTCTCGTGGAATACAGTGCAGATCGGTCAGGTCTCGGCAGCAAAGTCCTTTACGCTGACCAATAGTCAATCCGTCCCTCTGACGATCTCGAGTATTTCTGTTCCTTCAGGCTCGGATTTTCTTGTGAGCGCGACCACGTGCCCAGTCTCTCCGTCCACGCTGGCTGCGGCGGCTTCCTGCACCGTCTCCATTCAGTTTCGTCCGCTGGCCTCGGGCACTAGGACGAATGCAGTCACAATCACGGATGATGCCCCTAGCGCGACGCAATCCCTGCCGCTGTCTGGACTTGGTGCCGTCGGGCCTATCTTGTTTTCGCCTACATTACTGAGCTTTACGGGCGTTGCTGTTGGCACGACGAGTACGCCGCAATCTGCTACATTAACGAACACCACCTCCAGCGCGATTACCCTGACAAGCATTAAAGTGAGCGCGCGCTTTGGAGAGACGGATAATTGCCCGATCAGCCCCAGCACCCTGGCCGCTGGAGCTACCTGCACCTTCTCTGTGACCTATAGTCCGATTGCAGCAGGCTCTTCCAGTGGTGGCGTTACGGTGGGCTTCACGACGCCGACCAGCAGCAGTGTGTTGCAGCTTTATCTTTCGGGATCGACGCCGTCGAACTATGTGACGCTCACGCCCAACAGTGTTGACTTTGGTAGCGTGCAGGTTGGTGCTTCAAGTTCTCCGCAGAGCCTGACGTTAGCCAACACCTATACCCAGCCGATAACAATCTCTTCGATAGCAACTAGTCTGACGGACTATACAACTTCGTCAAACTGCCCGGTGAGTCCGAACTCGCTTGCAGCGAATGCCACATGCACAGTGACGGTCACGTTGACACCAACGGCCACTGGTACCAGGCAGGATACGCTCACGATCTCCCATAACGCGCCGGGGTCGCCGACAACAGCATCTCTGACCGGTACGGGGACATCGGTATCAACCGGTGTTTCGTTCTCACCTGCGTCACTCTCCTGGGGCAACGTACAGATCGGCCAGATATCGTCCGCAAAGACGGTGACCGTGACGAACGGAACATCCGCGGCATTGGCGATCGCCTCAATCGGCGTTGGGGCGGATTATGCGATCACCTCGACGACTTGCCCCTTGTCGCCATCGACGCTTGCAGCCGGTGCGTCGTGCACCATCTCGGTAGATTTTCAACCGCTGGCCCAAGGGGTCCGCTCCGACACCATCACAATAACGGACAACGGTCCTGCAAGCCCACAACAGGTACCCTTGAGTGGTACGGGCGTGATTGGCCCGGTACTCTTCTCGCCGACGTCTCTTACGTTTTCGAGTACGGCGGTTGGGAGTACCAGCGTTGCTCAGACCGCAACGTTAACGAATGAGCTGACAACATCGCTCACGATCAGTGGCATTACCACGACAGGGAATTTCTCTCAGACCAACAACTGTCCATCGACTCTATTGGCAAATGCGAGCTGCACGATAACTGTGAATTTCGTTCCCACGTCATCTGGAACGAAGACCGGCTCCGTGATTGTCAACTATGGTTCGGGAACCCAAGTCCTATATCTATCGGGCTCTGCAAGTGGTGGAACGACTTCGAGCGGAGTGACGACGTCGCTCAAGAGCTACGCATTCCCCAACCAGGCGATTGGAACGAGTGCATCCCAGAATCTCTCGCTGACCAATGGACAAACAACGCCGTTAACGATCTCCAGTATTCAGATCGGTGCGCCGTTTTCACAGACGAACAACTGCGGAAGCTCTTTGGCGGCGGGCCAGACTTGTACGATTACAGTTACCTATTCGCCGACAGTGGTTGGATATACCACCAGCAATCTCGTCGTTACCGATGATGCGCCGGGCTCGCCACAAACCATTTCGATATCGGGAAATGCAGTGTTAGCCGTATCGACGGTTCCGGTAGTAGGAGGTTTGTACTTTTATAACCAGATTGTCCTGACGCCGAGCACCCCCTTGCCGGTGACGATCACCAACAACCAGTCCGTAGCGCTTACGATCAACTCGATCAAGACGTCGGCAGACTATCCTTTTACCACCGACTGCGTTGGAAGCAATGGCAGCGGCACGCTGGCTGCGAATGCAACCTGCACGGTTTCCATCATCTTTAACCCCCAGGCGATTGGCACGCGCTCGACAACTATGGTTGTCAATGAGAGCGCAATGGGGAGCCCGCTGAATATTCCATTAACCGGCACAGGAATCGCTGGAGATCCCGGACCTATGGTTACCGTCGGTCCATACCTGCCGTGTTCTCTGCCATCGCAGACGATGCAGTTCACGGCCATCGTAACGGGAATGACCAATACCGCAGTGACCTGGTATGTGGACGGAAAACTCAACGGAAACAGTACAGTGGGCACCATTACTTCCGGAGGCTTGTATACGGCGCCGGCAACCACCGGAACCCATAACATACGTGCGGTTAGCCAAGCCTCAACCAGTGTTACGGGATCGTCTACCATCACCATCTCCAGCAGCCCGTCATTTGGAATTTATCCCTACACCTCTTACATCCCGCCATCCGGACAGCAGACATTCCAGCCTCAACTCTGTGCCGTACCGGACGCAGGAACGGTGACGTGGACGGTGGATAACATCGCAGGCGGCAATTCTACCGTTGGAACCGTGACCAATAACGGTGTATACACGGCTCCCGCCACTCCTGGAAAACATACCGTGAGAGTTACAGATACGACACTGAATAAGACAAGCGGTGCAGTCGTCACCGTGATGTCTGGTATCTCAGCGGACTTTGGTGGGCGCACCTTTACCAACTACCCGATTGCCGCCGATATATTTGGTGCGGGCCGGGGTGAGGCCATGCATTCTACGGCGGACAGGACGTTGATTACTCAGGCGGGTGTGACAGTATCTCGCTTGTATGCGCAGGTTCCATTGGTCTTCAGTACCACGACGCCGGACTGGACGAAGATCGACCCGATGATCGCCTCAATCCAGGCGGCTGGACAAAAGGTTCTTCTACAGATCTCGTTGACGCCGCCATGGCTGCAGCCGAATCCTAATCCTTGCGGAACGGGGAATACCACGGTTGCTCCAACGGACGTAAATCAATGGGGACAGATGGCTGCGGCTTATGTGGCTCACATGGATGCCAAATTTCCAGGCTATGTTCAGGATTATGAGATCTGGAACGAGCCGAATGCGACAGGTCTCTGCACGAACAATCACTTGAGTACCTACATGTCTATCTATGCCGCTGCCGCTCCGTTGATGAAGCAGCAGGCAGCCGCGGATGGCGCAACCATCCGTGTCGGTGGCCCTGTGCTTTCGGGGTATTCGCAGCTATGGATCAACACACTTCTCAGCGGTTCGACGACTGCACCCTATGTGGATTTTGTCAGCTATCACCACTATCTGTTTGGCAAAGTAGGCTTGCAAGCCCAATGGGATAGCTATAACGGCACTAATTCCGTCTATCAACAGACACAGGATCCAAATAATGGGGCTTATGGCGTCTATAACAAGGTCTATCAGCAGGTAAAGCTGGGTAGCCAGCCGTTGGGGGCTAACACACCGATTTATGTGACAGAGTTCAACACAAATTGGGCATTCTTTAAGGACTGCTGCCGGAACGATGCGACCTATGCGCCCGTCTGGAATGCACTGTATGCCAGCGACATGCTGAATTCGGTGTACAGCGGATTACCTCTACCAAGTAAGCTTGTCTATTTTGCGAGTTCTGCGTATCCATGGTTCTGCATTGTGGGGGTTCTGGACGAGAACTCCGATTGCCTCTACTCCGCAGGCGCAACGCCTGCGCCCTATCCGCAGTACTATGCGTTCCAGTTGATAGGCGCCAGCAATTACCTGGGACTTGCCGCTGGTGGTTACATGGCTAAGTCTGTGACTCCACTGTCTGGTGGTGGTGGATTGGCGGCGACGGCGTTTTATAACGCGACTCAGGATGCCATAGTGATCACCAATCCGACATCCACGGCTTACTCACGCATATCAGTGAGCCTGCAGAACGTCGGCTTTGGGACACCTCAAGCTACGCTCTACCAAATTGTGAATGGAGCGATGATTAATTCCTCCTCCCTATCGTTAACGCAACAGGGAACAGGTTATACAACTACGATCGACGTTCCGGCTTACTCGGTGCAAGGCATTTCAATCAAGGCGCAATAGGAGAATTCTGGATAAAGAGGTTGTCTCTTTGCTCTTTCGTCGGTGCCTGCGGAAACAAGTTGCCAAACGAAAGTTTCAATCGGATAATCACTGGCGTAAATCGTATCTGGGCAGGAGTTTGTGTAGTCGCTCCTGGCTTGCTATCATCTCTGCCCATCGCAACACTTCGAGGCCCGGGTTACTTAGAACGCTCGAAGTCCATTGGCAGTAACAGGAAGAACTGTGTGGGGGCATATATGAGGGATCTTTCCGTACCGATTCATATTCTCGCGAGTTACTCCCAGAAGGCTGCCATCCCTCTTGATAGCAGAGTGCTGGTGATTGGCGGAGCGAGTGACGATGTAGCAATTCTGGAAGGTGCCGGCTTCCACAACCTGACCCTGTCCAACCTGAATACTACAGGCCTACATCTGAATGCGGAGGCGATTGCGCTGCCAGATGACAGCTACGACCTGGTGTTTGCGCACGCGACTCTGCATCATTGCCGCTCTCCCTACAAGGCACTGGCGGAGATGTTGCGGGTTGCGCGGGGATGGGTCGTTTTCTTTGAACCGAACGACTCGATGACGGCTCATCTGGCGGTGTCGCTTGGCCTCAAGCAGCCGTATGAGATCGTTGCGGTCATGGATAACGAGAATGTTCGCGGGGGCGTGATGCATTCGGATGTGCCGAATTTCATCCACCGCTGGACACCGGCGGAGTTGAAGAAGACGGCACTGTGCGCTGTTCCGGAACGCAAGCTCGCTTGCTACAGCTTTCGCTACTGGGACTTTAATCTTACGGAGCACGAGCGCGAGATTTCGACCTCGTCGTGGGGAAAGCTTACCCAGGCTGCGCAGAAGTGTCGCGGGCTATTAAACCTCGTACCGCCGACGCGCTCGCAGGGGAATCACTTCTTCGGCGCCGTAGCGAAGCTCGGGTACCAGCCCTGGATAAAGAACGGCCACTTCGACCCCGAATATGCACAGAACAACAAGGCGCGTGCTACCGCTGCTTAAGATAAATTCAGCATCGCGATAGAATGGCGTAAATGGCTGCCGCAGATAGCGGCGGTCTTACGCATATTTTTGAGATCTGTTGAAGCAGAGTACAGCCGAGTGCGAATACGGCGAAGGGCTAGCTGCGATTCGCGCCGGCATTGCCACGCGTACAGAGATAGGAAGAAGAGATATGGGATTGCTGGAGAGGAAGCGGGTACTTGTAGCTGGTGCGAGCCGGGGAATCGGTTTGGCGATTGCGACGAAGATGGCGGAGGAAGGCGCACATGTTGTTCTGGCAGCGCGTTCGATGGATGCTTTGGAGGCCGCCGCTGAAAAATTGAAGGGCAGCGCAGTGGAACTGGATGTGACGCAGGACTCCTCGATTGAGCGTGCAGCCAAGGCAGCGGGTGCGGTCGACATACTGGTGAATGTAGCCGGGATGAATATTCGCAAGGCTTTCGAGGATTTCACTCGGGACGAGATGGAAGCCATCCTGCAGACGAACCTCGTGGGGTTGATGCGGCTAACCCAGTTCGTCGGACGCGATATGATCGCCCGTAAAGCTGGCGGGAAGATTATCAATATAGGAAGTCTGACTTCACTGATCGGCATTCCATATATCACTATCTATGGAGCTTCCAAGGGGGCGCTTGCCCAATGGACGCGGTGCCTTGCGGCCGAGTGGGGGCGGCATAATATTCAGGTAAATTGCATCGCTCCAGGCTTTATCCTTACGGATCTAAACCGCGAGATGTGGAAGGATGAGAAGCTGCAAAACTGGTTGAAGCAGAGTCAGCCGTCTCCGCGTCTGGGGACGCCGGAAGATGTCAGTCCGCTTGCGGTGTATATGGCGAGCAGTCAGTCGGACTACATGACCGGGCAGGTGATTCCGGTGGACGGTGGGCACACGGTGACTTCGATGTGGCCTTTTGTGCCAGGCGAGTAAGAAAAAATCCTATACGCTGCACACCTGACCGGTTGGAAATCCGCATCTAAACTAACGCATTTGAGATCGAGACTCTCAAAATGAAGTGGCGCGAATATCCGGCGTCGGCGCAATTCTTATATTGCCCACCATGTTCGGGTGCGTGCGGAGAAGAGGATTCCATGAGCGTCACCCCCTCCAAGGCTTTGCGGTTGCTTTCCTTGCTCCCAACGCACCCGGTGGAGTTTTACGACCGAGTGATGACGGTTGTAGAGGTCAAAAAGGAGCGCGGGATTTCCTCAACCAAGACCTGCGAGTTTATGTCGGTAATGGATGCGCTCAGCGCGGCACTGAATGTATCGCAGGACGACATCGCGAAGATTCTTGCAGAGAAGGATCTAGCAGCGATTGAAAAGGCCGTGTCGGAGAGGATTGCGGAAGCCAGCGCAGAAGACTCGTTCAACCGGAATCATAACGGAGACTTCGCGCTGGCCAGATCGATCTATGTCATCTGCCGGCTCCGCATGCCGGATGTGGTCCTGGAGACGGGAGTGGCGAATGGAGTCTCAAGTGCCTTTGCGCTCCAGGCACTAGCGGTCAATCGGAAGGGAAGACTTTTCAGCATTGATTTTCCGCCGCTTGGGAAGGAAGCTGATCAGCATGTTGGCGCGCTCGTTCCTCAACATCTAAGAGGCCGCTGGAAGCTCTACCTCGGGCCTACCAAACGAGTTCTTCCCGACATTCTTGCTTCCATTGGTGAACTGGATGTCTTTATTCACGATAGCCTCCATACGTTTCGCAACATGACGTTTGAATTTGAGTCGGTCTGGCCGAGGTTGCGTCCCGGTGGAATTCTGCTATCAGACGATGTGGGGATGAATGATGCGTTTGCGGATTTTGCCGCCACGGCGAAACCGTTGATGCCCACGTTCATTCAGGAAGAGAACAAGGACGCCCAGTTTGGAATCATGGTCAAGGCGGCCTGATAGAGGGGGACTCGCCGGGCATACGACGAGTGCTTGCCGCGGCGGGAGCCTCTTCTGTTTCCTTTTGACCACACTCAGGCCCGGACGATGATCCTCCTGCGCGTCCGAGCGCAGAGTGATAAGGTGCGTCTATCGGGCAGAGGCAAAGAGAGAAATCGGTCGCAGCGTCTCTCACGTCAATCGATGCGATACAAGCAGGTGCTGCGGTATATAGGGATGGGAAATCCGCTGTAGCATCGCCTGACGGGGCTGGAAATCGAAGAGACGGGCACAGACAGACAGGGAATACCGCCGCAAGCCGGGGGGCAGCAGATCTATGAGAGAAATGGGAGATAGCCCGAGGGAGCACCGGGAAAATAAGTTAGCGGCCTTTGCGAGTATCCTTGCGGCCAGCCTGATTCTGTTGGCGTGCACTGCGTGCAAGGGCTTTTTTGTGGATCCAACGCTGTCGTCGATCGCGGTGACGCCGGCAAGTGCGACTGTCACTATTGGGGCAACGCAGCAATACCAGGCCGTGGGAACCTATAACGACGGCAGTACAAAGGTCATATCGCCGGTGTGGACGTCCTCTTCACCGACCACGGCCACGATCAGCAGCGGAGGACTGGCAAAGGGCATTGCCGCGGGAACAGCCACCATCACTGCAACCTCCGGCGGGGTGAGCGGTACAACCAGTCTCACGGTACAAAGTGCCGCCCTGCAGTCGATTACCTTGGCTCCGCTGAATCCGACGATTAGCCTGGCAAAAGGAACGACCCAGCAATTTACTGCTACAGGCAAGTATGCCGATGGAACAACCCAGGACATTACCAAAACGGCTACCTGGACTTCATCGGTGACCACTACAGCGACAATCGATGCCAACGGGCTGGCGACAGCCATCGCGACAGGCAACACACAAATCCAGGGCAGCTCGGGCGGAGTGAACGCCACCACCACGCTAACGGTAACGCAGTAGCAAACAGCAGAACTGAAAAGGGCACCGCCAGAACTCTGGAGGTGCCCTTCTGCGTGTGCCGGCTTACACGTTACTGAGCCGGTGCTGCTGTTGCATCGGCTGCACTCTCTCTGGAAGTGATGCTGACCGGAGCCCTGAGGGTGAAGGTGATGGTCGACTCAGCAGGAATCGAGATGTTCTTATTTCCCGTAAGTGCTGCGCCTGCCGTACCTGCGCCGGCACCGAGCAATCCACCAATCAAAGCGCCCTTACCACCGCCGGCGAGACCGCCAATCAGCGCGCCACCACCGGCGCCGCCGCCGATCATTGCCGTACTGCGCTTGCCCTTGCCACCCGCGCTCTTCTCATAGGTGGAAGTCGATACGGGATGAGATGCGATGGACTTGAGGGTTACGCCCAGGTCGCCGGCTCCCTTGAATCTGCCCTGGCCATGAGCGGCCACTACGGTGCCGGAAACGGGAGCACCTGCCCGGAAGAGCAGCTTGCCTTCAGAGGAGAGGGAATTCACCAGCGTTCCCGAGAAGGGATCACCGACATTGGCAGTCTTTGCGCTGATTTCCGAGCCGGTACGTATGGTGACAGCAGTGCCGGAAGGAATGGTGTAGACCTTAGGTGGTGCTGGAGGCCGTTCGATAGCCCTTGGAGCGGCTGCTGCAGCGGGCGCCGAGTTGGAAGCGGCCATGTTGGAGCCGGGCTGTGCCGACTGATACTGATTGGGCGCGGTGGTGCTGGAGGTTTGCGGACTCGCGGCTGGCGGGGTCGTCTGGGGAGCGGGCTGTTTATTGCAACCTGCGAGCAGAACCAGCCCCGTGAGACCGATGGACAGGATCCTGCCAGGGGTGAGAGCGGTAAGGGGGTGAGCGATCTGGCTACTCTTTATTTCCATCATGTAATCTTCCCTTCGGTTAAACTGCGTCCTACATCTCGTTCCTATGATCCACAACAGGGCATCGCCTCCAATGGACGGCATCGCACCCTCACATCGTATCCCCAAATGTAACCACAAGTGCAATCACAAAGGAATAACACGAGCGTGCTGAACGTTGTGTGCGATAGAGACGATCCAGTCGGTCATCTTATGGATCAACGCCGTGGTAACCTTTCCATCGCTGCAAGTAGCCTGATGTATGCCGGATTGACATGCAAGGGGCCATAAGAATAAAAACAACAGGTTCATCGATTTATCTATATCCGCGCTCCATCCATTGGGAGACGGGAAAAGTGTGTGCATCCATGGGGCGGTTTGGAGCGTCATCCAACCCTGTCTACCTGGGTTGACAGAATCGAATCATGTTTTCATTCACTTGTCGAACGGAGCTCGGAGCATGTTCTCGTGGCAAAGGAAGTCCCTCATACCATTGCTGTGCCTATTCTTTTTCGGTGTTGCAACCATGAATCTTCCTGCGCAGGAGACCCAGCAGAGCGTTTCGCTGGATTCGGGATGGGAGTTTCGCGAGATTCCCACGGCGGCGCCTGCACCCGGAGACATGCCATCGGAGTGGAGGCCAGCAAAGGTTCCCGGCGATGTGCATCTGGATCTGATTGCGAACAAGCTGATTCCCGATCCTTTCTACCGGGACAATGAGGCGAAACTGCAATGGATCGAGAATGCCGATTGGGAGTATCGCAAAACTCTCCAGGTGACCCCGGAGATGCTACGCCACCAGCATTTGGACATGGTATTTGACGGCCTGGACGCATATGCAGAGATCTACATCAACGACAAACTGGCGCTGACCGCGGACAACATGTTCCTCGGCTGGCGCATCGATGCCAGGCCGTTGTTGAAGGCGGGGGACAATCAGCTTCGCATTGTCTTTCCGTCTCCTATACGTGCGGCGGAGAAGATCGCGGTGAAGGATCCGTGGCGTTCGCGGACGAAGGTGGAAGCAAAGACCTATATTCGCAAAGCTGCGTATGAATATGGCTGGGACTGGGGCCCGCGTTTTGTGACCAGCGGAATCTGGCGTCCGGCCCGCATGGAGATGTGGGATAAGGCAAGGATCGCCGATCTTTACATCCACCAGAAGGATGTCAGTGCGTCCGTTGCACACTTGTCGATTGAGGCAGAGGTCATTGCCTCCGGCGATGGTGGGGCGACCCTTGCCGTGGATTACGGCACAGGGGAGAAGCGCGCGACAGTCTCCCGCAACGTGGTACTGGCCAAGGGAGTCAACCACGTGATTCTGCCGCTGGACATCAACCAGCCGGAGCGCTGGTTCCCAATTGGCTATGGCGCCCAACCTATTTACAAATTCAATGCCAGGTTGAGTATCGGTAAAAAACTGGAGGCGGAGCGGCAGGCGCGCGCAGGATTGCGCTCGATCGTGTTGCGGCGTGATCTGGACCAGTGGGGCAGATCGTTTGAGATAAACGTGAATGGGATCCCGATCTTTGCCAAGGGTGCAGATGTGATTCCATTCGACTCATTTCCCAGCCGTGTGACAACGGCGCAATACCGGCAGGTACTTGAGTCGGCTCGCGATGCCAACATGAACATGATCCGGCACTGGGGCGGCGGCTACTACGAGACGGACGAGTTCTATGACATGTGCGATGAACTCGGCCTTATGATCTGGCAGGACTTCATGTTTGGGAACGATTGGCAGCCCGGCACATACGCCTTCAAGCAGGGGGTGGAGAAGGAAGCCGAGTATCAGGTGACGCGTCTGCGCAACCATCCAAGCATCGTGCTCTGGTCGGGGAACAATGAGACCGAAGCGGCGATGTCCTGGAATGGACGCCAGAGTCTGCCCGCCGATGTGAAGCTGCAGATGTGGCAGGACTACCTGACCATCTTCAGCGGGATTCTGGATCGCACTGTGAACCGGCTCAACCCCGAGACACCTTACTGGCCAAGCTCTCCTTCAGCGGATTATGAGGAACTCTCGGAGAACTTTCAGTCCGGGGACATGCATGACTGGAGTGTCTGGCATGGACGTGTTCCGTTTACCGAATATGAAAAGCATTTTCCGCGATTCATGACGGAATTCGGTTTCCAGTCATTTCCGGAACAGCGCACGGTGGATGCTTTTACACTGCCGGAGGATCGAACCAGCATTTTTACCCCGGTGATGTTGTCGCATCAGAAGAACAACGCAGGGAATTCGATTATTCGCGATTACATGCAGCGGTATTACGGCACGCCAAAAGACTTCAATAACTTTCTTTATGCCAGCCAGGTATTGCAGGCGGAGGCGATGCGGATTGGCGCGGAGCATTTGCGCCGGACAAGACCGCGCGCGATGGGTGCGATCTACTGGCAGTTGAACGATTGCTGGCCTGTGGCATCCTGGGCCAGCCTGGATTCTTATGGACGCTGGAAGGCTCTCCAATACTATGCGAAACGGTTTTATAGTCCACTGCTCGTCTCTCCGCACGTGGAGAACGGAGTGCTGGCCGTATACGTCGTCTCGGACAAGATGACGCCGACGAATGCACAGCTTCGGCTTCGGCTGATGAACCTGGATGGCACAGTGATTCGCGACGAGCAGCAAACGGTGGAGATACCGGCGCTTTCCAGCAAGAGCTACATGGTGTGGCCGCTGACGGAATTTGTGAGCAAGGACGGAACCGACTCCGCGCAGATTTATGGCGCTGCGGAGTTGCTGGTTGGCGGTCAACGAGTTTCCAGCAACATCGTTTACCTTGCCCCACCGAAGCTGGTGCATCTGCCTGTAGCTGCCATCGAGGCTACGCTGGCGCAATCGGGCGATGCATACACCTTGCGGCTTGCATCGAAGGCGCTGGCGCGGAGCGTCTACGCATCCTTCGGGAACCACGACGTGAAGATGTCAGATAACTACATCGATCTTCTTCCAGGAGAAGCACAGGAAATCAGGATCACCAGCAAGGCATTGTTGGAGGATCTACGTTCGAGCCTGAAAGTAATTTCTCTGGTAGACGCCATTGGTCCGACAGCCGAGGCTGTCGAGCCCTCCGTAGCACATTAACGAAGGGCACGCGACAAGGGGCAAGACAAGGGGCAAGAAGAGGGGCCACTCGATAATAGGGTGGCCCCTGTCGCTGTCCAATAATTCTCCTGCGAGTCGCGCGCTCTTCAAGCTTGATCCTTGGTTATACTTGCGAGGTATGACACGCGCAGAGATACTCATTGAAATCGAAGGCGAGATTGCGAAGCTCGTCCAAGTCCGTCGCATGCTGGTCGAGAGCGGCAGGGGATTAAGGAAGATTGATTCGTTGACCCGGCGCGCGCTCGCCAGCCATGGCAAGGTTCGGGGAACGGCGACGAACGCGGCGGCAAATCGCAGCAAGTCCGCGAGCAGCATACCAGCGAAGCGGGTGTTGAGCGCCGAGGGTCGGCGAAGGATTGCCCTGGCGCAGAAGAAGCGCTGGGCTCGTCAGCGCAGGGCGCAAAAGGGGATGTAGTGCTTTCAGGCAACCGGTGCCTGCGCCGTACGATGCCACAGGCGGCGCAGTGTCTTCACCATCCATCGAGTCATCAGGATCGCAATCAGGGTAAGCGCCGCGGCAATGGTGGCAGCAGTCCACGGGTGTTGCGTCACGAGCCATGTCAGGCCTATGGCAACTCCGTCCTCGGTAGTGCTGAGGGCGATATTAGAAACAGGCTCTGGACTCGGTGTGAGAACGGCGCGCACCGCCGTCTTCGATCCATGGGCTGCTAGAGCAATCGTGGCGCCAGCTGTGGTGGCGAGCACCTGCATTCCAGGCGAGAGGTGCGAGGTGGCTCCGTAGGCGATCAGGGCCGCAACTGGAACACGAATGAACGTGTGCATGGTGTTCCAGACCATGTCAAAGCCGGGAATTTTATCTGCGATGAATTCCGCTGCGAAGAGCGCTCCGCTGATGCCGATGACCCACCATCGCGAGAGTACCTCCAACCCCTGCGGCAACTGGACCCAGTGCGCATGCGCAAGCAGGCCGAGCGTAAGCACAGTGGCATAGACATTCAAACCGGCAGCGAAGCTTGCAGCGATCACCAGCGCCGCGATCGTGCTTGGAGTGAAGGCGGTCATAAGGTACTCTCCCGTGATGGCTGATTCTAGTACATTTCGACGAAAGGCAGTAACTCTCCTCCTGCGGCAGAGAGGCTTGGCTCCGCGGTGAAATGCTTCTTTGTGAGAAGCGCAGGGAGTGGGATGATGAAGGAGCCCATAAGGGATAGCAGGGAAGCTTAAAAGATGGAAGGTGAACCAGAAGAATGCGGAAGACTGAAACTCAAATACTTGTCACGCTGGTAGCAATGTTCTTTACGCTCCCAACCGCAGGGATAGCGCAACAGAAGCCTGCGGCACCCGCCGAGGACTATGTCAAAGCGCACTACACAAAATATGAATACCGCATTCCGATGCGTGGCGGGAAGAAGCTGTTCACCTCGGTCTACGTGCCGAAGAATGCGTCGGAGCCCTATCCGATTTTGATGGATCGCACGCCCTACAGCGTCGCCCCTTATGGAGAAGATCAGTATAAGTCGTCGTTAGGACCATCGGATGAATTCGAGAAGGCTGGTTACATCTTTGTTTACCAGGATGTGCGTGGCCGCTTCCTGTCGGAAGGTGAATTTGTCGAGATGCATCCGCACATCGACGTGAAGAAGGGACCGCAGGATGTGGATGATGCGTCGGATACCTACGACACAATCGAGTACCTGTTGAAGCATGTGCCGAATAACAACGGCAAGGTCGGTATCTGGGGAATCTCGTATCCGGGCTTCTATACTTCGGCCAGCATGATTGATTCCCATCCGGCGCTGAAGGCCTGTTCGCCGCAGGCTCCGATGACGGATCTCTTTCAGGGCGATGATTCCTATCATGGGGGCGCCTTCATGCTCTCGGCAAGCTTTGGCTTCTATACATTCTTCAAGCCGTTTCCGGAGCCGAGCCTGCCACCACGAGAGCCGTCCTTTCAGTTCAGCACACCGGACAGCTATGAGTTTTATCTCAATGCCGGTTCGCTCTCGAATCTGAACAAGACGTATCTCCAGGGAAAGAACCGCCTCTTCACCGACCAGATCTCTCACGATACCTATGACAGCTATTGGCAACAGCGAGACTTGTCGCGCCACCTGAAGAACGTGAAGTGCGCGGTAATGACCGTGGGAGGATGGTTTGATGCGGAGGACCTCTCTGGTCCGTTCAAGGTGTATCACGCTGTCGAGCACAACAATCCAGGGACTCCGAATGCTTTGGTGATCGGCCCATGGGTTCACGGTGGCTGGGCGCGCTCGGAGGGAGATCATTTGGGCGATGTGCAGTTCAACGCGAAGACGGCGGAATTCTTTCGCGCAAATCTGCAGTTTCCATTCTTTGAACACTATCTGAAAGGGAAGGGCGAAGCGCCAGCGGAGGCGGAGGTGTTTGAGACGGGCACGAATGTGTGGCGCAAATATGCAAGCTGGCCGCCGAAGGCAGCGCAGGCAAAGATGCTCTATCTGCGTGCCGGAGGAAAGCTCTCCTTCGATCCTCCCACAGAGAGTGGCTCGGTGGATGAGTATGTGAGCGACCCGGCGCACCCGGTGCCGTTCGTCTCCTACACGACAGACACCGTGCCGCAACGCTACATGGTGGACGATCAGCGATTCGCCTCACGCCGCACGGATGTGCTGGTATACCAGAGCGACGTGCTGGAAGAAGACGTGACGATCGCAGGCCCGGTTTCTCCAAAGTTAAAGGTTGCGTCATCGGGGACTGATTCGGATTTTGTCGTGAAGCTGATCGATGTGTATCCCAACGATTATCCCGATCCGGAAGAGGACATGGTGGGTAAGCGGGTGCTGAGTGCTCCGCCGCTGCGTATGGGCGGATATCAGCAGCTGCTGCGTGGCGAGCCGATGCGCGCCAAATTCCGCAACAGTTGGGAGAAGCCTGAGCCTTTAAGCCCCGGCAAGATGACAGAGTTGGACTTCACCATGCCGGACTTGAACCACACCTTCCGTAAAGGACACAGGATTATGGTTCAGGTGCAAAGCTCCTGGTTTCCGCTCGTGGATCGGAACCCGCAGAGCTTTGTCGACATACCGAATGCCAGGCCGGAGGACTTCCACAAGGCTACGGAGCAGATCTTTGTTGGAAAGGGAAGCGCCTCGGGAGTGGAAGTGATGGTGCTGCCTCAGCCGTGAGCCAGCCAGGAAGCTGTGAGGTGGCGAAGTTGTGGTGATTGATACAGTCCGCTGATTCACCCGAATCAGCGGACTGTATCTGTAATAGTTACGAATATCTTTTCTAAATGGACGAGAGCAGGTCGGGGTGTTGGTCGGCCATCGTGGCGATCATTTCACCGAAGAGGGAATTGCACCAGGCAAACCAGGACCGTGTAAACTTCCCGGGGTTATTGGGATCGAGCGACTCGTGCATGAATCCTGTGCCTGCATCGGTGCGCATCAGCATCTCGATGCAGTTCTTGATTTCGGCGGAATCGGTGCTGGTGAGCGCGCGCATGATGATCGAGAGTGGCCAGATGGTTCCCGGGCCGGTGTGCGGGCCGCCTACACCCTCGGCATACTTGCCGCGCATGTAGTAGGGATTGTCTTCGCTGAGGGCGAAGTTGCGGGTGTTCTGGTAGAGCGAATCCTTGCGATCGAGACAGCCCAGATAGGCGAGGGATACAAGGCCGGGAGCATTGGCGTCGTCCATCCACAGGCGGTTTCCGTAGCCGTCGATTTCGTAGGCAAAGATTCTGCCGTGCTTCGGATGTTCCGTGATGGCGTATTCTTCCAGAGCCTTCGCCAGTTGCGCGGAGAGGCTCTTCGCAGAGCTTTCGAGCGATGCATCGTGCAGGACCTCACGCGCGATCACTGCCAGTTGATCAAGCGACGTCCGGGCGAACATGTTCGACGGCACGAGAAATGGGAACAGGCAACTGTCGTCCGAGGGACGAAACGCGGAGTGGATGAGGCCGATCTTGCGGGTGGGATTGCCGCGGCCGTCGTTGGGGGCGTTGTCCGTAAAGCTGGTGGCCTTGCGCGCAAAGCGATACGGAGAATCGGCGGTGATGCGCTGCTCGACGCGGAAAGTTTCAACGATGCGATGCGCGGCCTGGCTCCATTCGGCAGTAAAGGGAACCGGGTCGTGCGTCTGCTGCCAGTAAAGATAGGCGAGACGGATGGGGTAGCAGAGCGAATCGATCTCCCACTTGCGCTCATGGACGCCGGGCTTCATGGTGGTTTCGTCATCCTTCCATTCGCCATAGCGGGCGGATGAGTAGAAGGCATTCGCATACGGATCGATCAGGATACAGCGAGCCTGGCGGCGCATCAGCCCACGGTACATCTCGCGCAGGTGGGGATCCAGATGGACCAGAGATAGATAGGGAGTGGTTTGCGCAGTGGAGTCGCGCAGCCACATCGCGTCGATATCTCCGGTGATGACGAACGTATCTGGCTGGCCATCCGAGGTGGAGAAATCCACGGTGGTGTCCAGAGTGTTGGGATAACAATTCTCAAAGAGCCATGCTAATTGCGGATTGCGAATCTTTTTCTTGACCTGGGCTATGCGTTCGTCTACCGCGGTCGATACAAACTTTCGTTTGCCTGGCTCGGGTCTTTTGGAGGGCGGAGCGGCTGCGCTCTGTGCAAAGGCTCTATCGGAAGAGAAGAGTGATGGCGTGGCCGCGGCGGAAGCCAAGGCAATTGATCCAGCTACAAAACTACGGCGATCCATGGACACCTCGGATAAGGATTAATTTAGCGATGTTTTGATGACCTACCAGAGTATCAACTTGGGCCGCGTGGCGTGGGGAAAGATTGAGGCAATTCTTCCGAGGCATAAGGAAGGGCGGCCCTGGAGAGCCGCCCGTTCGAGAGATAAAGGAACTTTAGTTTACGGTGACGGGAATGTCGAGTTTGTGCATGACCGATCCGTTGGTGGAGCTTGTCACAGTTACGGTGTAATTTCCTGGAGTGGTTCCAGTTGTACCGCCGCTCGTGCTGCCAGTCGTGCTGCTGCCTCCTCCACCGCATCCCGTCGCGGAGATGACACCCACGAAGAAGAGGAGTGACACTATCGCGCGCCAGCTGCTGCGCCGCGCCGGGATACCGAAGAAGAGAAGGCATGCCAGTACCGCGCCTCCGCCGCTAGTAATCCAGCCGGGATAGTGCACCGCTCCAGATTTGGTGGTGCTGGTTGCAATGGTAAGCGTTGCGCTCGCAGAGGATGTCCCACTGATTGCGACGGTCGCAGGAGAAATGCTGCAGGTGGGGATGGAGACCGCGTTGGTGGGGCCAGCGGTGAAAGCACAACTCAGGCTGACCGTTCCGCTGAAGCCATTGGATGGGGTGAGTGTCAGGGTTACAGGCTTACTTTGGCCTGCAGAGAGGGCAAGGGAGGTGGACGCCGCAGACAGTGCCGCATCCGTGACGGTGAATGCTACCGGGCCCCCGCTGCTTCCCGTAAAGCTGGCATCTCCTGAGTAGACGGCGCTGATGCTATGCGGGCCAGGGTCATAAGAATAGATTGGCAGTTCGGCGCTGCCATTGGAGTTGACAGCCACCGTGCTGGCAGTGACAGGCGCGTGAGTATCCGTAAAGGTGACGGAACCAGTTCCCAGTGGAGTGGGAGATGTCTGTCCCTTCTGCGACTGGCCAATGGGCGTGGCGTCGACAGAGACGTAGGTTCCATAAGGGAAGCTCGTGTTAGCGACGCTGACCAGGTTGTTGCCTACGATGGTTTGGGCGGTGAGCTGGAGAGTACTGGCCTCCGGGGCTACTGTGATCTGGACTGCAGGAGAAGCGCTGCCTGAGAAAATTGTATCGCCTCCGTAATTTGCAGAGACCGAGTAACTACCGCCGGGGAAGTAGCTGTAGCTGGTCGAGGCGGTCCCGGACGTGCCCAGGGTTAGGAAGCCTAATCCCCCTGCATCCGCACTGGTGTTGCTGCTGACGAGACCTACATCTCCGGTGGGCGTGCCGCCGCTGCCGGAGACGCCTATATTGATCGTTACTGGCGTGCCATGGGTGAAGGTTGTCTGACTAAGGCTGAGCGTGGTTGTGCTGGCGCTAAGGCCCGCGCTGGCCCAGTTCTTGATCATCGCAGTGGCATCGACACTGCCGAGACCAGAGGCGAGATCGTAGCCCGTGCCTGCGTCATAGCCGGTGAGGAAGCTGTTGGTGCCGCAGTTCGCGGCCGTTCCCCCGCTGCAATAGACAGAGATATTGCCCGTTGTGACGTCATGAAAGACGGCGGGAGCGGTCTGTGAGAGTTTGTAAAGCACGCTGTTCGCCTGGCCCAGCCTGTGGCCAACGCTCTGTTGCACCAACGCCAGCATTCCTGCGAAGGCGGGGGCGGAGGTCGATGTGCCACCGAAGCCCGAGAGGTAATAGGTGTTGGTGGAGGTGTTGGGTACGCAGTCTGTAATCGTCACTCCGGACGAGTTGACATAGGGAGAAGCGCAGACGGCCCACGTTGCAGAGTAGAGGCCATCCGCGGCCAGCAGGGAGACATCGGGCAGGTCTCGCACCCCATCCTGAGGCGTGACGTTCTTCTGCCATGCCGGCTTGGTGTAGTAGATGCTTACTCCGCCACCACCACCCCAGATATTCTTGGCTCCGTTTTTATCGGTGAGCGGCGAGTTCTGCGCGAGCTTTCCGTCAAAACTGGTGGAGTCATTCCAGGGACCCTCAGGAATGTACTTCAGGGCTGAGCCGCGAGTGCCTTGACGGTTCGTTGTGCTGGCATAGGTAAGAAAGTTGGTGGGGAGAGTGGTATAGTCCGTTCCGCCGACGGCGATATTGTACGGCGAGGATGCCAATCCGTTTACCCCAAGGCCCTTCGAGGCGACTGTTACCGCGTTAGGATCGTCGCAGCCTGCCGATCCGGAGTCTCCGGTGGATACCGTGACGGAGATACCCTGCGCCGCGGCCTGCTCCCACAGGCTGGAAATGTACTGATTCCCGCTGTTGCCAAAGGCAGCTTCGCAGTTGCCGAAGCTGACGTTGAGAATGCTGGCGGTGTTGTCCTGCAGCGCTCGTGTAATGGCGAGGAAAAGACCATCCTGCAGGGTGGTGCTAGCAGCGGTGTAGAGAATTGTTTTTGCGCCCGGGGCAAGTGCGCCTGATATTTCAAGGTCGAGTAGCGCCTCGTCTTCAGCGTCATTGTGGCCAGGGTCGGTGCCATCCACGATGACCTGTGGGGTATTGGCTGGTAATCCGAAGATCGTGCGGTAGTGGTCCACGTCGGAGGTGTTGATCTGAGAGACGCCGGCGACCGCGATCGTGATGCCCGATCCGTCGTAGGACGGCGTAGTGGAAGAATAGTTGAGGTTCAGAGATGCGTTGGGTGTGTTGTAGATGGTCGCTGCATCGGCTGGGCCCACGTAAAGAAAGTTGCCGCCCGAGGTCGAGGTAAGCAGCGGCGTAACCGTATGCGTACTGGGATCATAGGTGGCGCTGGGGGCTCGCGTGCTGTTTGGCCGAGCCGTAAAGTTGTTCAGCGGGCTGAGGCCTGCAATGACTGGCGCGAGCGCAGTTGGAATACTCGGGTCCGTGGTGTTGGCCCAGTGTTGTTGTCCGTGCACGATAAAGCTATGGATTGAGGTCTGGAATGTCCCCTGAACCTGGCCGACACTGCCGGAGAATTCCAGCGCGGTGCGACCTTTCGATATCTGGTTGACCTGGAACCCGTGACCCTGTAGCCAGTTGGTGACGGTCTGGATATCCGCGTCCGCTGGCCCGTAGAGCTTGCCGAACTCTTCGGGTGTGATGAATTTGTGATAGCTCGGGGACGTGGGATCTTGAAGCGCCCGGAGATACTCATCGAGCGCCTTCTGCTGCTCCGGCGCGCGCTTGAGGAGGAGGAGCATGCGTTCCGCAGGCAGGGAGACGGGAGCCGCGCCGCGATCGAACTCTGCCCGCGCCAGGGGATGAACATTGCCGCGCAGGCGAACCGGCGCGTTCTCGTTGATCGGCGCTGTTATGCGTGAGGGGATGATTGTCTGTGCGTGAAGGCGGGAAACGCCGCCGAAGCCGGTCGTGAGCAGAGCAACTAAAAGGAAGCGCGGAAACGAACCAAGGGCAGAGCGGATCTTCATCAGCATAATGGTCCTGTAAGGGAAGATTCTTATCGTGTGTGCAGCAGCTTTACAAAAAACAAAACGGGATGGAACCATCCGAATCGATCCTGGTAACGGATCCTCCGTGAGGGTACCACCTTGCGCGAATTGCCGCGATATTTTCAGAACTGCGAAAGAATGAGGAGTCGAAAGGTTGTTGCCGGTTGGCGGCGGAATTGTTTTTATATCTCGTGACGGCCTTCCATCGCTCGTGCCATCGTGACCTCATCGGCGTACTCGATGTCACTTCCAGCGGGAACCCCGGTAGCGATGCGCGTTACTTTGACGTGAGTGGGGCGCAAAAGGTCGGCGAGATACACGGCAGTTGCTTCGCCCTCGATGGTGGGGTTGGTGGCCAGAATAACTTCATCGACCTCGCTTGCCTGAACTCGCAGAAGCAGATTGGCGGTGCGCAGATGCTCGGGGCCTACTCCGTGGAGCGGAGAGAGTGTGCCGTGCAGCACGTGATAGACACCACTGTAGGTGCGTGTTTTTTCCACGGATGAGATATTCGTCGGTTCCTCGACAACACAGACGAGTCGCTGATTGCGAGTCGGGCTGGAGCAGTAGATGCAGGGATCGACATCGGTGATGTTGTTGCAGATGGAGCAGAGGCGCAACTTCTCTTTCAACTCGCGGACCGCATCTGCGAGGGCGCTGGCATCCTCCTCGCTGGAGCGCAGAATATGAAATGCGAGGCGCTGGGCGCTCTTGGAGCCGATGCCCGGCAGCTTCTTCAATTCGTCGATGAGCCGCGACATGGGCTCGGCAAATCTTGACAATCGGAACTCTCCCAAAACCGCTCTGCAGAATCTTACGTCAAACCCGGAAGATTGAGGCCGCCGAGCACTCCGCTGAGGTTGGACTGGACCACTTCATCCGCCCGCCGTCCTGCCTCGTTGAAGGCCGCGGCGAGCAGATCCTCCAGCATCTCGACATCGGCGGTGCTGCCACTAAGGCTCATGACGGCAGCAGGATCAATTCTGACCTTCAGCACCTGCTTGCGCCCGTTCATGGTGATCGTGACGGCACCACCGCCCGCAGTGCCCTCGACAACCGTCTGACCGAGCTTCTGCTGAACCTGCTCCTGCATCTGGCGGGCCTGTTCCAGCATCTCCTGCAGTTTTAGTGGATTCATCTCGTGTCTCCGTCGAAATGTGACCTAGCTCTTCTCGCTAAGGTCGAGAACGTTGCGTACCTCAGCCTGAAAGAGGTCCTGCGCCTGCTGAACCAGTGGGTGCTTGAGCGCGCGGCCATGGGCGCTGCCCTCGCTGGCCTTGCGGGGGGGAGCCTTTGTTTCGCCGCCTTTGCTGTCTCCGTTGCCGGGAACGACGGAAAGCTTCTGTGTCCAGCCACCGGCGCGCATGGCGTTTCGCGCAATCTTGTCGGCCTCGGCGTTCATGGTGAGGCCGAGCATGGTCTTCTTAATAGCAACTTCCGCCTGGATCGTACTTCCCGAAAGAGACCATGTACCGGCGGCCAGCAAAGCCGCGGCGGTGTGATGACCGCCATTCTCCAGTGCGGCGGAGACGGCTTCGCGGATTGCATCGAGATCGATCCCTGCGTCTGGGCTTGCGGGTTTGGCCTCGGGAGCCAGGGCGAGAGCCCCAGAGGTTCCGTTCCCGGTAATGGGAGCCGCGGCAGCTGGCTGTCGCGATGGGGGAGTCTCAGCCTCGGGCGCAGTGGCCACGACGGGTTGGGAGGCAGCTTCGATCGGCGCGAGCGGGCGTGGCGATGCCGGACTGGGCATCGGTCCAGAACTGGCAATCGGTGGGGGGCTGGAGATTGGCGCAGGACTGGGAACTGAGACAGGGCTGGGGACTGGCGCAGGACTGCCCGAGGCCGCGAGATCAACCATGCCTTTGACAGCCGGCGTGCTCTGCAACACTTCTCCGCCAGACTTGCGATTGCGGTCCGCCTCAAACGGAGAAAAAGAAGGCGCCGCCTTGGCTGGGGCGGGAGGGGCAGCCGGGCTTGCTGGAGCCGTCGTGCGCGCTGACGTGTGTGCCGTCTCCGTGTGTGCCGTCTGCGTGTGCGAAGCTGCCGCCGACGGGGTGCTGCTGCGGCCAGAGGACGGCAAGGTCGCGGCTGGACGGGACATTCCGGACTTTGCGCCGCCCACGGGCAACTGGCTCAGCAATTCCTCGATAGGCAACAAGCGTTGCAGATGGACCAGCTTTATCAGGCCGAGTTCCAGGTGGAAGCGCTGCTCCTGCCGGTAGTTCAGCTCGTCGAAGGTTCGCAGCATCATTTGCAGGAATCGGGACAGGTCTTCTTCGCTAAAGAGGCTGGCGGAGCGTACCGCGCGTGCCCGTTCGTCGGGAGAGAGCTGGATGAGCTCCGTCGCCTCTCCACCCAGCCGGGCCATGAGGCAGTTACGCAGGTAGCGGACAAACTGGCGGGCCAGCTGCGAAGGGCTGTGACCGGCGTTGAGCAGTCGATTGATCTCTTCGATGACGGTGGCGCTCTGGTTGTCGCTGACAGCCTGCAGAACGTGCTCAAAGACGCTGTTGGGCACGGTTCCCATCAGCTCGCGGATCTGCTCCGCATCGAGGCGGGCGCGTCCGTTCTCCATCGGGGCGCTGGCGATGGCCTGGTCCATGATCGACAGTGCATCGCGCATGGAGCCGTCTCCGGCCTCAGCCAGCAGAGCGAGAGCCGCATCCTCCGCGAGAATATCCTCCGCGGTGGCGATGCTGCGCAATTGCGCCAGAATGTCGTCGAAGCGGACGGCATGAAAGCTGAAGTGCTGGCAGCGGGAGCGGATGGTCTGCGGAATGTCTTCCGGCTGCGTTGTCGCCATCATAAAGATGACGTGGTCCGGCGGCTCTTCCAATGTCTTGAGGAGCGCATTGAAGGCCGCATCGGTAATCTGGTGAGCCTCGTCAAGGATGTAGATCTTGTAGCGGTCGCGGGCAGGGGAGTAGCGGGCTGCGTCCCGAAGTTCGCGGATCTCGTCGATGCCGCGGTTGGTCGCGGCGTCGATCTCGATGACATCGACGGCATTCCCGGCGCGAATCTCGGTACAGGATTCGCATATCCCGCAGGGCTCCGGCGTGGGGCGCTGCTCGCTGCCGATGGCGGTTCTGCAATTCAGGGCCATGGCCAGGATGCGGGCAATGGTGGTTTTGCCGATGCCGCGGTGGCCGCTGAAGATGTAGCCATGGGCGATGCGTCCCTGCGACAGGGCATTCATCATGGTGCGGGTAACGTGGTCCTGTCCCGCAACGTCAGAAAAGCGCTGGGGCCGGTATTTGCGAGCTAAAACGAGGTAAGCCATTGTCTCTCGGTGTGTTGCATGCAGGGTAGCTTCGGCAGGCGAAAACAATCCCTAAAAAACTGATTGTATCCGCTCGCCAGCTACCCTGCTTGCGATGCAGTTGCCTCGGCGTCCAATTACGCCAGAATGGCTGTTCGCGATGCGATCTGGATCAGCGCCGGTACCACATCCAGGCGAGAAAACAGGCGAGGATGAGCAAGGCGAAGGTGATCAGCAATTGCAGGCGTTCGGGGCGGCCTGTGGTGTCCCGGGAGAGATGGGGTCCGAGAAATGCGATTGAGTTTCCCAACCCAAAGGCCAGTGCCGCGGTTACGAAATAGACGCTGCGGGGTACGTGGCCCGGAATGAGAGACAGCAGCAACAGGCAGCCGCCCACCGCTACTACGTTCATCAGAACGAGCTTCTGCCATAAACGCATCGAGTCACCGTCTCCCCGTTCCCGATACTATCGCTCTGGATACTAGCGTTCCCGAATCTGCAGAGTCAGGCGCGCGTCCGATTTTGCTTCCCGGCTTGCTTTCCGGGGGCAGTGGTGTGCTGAACCCGGTCGCCGGTAGCAGGCTTGCGGCCGACCATTTTCTTGCCCGATTGCGCCTTTTTGCCTGGGTCCCGTGCGCCCTTCGTTTTGGCCAATGCTGCCTTGGCTGCCCGGCGGCGACGGCGGATTTCCTCGCGGGAATACATGGTTCCGCGGCAAGTTTTCGCGCCACAATTGCAGAAAGCCTCGCTCTCATCTCCATCGTAGAGGTTGTAGTCGTAAGTGAGCTCTTCGCCCGCCGCGATATCCCGGATCGCTTTGATCCAGACGCGCCCCTTCTTTTCGTCCGTTTCGCAATTGGGATCGCAGGAGTGGTTGATGAACATCGCGGTCCCGTGCCCATCGATCACAACGGAGCCGTCGCCGATGCCGAACAGGTAGGTGACCGGCAGGTTCTGATACCTCTCGTCGGCAATTTCTTTTGAAATACGCGGCCCGGTGTACTCGACCACACGGGTATTCGCGCGGATGGGTGAGGTCGTGTAACAGCCGGCTGCATGGATGGCGGAAGAACGGATAATAAGGGCCATGGATTTCAATAGTTTCTGGCCGAGTATAGCAATACGCGGCGACGGCTGCATCCTGCCGGGAACAAAGGCGGAACCAGGCATCTCCATCCTGTGGCAGATCGTCTAGACTGAAGAGGACTATGTTGCGTCCTTCGACTCTCGTCTTTCTCCTTGCCGTGCTGAGTGGCGTTCCTTCGGTGATTCTGGCCCAGGAACAATCCCACCCAGCGACTCCAGAGAAAACCGCATCCACGCCAGCCCAGGGGCCGGGGAGCGATAAGGCTGCCACTGAGTCGGGTCAGCCCCAAAAGAAATCGGGTGCGGAAGAAAATCCTTTTCCAGAGGCGCAGTCGGAGAGTGCAGCCAGGGAAGCGCGGTCAGGACAGGTTCGGGCAGCGCCGGCGGATGAGGCTGGGGAAGGCTCGTCGAGCGCCGCTGGGCAGCCCCCGGATGGCCAGGGTGCGAACTCCACCGATGAGGGGGTTAGTTCCAGCCGAACGCGATTGGAGGGGCTGGACGACAGCGATCCCGATGCCTCCCGAAAAGAACAGAAATCGATCGCCCAGCCCGTACACAATCCCAAGATGGCAGCCGAGGATATCGGGATCGGGAAGATGTATTTCCAGACGGAAAACTATAGGGGAGCCTATATCCGCTACAAAGAGGCCCTGTCGCTGGACCCTGAGAACGCAGACGCTGCATTTGGTATAGCCGAGTCGGCGCGCAAGATGAATCAGATGGACGAAGCAGCGCAGAATTACAAGCTCTACCTCAATCTTGATCCGGATGGACGGCGGGCGAAAGCGGCGCGCAAGGCACTTGCGGAAATTGCAAAATCTGCGCGCTGAATCTCACCACGTGAAGGAAATGGCATACATATTAGGGACGGGCCGGGTCGCGTACTAACACCTTTGTCGCACCAGATAATGCGATGGTATGGTTTGCAATCGCGATCTCAGGTGCTAGCCTCTGCGTGGTTGTTACATTCCGCCGGGAAGGCCGGACAGGGGTAGCTAGATAGGGACTACCAAGTTCTTGGTTGGAGGTCTATCGTCCACGAAAGTGCGTATTGAGGAGCACTTTCGATATCAATTTTGGGTGAAAGAATCGAATGCATCCCATACTTCAGAACGTTGAAAATCTGTTTCATTCCGTCCTGGGTTCGGTTGACGCCGAGGAGGCGCAGGTGCATCCCGGCGGCAATCTGCTGCGCTGGAATGTTCAACAGGTTGTGGAGCATCTGATTCTCACGTATCAACTTACGAGTACGACCCTGACGACCCGGCTGGAGAAACGCCGCCCGACGGCTGCCAAGTGCACTTCGCTGGAATGGTGGCTGCAGATGGTGGTCCTGAGCCTGGGACGGATGCCCAAGGGGGCCTCTGCTCCTCCTGAGACCGTGCCGCCGCAGTCTTCGCTTCCGCTGAGTGGCCGCGAACTCGCGTGGAAGCTCTCCAGTGAGGCCGAAAAGATGGATGAGCTGTTGAGCCAGTGCCGGACGATGTTCGGGCTCCAGAGAGTGGCAAGCCATCAGATTCTGGGGCCGCTCCGGGTGGACCAATGGCGCCGGTTCCACGTGATTCATGGACTTCACCATCTGGACCAGATACAGCGCATTCTGGCGGAAGCTCCCACAAGCCATCTTCCCCGGCAGGCTACGCCTGTGCTTCCGAATGGGGTCAAAAGAAGCCCATATACCAGTGAATCGTACGCCAGCCCAGGAATAACGCGTAGATAGCCGCACAGGCTAGAAATGTGCCAAAGGGAAGCCGCTCTTCGAGCCACCCTTCTTTGCTCTGCTGCGAAGGCTGCAGCAACCGTCCAGCAATTCCTACCAACGCCGCGGCAACCACTGCCACAAAGAAAACCAGTATCGTGCGCTCGACGCGCAGCCACGCCGCGATCATTGCCAGCAGTTTAGCGTCGCCCAGTCCCATTCCTTCCTGGCCGCGGATCCATCGATAGAGCATACGGATAAAAACGATGCATGCGGCGGCGAGTACAGCCGAGGCTGCCGACGCGCCCATTGCGCTCCACGGCGAGGCTGGCGAGGATGCCAGGGATCCGGCTTGCGGTGCGACCAGCGCACGTCCTATCAGTGCACTTCCAGATTCGGCAAAAGCGAAGGCTATACCCAGAACTATTCCAGGCAGCGTGAAGGCATCTGGCAGGCGCATTGTCTCCGCGTCCATCACGGCCAGCCCGAGCAGCAGAAAGCAGAATACGGCGGCTCCGGCGAAGCTCAGGGTCCACCCAAAGGTGAAGTAGCAGGCGATCCAGAGCGCGGGCAGGGCGGCTTCGACGAGTGGATAGCGCAGCGATATTTTGGCGCTGCAGGTGCGGCATCGTCCGCGGAGAAGAATCCAGCTAAGGAGCGGTATGTTGTCGGAAGCCGGAATAAAGGCTCCGCATCGGGGACAGTGGGAACGCGGGGTCACAACCGACTGATGCTGCGGCAGCCGGGAGATGCAGACGTTCAGGAAGCTGCCGAAGGCGAGACCGAAGAGCGTTAGGAAGACGGACGCGAGCAGGGTCATCTCTGGATACTGGCAGTATACGGGGTAGCGCTGCGGAGTTCGGTTTAAAGTGTAGGCATGGATAGCCCGGAATTTCAGCGAAAAGAACAGAATCTGCCAGAGGCCGCATTTGCGGAGGCGGTTGCAATCATGGCGCGTTTGCGAGGTCCCGGTGGTTGCCCGTGGGACCGCGAGCAAAACTTCGACACGATACGAAAGTACACGCTGGAGGAGACCTACGAGGTTCTGGACGCCATCGAGCGCCGGCATTGGACGGACCTGAAGGAAGAACTGGGCGACCTGCTGCTGCAGGTGCTCTTCTATGCGCAGATGGCCACTGAGGCAGGCTACTTCACGATTGCGGAAGTAATCGATGGTTTGAATCGCAAGCTGATTCGCAGGCACCCGCATGTCTTTGGGGAGGAGGCAGCGGCAGCCGCTGGAAATTCTGCGCAACGCTTGACGACGGAGGGTATCGATGCGGCGCAGGTTCTCCGTAATTGGGATGAAATCAAACGGGCGGAGAAGATTGCGCGCGTCGAGGAAGAAGAGAAGGAGTCGCGGCTGGATTCCATTCCGCGTGGGATGCCCGCTTTGTTGGAGGCCGCCAAGCTGGGGTCGCGTGCAGCCAAGAGCGGCTTTGACTGGCCGGAGATAGAAGGACTCTTTGCCAAACTGGATGAAGAGACAGCCGAGCTGAGGGAGGCAATAGCCGAGAGTGCGACATCGGAGGCAGGCTCCCATGCGGCCGTCGAAGCAGAGGTCGGAGATCTGCTGTTCACCGCGGTGAATCTAGCCCGCCGTCTGAAGGTAGATCCCGAGATGGCGCTTCGTGGCACGAATGCGAAGTTTCGAAGGCGATTCCGCGCAATGGAGTGTGCCGCGGCGGAGCCACTGGAATCGCTGCCGTTGGAAGCGCTCGATCACCTGTGGAACGATGCCAAGGAACTCGAGAGGAATGTGGATGGAGGGTTGAAGCCGTGAATGATACTTCAACGGTTACAAATCCTATTTTGATTCGCTCCTGCTCGGGGCTGGAGGAACTTGCCGCCTGTGTCGATCTGCAGATTGAGGTCTGGGGTTACTCCGGCGGAGACGTTATCCCCAGGCGCGAGTTTATCGTGATTCAGAAGATTGGCGGGCAGGTCTTCGGAGCATTTGATACTTCGATCCCGGGAAGTGCTCCGGAGGGAGAGGCGCGCAACCTGATCGGTTTCGCAATGGCTCTTCCCGGTATTCGTAACAGTAAAGGTTACTTACACTCGCATATGCTGGCGGTACGGGCGCCATATCGTAATCGAGGCATTGGCCAGAGGCTGAAACTGAGCCAGCGAGCCGATGCTCTTAGCCGGAAAATTGTCCTGATGGAATGGACTTTCGATCCGCTGGAGATTAAAAACGCTCATTTGAACATTCGCCGGCTGGGAGCGATTGTTCGTCGCTATACGCCGGACTTTTATGGTGTATCCTCATCCCAGTTGCAGGCGGGCATGCCTACGGACCGTCTGCATGCCGAATGGTGGATGGATTCTTCTCGCGTTTGGAGGGCGCTCTCGGGTAATCTCCCAACGACAGAGGTTGTGGAAACGATTCTGATTCCAGCGGCAATCGGGGAGTGGAAGCAGGCGAAGGATCTGACGCAAGCTCTAGCGGCGCAAAGGGAAGTACGGGAGCAGTTTCAGCATGCGTTCGAGCGGGGGCTTGCCGTGATGGACTTCGAAAAGGATGCTGAAGGCAACGGAGTTTTCCAACTTGGAATCGCAGGGGAAGATGCCTTCTGCTGAACGGTTCCTAAACTGTATTGAGACACGGGTTTTATGAAGATAGAGGCTATTTTTCTTCGCGAACTTCGTATCCCGCTTGTGCGGCCTTTTGAGACCAGCTTTGGGCGCACGACAGAGCGGCGCATTCTGCTGGCGGAGATTCGCGCAGACGGATTGAGTGGATGGGGAGAGTGCACTGCTGGAGAGCATCCCTACTACAGCGATGAGACAGTGGATACTGCCTGGACCATAATGCTGGCCGAACTGGCGCCCGTTCTCGCTGCGGCTGAGGTTGCGCACCCGGGAAAGATTCCGCACCTCTTTGGGCGAGTGCGTGGGCATCGCATGGCAAAGGCGGCGCTGGAGAATGCGGTCTGGGACCTGCAGGCGCAGATGGAGGGTGTGCCGCTGGCACAGTTGCTGGGCGGAGTTCGGGAAGTGATTCCGTGCGGGGTTTCGATTGGGATTCAGCCGAGCATAGAACTCCTGATGGCGGAAGTGGAGAAGGAACTGGCCGCCGGATATCAACGGATAAAGCTGAAGTGCAAGCCGGGCTGGGATACCGAGGTTTTTCGAGCAGTACGCCAGCGCTGGCCGGAGATTTTGCTGAGCTGCGACGCCAATTCTGCATATCGTGTGCGGGATTCCAATCATCTGTTGAGCTTCGATGAATTTGGATTGTTGATGATCGAGCAGCCTCTATGGGCAGACGATTTTTATTTCCATTCGATGTTGCAGAAGCAGTTGGAGACGTCAATTTGCCTGGATGAATCGATTCGTAACCGGCGCGATGCTCTGGCGGCAATCGACATGGAATCATGCCGCATCATCAACATCAAACTGGGCCGGGTGGGTGGTTTCAGCGAGGCCATCGCGGTGCATAATGTTGCGCATGAGCGGGGAATCCCTGTGTGGTGCGGAGGCATGCTGGAGACGGGGATTGGCCGCGCCCACAACATCGCTCTTTCTTCCCTGGAGAACTTCTCCCTGCCAGGAGATGTCTCGGCCTCCAAGCGGTATTGGGCTGAAGACATTATCGAGCCGGAGGTGACTGTCTCTTCCGCCGGGGAGATTCAAGTGCCTACGACACCAGGGCGGGGCTTTGAAGTAAAGACAGAGCTTGTGGAGCGCCTCACCGTACGCAAAGAGACTATCCGCGCGCTGGAACTGGTGTCCTGAGACGGCTATCTCCCCGACGCCGGAACCAGAGGGTATGAGTTGGATTGCAGCAGGTGAACCGCATCCTGATAGGTTAATTCTCTTGGGACGGGTTGAAAGCCGCTCGCAGTTTCCGTGATGTGGAAGGTCAGCGTTTTGAGCATGAGGGCCTTTCCCACGAGGTCCATCTTCATGTTTACCAGTTGCCAGTTGTGATTGCCGATGTCGGCATTCTCAATGTGAATGTCGCCTCCCTTGTAGAGCCGCCCGAGGATGCCCCATCCAAAATCCACATCCTGAAAGAGGTGAGCATCGAGGCGCACCATTCGCTCCTGCGCCTGGTCAATCCACAACTCGCCTTCGATTCCGGTGGCCACGCGAGATTCCTGATCGGGAGGGACAAAGTTAGGGTTGGGTTTGAAGTGGAGCTTGATCGCCGGACCGCTGGGTGCTTGCGCCATGCCAGCGTAGGAGTAGAGAAACGCGTCGGGCATCACCTTGATGAGCTTATTGGCGCGGTCTGCGTCTTCCTTTTCCCGCCTACGCCGATGCTCCTGTATCTCTGGCTGATCGAGCAGCCGCTGTAAACGGGCGTGTTCAGCCTGCTCCTGTTCTGGAGAGAGAGGCATGTCATTGACCGCGATGAGGCGGGCGACGCTGCCTTCCCGTGTCTGTATGATCTCCTTAGTCGTGGCCCCCTTCTGATCCCTTTTATGGATCGTAAACCGGACAGGACTTGGGTTCTGTGTTCCCCGGCTCTGGTTTGCCTGCATCTCATTGGCCGCGGCGCGGCGGACGAGGGCCATAACATCGCCGGTAAAGTCGTTTTTGCTCTGTGCTGAGGTGGCCGGTGGCGCAAAGGCGGTCACCGCTAGAAATATTGTAGTAAGAAGGCGCCATAGCAGCGCTTGTACAGTTGGTCGCATCGAAGTTATATCTACCAAAATACTCGCATAGGAATTCTTCGTGGGAGAACTCACCGATCGGCTATCACAATCATTCTCCTGTTTGATTAGACGCAAGTTGTCTCGAAGAGGTTCAACCGGCAAGTATGTTGCAGTTGTGTTGTTGTAGCGACGTGTTGATGGGCGGCCACAAAGATACGCCGAGCGGGAAAACGACGGGCAAGGGCGTATCGCTGATGGTTCAAAGGGCTTCTTTCATGTGCCGGGCGATTGCGGCACGCTTCAAGTGTTTCGTATAGTTCGATTGAGTCCCAGATGGATTGAGGAGAGATAAATGATTCCAGGTGAGAACGCTGCAGCGGTGATAGGCAAATCCGTGGAAATCCGCGGAGAAGTGAAGGGCAACGAAGACCTGGTGGTTGACGGGCATATTGAGGGAACCATTACGCTCTCGGATAGCCGGCTGACCGTTGGCGCGAACGCCCGTGTACAGGCGAATGTCTCTGCACGGGATGTAATTGTGCAGGGCGTGCTTACTGGGAACATTCTTGCGACTGGCAGAGTGGAGCTTCGGCAAGGTGCAACTTTGCTGGGCGACATTCGGGCAGCTCGTCTTTCCATTGAGGAAAATGCAAACTTCACCGGCAAGGTAGACTTAGTGTCAGCACCCTCCGCAGCCAAAGTTGAGGCGCCTGTAACCTCGGCAGCGCAGGGCGCCCACTCCACCCTGCCGGTCCGCGGCTAATTGAGCGGGGACCAGCAACAGTTGCCAGCGTGCTGTCGACTGGGAAGACGGGAACGTGCTGCGTAAGATATTCCAACGAAGTCATTCTGGCGATCGCCGCTCAGAGAGCCCCACATTGCTCTCAGGTCCTCGTGTGCCTCGGCATTCGAGCGGCTGGTCCGCTATGCTGAAGCACCTGAAAGCCGAGCCAAACCTGCGCATTCTCGACATCGGCCCGACGTCTCCCTCGAATATCAACTTCCTCACCGGCCTTGGCCATAGTGTCTACATGGCGGACATTGTGCATGAAGCGATGAAGCCAGACTGGGTGAAGCCAGCGGCTGAGGGCGAAGAAGGGGCCGCTGAGCAATACGACACGGAAGCATTTCTGGCACAGAACCTTGAATTCTCAGGACGGATGTTCGATGTCGTTCTTTTATGGACAACGCTGGATTATCTGCCCGAGCCCATGATTGCTCCTGTGATCGAGAGATTCCATTCCTGCATGCAACCCGGCGGGCGGATTCTTGCACTGTTCCACACGAAGAAGGCAGGCGCGGAGACCGCGTTTTGTCGCTACCATCTTACGGATTCGGACAGTATTGAGATGCAGGAGAGCGAACACTATCCGGTGCAAAGGGTTTTTACCAACCGGGGTATCGAGAAGATATTCGAGGCGTATAGCAACTACAAATTCTTTCTCGCGAAAGATAACGTCTACGAAGTGATCATTACTCGATAGCCGGGAACTCCAGGTGGAGGGAATTTCTTTATGAGCAAGTTGCGCGGAACAGTAGTTACGTGGCTGGGACACGCTACCGTTCATGTTCTTACCGGCGGTGGAACATCTATCCTGATCGATCCGTTTATCGAGCAGAATCCCAGTTTCCCAAAGAACTATAAGCTTCCTGAAAAGCTAGACCTGATCGTGGTCACACATGGGCACTTTGACCACATCGCAGATGCGGCGACGCAGGCGAAGAAGCACAACTGCATGGTTGTGGCGATCTTTGAAGTCGCGAGCTGGCTTGCTTCCAAGGGAGTTACCCAGACGAATGGGATGAATATTGGAGGATCGGTTCGCTTCCAGGATGTGGTTCTGACGATGGTCGAAGCAAAGCATTCTTCTGGTATTCACGATGGGGATAAGACGATCTATGGCGGCGAGCCGGCGGGATTTGTGCTCACCATCGATAATGGACCCGTGCTCTATCACGCTGGAGATA
Organism: Acidisarcina sp.; assembly: GCA_035539175.1. Classification (NCBI taxonomy): domain Bacteria; kingdom Pseudomonadati; phylum Acidobacteriota; class Terriglobia; order Terriglobales; family Acidobacteriaceae; genus Acidisarcina; species Acidisarcina sp. The sequence continues at coordinate 139,651 of DATLIY010000007.1, read as the reverse complement.
CCGCGGTCTTCAGTGATATGAAGCTCATCCGCGAACTGTATTCTCCTGAGGTAGCCATGCTGCCGATTGGAGGCCACTACACGATGGGACCGCGAGAGGCGGCGCTGGCTGCGAAGTATCTAGGCGCCAGGATAGTTCTGCCGATTCACTATGGAACATTTCCGCCGCTAAAGGGTACACCGAAAGAGTTGGCAGAGCATTTGAAAGATAGCGGGATTGAAGTTGCAAAGATAAAGGCCGGAGAAACCTTACAGTAGCTTGATGTATAAGAACAAACAAAGGGCAGATCGCTATTCGATCTGCCCTTTGTTCTTGGGAGCTTTTGCAGGCCCGACTACTTTACGGCTTTCGCCGCCTGTTGCTTCTTCCGTTCGGCCCAACGCCGCTTCATAGCATCCGCAATTCGTTTGCGGCCTTCTGGACTTAGCTTTCTCTTGGTTTTTCCAACCGTCTTTGCTGCTGTTGAAGAGCTGGTCACTACCTTTTTCTTCCGGCCACGGCGCCTGGGAGCCTCATTCGCAGTATCTCCCGCCAAGAGGGCTCTAACTTGCTGCAACCTGGATATCTCTTTGTCGATTTCCTGTAGGATCTCTGAAACCTGCACTCTTCCTCCTCTTAAGCCTTCTCTCGTTGCAAAGCCTAAGACTTGCCTTAACTTCACGATACGCAAAATACTCCTTCTTTGACAAATGTCAAAGAGAATAACTCGGGAGTTAGATGCTAATTGTGGAGGAAGGTGGGATATGGGAGAGCAAGAGAAATGGTATCGAGCAGGGAATTGCAGTGCAGCATCTAGCTTCTAAGGTTCCGTATCGTTGGGATCATTAAAGCCCTTGGGAGCAGGCATGGATACATTGGAAGGTTGCTCAGTTAGTTCTGGATAAGAAGAACCTAGACTTCTCACCTGGTGGCCGCTAAGGGCGGAGCGGCGCATATCTTTCAGTGTCTCCTCCTTATCGCGTGCATACTCTGTGGCCAGACGGGTTAAAGCATAAGTGACGATATCGCTGTGATGCAGACTCTGCATATCCGGATCACGGTGGAAGTTTAGCCATAGGCGATGGACAAGCTGCACGTCATCGGCCTGTAGCGTGGGTACATGCGGACCAATGTGAAATGCCTGTGCCTCGCCATCAGGGGCAACTACGTAAAAGGTGAACTGACGTTTGGGATCTGGGATCACTTCCCACGCCTGGCCGACATGAAATGCCTGGTCTTCCGCAGTCATTCGACTGGATAGTCCAGAGACTACAGCGTCGGCTTCCAGCGAGTTTGCGGTCTGAACCAGAGCTGCGAAGACATCGCCGGCAGGTACTACCAGCAGGGAGATATGCTTTCCAAAGCTCTCCGCTACGGACACGGCTTTGGTGAAGACCATCTGCTCATGTTCGCTGAATAACTGCTCGGACGCTTCGACATATTCCGGTCCGCCAACGCCCATGACGCGAGCGGTAAGAACGACGATGTCCTGCACGTCTGTGTCCGTACGTGCCAGCGCCCATTTGAGTGCAAACGGATTCGCCGCATCGCGCATGGTGACCATTACACTGCCGGTCTTTATCTTCAGCGCTTCACGGCCCACCGTGTCTTCATGCTCAAGCTGGAAGTGCTCCTTCATCTGCTGGGTAGTTATGGCATGGCGCCGTTTAATCTGCCGTTCCGAGAAGCTGAATATGCAGAAGAAGGTGGCCGCAAAAGCGACCCCGCTCACCGTAGCGACCGTCTTGGTAAAGAAGTTCACGATGGCCGTACAGACCAGAACCATGAAGACGGAGGTCAGGCCGACCGGAATTTCCAGCTTGCCGATACGGAAGTTTGGTGGCACCTTCCATCCGCGCTCGCCCTTGTACTTGTAGCGCAGGACGAGCATTGCCAGGCTGTTGAACGTAAAGCTCCAGATGACGCCAAAGGCGTACGCTTCGCCCAGGGTGATGACATTGCCCCGGCTGGCTATGATCGTGAAAAGTTGGAGGAGCGCAACCATGTTCACGATGCGGTAGCTGGTGCCATAGCGCTTCTGCGGTTTACGGAACCAGTCCGTAAGAACGCCATCCTCTGCTACCCGCATCAATACGCCGGTCGAGCCAATCATGGAGGTATTGATCGCGCCAGAGAGGATGAGGAATCCAACAACAACGACAAAGACGCGGAAGGCAATCCGCAATACCTGCGGGCCTACCATATACATCGCCATTCCAGCGATCAGGTTATCGCGATAGATGGGCACGCGAACCGCGTCGGGAATCAGCATTACGGCGAGCATCGATGCCATGCCGGTGAACACGAGGCTGTAGATCGCGATCACAATCGCGGCACGCTTGAGATTCTTCAGCTTGGGGTGTTCGATTTCACGGTTGACCTGGGCAAGGGACTCCTCGCCGCTCATCGCCAGGACGGAGTGGCCAAAGGCCATGATGACGCCGAAGAGGCCGAGAGCTCCGGCGGCCTTCGTATGCCGAAAGAGACCAAGGGCGTCACTGCTGAAATGCAGATGAGATGGAGTGGGGAATGGAGGGAGTTTTGCGCCAAGGTGGATGGCGGAATAAATGCCCCAGACGAGAAGGATGACGACCATGACGGTCGTGATCTTCATAGCTTCCATCGCCCGGTCGCTGGATTCTTCAATGCCCTTGATGTTCTGCCACCAGTAAAAGATGGTCACCGCCGCTGCCAGCACAGCAGAGGTTCCATTCATGGGCAGTTGCGTTGCCTGTTGGTTCGCGTTTAGAAGAGCATGGGGCAACCACCCATGCATCGCGCTTACCGACATCATTTCATTGAGCAGGCCCGTAATATACTGTCCGGCAGACACGCCGGATATTGGTCCCGTAAGGATGTAGTCAAACATCAGGGCGGAGACGCTGAGCTTAGCAAAGGTTCCGCCAAGTGCTTCTTTGACCACGCGGTAAACGCCGCCGCGCGTGAACATGGAACAACTCTCCACATAAACGGCTCGCACCGCGAAGGAGAAGAGCATAACTCCGAGGATGAACCAGGGGGCGGACTTGCCGACGGCTTCTTCCGAAATGCCTCCGGCGTAGAAAGCGGAGGAGCCCAGATCATTGAGGACGATAGCTGCGGCTCGCCAGAAGGAGATGAAGGTGAGCATCACCGAGGACGCCACTACCAGCCGTACACGATTTGAAGGAGCCTGGGTGGTAGTTTGATCCATGGATAAGGTTTGTTTCAAAGCTAGCTAATCGAAGATTCTGTAACTGTTTGCCGCCCAGGGCTGAGTGTATGTCTGAATTTCGATGCAGTCAACAACGTCTTTGGTGTGGAGGGCGGTCATTCTTGTCCAAAGAGTTCCACGAGGTCCTCAACAAAACTGATGACGACAACGATGGACGAGCCAGCCATTCCAATAAAAAAGGTGATGGTTAGTACATGCATCGCGAAGTGGAGGAGTTCCTGTAGCATGATGCTGAATTGTAACCTGAAGAGAGGCACGTGGAACGAATTATGATGCGACGGAGAATGGTAGACTCTGCCCGATGAATACGCTCAAGAATCTGCCTTGGGTCCATGCAGTCCTGTCCGCGTTTCTTCTCTTGCTGCCGTTTCCGATCGCCGGGCCAGTGCCCTGGTGGCGTACGGTCTTTGGCTGGGCGGCGCTGGTACCGCTGATTTTTGCGTTGCTGCATGGCAATCGTGTGGCCGAGCCGCATTATCTGCGCCGTAGCGCGCTGCTTGCATACCTTACGGGTGTGCTTTGGTATCTGGGGAATTGCTACTGGATCTACCAGACGATGTTCTACTACGGTGGAATTTCAGCGGCTGCTTCCGCGGCGATTCTACTGGGATACAGCCTTGTTCTCGGGCTTTACTTCGCGCTATTTGGATTTTTTATCGCGCTCATGCGCAAAAGCTTTGGCCGGAACCTGCCAGCCTTGCTGGCGGTTCCCATATTCTGGGTGGCGCTGGAGTTTGCCGCGTCCCGCATCACCAGTGTTCCGTGGGACCAACTGGGCTACTCACAGGTAGAGAACTACTGGCTGACCCGGATTGCAACCATCACAGGCGTGTATGGACTATCTTTCCTGCTGGCATCCGTTAGTGCGCTGCTGGCGGCGGCGCTTCTGGCGGGCACTCGCAAACTCCAGCTACAGCTTGGCGTTGTGGGGTTGCTGCTTGCAGTCTGCCTGCAGATGGGGCATTTCTTCCCCCCGCCTCAGCAGCCTACGCAGGCAACCGCCGTTCTCATGCAGCCTAACTTGAGCGTAAAGAGCAATCAGGACTGGGTAGGCGCAGACTATGACGCGCATGCCCAGGCTTTTTCAGCCTTGAGCAAGCAAACCTGCGGCACCTATATCGCCGGGATGCCGGAGACGGGTGCGCCATCGATCGAGGTTCCCTGTACGCAACCTGCGAAATTACCAGCGGTGATCGTCTGGCCGGAAGCACCTACTGCATTTCGAGATATAGATCCGCGCTTTCAGGACGTGATGCGCCGGCTTGCAACGGAGACCGGCGCTTCGGTGATTGCCGGAATTATAGGGATCGATGTAAAGCCGGAGAGCTACCAGATATTTAACTCGGCACAGATAGTTGCGCCCAGCGGACAGTTTGTCGGGCGCTATGACAAGATTCACCTGGTACCGTTTGGCGAGTACGTGCCCTTCAAGAATCTGCTCACGTTCGCGGGCCACCTGACCCGGAATGTCTCTGACTTTGGGCGCGGGGAGTATCGCAAGGTCTTTCGCACCAGCGGGCACCGCTACGGAGTCTTTATCTGCTACGAATCGATCTTTGCCGACGAGGTACGCCAGTTTGCGGTGAATGGAGCCGAGGTCTTCGTGAACATCTCCGATGACGGATGGTATGGAGACACCAGCGCTCCCTGGCAGCACCTCAACATGGCGCGCATGCGTGCCATTGAAAACCGGCGCTGGATCCTTCGCGATACCAATAACGGCACGACAACCATCATCGATCCCTATGGCCGGTTGACGGTAAGCATCCCGCGGAATCAGCAGAGTTCGCTCTATGGCAGCTATGGGTTCCGTGACGACCTGACCTTCTATTCGACCCATGGCGACATCTTTGCAATCCTGTGTGCCATAATCGCGATAGTGGCAACGGCACGGGCGGGGAAGTTGTTGTACATTCGCCGCCGCCAGATTCTTCTTGAAAAGACAGGTCTCCTTACGTGATGACAATCAACGAACTCGAATTCGCCTACACCCAGGTGAGCGAAAAAGTTCGCGACCTGCGGGAGTATCTTTGACCCCGCACGACAGCGCAGCGAGCTAGCTTCCGTCGAGGCGAAGCTCTCGGACCCCGGCCTCTGGTCCAATCCCGCACTCTCTCAACCACTTATGCGTGATCGCAAGCGACTGGAGTCGCGTCTGGCGGATGCCGCCGAGTTGACGCGGCGAACCGGCGACATCGAGGCATACTTCGAACTGGCACGGGAGGGCGAGCCTGTCGAGGCGGACCTGGAGCGTGAGATCCACGCACTCGGCGAGTTTGTCGACGAGCTGGAATCGCGCACCATGCTCTCTCAGGAGACCGATCCTCTGAATGCGATTGTCACGGTGCATCCCGGTGCGGGCGGCACGGAGTCGCAGGACTGGGCCGAGATGCTGATGCGAATGTATCTGCGATGGGCAGAGCGTCAAGGCTTCAAGACAGAGGTCAACGACTACCAGGATGGGGAGGAAGCCGGCATCAAGTCGGCAACGTTCACGATCACGGGAGAGAATTCCTACGGGATGCTATGCGGAGAGATAGGGGTTCACCGGCTCGTTCGCATTTCCCCGTTTGACCAGGCCAAGCGGAGGCATACCTCGTTTGCCAGCGTCTATGTATCGCCGGAGATTGATGACTCGATCGAGATCGATATCAAGAGCGAAGACCTGCGTGTGGATACCTACCGCTCCGGCGGCAAGGGCGGCCAGCATGTGAACACCACGGACTCGGCCGTCCGCATCACCCACTTGCCGACAAATATCGTGGTGCAGTGCCAGAACGAGCGTTCGCAGCATAAGAATCGCGAACGGGCCATGAAGATGCTGCGTTCGCGCCTGTACGAATATGAGCTGGAAAAGAAGCGGGCAGTGACCAAGCAGGTGGAAGACGCCAAGCTCGAAATTAATTTTGGTTCGCAGATCCGCTCCTACGTCCTCCAGCCCTATCGCATCGCAAAGGATCACCGGACGAAGGTGGAAGTGGGCGATGTGGATCGCGTATTGGATGGCTATCTGGAGCCTTTTATTCGCGGATATCTGCTGATGCGGCGGCAGGGCGGCGTGCCTGCGGCGGTCGAAGCGGGTGACGATCTGGATGACTAGATCCAGCATCTCAAGGGGTTTGAGCTTGAGCCACTGGGAGGCAACTGACAGATGAACGAGCCAGAGACGATCGAAGAGATTCTACGGAACACCAAAACCATTGCCGTCATCGGATTGTCTGACAAGGCTGACCGCCCAAGCTTTGGAGTTTCCCGCTACATGCAGCAGCAAGGCTATCGCATTGTTCCGGTGAACCCCGCAGCCACGCAGATTCTTGGGGAGACCTGCTATCCCACGCTGGAGGATGCATGCCGGGCCGTCGGAAAGATTGACCTGGTGGATGTATTTCGCGCTTCAGCGTTTGTTCCGGAGATTGTGAAAGATGTAATGCGGCTCAAAATTCCGTATCTGTGGCTGCAGGAAGGTGTGTGCCACGACGAGGCTGCGGGATGGGCCGAGGCTGACGGCATCAAAGTGGTGATGGACCGCTGTATCTTCAGGGAACACGCCCGTATTTACGGTTGATCGGCTCACATTGCACCTGCCAGGCCTATCCTGCGTAGCTTCGATGCGATGCCGATTCCGGTTAGAATAGAAGGCGAAAGCTTTCGGGCGGGACCACTCTTCATGAAGGCACCCTTGCTTAGAATATGGATCGTTGTCGCCATGCTTGCCACTATGGGAGCGGCGATGCTTCACGCTGCGCCCGTGAGTGCTCCCCATCTGACGGTGGAGTTGCTGACGCCAACTCCAGCTATTGCGTCGCCGGGATCCTTCGAGGCGGGTCTGTATTTCAAGCTGGAGAAGGGGTGGCACATTTACTGGGTCAATGCTGGCGACTCGGGACTTCCGCCGACCGTGAAGTGGAACCTGCCGCCGGGATTCTCCGCGAGCCCCATCCAGTTTCCGACGCCTGGCCGTTTGCCGCTCGGACCCTACATGGATTACGGCTACGAGAACGAGGTGTTATTCCCAATCCCCATGAAGGTGAAGACGGCGCTGAAGCCAGGTCAGCATGAGCCGCTGGCCGCGAAGGTGGATTGGCTGGTGTGCCGTGAGGTCTGCATTCCGGGAAAGGCGAATGTATCGCTCGATATTGCAGGGAGCGCAACCACTCCTCCGCCGGTCAATCCGGATGTGGCTGCGTTGTTCGATCGCCTGAGCAAGACCCTGCCGCAACCGCTTCCCGCGTCATGGCAGGTCCGATTCGCGCCCACTGCGACCGGCTTTCGCATGGCGGTGATTACAGGGAAGAGAGAGTCGGGGGCGCAATTCTTTCCGCTTCATCGGGATGAAATCAGTAATCCCGCTCCGGAGCCGGTTCAGTCACTACCTGACGGATTGCTGATCGACCTGAAGAAGGACGAAGATCTGAAGAAGGATCCAGACCGGCTTCGCGGTCTGATCGTGCTGGACGGCGTCGGCTACCTGGTAAATGCCCAGCAGGGAACCGTGCCCACCGCGCCGATGGCGGCTCCCAGGGCGAGCGCAGGTATGGTGCTGCGGATTGCAGGGCTGGCAATGCTGGGCGGACTGCTGCTGAACCTGATGCCATGCGTCTTCCCGGTGCTGTTTCTGAAGGGTCTGGCGCTGGTACAGTCTTCCACAGAAGATCGCCACCGTATGCGGATGCATGGGATGGTCTATGCCCTCGGCATCCTGGTGTCATTCTGGGCTGTGGTTGCCGCGCTATTGCTGCTTCGTGCAGGTGGACGGCAACTGGGCTGGGGATTTCAATTTCAGTCGCCCGTTTTTGTGGCCCTGATGGCAATGCTGCTGTTCTTCCTTGGCCTGTCGCTCGCAGGACAATTTGAGATCGGCCTGACGCTCACGAGTGCTGGCAGCTCCCTGGCGAAGCGCAGCGGATACACGGGGAGCTTCTTTACCGGAGTGCTGGCGATGGTGGTCGCTACTCCGTGCACGGCTCCGTTTATGGGCGTGGCTATCGGTTTTGCGCTGGCCCAACCTGCGGGAGTTACGTTCCTTATCTTTACGGCGGTCGCGCTTGGCCTGGCGTTGCCTTACCTCCTGTTGACGTTCAATCCGGCATGGACGCGGCTTTTGCCTCGGCCCGGGGCATGGATGGAAGTCTTGAAGCAGGCAACCGCCATTCCGGTATTCGGCACCGTGATCTGGCTGGTGTGGGTGTTTACGCAGTCGGCTGGTGTAAATGCGCTGATCGGCCTGCTGGCTGCGCTCCTGATGCTGGCGGTTGCGGGGTGGATCGTAGGCCGATGGCCGGCAAAGCGGATGGCTTCTGTCTTCGCAATCGTGGTCGCGGCAATCGCCGTGGCTATCCCGGTCTATGCCGTGCGTACCGCGTCTCCAATACAAACGACGGCAAAGTCCGGCGACCTTACATGGGAGCCTTTCACTCCGGCGGCCGTGGAGAAGTATCGCGCACTTGGCAAGCCGGTCTTCGTGGACTTTACCGCGAGCTGGTGTCTGAGCTGCCAGGTAAACGAACACGTGGTGCTCGACCGGAGCGACGTGCAGCAGCGCTTGAAGCAGAGTGGAATGGTGCTGCTACGCGCGGACTGGACGCAGCACGATGGGATGATTGCGCAGACGCTGGCGCAACTGGGCCGCAGCGGAGTGCCGACGTATGCCATCTATCCGGCATCGGCGACTGAACCGCCTCGCCTGCTTCCCGAGGTGCTGACCGCAGGCATCGTTATCGATGCGTTGAATGGTCTTCAGCGGCAGTAACTACTCCTCACGCTTGTGCTTTGCAGCGCGGATCCGCTTGATCTCAGCCATCCGCTGCGCCAGCAGCTTCTCCCGGCCTTCCTGCGTCGGGTGATAGTAGCTGCGTCCCAGCAGGCTTTCCGGCAGGCAGTCCATATCCGCAACGCGGCCCTCTTCGTCATGCGCATATCTGTAGCCTTTGCCGTAGTCGAGGGACTTCATCAGGCTGGTCGGCGCGTTTCTAAGGTGAAGGGGAACGGGTTCGGCGCGCGTCGCCTCAATATCGCTGCGAACCGCACCGTAGGCGGTGTAGACCGCGTTCGACTTTGGAGCCAGCGCCAGGTAGACGACTGCCTGCGCAAGCGCGAGATCTCCTTCCGGCGAACCAAGAAAATCCATGGCATCGCGTGCGGAGAGAGTCAGGTTCAGCGCTTCCGGTGAGGCAAGGCCAATGTCCTCCACCGCCATACGAACTACGCGCCGGGCAATGTACATGGGGTCTTCGCCGCCTTGCAGCATGCGGCCCAGCCAATAGAGAGCAGCATCGGCATCGCTGTTCCGCACAGACTTATGCAGGGCAGAGATGAGGTTGTAATGCTCCTCGCCATGCTTGTCGTAAAGTAGAACCCGCTGCTGCAGCGCTTCCCCGGCAATAGCCTTGGTGATCCGGCCATCGCTGGACATGCGTGCGGCCATCTCCAGCGCGTTATATGCGTTGCGCGCGTCCCCGCTGGAGTAGTCGGCGATCATGGCGAGAGCATCCGCATCGGCTTCGAGGTGCAACGAGCCAAGACCGCGGGTCTCGTCTTTCAGAGCGCGTTCCAGCAGCAGGATCAACTGAGGCTGGGTGAGCGGGTGCAGCGTGAAGACCCGACAGCGCGATAGCAAGGCGGCGATCACTTCAAACGAAGGATTCTCCGTCGTCGCACCGATGAGGCGAATGGTTCCCCGCTCAACGTAGGGAAGAAACGCATCCTGCTGAGCTTTGTTGAAGCGGTGAATCTCGTCGATGAAGAGGATGGTGCGCGAGCCGTAGGCTGCGGCCTTTTCGGCGTCCACCATCACCTGCTTGATCTCCTTGATGCCGCTGAGGACGGCGGAGAACTCGATAAAGCTGGCCTTGGTGGTTTCGGCAATGATCTTGGCAAGCGTGGTCTTTCCAACGCCGGGAGGCCCCCAGAAGATCATCGACGCAGCATCGTCGCGTTCAATCTGGACCCGTAATGGCTTGCCTGGAGCCAGCAGGTGCTCCTGCCCGACGTACTCGTCGAGCGTGCGCGGGCGCATGCGCTCGGCAAGGGGAGCGGCCTGGCTTCTGTCGTGGGCGCTCAGATCGGGCGTTTGATCGAAGAGACTCATGGCCGTGTGAGCTCCCGCGAGGCAAGAGCGGTGGAGAGCAAGCTTCGCTGACGAGACGCCTCATAGAGCACGATGCTGGCCGCGACGGCGGCGTTTAGCGATTCCACCGGTCCGTCACAGGGAATGGTGACGGCTGCATCTGCCTTCTCGAGCAGCGATTGTGACAGCCCGCCGCCCTCATTGCCGATCAGCAGGGCGCAGGGCTGGTTCAGGTTCATCTCCCGCAGAGGGGTGCCCCCATTGACGGTAGTGGCCAGCAGAAGAAGGCGATGCTGCCGCAGCAGGGCCACGGCGTCTCCCTCGCCCATGGCGAACACTGGCAGGCGGAAGGCCGATCCGGAAGAGGCGCGAAGGGCCTTCGGATTCCATTGGCTGACGGTGCCGGGCAAAGCGAGAATGCCGGTTGCGCCAAACGCTTCCGCGGAGCGCAGCAGCGTCCCCATATTGCCGGGATCCTGCAGCCCGGCAGCGACGAGGATCAGGGGCTGGCGGCGAAAGAGATCCTGGGGATCGAAGTGGGGAGGGAGAGCAAGCGCCGCGACTCCCTGGGGGGATTCGGTGGTAAGCGCACTGGCAAAAACCTCCGGCGGAAGCGCAAGAACTTCGGTCTCCGACGCAAGCGGTAGGGTATCCAGCAACGGTTCGCTGCCCTGGCGGAGAAAGACCGTGGTGACCTTCAATCCGCTGCGCAGGGCCTCTTCGACCAGGTGCAAACCTTCCAGAGCGACGGGGTCCTGGGAGCTGCGAGGGCCGCGGGAGAGAGCGGCACGCAGTTCTTTCACCCGGCTATTCTGCCGGCTCTGTACAATGCGAATACGCGTCTGGTTTCGAGCCGTCTGCATCAGTGCGATTCTACCTTGTGTTCCTGCATGGAGTTGCAGGGTGCTCGAGCGGTATGATAGTTTCCGGCTTCGCCAAACGTTTACCTTACCCAGTACGGAGAGACCTTGTCTGCGGAAATCCTGCGCGTCCATCCCGATGAACCTGAAGCGAAGCACGTGGAATACATCGTTTCCTGCCTGAGGAGCGGCAAGGTGGTTGGGATGCCCACCGATACTTTTTACGGTCTTGCGGTGGACCCGGTGAATCTGCAGGCGGTGGAGCGAATTTACCAGATCAAAGGGCGTCTGCGTCACAAGCCGCTCTCTTTGCTGCTGGCCAGCGTAGCCCAGGCTTTTGAGCTGGCGCGCGAGATTGATGCCAACTTTGACCGGTTGGCGGAGCGCTTCTGGCCCGGACCGTTGACGATTATCGTAAAGGCAGGATCGCGCCTGCCTCTGCGCAGCACAGCGAATACGGGAAATGTGGCGCTACGCGTACCAGACTGCGCCATTCCTCGGGCGGTGGTGGAGGCGTTCGGATTGCCCATCACTGCGACGGCAGCCAATCTCCGAGGCATGCCGGAGTGCACGAACGCGAGTGGAGTTCGAGATCAGATTGGCGGGCGGATTCCATTGATCGTGGATGGCGGCCCCACCGGCCGCGCTGTCCCGACGACAATCGTCGATCTTACGGGAGACGGAGACTCCTGGCAGATTTTGCGTGAAGGGGCCATCCCCACCCACGAGGTTGTGATGGCATTGCAGCGCTAACCATGATCGTTCCGGATACAAATCTACGAGGCGCAAGAAAGCCGGGGAGATCTCTGCTGCGATGGCTCCTGCCAACTGCAGTGTTTGTTGCGTTGGGTTGGTTTGCATGGGTCTACTCGCAGATTCAATACTTTGCCGAGCACGATGAGGCCCGGACCGCCGACGCCATTGCGGTCTTCGGTGCGGCGGAGTATGACGGCAGGCCCTCACCGGTCCTGCGGGCCCGTCTGGATCACGCTCTCTCGCTCTACGAGCAGGGAATTGCGCCATTAGTGATTACGCTCGGCGGTGCGGGAGACGAAGTGCACTCGGAGGGCGGCGTGGGCCATGATTATCTGCTGGCGCACGGCGTACCGGAGAGCCAGATCATCGCGGAGACGCAGAGCGTCAATACCGGACAGCAGGCGCGCAGGCTGGCGGTGATCGCCCGCGCGAATCACCTGCGGCGCATCGTCATCGTGAGCGATGGAACCCATCTCTTCCGGATTCATGAGCTATGCGCGGCAGAGGGGCTCGAGGTGTACACCTCTCCGCGGCCGCCGGGCAAAAGCATCAGCGGATATGACTCAGCGGAGCGGATGCTCCACGAGATGATGAGCTATGCGGCGTGGCGGCTGCATATCCACTGGCTTACCGGGGCAACGATCTAGAGGTACACAGAGGCGAGCAGTCCCGCCGATGCGGCAGCGGCCAGGGTTGAGGAGAAGTTGACCGCATCGTTGTTCAGCCATCCCCATCGCTCCAGCGTGGCCCCCAGCAGGCTGTCGACAAACAATCCAAAGTTGGCGCCAGCAAAGGCGAGGATGGCGGCGAGTGGCGAGAGGTGGAGCACCGCCAGCGACACCAGCACAACTATCCCGGCCCCGGCAGCCCCAGCCATCGTTCCCGCAATGCTGATGGCGCCGTCCGTTCCCGGTGGAACCCGCCTGCCGGTGGTGATCATCCGTGGCTGGCCGGACAGGGCCTGCCCCATCTCCGAGGAGACGGTATCGGCTGCGGCCTCCGCCAGCGCAGCAACGATGGCGGGAAGCACTGCTGCTCCGCAGAAAAAGCAGGGCAGGACCGACGGGAGCCAGTCGTGCGCCGAAGCAAGTGGCAAGACCGATGCGGCAACACCGACATTGGCGGCGATCTGCGAGGCTGCTCTGCCGCGGCGGGCTTCGGCGAGACCCCGTTTTTCCTTGCGCTCCCGACGGAATCGGGTTGCCACGTGGGTAAGAAGGAAGACCGCGAGCATCGGGACCAGAGGGGAGCGCCACCAGATCTGACCGGAGATAGACAGTGACAAAGCGAGGAGAGCGCCGGTACATGCCGCCATAGGGGTGACGGCATGCAGAATCCAGGCTGCCAGCGCCAGCGCGCAACATATCCCCACGGAAAGGGCAAAGTGGGGGAAGCCCGCCGGTGCATGGGCGACCACAAGAATCCAGAAAGCAGCCAGCGACAGGGTGGTAGCCAGGATTGCAGTAGATTGCCAGACGAGGATTGGCGCGCGTTCCATCGCGACCGGAGCGGGTTGTTCAGGTAGGGTCATCTTCGCGATCTGGAGCCAGTCTCGGCCTCGAGTGCCTTTCGTGATTTACAATCATGCTTCGAGAGTCAATTTCAGTTCTGCCGTTCTGGTAAGAGTAGCGAAGTACGGCGTTTCCTGGCGGATAAACCGCGCGCCCTGGTACCTGGATACAGCCGCGGCGGGAGTTCCTGGAAGGACTGGAAGTTTAAGTGAGGTATTCACGAGTGTTGAGTCTGACAGGGCCGAAGCGCCCTTGGTGGGCAGCCGGTGGGTTGCTGATGCTGGCCGCAGTTTGCGGCTGTGGAAGTACCTATCGCCCGGTGGTAGTCCCGATCAACCCGACCGGCCCGGCCCCGCAACCTGCCACGCTGGTGGTGGCGCTCTCCCAGCAGAATGCTCCCGGTGCTGTTCCCGACCCTAAGACCCCTGGAGTTGCGACTATTCTGAATTTTTCAGGAGATAGCATCCTCGCCCAGGCGTTTACGGGACCCGGCCCCATCGGCCTTGCTTTAAGCCCAAGCGGGGGGGAGGCCTATACCTTGAACCACGACCAGACGATCAGCTCCTTTCCGGTAACCGCGAGCCTGATGACGAAGAACGTGAACGTGACCACGTTGCTGGCAAGCACGACCCCGGCTAACGTGTTGTCCACGGGAAACGCTGTCTTCCTGTCCGACTCCGCGACGAACCAGGTGGATTTCCTGACCGGAAGCCCGGTCGCCCTGAAGCAGGCAATTCCTGTGGAGATGGGGCCGGTGACGGTGGTGGGGAACTCTGGCGCTCAGCGGGTGTACTCGATCAATCAGATGGTGGCGCCGGGAGTCTGCGACACACCATCGCAGAGCGTGAACGGGAAGGTGGACGCGATTGAGGAGTCTACCAACACGGTTTCAGGTGAAATTACGGTTGGCGCCTGCCCAGTGTATGGAGTGGCCTCTTCCGACAATCGTCGCGTGTTTATCCTCAACCGCGGCAGCGGAACAGTGTCGGTAATCGACGGCCAGACAAACCAGCTCAATGCGGCGACATGGGGTCCGGATCACCAGCCCTGCCCCTATAACTGCCAGACGATCTCCGTTGGCGCAGGTCCGGTGTACGCGCAGATCTACCAGAAGGCCAGCATCCTGGTGACCGCGAACTACGATTCGAATACGGTCAGCTTTATCGACATCTCCACCGACGTGTATGGCAATAATTCGTCCACCTTCGGCAGGGTGCTCGCCACGGTTCCGGTGGGCCATCATCCTGCGACGGTGGCTGTGCTGCAGGACGGCACGCGAGCCTATACCGCCAACCAGGGAGATGGCACGGTCAGCGTGGTCGATATGACCAGCTTCACGGTGAAGAAGACGATTACGGTGATGAGTCAGCCGCGCTCCGTGGCGGCAGTATCGAATGCCTTGATTGGGAAGGTGTACGTAACCTCGCCCACCAGTTCTCAGATAATCGTCATTCGTACGGATACGGACACGATCTCGGCGTCAGTGGATTTGCCGGGCTGGGTCGTGGATCTCCGCACAGGTGGTCAGGTCGCAGGAGGCAGCAATTCGATCAACGCCAGCCGCATCGTTGGTTCCGGAACCCCCTAGAGCACGAGTCAAGCCATGAAGACGAGGCTGGACAAGCTGCTGGTGGCGCGGGGAGTTATCGCGACACGAGAACGCGCCCAGGCAATGATCCTTGCCGGGCGCGTTCTCGTGAACGAGCAGAAGATCGAAAAGCCAGGAGCACCAGTATCCGAGGATGCGGTGTTTCGGCTGCTGGGCGAAGATCTGCGCTATGTGAGCCGGGGCGGGCTCAAGCTCGAAGCGGCGCTCGCGCACTGGAAGATCGACCTGAACGATCGTTTTTGCCTGGATGTCGGAGCCTCGACCGGAGGCTTTACCGACTGCATGTTGCAGCATGGTGCGCGGCGGGTGCTCGCGGTCGATACCGGGTATGGGCAGATAGCCCAAAAGCTGCGATCCGATGCGCGCGTGGAGTTGATGGAGCGTACCAACGCGAGGCTTCTCCAGCCCGGGGGACTGCCTGCAGGCATCACCTTTCTCTCGATGGACGTATCCTTCATCTCGGCCACTTTGGTGCTTCCCTCAGTGATCCCCGCGATCCTGAGTGGCCCGTCATCCGCACTGGAAGCGGTGGTGCTGGTGAAGCCGCAGTTTGAGGCTGGCAGGGAGCATATCGGCAAGGGCGGTATCGTGCGAGATCCTGCCGCACATCAGTTGGCAATCCACCGCGTTCGCCAATGCGTCGATGAGCTTGGCGGCGAGGCTATTGAGATCATCGATTCTCCCATCACAGGGGCAGAGGGCAACAAGGAGTTTCTGTTGCACGCATGTTTTGCGAATGGGTGACCCTGCCCGCAGCGAAGAGCGTGCTCCCTCCGTTACACTGTAGTTCTCATGAGACCCGTTGCGATTATCTCCAAGCCGCAAAAGGAAGAACTGTCCACCCTGATCCCCGAGTTGATCTTATGGTTGAAGGCTCATGGCCTCACTCCCATTCTCGATCCGGTGAGCGGCAACTACACGCAGGAAGCGCGCATCCTGCCGCGGTACGAAATGCCCGCCGAACATCCGGAGCTGGTAGTGGTGCTGGGGGGAGACGGGACACTCCTGGCGGCTGCACGAGTCTTTGCCAAGTCGAACACCCCCATCCTCAGCGTCAATCTTGGCTCCCTTGGCTTTTTGACCGAGGTACGGCTGGGGGATTTGTACTCCACGCTGGAGGGCTGGTACAACGACTGCTGCACGGTGGAATCGCGAGCCATGATTCACGCCGAGCTGTTTCGCCACGGCAAGCTGGACCAGTCCCATGAGGCTCTGAATGACGTAGTGGTCTCCAAGGGCGCGATCGCGCGCATGGGTGACTTCACGATCAAGCTCTTCGATCAGGTGGCGGCCACCTTCAGGGCGGATGGAGTGATCGTTTCCACGCCGACCGGCTCGACAGCCTACACCCTTTCGGCGCACGGCCCTATCCTCGTCCCCAATGTGGATGCGATGGTTGTCACTCCGGTGTGCCCGCACCTGCTGACGATTCGGCCGATTGTGGTGCGAGGGGATTCGGAGATCACGATCAATATCGAAGGTGTGCCGGACCAGACTTTCCTGACGATCGATGGCCAGGAGGCCATTCAGCTCCGTGTTGGCGACGAACTTCGTTGCCGCCGCTCCGACTTTAGTGTGAAGCTCGTTCGATTAGGCGCCACCGGCTTCTTCGACGTGCTGCGGTCGAAGCTGAAGTGGGGCGAGCGATAGAAGTGGCAAATAGGCGGAGAACCATTCGAGGCCTCCGCCTCAGCTATCGCCTGCTGCGCGGAGCTACTTCAACTCGCGGTCAAAAAACTCCGCCATAAAGGTGTGTGCCTCCTTCGTCTCCGGAAGGCGGGGATCATTCCAGAAGGCATGAGGCAGCGCCTCAAAGACGATGAGGCGTGCGTCCACCCCGGAGCGAAGGAAGGCACGATGCAGGATGGTTGTGCCGCTGAGCAGCATATCGCGTCCGCTGGTGATGAAAAGCGTCGGGGGAAGGCCATGCAGGTCCGCGTAGAGCGGAGATAGCACCGGATCTTTAAGGTCGGTGTTTCCAGAATATTGCTCCCGCGACTGCATCGACGCCTGCGGCGGGTCCAGATGGCCGGAAAAGCCGTTCAGCGCATAGAGAGCCTGAGAGTCGCCCGGCTGTGTGAAGTCTCCCATTCCGGAAAAGATGCCGAGGGCTCCGGGGAGTGGGAGACCAAGTTGCCGCAGGCGGATTGCAACCTCCCCTGTAAGAATGGCGCCTGCAGAGGTTCCGTAGAGTCCGATCTTTTCCGGCCTATAGGTCTTCAACAGTTCCTTATATACCGCAACTGTATCCTCGACCGCAGCGGGGAACTGGTGCTCCGGCGACAATCGATAGAGCACCGCAACCACCTTGGTCTGCGAGAGATTAGCGATGGGGATCGTTTCACTCAGGGAACCTGAATCCGCATTGAAGCCGCCGCCATGCACGTTGATCAGGACTCGGTCCTGCTTGCTCTGGGGCGTGGTCAGCGGGGTAATCACCCGCGTGGGTACGCCAGCGATGGTTTGCGAAGTGATGTTGACCGGGTAGAGCGCACGGAAGGCCGCACCCGCGCGCGCCTGCCATTCGTCTGTTCCGCGGCGGCGGTCCGCAAGCGATGTCGGAACCGAAGCGTCCGACGCGGGTTCCGCCAAGCGTTTCTGAGCTTCGGAGCTCACCGTTGTGGGCACCGGTATGATCCGCGTGACGTGGGCCGTGCCATCGCTGGAGATGACGCTGGTATCCGAGAAGGGGATGGGCTTAGCATGCTGCGCCATGCACGAGGCGCTGAGAAAAACAACGCCCGCGAAGGCCATCGCCCCCCATGCATTCGAATACCTTCCGTTGTCCTTCATCCCGATCTCCTCTCTCCCGATGACTTGTCCCCATTCCGTACTTACTCTACCGCCTAGGGCCACAATTCTGAAGCGAATCGTAGTGAGAGGTTCCCGTGTGATGGGTGGCCTTTGTGCTGCGGGCAAAGGCAGCTTACCATCGTAGAAAACTATCTGCGTCGATGGGCGTATGAGGAGTGAATGTCCGCAAATCCTGAATTGCACAAGATCAAGCTGGTCCCTGAATATGCATCAACGGTGGATACGAATTGAGGGGCCATCGATCGATGACGTCACCGAGTCTGATGCAAAACCGCTTGCGTGATCCAGGCTTCCTGCTCGCGCTGGTTGCCGCACTTCTGGCATTCGTGGTTCAGTCCGGAGAGTTGGGCACAGCCGACACGATGCATCGGCTGCAATCGACTCATGCGTTCTGGACGTCAGAGCCGCCGGTGTTTCCAAGCGAATATCCCGAATTCGGAGTGCACGGCAGAGGAGGTACTCTGCAAAGCTGGTATGGCATTGGGCAGTCCTTGCTGATGCTTCCCGCCGATGTAATTGGCACTTACGTGGCGCAGCTTCCCGTGTTTTCCAGCTATGACGGCAATGATCCAGGTGTGCGAAACATCCTCGTCAGTTACAGCACAAATATGCTTATCGCTGTTCTGACTGCGCTGCTTTGTTTCCGTTTTCTGCGGCAATTGAAGTTCAAGACGAGCCATGCGGCTGCGGGAGTTCTGGCTCTGTTGTTCGCAACGACGCACCTCCACTACACGCAGAACATGATGGAGAACAACTACATCTTTCTGCTCACGCTGGCCGGATTGTCCTATCAGTATGAATGGGTTTTGAGCGGAAACCGGCGCGCTCTCTTCCTCGGTTCGGCTGCTTTCGGACTCAATTTGTTGACGCGGCTCACCACTGGCATGGATCTGCTCGCCGGGGGACTCTTCGTGTTGCTGGCGATGCGCATGGAAGGGGTTCGCGGGAAAGATCTTCGCCACCGGAGCCTTATCTATGCAATGACGGCGGTTCCTATCTACGCGGTCTTTGGATTGATCGACCGCCTGTACCAGTACTACCGCTTCGGGTCGTTCTTTCACACTTACGTGAGCATGGTGGCAATGGAGGCACGGCAGCGGAATCCATCGCTGCCGGCGAACTATCCATTTGAGACTCCGCTGCACGTCGGCCTTTTCGGGGCGCTCTTCTCGCCGGAGAAGTCGATATTTCTCTTCGATCCTTTGCTGGTTCTCATGATTCTGCTCGCCGTCGTGAGTTGGAAGCGGTTCAGCCCTGCGGTGAAGGCATACCTCATCATGGCAGCGTTTCTGCTGGCGGAGTATCTCGCGTTCTATTCGCGATACACCGTATGGAGCGGCGACTTTGCGTGGGGAGATCGCTATGTCTCTACAACGGTGGAGTTCGCTGCGCTGCTCGCTGTTCCTCTGCTCCTCAACTATCGGCGCGAGCTGGGCAGGCTGGTCTGGACCTCGGGGATAGTGCTTGTCTGCATCAGCATTTTGATCCAGATCGCATCGCTGGCATTCTGGCTGCCGTTGGAGATTTACCAGATGGAAACGCTGGGGCATCCAACATGGGTGATCGCGTTGCGCTTCCGGAA
Organism: Acidisarcina sp.; assembly: GCA_035539175.1. Classification (NCBI taxonomy): domain Bacteria; kingdom Pseudomonadati; phylum Acidobacteriota; class Terriglobia; order Terriglobales; family Acidobacteriaceae; genus Acidisarcina; species Acidisarcina sp. The sequence continues at coordinate 120,260 of DATLIY010000007.1, read as the reverse complement.
TATTGCCGCCTTCGCATTGGGGAAGATGAATGCCTGGGGCCTGACGAATCACGCCATGACAGAGGATCCATGGGACTATGTGCACATCACGACATGGAATTTTCTGCCCTTCCTGTTGCGGCGAGTGGGAGAAGCTCCTGCCTGGGCGGTGCACGCTGCTTTTGCCATCTGGAGCGCGGCGCTGGCTGCTTTAGCGAGTGTTCTCTGGCGGCTTCGCAAAGTGGTGGCAACTTCCTAGATAACGTGGAAAGGCGTTCAACCAATTCCATTCGAGACGCATCTCTATTCCCAACGATCGTCATAAACACGCCAAAATACAGGAAACGGTTGTGGCTTTTCACCTCACTATGGCATAGTCCCGCCTTACCGAAGGATGCCGGCAGGCTGCTTGAAGGAATCTACGAGACAACGACAGGAGAGGTACTATGGCTGACGTCTCAGAGAGAAGAATCTATCCCGCACACGGCGACCCGATTCGAGTCGTGCCACTGCATCAACCGCAGAATGTCATCGACGCGAAGGCCGCGCCAGCAGTACCACCGCACCTGACCTATCGCAATGGCCCGCTGATCGCCAACGTGGAGGTGTTCACGATCTTTTGGGGAGGCGGATGGCAGACGGCACCAGCCAGCGATTTACTGCCAAAGATCAATAGCTTTTTCACCGACATCCTTACCAGCCCGCTCATCGATCAATTAGGGGAGTACAGCGTTCCTGCTTATACGATCGGTCACGGAAAGTTGGCCGGTTCCATCTCCATTGCCAAGCCGGCTCTGCATAAATCCGTCACAGACACAGCGATTCAGCACTTTCTTCAACATGAAATCGCGACGACGGCTGCGATTCCTCAGCCCGGTCCTAACGTGCTGTACTTCATTTACGTGCAACCCGGCGTAACCGTAGTGCAGGGAGGGAGCGCCTCCTGCCAGGCATTCTGCGGCTATCACAACGACATCTCGGGACAGGTGTTCTATGCGGTGATGCCGTATCCCAGTTGCTCCGGCTGCACTGGAGGCCTGGACGTATTCGCGGCTCTGACCTCTACCAGCTCCCATGAGCTATGTGAGGCGATTACAGATCCGATCCCGGGCCAGGGTTGGTATGACGATAGCAATGGAGAGATCGGCGACATCTGCGCATGGACGACAAAGACCGTTGGCGCATACACCGTGCAGTTGGAGTGGTCCAACAGCGCGGGAAAATGTATTTAGGATTTGACCTGCTCGCGACGGAGCGCAACGCCCGAGTGTAACGAGACTGCCTTAGCAGAGGGCGTCCGCTAAATTACATGCGCTGACGCGCTGCTGCTTACTCGTGGCGCAGTGCCGCGATCGGATCCATGCGCGCTGCTCGAATTGCGGGGATCATTCCTGATATAACGCCAACCAATGCGAGAATCAGGAAAGAGGCAACCATGATTCCGAGAGGCGTCCGCAGCACGAGGTCGCCCTCATGATTGCTCGTCTTGTACATTGCCGAGTAGAGCGGCATTGGCGGGACGAGGTGGGCCACAAGAACAGCAAGTACGGCACCGGCAAGCCCGGCGACAATAGTCAGGGTGAGGCTTTCTACTAGAAACTGACGCAGGATGTCCTGCTTGCGCGCGCCCAGCGCCTTCATCAAGCCGATCTCACGGGTGCGTTCCGTGACGCTTACCAGCATGATATTCATGACCCCGACACCGCCCACGCCCAACGTAAGCGCACCGATGACTCCGAGCAGAACTTCCAGCGCGGTGGAGAATTGAAGGATCTGCTGCGCATCTTCGACGGTGTCCCAATCCGGGGCGGCTTTATCGTCGTGAGGATCGAAGTGATGCTTTTCGGCCAACACCGCGCGCACCTGGCCCAGTGCCTGCTTGTGCAACTCCGGCGAAACGGCTTGGAAGACGATCATGTCGGGATCGCGTTGATGGCGCAGATCACGCATGGCGTCGAAGGGGATAAATGCATTTTCGTTGTCGGGGCCATTGTTGGAGGAGTCCTGAATCTTGAGCGCCAGGATTCCGATGACCTGAAAGGAATGGCCTTCGATGGATACCTGCTCCCCAACGGCGGGTAATCCGGAGAAGAGCTTTGTCGCGGCATGCGGGCCGAAGATAACGACATTTCGATGCTGGGTAAAATCATCTGGCTCAAAGTAGCGGCCTTCGGCCACTTTCAATCGCCGCATGGTGCCATACGTATACTCCACCGCCTTCGACGAGATGTTGACCACGCGAGTTCGATATTTGAAGGAGAGGTTGTCATCGGTCTCGGGGCTGACGGCCTTTACCAGTGGAGCGCCATCCTCGATTGCGGCGATGTCCTCGTACTTTAACTTGACCTTCTTTCCTGAGCGTTGTCCCCCGGCTTGCATGCTGGTCTGCCCGCCCCACACCATTTCGACATTGTTGCCAATGCCGAGAAAGGCTGTGAGGATGCCGCTGCCAAGGCTGCGTCCATAGCTGAGCAGAAGGACGACGGTCACCAGTCCCCAGATGATTCCAAGCATCGTCAGCCCGGAGCGCAGGCGATTGCGCAGGAGCGACTGCAAACTCTGCCGTATCATTTCGCGCAATCCCATGCCGTCTCCTCTATTCGTCGCGTAAGCATTCAATTGGACTCAGCGACGCAGCCCGCCGTGCAGGATAGGTGCCCGCCGTCAGCGTGATGAGCGACAGGGTTAGCAGCGAAAGAAAAACGGCAATGGGAGAAATGACCGGGTGCGGAACAAAATCCGGCAGGGGAATAAAGCGCATCAGGATCGCGATACCAACTCCACCGGCGAAGCCAAGCGCGCCGCTGATCAGCGTGATGGTTGCGGACTCGGCAAGGAATTGTCTCTTGATATCGCGTGCCGTGGCCCCCAGTGCCTTGCGCACCCCGATCTCCCTGGTTCTCTCCGTGACGACGACAAGCATAATGTTCATCACGCCAATTCCTCCCAGGCACAGAGTCAACAGGGCTACTGCGCCAAAGAAGAGGGTCATCACGCTAAAGATTCGCTCCAGCAGCTTCGCGCCTTCGAGTGTGTCCCAGATGAAGAGAGCATCCTTGTCGGTGGGCTCAAAGTGATGGCGAACGGCGAGAATACGATAGAGCTGGGCAATCGCCTCCTCGTGCCTTTCAGGACTTATGGGCTCGATAACGAGATTACTGATTCCTCCACGGATCACTCCCGGGCCATCTTCGGGAGGGAAGTCACGCGCCATGGATGTATACGGTACGAATAGCTGCGAGTTATCCGGGCCGCTTCCGTAGCTGCCGTTCTGTTGCTTCTTCGTCAGAACGCCGATGACCGTGTAGGGAAGTCCCTGCATGAGAAGTTCCTGGCCGACCGCGGAGATGGAGCCGGGAAAGAGTTGATCTTTCGATTCCGCTCCAAGGATCACGACTCGGTATCCGTTGTCTTCGTCGGATTGTGTCATCAGCCGTCCGCTGCTTACGCTGAGAGAGCGAAAGCGCTGATACCCCGGCCACACACCGCGAACGGCGCGGTTGGCCGCATTCCAGAGGCTTACTTGCGATACGTTCCGCCGCAGCTCGGGGCTGACTGTCTTAATGAGGAAGCCCTCGCGCTGGACGGCGCGCGCATCGTCGATGGTCAGGCGAATATCACGGCCTGCGGCATATCCGCCGGCCTGCGCACCAGTCTTGCCACCCCACACAATTGCGATGTCGGTGCCGATAGACCGCATGCGGTGCTTCTGATCTACGTTGAAGCCGATGCCCAGCCCGACAAGAAGAATGACGGAGGCGATTCCCCATGCAATACCGAACATGGTGAGGAAGCTCCGCAGCTTTTGCTCCCACAGGGCGCGCACCGTCTGGTTCAGAATTTCAAGTATCGGCATTGTGTTGACTACGTCCCGGATACAAATTCAGGGCTCTCACCTCCTCTATACGATGCGAATCAGGCTTTGGTTCCTCTGTTCGGAGCAACCGGCGGCGCAGGATGCAAGGCGCACTTCGTATTCATTTCACAGGGGATTTGGACTATAAATGCCGTGTTCCAATTTTTCTTCTCTGGGTGGGTTCAAAAGACCGCGCCGCACACGGCAGCGGCGAAGGGCCTGTGAAGCTGTGGCAGGCATGATCCAGATTTGTGTTGCGGATGACAAGGAGATTGAGATGAATCGAGTTGTGAAGGGGTTGGCCCTGCTGGTTCTCGCTGCCAGTGCGCCTTGTTTCGCCCAGTGCAGTGGAGCCGCGGATGGGATGCTTTCTGGGTTGACCAAGCCGCACGACTATACGCAGAGGCGCGTGTCCAGCTATGACCGGACAGGCGCGAACGCGGATGCGCGCCCTATCCCTCCAGGGGAGACCCTGACGCTGATGGACGACGCGGGGCCGGGAGTCATTACCCATGTGTGGATCACTATCGCCTCCGGTGAGATGTACCACTTGAAGAAGCTTGTGCTCCGGGCTTATTGGGACGGGGAAGCAAGCCCCAGTATTGAGACGCCAATCGGCGACTTCTTCGGCCTGGGACTGGGAGATTACGTGCTCTACCAGTCGGTCCCGCTGGCGGTCGCTCCGGATAAGGCTCTCAACTCCTTTTTCCCCATGCCTTTCCAGAAGCATGCGCGGATCACTGTGACGAATGAAGGGAAGGAACGGGTTCACGCGTTCTACTTCAACATTGACTACCAGCATTGCAATCAGCCGCTGGCTTCGGACACGATGTACTTCCACGCACAGTACAGGCAGGCTACTCCCGCCAAAGGCTGGACCAGCGATTGGAAGAGTAACGGAGACCCTCTTGTCAATCAGAAGACAAACCTGAATGGCGAGGGCAACTACACATGGCTGGAAGCCACAGGCAAGGGCCACTTTGTCGGCGTGACAATGTCGGTTCTGCAGAATCAGGATGCATGGTTTGGAGAAGGCGACGATATGTTCTTTATCGACGGCGAGCATACTCCTTCCATCAATGGCACTGGAACGGAGGACTACTTCCTTGGCGCCTGGGACTTCGGAGATCATGCATTTTCCTATGGGTTGTTTGGCGCGCCGGTAAAGGGTGTCGAACGCGCTGGTGGCCGGTATTCGCTCTATCGCTTCCACCTGGATTCACCGATCCCGTTTAACAAGTCCCTTGTGGCAGGAATCGAGCATGGCAATGCCAACCATCGTTCGGATAACTTCTTCTCCGTGGCCTACTGGTATCAGACGGAGCCGCACGCGAAGTTTCCCGCGCTCCCGTCAGTGGAGGATCGGTTGCCGAGGCTCTATCCCGTGGGCGGTCCAGGGAGTGTTCAAAAATAGACTTGCTTGACACCGTATAACTTGGGGGCAGGAAAACAGCAGCGCCAGTTTTCCTACCCCCAAGCTGACTGCGCCTGCGATACACGAATCCCCGCGCCCGTGCAGGCATGGCGTCCTGCCCGTACGATTCGCCTTTGAGCGTCGAAGGCAATAGAATCACTCAAACCACAGTGACTCCATTTTCTACGGCTCCAATTCGCAATACGTGTGTGCCCGCGGTACCCCGCCGCCGCTGGAGGATCGCATTCCTGTTGGGACTGGGCGTGCTGGTCAACTACTTTGACCGGGTAAACCTCTCCGTCTCGCAGGGCGCGCTGCACGCGGAGTTTGGCATCTCCATCGTTACCTTCGGATATCTACTAAGCGCCTACAACCTGACATATGCGCTGCTGCAGCTTCCGGTCGGAGTGCTGCTCGATCGCTTCGGGGTGAAGAAGGTCGGGCGCTTCAGCACACTCATCTGGAGTCTGGCATCGTTTGGTGCAGCGGCTTCGACAGGAGTTACGGGGTTGTTTTCCTCGCGATTTCTGCTGGGAGTTGGGGAGGCTCCCACATTCCCGGCCAACGCAAAGGCCGTTGGCTACTGGTTTCCGCGGCAGGAGCGGAGCCTGGCGACAGCGATCTTCGATGCCGCGGCAAAGTTTTCTTCAGCGATTGGCGTTCCCGTGATCGGGATTCTGCTGCTGCACTTCGGCTGGCGCTGGAGTTTCACTGCAACGGGCTTCATCAGCTTTGCGTATTTTCTGCTGTTTTGTGGGATGTATCGCAATCCCAGCGAAGATAGCAAGCTCTCAGATGAGGAGCGGCGCTTTCTGGTGGAAGGGGGCGCACAGGCAGAGCGACCCGCCGGGGCAGCGAAGAGTGTATCGCTTGGGTACCTGCTGCGCCAGCGGAAGGTAATTGGCCTGGCGCTGGGTTTTGCCGCCTATAACTACACCTTCTATCTGCTGCTGACCTGGCTGCCGAGCTACCTGTCGATGGCCATGCACATTTCTCTGTTGCACTCGGTCACGTACACCAGTGTTCCATGGGCGTTTGCGACAATTACGGATCTGTTTGTCGGGGGCTGGCTGGTGGATGCGCTTGTCCGGCGCGGCTGGAACGAATCGCGGGTGCGGCAGATTGTGCTGGTAACAGGTACGAGCCTGGGGCTGGGAATTCTGGGCGCAGCGTATTCGCACACCCCACAGGCGGCTCTCTTCTGGATCAGCCTGTCCATTGGGGGACTGGGAGCGGCGGCGCCCGTGGCGTGGTCTATTCCTTCCCTGATCGCGCCGCGCGAGAGCGTAGGAAAGGTGGGCGGGATCATTAATTTCGGCAACCAGATCGCAGCGATTGCCGCGCCGATCTTCACCGGCTACATTGCAGCGATAACGCACTCCTTCGCATGGGCCTTTGCAACCGCTGCCGTGTTTCTGCTGATTGGCGTTGCAGGATATGTGCTGCTGCTGGGCCGCATCGAGACCATACCCGAGGCGGCGTAAACGTCTCTCGAAGCCTGCGGCGCGGGATCAGCGCGCTGCGTAGTGCTGGGACTCCCCGGTGCGGGCGTTGAAGACTTCCATGCTGTTATCGGGATGGACGGTCAGCTTCAGGTAATAGCCGCTATCGGCTCCCGGGAGGTTGGCTATGTAGGGTACTGCGGTATTGTGCGCGGTGCCGCCCTCCTCCGAATAGTGAAGCTGCCAAAGGCGCTCAAGGCCGGGAGCCTGCTGCACTCTATCGATAATGCGAGGGGTTCCGCCTTTCTTCGCTCCGTTATCCATGATCGCAATGCGTGATTGAATCGCGCCCATCAGTGCAGGCGAGGTGCTCTGCTCCCAGCCATGATGGGAGACGATGTAGACATCGATCTTGCCCACCTTGTTCACTGGGCACATCAACTGCATCTCTTTGTCGGCGGTGAGGTCTCCCAGATCGAGCACGCGCACCTTGCCGAAGGTAAGCAGAAGTCCGAGGGAGCGAGCGTTCTCCGTAACGTCGTCAGGGTAGGATGCGGCTGAGTTGCAATAGGAGTTCGCCGCGCCACTGCCCTCTATCGGGTGGTCGATGAGATTTCCATCAGAGCTGACCACGGTTGCATGCAGGCCCTGGATGGGGAGCGTATCGCCAGGCTTTACGACGAGGCGCTTGCCGTGCGTCGCCAGGATCTTCTGGTAGATTTCCCAGTTCTGTTCGGTGTCTGCGTCCGCTGTCTCACGGTTTGGGCCGTGGTCGATAAAGGTACCCACCGGAATGCGTTCCACTAGTTGGGGCACTCCGCCGATATGATCGTTGTGATAGTGGGTAATGAGAACGTAGTCGATCCGGTTGAGGCCTGCGAGTTTGGCGGCTGCAACGATACGGTCCGCATCGCGGCCGTTGTTGCCGGCCCACCCGGTATCAATCAGCAAGGATTCATGCGCGGGAGTGACGAAAAGCGTGGCCTGACCGCCCTCGACATCGATGAAGTAGACCTGGAGCGCGCCTTTGGCGGCTGCGGCGGAGGTTTGAGGGCAGAGAGCAAGCGCCATCATCAGCGTCACGGCCAGCGCCGCGGTTTCCCCAGCGGCTTTTGCCTGTTGAATTTTCGAGAGCCACAGAGCGATGCGCTTCATTCAATCCTTCCTCGAGTGCGGCGGCAGATGGTGACCGCATCCGACTCATAACGGGTCAGTGGGCGTGAGCACAACCTTCATCAGATTGGGTTCATGCGCATAGAGCCGTTGAAACCACCGTGGCCCTTCTTCGAGCGGAGCGATGGCGGTGATGAGCGGCTGGACGCGAATGGCTCCGCTCGATAGCAGTTCGATGGCGCGAGGATATTCTCCTGCGGAGGCAGCCGATCCCTGCAGGCGAATCTGGCGGGTGACAACTTGCTGCAGTGGCAGCGTGACCTCGGGCGTGATGTTGCCGACGAGGGTGACGGTGCCTCCCTTGCGAACACTGGAGATGGCAGCGCGAACCGTGAGATCCAGGCCGACCGCCTCGACGACTGCATCGACTCCTGCTCCATCGGTGCGCCGGAGGATCTCCGCTGCCAGGTCGTCGCCTGAGAGTTGCAACGTTGCATCGGCTCCGAGTTCCTTCGCCAATTTGAGTCGGGAGGAATCGACGTCCGCGACGAGGACGCTGGGAAAACCCTCCGCGCGAAGGGCCTGTAGCGTGAGGATGCCGATCATTCCCGCGCCGATGACCAGAGCGGTGTTCTGCGGCTGGGTGTGGGAGAGAGACGCCGCATGCAGGGCAACCGAAGTGGCCTCGAGCATGGCTGCCTCAGCAAAAGAGAGGTTATCCGGCAGGCGGTAGAGGATGCGCTCGGGTACCAGAACATATTCAGCAAAAGCACCTGCGCGGCGGTACTCCTCGGTGGAGACTCCTAGCACCTGTCGGTTATCGCACAGGTTGACCATGCCCTGCAGGCAGAAGCGGCAGTGTCCGCAGTAGATGGTGGAATCGAAGGTGACGCGATCGCCGACGGCATAGTCGTGGACTCCTTCGCCTACTGCGGCAATGGTGCCCGCGGCCTCGTGTCCCATAACGATGGGTGGGATGCGACGGCCAGACGAGCCATCATACCCATGAACATCGCTGCCGCAGATGCCACAGGCGGCGACGCGAACCAGAACCTCTCCCACGGCGGGGATAGGCTGGGGCAGGTCGGCAATTTCCAGTTGTTTATAAGCAGAGAGCAGCAGAGACTTCATGATTCTTGAAGATTCCTCACGCCTGCAAGTCTGCCACATCCGTCCGGTGTCCGGCTACCGCACTGGATAGCGCATGGCCAGGCCAGACCCTGCCGTTCCTCGCAGCAGATGAAATTTATGAGATTGCCGGTGTGCACCGGCGCGGAATTAAGGGAGGATAGTATCCACGGATGCAATCTGGCAAAGCAGGTGCCCATCCACGAGGACCCATTTTACAATAGGAAATAGTTTCTCAAAGAGGGTGGATCGAGAGGGAACGCACGTGAGTGAAGACATCAATCGACTGAGTGAAGATCAGATACGAAAGATCGTGCGGCGAGCGATCAACGAATGCCTGCCCGTGCCAAGCACCGCGAGTCTTTCGCCGCAAGAGGCAACAGAACTATTCCATTCACCCGAGGCGCTGACTCTCAAGCGAGAGATCATCGATGCTGGACGCAAGCTGTGGCATCGTCAGTATGTGGATGGCAACGGGGGAAACATTTCGGCGCGAATCTCCCCCGGATATGTGATCTCCTCACCGACTCTTTGCAGCAAGGGCGATCTGCGTATCGAAGACCTCTCGCTCGTCGACCTAGAGAACAACCGCATCTGCGGCGATCGCCCTCACACCAGCGAGATCCTCTTGCATCTGGAGATCTACAAAGCGGTCCCGCAGGCCAAAGCAGTCATCCATTGCCATCCGCCTTATGCCACGGCACATGCTGTCGCCGGAGTGGTGCCTCCTGGCAACCTGATACCGGAACAGGAGGTCTTTATCGGGCCCGTTGCGTTGTCTCCCTATGAGACGCCGGGAACCAAGGCCTTTGCGCGCACAGTGCTGCCCTTTGTAAAGCATCACAATACGATCCTGCTGGCGAACCACGGCATCGTATGCTGGGCCGATACGGTAACGCATGCCGAATGGTACGTAGAAGTGATCGATACCTATTGCAAGACGGTGATGATTGCCTCGCAGCTGAAGCAGCCACTCAATGAGATTCCGCCGGACAAGATCACCGAACTTCTGGCCATCAAGAAGACGCTGGGATTGCCGGACGCGCGATTCGCCGGGGAAGAGGACAAGGAGCCAATGAATCGCGCAGTCAAGACGGCGATCAGCAAAGCATCCTTGACCGAGCGGCCATCGGAGAGCGAGATCGACCGGCTGGTGGATACGCTGAGCAGCGCTATCTTCGACTTCCTCGGAAAGTAGTCACACCACACCGCCATTCAGCGGCGGAACAATTCCTCTATGATGGTTGGTCAACTTAAATCAATCATGCCGCAGCCGTGATCGATCCACAGTCGCGACGTGGCATAGGAATGGAAAAATGCCAATACCGTGTCAGAGAAGTGGGAAGTGCCTGCTGGTGGCAGCGCTGTTCGCGTTGTTGTCCGCGAGCGCTGCATGGTCCGAGGTGAAGCTGCCTTCAATCTACGCCGATCACATGGTAGTGCAGCGCGGCATGCCCGTTGTTGTGCGTGGCAGTGCGAACCCAGGGGAGGCTGTCTCGGTTACATTTCGTGGTGCAACGCGGAAAGCCGTCGCAGACAAATTCGGACTGTGGGAGGTTGGACTGCCCGCAGGCATCGCCGGAGGCCCCTTCACCATGGATGTGGTGGCCAGCAACACAGTTACATTTTCCGATGTGCTGGTGGGCGATGTGTGGGTTGCGTCGGGACAATCCAACATGGAGTTCCCCATGAGCCGGGTGAGAAACGCAGCGGAGGAGTTAAAGACCGCAGACCGTCCGAATATCCGGCTGTTCCATGTGGAGAAGGCTGCGTCGCAGTATGCATTAGATGATGTAACCGCGAAGACCTGGGTGGCATGCACACCGGAGACGGTTACGGATTTTTCAGCAGTGGCCTTCTTCTTCGCCAAAGATGTTCAAGCCGATCAGAAGGTTCCGTTAGGTCTGATTGAGGCGGATTGGGGAGGAACCCCCGCAGAGGCATGGACAAGTATGCGGGCGCTCTCCGCCGATGCCTCGCTGATGCCGGTCTTCTCCGAATGGGGAAAAATGACCGACGCACAATCTCATCGCATGCGGGAACTGGACTACGAAAAGCACGCGCGAGAGGCAGCGAAAGCGGAGGGCAAGCCGGAGCCGAGGTTTCCCTGGCACCCTGAAATTCGCTCCTATGCTCCGGGTGAGCTATGGAACGCGATGATTGCCCCACTCACGCACTTTCCCATTCGCGGAGTGATCTGGTATCAGGGCGAGACGAACTCCGCCGTGGGACGCTGGCCCATTTACAGCCATCTGTTTCAGACCATGATTCGCGACTGGAGACATAGCTGGGGCCAGGGCGATTTCCCGTTCCTCTTTGTGCAGATATCGAGCTACCACTCGCCCGAGGAGAATTGGCCCGAGGCTCGCGATGCCCAACGTCGCGTGCTGGCACTGAGAAATACGGCGATGGCGGTGACGATCGATATCGGCAACCCCGACGATGTACATCCCACCAATAAGCAGGACGTAGGTGCACGGCTGGCGCTGGCGGCCCGAGCCCTCGCCTATAACGAGACACTGGAGTACTCCGGTCCGCTGTACCGCATGGTTTCTCCCGAGGAAGGTGGTTTGCGGGTATGGTTTGACCACAGCGCGGGTCTGGTTGCGAAGGGCGGTGCTCCCCGGGGATTTGAGATTGCCGGGGCCGACCGGAAGTTCGTAAAAGCACAGGCGCGGATCGATGGGCAGTCGGTCGTCGTGTCCAGCGCAGAGGTGGCCGAACCGGAGTATGTGCGCTACTCCTGGAGCGAGGTTCCGGATGGAAACCTCTACAACGCCGCAGGCTTACCGGCTTCACCCTTTGTATCGGATTAAATTGCAGAGATGTGCGCCCGGGCCTGCAAGCCGATTTGGATGCAGGCCCAGCCCGTCAAAATGTTCAGTTACTCGGTCAGATGGTACATGACGGAGGCGTGGGGTTTGAGCGTTATGGCGAGGGACTTGGCGGGTCCAAGATCCTTGGGCTGCCATAGGTCGCGCACTCTGTAGCTGGAGGCTTTCAGTTCGAGATCCTTCCAAGCGTAGTGGATACTCTGGTCCGCGTCTCCTGTATTGAAGATTGCAAGGTAGTGTCCTTTGCCACTCTCCGGCTGAGCCAGCCAAATGACAGTGTTGGCCGTCTCGACTACAGGATGGTTTCCGGTTGAGTGCTGGTCGATGGCGAGAATTTCGCGATTGGTGAGCAGCGGAGTGAGCGAGGCTCCGCTCTCGGCAAAGTTGGAGCCGATGAAGAGGGGCGAGCGGAAGATGGCCCATAGATTGAGCAGCGTGTGCTGCTCGTCCGGAGTAAGGTTGGAGTCGCGCGCAGGCCCCCATCCGGGTATCGGGCCGAGATGGCCTACAGGCAGCATATCTGCATCTGGCCAATGGCCGGGCTGTGCACGTCCAGCCCACGCGGCTGTCAGCGCAAACTGATCCCACACACCCTGCGGAAACCAGTCCTTGACCCCGGTGTGCTTCCACTGATCCCACACGTCATTAGAGATCCGCCACATCTGCGCATACTTGCTGAGCTCGGCCTGCTTGTCCAGCGGAGTGGGGCCGGGGGACAGGCTGAGGACGATGGGACGTCCCGTCTTCTGCAGCGCCAGGCTCATCATGCGAATCTCATCGTCCTTATATGGCGAAGAGATGCAGTCCACCTTGATGAAGTCCAGGCCCCATCCGGCATAGAGCTGAGCGAGCGAATCGTAGTACGCCTGTCCGGCAGCATTGGCTTTAAGGCCGTAGTTGTCCGGATTCCAGGCACAGGTGTCGCTCTTGTCGGCGGCATCGGCAGCGTGGAAGGACGAGCCGGCGATGGGGAGATTCTTCTCGACCGCATCGCGGGGGATCCCGCGAATAATGTGGATGCCGAACTTCAGGCCGAGTGCGTGGACGGAGTCAGCGATCGGCTTGAATCCAGCGCCATTGGCGGAGGAAGGGAAACGCATCTCGGAGGGCATGTACCTGCCATCCTTGCTGAGCGTGTACTCCCATGCAGGCTTGCCCTGATTCTCCGGGTGGTTGAGATACCATCCCTCGTCGATGACGACATACTGCCAGCCGTATGCCTTGAGATTCCTGCTGAACCAATCGACATTGGTTTTGAACTGCGCCTCGGTGATGGTAAGTCCATAGGAATCCCAACTGTTCCAGCCCATCGGCGGAGTGGCGGCGAGAATCTGGCTGCTTGCCGTGGATGGCAAGGAGACGGTGCCGAGGAAGAGCGCGAGAACAAGGGCTGTGCGTCGCATAGAGACGAGCCTTTCGGAGAGCATGCACAGATGTCGCGGAAACAGTCAGGTAGCAGCGACCATCCATCTTAAAGGCATGCAGGGAGGCCCGCAGCAATATCTCAAAAGCCGGGGCGATGGGCGACGGGAGCTTGGAGTTACTTTTGAGGTTTATAGCTGTTGCAGCTGACCTCAATCTTGTTGCTGCTGGTGCAGCTCCATTCCGGATCGTTGCCCAAACCAGCCTGCGGACCCTCGGGATAGAACACCATAAGCTTGCGGTCACTAATCCATTCGAGCTTTATGTCGCGTGGATCGCTCCGCGACGTGAAGGCGACAAGGTGGTCCACTCCAAGGATCGCATGCACCATAACCGAGGTGTGGAAGGGGTTGGCAGGACCGCCGTGGAACTCCTCCACGCTGGCAGCGTAGCGGTGATCCGGACTCACTATAGCCGGGAAGCGATGGCTGGCGATTACGATGTATCCATAGAGCGCCACGGAGAGAGTGCTGCAAACCAGGATTGCCCATCGCAGCGGCTGCAGGATCCAGCGAACGGCTTTGGGCCGAGGCGCGATCCACTGGCCGGATTTGCCTGCGACAACGATCAGCAGGACGAACAGGAAAACAGGCAAAAGCTCGTGAAGATCCAAGACCTCACTCCCAGGGTAACGGATACTTCTACGCTTAGTTTACATAGTCGTGCATCCTTACAGGCTATTCCAGCAGGTGCAGCAGCCTCTCCAGTTGCTGCTTCATCCCGGCGACTTCGGCTTGCAGGGAGGCGACCTGCTCTTCCAGCGCCTGGACGCGGTCTGGGGTAGAACTGGAGCTTTTTCCTGAGGACGACGGCGTCTCAGCGGCCTCCACCTCGCCAGAGAAGAGGTGGATATAGCGAGCCTCCTTGGTGCCCGCCTGGCGCGGCAAGGCCTTGACGAGCGGAGGGTCTCGCTCGATGAGGCGATTCAGCGCCGTCTGGACATCGCTGAGCTCGTCGAAGTGGAAGAGGCGCTCGCTTCTGCCGCGAATCTCGCCAACTGTCTGCGGGCCGCGAAGTAGCAGCACGCAGATGGCGGCCATCTCTGCCCGGCTGAAGTTGAAGGCCTCCTGCAGCCAGTGCTCATATTTGCTGACGCGGCCATCCGATCCGCGGGCGACTCCGGCAAGACGCTTCTCCTCCAGCCCATGCAGTGCCTGGCGGAGGTCCTCCTCGTCTAAGTCCATCACCGGCTCGCGGTTGGAGCGCTGGTTGCACGCATTCATCAGGGCGTTGAGCGAGAGGGGATAGTAATCCGGCGTCGTGATCTCTTTTTCAATCAACGCGCCGAGAGCACGCGCTTCCACCAGGGTGAGCAGGGGATTCATGATTCAGGCCTTTGTGAAGAGTGTTCGCGATCATGCTCCCCGCAAGCGCGAATAGCAAGATTGGCTAGAGTATTGAGGGGCATTTGCCGAATTGCTGCAGCAGGTCGTCGATCGTATCGGCGGTTTTGGAGCGCCACGTCTCCTCGGTCGTGTGTGTCAAACCGGAGGTGCTGGTCTCCTCTTCCCTGGTTACAAAGCTGAGGACACGATCCTCGGGATCATCGATCCAGTTGTTCTTGCCCTGCGATCGCGTGGAGCCGCGCTGCCACCCACGCGGTGTCAGGTGCCATTCCGTCCACTCGCGTCTTGCTGCCATGGAAGCATCGTAGCATCCCAGCCCGCGCCGTAGAATAGCTGCATGATTCGCGAAACCTTTCCTGTAGGACCGCTGCAATGCAACTGCACCATCCTGGGCGACGAGGTCAGCCACGAGGCCATCGTCATCGATCCCGGTGACAACATTCCCCAGATTTTGACGCGGTTGAAGAACCACAACCTGACGGTGAAGCAGATCCTCGTGACCCACGCACACATTGACCACGTTGGCGGTGCGCTGCAGTTAAAGCGACTGACCGGAGCGCCGATTTTCCTGAATGAGCGCGATCTGCCACTGCTCAAGATGATGAACATGCAGGCAGGATGGCTGGGAGTCGCTCCGCCGGAGGTTGCCCCTCCAGATACCAGCCTGGAAGATGCCATGACGGTTGGGCTGGCAGCCTATCCTGCACAGGTGCTGCATACGCCAGGGCACACGCAAGGGAGCGTCTGTCTCCACTTTGCGCCGCAGAATCTGCTGATTGCAGGAGACACGCTGTTTGCCGGATCGATTGGGCGCACCGATCTCCCGGGTGGCAATTCGAGCCAGATCATCGAATCGATCCATGACCGTTTGCTGGTGCTTCCGCCTGAGACGCAGGTGATTCCCGGTCACGGCCCAGAGACAACGATCGGGGTAGAGGCAGCCCGTAACCCATTTCTTGTATAGATAAGATGCTTATAATGAAATAGATGAGCACGAATATCTAACGTGACTCTTGAAAGAATTAGCAGGAAAGGCCCCATTAAGGTCGAAACAGATGTTAATGCGGATAGTAAATATAATGTATCCATGCAGATACGTTCAATATATAAAGTATAAGTTTAGGGGATCAAGAAAGGTAGCATCTATTTTTTAGATTCCTTCTTGACAAGTTGCAGCAGCCCGTGAATTCCCTGGAAGAAATCCGCAGGGATGGTCAGCAGGCTGACGACGAGCCAGCCGGACTCAGGGAATCCGAAGAAGTATCCCGGGTGTAGAGAGATGCCTTCCGCGAGCAGTGCAATGGCAGTCTCTTCGTCCGGCCGGATGGCTGGAATGCGAAGCACCGCATACCAACCTCCCTCGATCACGAGCTGCGAGACGAGTGTCTGCGTTTCGAGCAATTCGTGCAAAACACCTAGATTCTCTGCAACACGTCTGCGAATCTGCTCCTGAATCCGGTCGCTGGTGTCGAGCCAATCGGGCAACGCGTGCTGGACCGGTGCGTTCATGGAGAGGAATGTGTCAGCAATGATCTCCAGTCGATCCTGAGCAAGATGCCTCTCCGGTTCGGGGCCGAGGCAGGCGATCCAGGCAGCCTTCATCTGTGGTAATCCGGCCACTTTGCTCAATCCGCTGAGGACGAAGGTGAGGACGGGAGATGGGCCCTGGGCAAAGCTGTGTGCAACGGCGGAGCGATCGAGTCCGTAATCGAGAAAAACCTCATCGACGATGAGTGCCAATCCGTGTTCCCGGCAAAGGCGCTCCAGCATCTCCCGCTCCCACGGCTTGGTGAAGTGTCCGGTGGGATTGTTGGGATTGACCAACGCAATGGCCCGGGTGCGAGGGGTAATGCGCTGGCGCAGCGATTCCTCATCCATCTGCCAGCCATGGTCATAGATCAGCGGATAGGGAATCAGGCGCACATCATCGAGCACAGCGAGAAAGTCGAAGAGCGGATAGCTGGGCTGTGCGATCAGGACCTCATCGCCGCCGTCGCAGAGCAGCCGGAAGACCCAGCTATAGGCTTCGCTGGTACCGGTGGTAAGAAAGATCTGCTGCGGTTCCAGGCTGGCCTGGTGCGCCGAATAATACTTGCAAACCGCCTCCCGTGCCGTAAGCATGCCGCGTGGATTGGGATCGTAATCCAATGCGGCGGGGTTCGCGAGCGGCGCCAGAAGAGACCCCGCGTTATAGGCGAAGCCGCAGTGGGTAGGGTTCGACGCGGTGAGGTCGAGCACGGGGCGTCCCGAGTGCTGCAGCTCCCGCAGAGCCTTTGCCAGGGCGGTCTCCATGACGTCCCAATTCGTGCGCTTTGAAAATGCGATTCCCAATGGATTCTCTCCCGATGTCTTTTCAAGCGGGTGTCATCACAGATAGCAAGCTCTCTCCCGCATAATAAAGAGGTTACTTTGTGATTCCACCCGGAGTATTTCATGGATCTTCGTGCTGTTGTTTTTGACTATGGGATGGTGCTGAGTGCGCCGCTGGACCCGCAGGCCCGCCGAGGGATGATCGCAACGACTGGCTTGTCGCCGGAGGTATTCGATCACTATTACTGGTCCAATCGTCACGACTTTGACCGTGGTGCGCTGGATGGTCAAGCGTATTGGCAAAAGATCGCCAGAGATACCGATATTCGCTTGTCGGAGGAGCAGGTCAACCATCTCTTAACTCTGGATGCCTATGGCTGGATGTCGCTGAATGAGCCAGCTCTGGCGTGGGCGCAGCAGGTACAGGCAGCGGGAATGAAGACCGGAATCCTCTCGAACATCGGCGACACTCAGGTGGTGGAGATGAAGAGGCAGTTTGGCTGGCTGAAGGATTTCAACCACTGCACCTGGTCCTACGAGCTGAAAATGGCGAAGCCCGAGCCGGAGATATATCGTTACACCGTGGCGAAGCTCGGAGTGGCCCCGGAGCAGGCCCTTTTTCTCGATGACCGGGCAGAGAATATACGCGGTGCAGAGTCTGTGGGGATGTGCGGATTTGTCTTCCGCAACATGCAGCAATTGGTGGAGGATCTGAAGGCGCACGGCTTGGACCGGCTTCTTCCGATACCGCTGGCGCTGGATCCGCAGGCAGTCTAGAAGGGAATCGATGGGGGACGAAAAGAAAGCATTACCGCTCGCAGGAGGAGCCAAGGAGCCAATCGTCTATGCCAAGGAGCCGCCCTGGCCCGCGCTCCTGGGGTTGCTGGCGGTAGGTGGATTAAGCCTTTCGTTGCCCGAGGAGCTCACAGTGGGACCGAAATGGCTGCTGCTGGTGCTGATCGTGGCTCTCTGGGTTCCATCGATCCTCGCGCATCGCGCCAAGCGATTTGGTGTCAGCCATTTTCTAGGCTATATGTTGAGCGGCGTGATCACGCTGGCCATGGTCCTCTCCCTGGCATCTCTGGTCCGGGCGCTGCCGGCTCACAAGGAGGCCCCGACCGATCTGCTTCTCTCTGCAGGGGCGCTGTGGATTACCAATATTCTGGTGTTTGCCTCGTGGTATTGGCGCCTGGATGCCGGCGGGCCGCACGCACGGTCGCTGCGCGAGGTGCACTCGGATGGGGCGTTCCTCTTCCCACAGATGACGCAGCACACAGGCCGGGGAGCCGCAGCCGCGATGGCCTGGCGACCAGGATTTGTGGATTATCTATTTCTTGCCTTCAATACCAGCACGGCGCTCTCCCCGGCCGATACGGGTGTGCTATCGCGCTGGGCAAAGGGGCTGATGATGGTGCAGTCGATGATTTCGCTGGCCACGATTGCGCTGCTGGCGGCGCGGGCCGTAAATATCCTGTGATCGGTTGGAGTCCCCCGGAGAGCTTTCACCCCGAGGGACTCCGGAAATGCCCTAGATGCCCTGATGGCTGGTCGCGGATTTACTGCGAGCCTCGCCGGGGATGGGGATCTGCTCCACGATTTCAAGGTCGAAGCCCTCGAGCGCAGGGATGTGCGTCGGCGTATTGGAGAGCAGGCGGATCTTACGGATGTTGAGGTCCGAAAGAATCTGGCCGCCGAGACCCACCGCGCGGAGGATCCGCTGGTTGCGTTCTTCGCGCTGCTCCAGTGCACGCAGCTCGCGATGAAAGACGATTCGACCCGCGTCCGGGTTCGTGCGGTCAATCTCAAATCCTCGGCTGGTGTTGTGCAGGTAAACGAGCGCACCACGGCCTGCTTCGGCAATAGCCCTGAGCGAGCGCTGCATGACGGAGTAGCAATCGCAACTTGTTGCTCCGAAGATGTCTCCCTCCGTGCAACGAGAGTGGACGCGCACCAGTACCGGCTCAGTGGAGGAAGCTACGTCTCCCTTGACGAGCGCCACGTGGCTTTCGCCGCCGTCGACTTCGCTCTCATAGGCGATCATGCGGAAGTCGCCAAATTCGGTGGGCAGCGTATTCTCCGCTACGCGATAAATGTAGCGCTCATGCTGGAGCCGATAGCGAATCAGTTCTGCGACGGTAAGAATCCTGAGGCCGTGTTCGTTGCAGAATTCGATAAGGTCAGGGACACGGGCCATCGTGCCGTCGTTCTTCATGATCTCGCAGATCACACCGGCAGGGATAAGGCCAGCCATCCGAGCGAGATCGACGGAAGCCTCCGTCTGCCCTGCGCGTACAAGAACTCCGCCGCGGCGTGCACGCAAAGGAAAGACGTGGCCAGGGCGTGCCAGGTCATTCGCCGAGGAATGCGGATCGATGGCGACCTTGATCGTGTGTGCGCGATCGTAGGCGGAGATGCCGGTCGTGACGCCTTCGCGCGCCTCGATGCTCTCTGTGAACGCCGTTCCAAAGCGCGAGGAATTCTGTTGGGTCATCGGACCGAGACGGAGATAATCGGCCCGCTCCTCGGTAAGGGTGAGGCAGATGAGTCCGCGGCCATGGATGGCCATGAAGTTGATGGCTTCCGGAGTCACGAATTCCGCGGCGAGAGTGAGGTCGCCTTCGTTCTCACGGTCCTCATCGTCGACAACCACAATCATGCGTCCGGCTTTGAATTCCTCTAACGCTCCGGGCACATCGATAAAGGGTGGCTTGGATTGCATTGATTCATTTTATGCTCGCCACGGTGAAACGCCAGTGAGATCCGACACACTATCTCGAACAGTTCTCCTTCTGCTGCATGCAGAATGCGCAGGGAGGACTGGTCCGTTGACTTCGTCCGGACACAGAAACGCCGCTCGGATGGGAGCGGCGTTTCCTAACTCAGCAAAAACAGCGGGAGCTAGAGAGTGGATTCGATCTCAAAACCCCAGGCTTCCAGAAGCGCCTCGGGGATGTACTTGGAGTTCTTGTTGCGGCGAGCCCACTCGCGCAACCGCGTGGAACGAATATATTGATCCGGGGTGAGCTTGAACTCCTTGACGATCTGCTCGAATGAGGTCACGGTCGGAACCACGGGACCGATGGGCTCCGGTTTACCCCAGTTAGGATTACCTCGACGCTTTGCCATTTTGATCAGTTTTCCTTTTGCTGAATAGTGACTACGAAGGTCCGGGGAACGGTAAGCCGCTCCGGTGGGTCACAAACATCTCATTATAAGTATTTTTTATCCAAAAAACAATAGCTTTCGGGTGTGAGTAAGATACAATTCTGCCTGCAACCGGCATCGACCTCTCTTTTCAAAGTGCTTAGATAGAAGAGGATGCACCGCTGGCTCTCAAATCACAGCTCCAAGGCGAGAAACTGGCACTTGGACCGGCCATAACAACCATTCGCCACTCT
Source organism: Acidisarcina sp. (assembly GCA_035539175.1). Lineage (NCBI taxonomy): Bacteria > Pseudomonadati > Acidobacteriota > Terriglobia > Terriglobales > Acidobacteriaceae > Acidisarcina > Acidisarcina sp. The sequence goes on along the minus strand of DATLIY010000007.1, from coordinate 100,018 downwards.
TTAGACGCATCCTACCTGCGATTTGGTGCAAGACGGCCAGAAGTTTCGTCTGACCTGTCCAAGTGACGGAAATCGTACTCGTCAGGATGGAATTGCACTATGCTGGACGGTGAGCGATCAACAGGGACTCGGCGATATCCTCGCCAATGCGGTAACACATGGTCTAGGGGCAGTGCTTGCGGTCGCCGGGGCGGCTGAGTTGATTGTAGCTTCGGCTCATGGCAATGCCTGGAAGATTGTTAGCTGTTCCATCTTCGGCGCCACACTGATTCTGGTCTACGTATGCTCCACGCTGTACCACTCCCTGATTCGCACTCGCGCCCGGCATCTCCTTAGAATCCTCGATCACTCCTCAATCTACCTTTTGATCGCTGGCACGTATACGCCGTTCACACTCGTATGTCTGCGCGGGCGGGTAGGGTGGGCTCTGTTGGCTGCGGTGTGGACGCTGGCCGTGGCCGGAGTGGTGTTCAAAAGCATTGCGGTGGATCGATACCAGATTCTTTCTGCCGTTGTGTACATCGGCATGGGCTGGCTGGTGATCTTTGCTACCGGGCCGCTGGTTCGCGCGGTGACGTGGCATGGAGCAGCGTGGCTGCTGGCCGGTGGCCTCTGCTATACCGGCGGAGTCTTCTTTTTCGCGCTGGACCGGGTGCCATTTTTTCATGGGATATGGCACCTATTTGTGCTGGCCGGCAGCGCCTTCCACTACTTCGCGGTATGGTTCTACGTTTTGCCCCACGCGGCCTAAAAGACCGCCGCGAGACGTTGATGGCGATACGTTGGGACGAAAGTGTATTACACTCCTTGGCGACGCAATTTCAGCATTGAAACCTTTCCCAAATGGAGGAATTTGTCCATGCGTATCCCTGCTGGCTGGTTTACGTTGGCGCTGGCTTGTCTTGTTGCTGCTCCCGCAGCGGTCGCCCAGTTGCTGCCGTCCGATCTCAAGTGTGAATCCCTAACCAACCCTGCGGGGATCGACGCCACCGCACCACGCCTGAGCTGGCTGCTGGAGTCTTCGGATACCAAGGCGCACAACAAGAAGCAGACCGCGTATCAGATCCTGGTTGCGGGCAGCGAAGAGGCGCTCCAGGGTGACAAGGGAGATTTGTGGGATAGCGGCAAAGTCGCGTCCGGGAACTCCATCCAGATTCAGTATGCGGGGAAGCCGCTGACGTCTCGCGAGGCTGCATGGTGGAAGGTCCGCTCCTGGGATGAGTCGGGCGCGGCCTCGAACTGGAGTGCGCCGGCACATTGGTCGATGGGGTTGCTGAGCGAGACCGATTGGAAGGCGAAGTGGATCGGGCTGGACATGGAAGCGACGCCGGAACAGCGGATTGGGGACGAAATACATCGCACCTTGCCGGCGCGCATGCTGCGCAAGGAGTTCCACGCCCATGGACCGGTGAAGCAGGCAACCGCATATATCAGCGGACTCGGCATCTTTGAGCTCTCGCTGAACGGCCGGAAGGTGAGCGACGAGGTGCTCGCGCCCGCGCTGAGCGACTACGAGAAGCGGGTCTACTATCGCACCTACGATGTGACCTCCCAGGTGAAACAGGGCGCCAATGCGATTGGCGTAATGCTGGGCAGCGGACGCTTCTACGCGCTGCGGCCGAAAGACAAAAACTTCGGATTTCCAAAGCTGTTGATGCAACTCGATGTGACCTATGCGGATGGCAGCACAGAGACCATCGCAACGGATGAGAGCTGGAAGCTGACGGCCGATGGCCCGATTACCGCGCAGAATGAATATGACGGCGAGCGCTACGACGCGCGGAAGGAGCAGACGGGCTGGAACACCGCTGGGTTCAACGACTCTGCCTGGCGGCCTGCGGAGCTGGTCACGCCTCCGGCAGGAGTGTTGGCGGCGCAGGAGATCGCTCCGATCCGCGTAACAGAGACGCTGAAGCCGAAGGCGATCAGCGAGCCTGCCCCCGGCGTCTACATCTTCGACATGGGGCAGAACATGGTGGGGTGGACGCGTCTCACGGTGTCTGGGCCAAAAGGGACAGCGGTCACGCTGGCTCACGCCGAAACGCTGAAGCCGGATGGAACGTTGTACACAGCGAATCTCCGCTCGGCGAATGCCCAGGATATCTACACGCTGAAGGGAGAGGGAACGGAGGTCTATGAGCCTCGCTTCACGTATCACGGGTTCCGTTACGTGCAGGTGACCGGCTATCCGGGCAAGCCCACGCTGGCGACGCTGACGGGTCAGGTGGTGCACGACGACATGACTCCGATCGACGACTTCACCACTTCGAACGAGCTGCTCAACAGCATCCATCACAATATTCTGTGGGGAGCCAAGGGTAACTATCGCAGTATGCCGACGGACTGCCCGCAGCGCGATGAGCGGCAGGGTTGGCTGGGCGATCGCGGAGCATCCAGCTTGGGAGAGTCGTATCTCTTCGATGTCTCGGCACTCTACTCCAAGTGGATGACGGATGTGGCGGATTCACAGCGTGCTGACGGAGCTTTGCCCGATGTTGCGCCTCCTTACTGGAGTGTTTACAACGACGATGTGACCTGGCCATACGCATTCCTGTCCATCCATCGAATGCTCTACGAGCAGTACGGAGACAAACACAGTATCGAGCGCGACTATCCGGCGATGCAGAAGTGGATGACGCGCATGGAGTCGTTCGTGAAGGAGGGCATCACCGCAAAGGACACCTATGGCGACTGGTGTGTCCCGCCAGAGTCACCCGATCTGATCCACTCAAAGGATCCCTTAAGGAAGACGGAGGGGTCGTTGCTGGCGACGGCATATTTCTACAGCGCGGCGCGGCTGATGGCGGAGAATGCATCCTTGTTGAGCAAGCCGCAGGATGCGGCGGAATACAACGAGCTTGCGGACCGCCTTAAAGTATCCTTCAACCGCAAATACTTCCATGCGGAGACGAACCAGTACGCGAACGATTCGCAGACTTCCAGCATCCTGCCGCTGGCGTTTGGGCTGGTTCCCGACGGTGCCCGCAGTGCGGTCTTCGAGCAACTGGTAAAGAAGATCGAGGAGCAGAACAAGGGACACGTTGGAACGGGATTGCTCGGCGCGCAATTTCTGATGCGGACGCTTACCGAGAACGGGCGGCCCGATCTCGCTTATGAGATTGCCGCGCAGGATACCTATCCCAGCTGGGGCTACATGGTTCGGCAGGGAGCGACAACCGTGTGGGAGCTGTGGAATGGGAATACAGCGAATCCGGAGATGAACTCTGGCAATCACATGATGCTGGTGGGCGATCTGAATATCTGGTTCTATGAGGATCTTGCCGGAATCAAGCCAGACCCAGTGCAGCCGGGCTTTCAGCACTTCCTCATCCGGCCTTCGACGGTGGAGAAGCTGTCGTTTGTTCGCGCCTCGCATCTGTCGCCTTATGGAAAGATCGTTTCGTCGTGGAAGCGCGATGGATCGCGGCTGACACTGGATGTGACGGTTCCCGTGAATACGACAGCGACGGTATATGTACCCTCTGCATCGGCCGATGGGGTGAAGGTGAACGGCAAGCTCGCCTCTGCTCAGGCGGATGTGAAATTTGTGAGGGCGGAAGCGGGAGCAGCCGTCTACGAAGTAGGCTCGGGTCAATATACGTTTGTCACACAAAACCTGGGCGGCGTAGCTCGCAAGTAAGATGAGGACCGCGCAGATAGCAGGAGAAAGGGAGGCTGTCCTTTTTCCTGCTTTTTCGGTATCGTTTTCACGAAAGAAAAAACAGGTATTTGTACTCGTCGTGGATTGATTCACGGGTGTTTCTGCGCGTGAAGACAATGCCCCAGACGAGGCTTCCAAACGATCAAAAGAGGGAATCCATGACGCTAAGCTGTAATCGTTTACAAAAATTCCTGCTGTCGATGGCAATCTTGTTGCCTGCTGGGGTGGGATCTCTCTCCGCCCAGCAGCGGCCTCCCGCGGTACCGCTGGTGGCACACGATCCTTACTTCAGCATCTGGTCCATGAACGACAAATTGACGGACGGAAATACGCGTCATTGGACGGGAGCAGAGCAACCGCTGGCCGGGCTGGTTCGCATCGACGGAAAACCGTATCGCGTAATGGGAGCAGAGCCTCGCGACGTTCCCGCGCTGGCACAGACCTCTCTGCGGATGACGCCGACGCATACGATCTACACCTTTGCGGGAAGTGGAGTGGAGGTAACGTTGACGTTCTTCACCCCCGCACTGGCCCAGGATCTCGACATTCTCTCGCGGCCGGTGACGTATCTGAGTTGGCAGGTCAAATCGACGGAGGCGACGAGCCACCAGGTCTCGCTCAACCTGGACGTGGATTCGCGAGTAGCGGTGAACTCCAGTGACCAGGAAGTGGTGTGGGGGCGCTCTCACGCAGGCGGATTGTCGGTGCTGAACGTTGGCTCGCGGGAGCAGAAGATGCTGAACCGCTCCGGCGACAATCTGCGCATCGACTGGGGCTACTTCCATCTGGCCGTGCCGGACAGCGAGCATGCCACGCTGGCGACTTCGGATGCAGCGATAGAAGAGTTTGCGAAATCCGGCCGGCTGCCGGCGGATGACGATATGGAGATGCCGAAGCAGCCTCGCGATGGAGCGGCGCGGCTGGCGGTGGAGTTCGATCTGGGCAGCGTCGGGGCAGAGGCGCAACAGCGCCACGTACTGCTCTCCTATACGGAAGATTTTGCGATTGAGTTGATGAATCGCAAACTGCATCCCTACTGGCAGCGGAATGGGCAGACCGTGCAGTCCATGCTGACGGATGCGGAGGCGCAATACTCCGCCCTGGACGCTCGCGCGGCAAAGTTCGACGCGGAATTGACGGCGGATCTGGAGCGGGTTGGCGGCAAGGGATATGCGGATCTGGCAGTGCTGGCCTATCGGCAGACACTCGCCGCGCACAAGCTGGTTGCCGACCTGGATGGATCGCCTGCGTATTTCCCGAAGGAGAACTTCAGCAATGGCTGTATTGCAACCGTGGATGTGCTGTATCCCTCGGCGCCGTTTTTCCTGCTGCTGAGTCCGCGTCTGCTGGAGGCGCAGTTGAAGCCCGTGCTCGATTACGCCAATCTGCCCCGCTGGCGGTGGCCTTTTGCTCCGCACGATCTGGGGCAGTATCCGCTGGCGAACGGGCAGGTGTACGGCGGCGGCGAGCGCACGGAAGAGAATCAGATGCCGGTGGAGGAGAGCGGAAACATGCTGATCCTGGTAGCGGCACTGGGCAAGGCGGAAGGGAACTACCACGTCGCGGAGCAGTACTGGCCGCTACTCTCCAAATGGGCGGAATATGTGCGTCAAAAAGGACTCGATCCGGAGAACCAGCTATCGACGGACGACTTCGCCGGGCACCTGGCGCATAACGCGAACCTCTCCATCAAGGCGATTGACGGACTGGCGGCCTACTCGCAGATGGCGCGGGCACTGGGCAAGGCCGCTGTTGCGGAGGACTATGGCAAGGCAGCGAGAGAGATGGCCGCGAAGTGGCAGCAACTGGCCATCGATGGGGACCACTACAAGCTGGCCTTCGACAAACCCGGCACATGGAGCCAGAAGTACAACCTGGTGTGGGATCAGGTGCTGGGGCTGAACATTTTTCCGGCAAAAATTCGTGAGACGGAGATTGCCTTCTACGAGAAGCACATGAATGAATATGGGCTGCCGCTGGATAGTCGCGAAACCTACACCAAGCTGGACTGGGAAGTGTGGACGGCGACTCTGGCCAGCACTCCGGAGCACTTCCAGACGCTGTTTGCGCCGATTCCGAAGTGGATCAACGAGACGCCAAGCCGCGTTCCGCTGACCGACTGGTACGACACGAAGTCAGGAAAGATGATCGGCTTCCAGGCGCGCTCGGTGGTAGGCGGAGTGTACATCAAGGCGTTGGCCGATAAGGACACCGCTGCGAAGTGGCAAGGACGTGCAAGGCAGTAAGCCGAACAGTGCGGAATGCAGCGAGGCCTCTTCGAATCCGAAGAGGCCTCGCTATTTTAAAAGCTTATTTTGTGGAACGCCCGCATCGTACACTCGGGCGATTGCCCCCACCGCATTTAGATCTCTGCGGCGGAGTCCGGAAGGTTGCGTTGCTGCTGGAACCAGTCGATGGCAACCGACAGGCAGGAATATTCCTCTGCAGGCAGATGGGAAGCAAGGTTGACGATTCCGATCAGTGCCAGGCCGACCAGGTCAGGAAAGAGCATCGGGGCCATGGGCGGCGCTCCGTTGACCAGCTTATCGAAGATGCTGGAGCCGGGAGCAACAAGGTTCGCCTGAAGATGAAACCAGAATCCAAGGATTCCGACGAGCGCCTGAAGGATCATCACTCCCATGCAAAGATCGAGAAAGCGGCGGCGTACCGGCATCATGAGCGGCACGAGCAGAAAGCCAGTGGCAAGTGCGCTGGAGATGACCGGGATCCACTCCGTCTTTGCAAAGAAGCCGTTGGAGGCGTGGTCGGTCAGCGAGAGGACAAAGTTGCCGAAGAAGCCTCCCAGCGCGAGGAACATGACCCAGCGGGACCAATCGATGCTGCGGGGATCGACGAGCCGGTTCATCAGCAACAGGAAACCGAGTCCCGAATAAGCAAGCGGAGCGACGAACGGGGCCGCATAGGTCAGACTGCGGAGGGTACGTTCGAGAAAGAAGTGGCTCTGCAGATGCAGGACGACTCCGGTCAATCCGATAAGGAGCGAAACCCAGCCGATGAGATGCCCGACATCCCGCCACGGCGCTGTTTTATGCCACACCCACTTGAGCGCGATGCAGAGGGCGAGCAGCACCGGCGCCGCGATGGAGAAGTAGAGCGGAATGTACTCGGCAGGCTTGCGAAACCGGTTGACCGAGTGAGCAAGATAGATATCCGCGGCAAGCACGGCTAGGTTCGAGGTGACGAAGAGCTCCACCCACAACTGCGCGTCATAGATCCAGGCCATGCGCGGATTGGCCAGCAGGGGCCAGCGCCGGCTGAGCCAGTTACTTGCCGGCATGCTGCCTCCGCAGTTCCGCGTCCATCTGCTTCAACTGGATGGTCTTCTGCAGCATGGGGTAGTTGCCGTGCCACTGAACGAAGTCGGCGCCTCCCATATACGCGGCATGCTTGGAGGTGCGTCCATCGTAGTGCCACAGATCAAAGTAGAGGAAGTCGACCGGGCTGGAGAAGGGAGGACCGGTAATGATGCCGTCCTTGCGCAAACCATCGACGATGGCCTTGGCTGCCAGCACGTGAGCATTGGTGTTGCTGATAACCTGCTCGCCCTGCGCATAGACGCGATCGACGACGCTCTTGGTATGGCACTGCAGGCAGACCTGCTGCATGTTGGCCTGGGCGCGGAGATAGTTGGGCCGCCTCTGGCTCACCGCATCTGCCAGATACCAGGAAAGACGCTCCGAAGGATCGTGCGTGACCTTGAGTCCATTGATGCCGCTCATGTGACAGGTGGCGCAGGTCGGCACGAACATATCACGGGTGGTCAGCGATTTGGGTTCGGCATCGAGGTTGAGGAGATGCTCCTGCGCAGCAAACATAACGCCATGCTTGGATTCGTCATAGATCTCGATCTGGGAGTGATCCGGCCCCATGTGGCATTGCCCGCAGGTGCTGGGCCGGCGTGCAAGCGCAACCGAGGTGGTGTGGCGTGAGTGACAGTTGGTGCAGGTGCCGATGGTTCCATCGTCGTTGGGCTTACCGACGGAGTGGCACTGCTCGCAGCCGCTCTTCATGGCGGAGTTGCCCTCTGCGGTGACGAAGGGATGCGGCGGGCGGCGCGTGCCGCCGGGCTGGTACTGCTCGGAGAAATTGACCTGCTCGGGCGAAAGCCCCTTTTCGCCATAGATAGCCGCCCACGAGGGTGCGGCATGGCGGCTGTGGAGGAACTCCTGGTAGATGCCCTCATGGCAACTGCGGCAGTTTCCCGCGGTGAGGTGCGTGCTGATCACAAATCCGTGGTGATCCTGCTTCTGCTGGCCCTGCGCGGGCTGGTGGCAGTCCAGGCAGTTGATGCCTTTCTTGGCATGGGCGCTCATCTCGTATTCATGCACGATGGAGTACTGAGTACGCGCATGACACTCGGCGCACTTTCCCGAGGCGCGAACGAAGTCGGCGGTGGGCTGTTGAACCTCGGCCTTGGGGCGCTGACGATTCAGGAAAAACGCAGAAAGGATAAGCGCGAAGGCGATGACCACGGCGACAAAGATCGAGCGAAAAGACATTCCTGGGCCTCGAGACAAATAAGACTGGTTTTGAAAGCTGCGGTCAAGAGAGACGCAGCCGCTTGCTCACAATAATAAAAATGAGATGTGAGAGGACAGCACTAAAGTCACAGACAGACATTTATTTTTGAGCACAAACAGGTATTTTTTTTAAAAAAAACGAAGGCAGGGCAATAGAAAAGGCAGGCTCAAGGCCTGCCCTGGTAGCTTTGCGGTGATTTGACGGCTATTTGCCGGATTTTGCCGGGGCCGAGGTGGTGGTACCTTCCAGCACGGAGTGCGATCCGTGCGCGCGCGCCATCAAAATCGTCAGGCTGATGGAGGTGCAGGTGAAGATGACCGCGGACCAGGTCGTCAGCCGGGTGAGCAGGTTCGCTGCGCCGCGTGGGCCAAAGGCCGTCTGAGATCCCTGACCGCCGAAAGCACCGGCGAGGTCTGCGCTCTTGCCCTGCTGCAGCAGGACAACGCCAATCAAAAAGAGCGAGACGATGACGTGAATCACGATGACGAAACCTAGAAGATAGCTCATGCGGATATTTCTTTGAAAGACCTCAGCCGGAGTGCTTTACCCGGAAAATGGTTGGGTTGTTCGTTGGTGCGGAAGGGGGGACTTGAACCCCCATGCCTTTTGGGCGCCACCCCCTCAAGATGGTGTGTCTGCCAATTTCACCACTTCCGCAATTCGTGGAACGATCCGTAGCTGAGTATAGCAAAGCAACTCGAAGAATCCAAAGCGCGCGCTACTGCACAGTAACGGCTCAGTTTGTTCTACCTCCACGAATCAATGTGTACACGCCGATCAGAGACCGTGAGCGGCACGAATTGTTCTGCTAAACAGAATTTCCTAGATGGAAGATTGGCTCAACCCCAGGTGCGCGTGCGAGCAGCGCCTGCTCCTCTGCGGGATCGAGTGGCTTGTAGTTCTGCGCCACGTCCATGGCAAGACGGAAGTAGGTTTCGTCTCCCGGCGGAACAGCGGCAGTGATGGGATGGCCAAGCGTCCAGCGCAGGCCGAGGGAAGCCTCCTGAGGATAGCCCGCAGGCTGATACCAGCATTTTGGCTGAGGATGATTGTTCCGCTCGTCGGCTTTCCAGGTCGTCTTGGCCATTCCTTTCAGCGCGAGGACGCCGACGCCTTTCTCCTGTGTGCGCTGGAGCACCTGCGGCCCGAAATTGGCGCGCGAATAGAGCACCCAATTTACCGGGAAGAGGATGCTGTCGAAGTTGTAGCGGTCCAGGGCGGAGAGGGCTGTTTCCACGGAATGCGCCGAAAAACCAATAAAGCGGATCTTGCCTTCCTTGCGTGCGGCTTCAAATGTCTCCATCGCGCCGCCAGGGCCAAGCACCTGGTCGAGGTCCTTCATCTTGGTGAGTGCGTGGAACTGGTAGAGATCGAGGTGATCGGTCTTGAGCAGCTTCAGGGAGTCTTCCAGTTCCTTGCGTGCGCCTTCTTTATCGCGGGCATCGGTCTTGCAGGCCAGAAAGCTCTTGCTGCGATAGGGTTCGAGAGCGGGGCCAAGGCGCTCCTGCGCATTGCCATAGCTGGGTGCGACGTCGAAGTAGTTGATGCCGCGATCGACTGCCTCAGCGACGATCTCTTTCGCGTGGCCGGGCTCAGCGTCTTTGACCACGATTCCGCCCATACCGATGATGGAGAGGCTCTCGCCCGTCTTGCCGAGCTTGCGGCGTGCGATGGCATGTGTGTTGGTGGAGGCTGCCAGCGAATCAGGGACATTGCTGGATGCCGCAGCGGCCGCTGCGACGATTGCGCTCTGCTTCAGAAAATCGCGTCGTTCCATGCTCATGTGCTCCTGCAAACTATTTTGCCAGAGGCGGCGGAGGTTGTCTTGCGGCTTCGATATGCCGTGATGAGGTATTACATCGATTTTCTACCGCATCAAAGAAGGGAAATGGGAGTGGAGAGCGTCCTAGAAGTGTTCGAGCAGGGATGCGAAGCCGGAGAGTTCCAGAAAGCGCTGGCCTTGAGGAGCAGGATTGACTGCTTCATGTTCCAGAATCCAGGTATGCGGATGATGCACCAGCACCGCGTGGAGACCGGCCGCGAGCGCAGGGTTAATGTCGGAGCGCGGACTGTTGCCGATCATCCAGGTATTGGCGTAGTTCAGGTTGTGCCGGCGGCAAACATCCACATAGGCGGCGGTGTCCTTCTCCCGGGGAATTTCGACTGCGGAGAAGTATTCGGAGATGCCGGAGCGGGCGAACTTATCGGCCTGTTCGGTCCGGTGGCCCTTGGTCATCAGGATGAGCTGGTGGCGCGAGGCGAGGTTGGGCAGAGCTTCGCGGACACCCTCGAGTAGTTCGATCTCGCGATCGGCGATGGCCTGGGCAAAGCTGAGGATGCGGGCGTGCTTCTCCTCGGTAATCGGCTCGGTGCTGAGGTGCTCAAAGCAGGCGACGAGGGAGCGGCGAAAGCTGGTGAGTCCATAGCCGTGCTCGCGGATGGTCTCCCGTTCAGCGCGGTTAAGCTCCTCGCGCACCTGCTCCCGCGTGTACTTGTGATGGTTGAGATAGGTGATGAAGGAGGCGATGGCCTGCTCAAAGTAGATGTTGTTTTCCCATAGCGTATCGTCCGCGTCCATAAGGAGCGTCTGGCGCGAAATAGAACGATGAGCGAAGGCAGTCATCCACCTCCAGCTTAGCGCACTCTAGCGGAAGAGAAGCGGAGCAAAGGTCGTCAGATTGCGCCGCCATACCATCCAGGTATGTGCACCGGGCGTTTCGATGGTTGTCGGCTTGATGCCCTGCGCATTCACCCAGGCGATGAATTTGTGGTTGGAGTCGAGCAGATGGTCGCTGGTGCCGCAGGCGATCCACAGCAGCTTGATGCGGTCTGCGTCCTTTGCGCTGAGCGCAGGAAAGATCTGCGAATAATTATCCCTGGCCACGCCATTGGTCAGGCCGCCCATGCTGAAGGAGCCGATCCACGCAAACTTATCGAGGTTGTTGAGCCCGGTATAGAGTGACTCGGAGCCTCCCATCGAGAGGCCGGCGATGGCGCGGTCCTTGCGGTCGCTGGAGACCTTATAGCTGCGCTCCACCTGGGGTATTACCTCGGTGAGCAGGGCATCGCGAAACTTGTCGACATTGTGCTGCGTGAGTTCAGGGTCATCAAAGTTGTGGCTGTTATGCGAGGCGTAGTTCGGAACGCCATAGCCCAGCGTCATCACGACGAGCATCGGCTTTGCTTTGCCTTGTGCGATCAGCGAATCGAGAATGAAATTGGCTTTGCCTACCTCGCTCCAGCCGCTGGCGTCATCGCTGAATCCGTGCAACAGGTAGAGCACCGGATATTTCGTCTTTGCCCTGGCATCGAAGCCGGGCGGCGTGTAGACGAAGTAGTCACGATCATCGCCGATCACGGCCGAGTGGTAGAAGTGGTGATGCAGTTCTCCGTGCGGTATATCCGTCCTGTCCCAAGGCTGAGGCACATCTCCGGGCACATCGAGCAGATTGCTCGGCGAGAGCAGGTTGCTCTTGTAGCTGGTATTTTGCGGGTCTACAACCAGCGTGCCGTCCACGTCAAAGACGTAGCCGTAAAGATCCGGTTCCAGGACTGGCGTCGTCACGCTCCACAGGCCCTCGGCATCTTTTGTAAGCGGAAGGTTCTGTGCCGTCTCCAGCTTGACAGAGACCTTCTGCGCGTTGGGCATGAGCAGGCGGAAGGTAACAGTGTGATCGGGGTGCACTTCAGGAGAGACAGGAGCAAGTGGCTGCTGCGAGAAGACCGGGAGGGCCGCAAACATTGCCACGACCAGCGCGGCAAAGCAGGAAGGGCGAAGCACGGTGGTTTTCATAGACACGCCAGTGTACAGGGATTCGCTTCTGGAGCGAAGGCCATCCATCGACTTAGCGTGTTACTGAATTGTGGGCCGGGGAAGAGACGCAGGAGAACCGAAAGCGGCCAGAACCGCTTCCATGCGGCTGGAGACACCGAGCTTTTCAAACATGCGGAAGAGGTGATTCTTTACCGTGTGTTCGCTCACGTGGAGAGAAGCCGCAATTTCCTTGTTACTAAAGCCCTCGGCAAGAAGCATGAGGACCTCCTGCTCACGCTTGCTCAGGAGTGCTTCCGCGTCGGCGGTGACGATCGGGGAGCGCTTGATCTGCGAGAGTGTTTCCACGAGATATTGCAGTTGCAGGCTATTGGCCCATATTTGCCCGTTGTTGATCTGCTTGACTGCTTTTGCCAGCATGTCGAGATCGGGCACAGGATACTGCATAATTCCGCGGGCTGCCGATTGGAAGGCGCTGACGACATCGTCGCGTTCGAGGCTTTCGGCGAGCAGCAGGGAACGGGTCTCCGGGTGGGAGCGTGCCAGTTGCTGAATCGCGGCAAGGCCAGAACGGCGGCCTTCGTTCAGATTCTCCCTGACGACGGCAATGTGAGCATCGTGGTCGATAGCGAGCCTGAGCAGGTCCGAGGTATGGAATGCATAGCCAACGAGCCGGAAATCAGGGTACCGCGCCAGTGCGCGCCCCAGAGCTTCACAATTTGCCTGGCCCGTGTCCGCGATCACTATCCTGGTAGGGGTATCGCCCATCCGTGAACCCAACTCTGCGTGGTGATGATTTGTGGTGTCTGGTTACATGTATGCCGCTTCAATGAGCTCCAGGACTGCAGCAAACTAACGGCATTATGGCATCTGGAGTCGCGAAAGGAACTACCACGAAAGATATTTGACTCGCATGGGACGGGGGTTAGCTTGATAGGCAATAGAAGCGAAGTTTCCCTGAGGGTTGCAATACTTTGCGGGTAGACTGATGGCAGCAAAAGGACCATCGTAGGTCCAATTTCTCATAACCGGGGAAGCACCGGATTGTTAAACAGAGGCAACTTGATGGTACTGCTTGGGTGTCTTAATTGGCAGTAAAGGATTCGTGTAAAGAATTCATCCTGAGGGAAATGCATGTCTAACGTTTTCGACTTCTCCGCTGCTTCCGGGGCACAGGCGGCGGAACCGGTCAGAATTGCGGTCATTGGTTCCGGTTATGTCGGGCTTGTTGCTGCAGCCTGTTTTGCCGAATTGGGACATCTTGTTGTGTGCGTGGACAATGACGAGGAGCGGGTCGCCTCTTTGCAGCAGGGACATGTACCGATCCATGAGGACCTGCTGCCGGAGCTGTTGGCGCGGCATAGCGGTAAGTCGTTGGCTTTTAGTTCGGATCTGGTTTCTGCGGTTGAGGAGTCCGAGGCAATCTTTATCGCCGTTGGCACTCCGTCCACGGAGAACGGCGATGCCGATCTTTCGTATGTCGAGTCGGTGGCCGCGGAGATCGCGCGCACGATGACGGACTACAAGGTGATCGTGGAAAAGAGCACCGTCCCGGTCTACACCAGCGGATGGATTGCGCGCATCATGAGCCGCAACCAGGTCCCGGAGTCCCAGTTTGATGTTGTGTCCAATCCCGAGTTTCTGCGCGAGGGAACGGCAGTGGGCGACTTCCTTCATCCTGACCGGATAGTGATAGGCACAAGCAGCGACCGGGCCTTCGCGATTATGGAGCGCATCTATCACCCCCTGACCTCCGGCGAGTACTACAACCAGGACACCAGCGTCCCTGGCGACTGCAGCCAGGCCTCTCCCGCGCTGCTCCTGCGGACATGCCCGGCGAGCGCCGAGCTGATCAAGCATGCGTCGAATGCATTCCTGGCGATGAAGATCAGCTTTATTAATTGCGTGGCGAATATGTGCGAGGCGGCGAACGCGGATATCGGCGAAGTCGCGAATGGGATCGGGTCCGACAGAAGAATCGGGCGAAACTTCCTGAAGGCTGGCCTGGGGTATGGCGGATCCTGCTTCCCCAAGGACGTAAAGGCATTTCGCGCCGTAGGTGCGGAGATGGGGCTCGATCTGGGCTTGCTGGAGCATGTCGAGCGAATCAATAACAACCAGCAAAAGCGTTTCCTCCACAAGGTTCGCTCCGCCTTATGGACACTGCGGAAGAAGAAGCTGGGGGTGCTTGGACTGTCTTTCAAGGGCGGTACGGACGACATCCGCGAATCTCCGGCGATACGGATGGTGCAGGCATTTCTGGTGGAGGGTTGCTCGATCGTAGCCTATGATCCGGCGGCAATGGAGAATTCCCGACCCCTGTTTGTCGGTCAGGATGTGTCGTTCGTGGAAGAGGCTGCGGATGTTGCAGACCAGGCGGATGCGCTGATTATCCTTTCGGACTGGCAGGAGTTCACGCAACTCGATTTTGCCGACATTAAGCGGCGGATGAAGTATCCCATCCTGCTGGACGGCAGGAATCTTCTGGATCCGCGGCAGATGGCGAGTCTCGGCTTTACGTATCTGAGCGTTGGCCGGCCAACCTATGAGCCGCAACCGGCGCCAAACTTCATCAACAAGGCGGTCATTTAGATGCGTGCCCTGGTCACAGGAGCGGCAGGCTTTCTAGGCTCGCATCTGGTGGATGCGTTGCTTGCCATGGGACACCAGGTCGTAGGAGTCGACAACTTCCTGACGGGAACCAAAGAAAATCTTGCCCATCTGGCCAGGAACGCGAACTTCGAGTTCCTAGAGCAGGACATTACGCTTCCGTTCGACGTAGGGAAGGTGGATTACGTATTCAATCTTGCGAGTCCCGCGAGTCCCGTGGATTACATGACCTATGGTGTCGAAACGTTGATGGTGGGCTCCGCTGGGACGCGTGAGGCGCTGGAGATCGCCCGTCGCTACGATGCAGGCTTTCTGCACACCTCCACCTCGGAGTGCTATGGTGATCCTCATGTTCATCCGCAGCCGGAGAGTTACTGGGGCAACGTCAATCCGATCGGCCCAAGATCGGTGTATGACGAAGCGAAGAGATTTTCCGAAGCCTTGATCATGGCCTATCACCGCTACTACGGGGTGGATACCCATATCGTGCGGATCTTTAATACCTATGGCCCGCGGCTGCAGATGCAGGATGGCCGGGTGATCTCGAATTTTATGTCGCAGGCGCTGCGGGGCGAAGACATCACGATCTATGGAGACGGTACCCAGACGCGCAGCTTCTGCTACGTTTCCGACCAGATCGATGGCATTCTCAAGCTGGCCCAAAGCAGCGAACACCGGCCGGTGAATATCGGGAATCCCGAAGAATTCACCATGATCGAATGTGCGCAGGAGATTCTTAAGCTGACTGGAGCGATCAGCAATCTCAGGTTCGAGCCATTGCCCGAGGATGATCCCAAACAGCGCAAACCTGACATTACACGGGCAAGGGAAGTGCTCGGCTGGTCACCGAAAATCGATCTCCAGGAAGGGTTGAAGCTGATGCTTCCCTGGTTCCGCGAGCACGTAGAACCGCCGAAAACCGCAGCCAGCTCCAATGCCTGAGCAGTTATCTATGACTTGGTCAGTTCCTCAAGCAAGACCTTCGCCTTGGTCGCCAGGGTGGAGGCTCCATCAACATCGTCGACGGTGAGTGCCTGCTTGGCCTGCTTGAGATAGGTACGAATCTGTGTCGCGGTTTCCTGCTCCTGGGTATTCAACGCGCGTTTGATTGCGTTCAGTCCCTGCTCCGTATTGCTGATCAGATCCGAGGTGTCATGCCGTTTTTGCGCTCCATTGGCACCTTCACCGCTGGATAGCTGGCCGATGGGCGAGACTCCGGAAGGCTCGACCGCGGCTTGTTGAACCGGCGCGGAAGCAGGCTCCGCCGAGTTCGGCACCATCGGCTTGGCCGCCGAGGGTTTGGACTTGGCTCTCACTCCGGAGGTCTTCTTCCGTGTGCTTGCCTGGTGCTTCGGGGATGGTGGAGGGGGCGGGGCTACCTTCGGCTTCGTCGGCTCGGGAGTAGTCGGCGGCGCGTCAGTTGTTTGCGGAAAGGGCGACGGGTACATGACTCCCGCCTGATCGGTAGTCGTGGGAGCCTGGGCCGCAATGGGAGGCTTCGTCTTGGCTTTTCTGAAGGCGCACCCCTGCAGCAGCGCAAGGGAAAGAGCCATAAGGACGATCTTGCCTGCCTGCTTCATGCCTGGGGCTCCACGGATGGCGTTATCGTGCCGACAAGGTGTCCGCGCAGCCTCGATTCGACCGGATTATTTAGCGGAATTCGAAGTGTAAACGTTGTGCCTTCACCTGGCACGGATTCAACATCCACGCTCCCATTATGCAACTGGATAATGCGGTATGTCATGGCAAGACCGATACCACTGCCCTCTTTTTTTGTGGTGAAGTAAAGGTCAAAAATCTTCTCCAGGAGATCGTCGGGAATTCCTTCTCCTTCATCGCGGACGCTCAACATGGCAGTACGTCCATCTTCGACCAGGCGGACCTCGAGAACTCCGCCCTCGGACATGGCCTGGGCCCCATTGAGAATAACGTTCAGCAGTGCCTGGCGCACCAGATCGGTATCGATCTTGACGAGCACTGGCCGCTCAGGCACGCGGCTAACTACTTTGACATTACGGGTTTCCATCTCGGCCGAGGCCAGCATCAGAACCGATGTAACCACGGATCGCAGGTCGCTCTCCTGCAGGCGCAGTTCGACGGGGCGGGAGAAGTCGACGAGGGTCTGGACGACGCGATCCAGCCTCTGGATCTCGCTCTCGATGATCTCAAGGTGGCGCAAGGCGCGTGCGTCGGAGCTATCCAGTTTATTTTTAAGCAGTTCCAAATGAACCACGATCGCGTTGATGGGATTCTTGACCTCGTGGCCAACGCCGGAGGTGAGGCGCCCAATGGCAGCCATGCGCCGCGAGAGTTCCAGTTCGCTCTCGATCTCCTGGACGGATTCGAGGTCGTGCAGCGTTAACAGGGCACCCAAGGAATTGGGAGAGGCATGTTCTTCACGGATAAAGTCCAGCGAAACCTCGATGTGCCTGTCGGTCTCAGTCGTGATCTCCTCCTGGACCAGGGCGATTCCGCCATCGAAGGCTTCGCGCACGGTGCGTCCCAGGAGGCTCTCGCCATCAAAAATCTCGCGTACCTCGGCACCCAGAATGTCCTCCCGTCCCCGGAGCAGGAAGCGCTCCACCGACGAGCTGACAAGGACGGCGCGTCCGGTGCGTGTAAAGAGGATGATGCCGTCCTGCAAATTGGTCAGGATCTGGTCGAGGTTTTCCTTCAGGGCAGAAAAGACCTCCTCGACGTTGCGCATGCGGCGGCCAAGCTTTTCGATCTTGTTGGAGACGAGGACGACGGCATCCCCGGAGCGCGGAGCCTCCAGTTCGCCGGCGGTTTCCGCCTCTGCGCGGTCGAGTGCGTCGAGCCGGATACTGATATCCTCCAGCGGCTGGAGCGCCAGGTTGGCAACCAGTGCGGAGGCCAGGAGCGAAAGCAGGATGGCGAGGCCCGTAAAGGCGATGGCGGCGGAGATCCACGGCTGGAAGAGATTTCGCAGAAAGGTGGTGCGAATTCCGACGTGCACGGTGGCGAAGGGCTGACCGTCACGGCCCAGTGGAAGAACCACGTCATAGACGCGGGGAGGCCCAAAGACCGTCGATAAAAGCCGGATTACATTGCCATCGCGCAGGTCAATATAAAGAGGGCGAGAGGGAAGAATGGTATCGATTGCGCCCGGGTCGGTACTGGTGAACGCGCGATTATCGTTGTCGGCAATGGAGACGTCGAAGACCGTCGGGGAGTAGCGGATGACCGAACTCAGCAAAGCGCTCAGCCCCTCGTCGCGTCGCAGGGTATTGGCTACGGCGATCCGGAGGGATGCCGGATCGTTGAGATCCTCTGGAGGCCTGGTCATCCCCGTCTCCAGCGCATGGCGGGTGGCGAAGAGAACCTGGTGCGCCACGAGATCGGTGTTTTGATAGGACTGCGAGATCTGTTGACGGAGCAGTTCCGTGAGATACAGCATCGAAAGCACACCAGCAACCAGAAATACGAGGCCGGTGATGGCTACTACGAGCTTGGTCTTAAGACGCATGGCAGACGTCGGCTATCCTTCAACCGTCTCACTGTTCGCGGTGGAGCTGCCGTATTCTTTGAGCTTGTTGTGCAGGGTCTTCAAACTAATATCGAGTATCTCGGCGGCCTTTGTTTTGTTATTGTGGGTCGACTCCAGCGTCTTGAGGATGAGTCGTCTCTCTGCTTCGTCCACCGTAGTGCCAACTTCGAGCGAAACACTATTGAGCGGGCCTGAATCCCTGCTGGGCATGCGCACACCCTTGCCGAAGCTCGGGGGCAGATGGTGCGTTGTCAGATAGCCCTCTTTGCACAGAATAACGGCACGCTCAATTGTATTCCGTAACTCGCGCACATTGCCGGGCCAATCGTACTGCATAAGCCGGGTCAGCATCTCGGGATCGATGCCGCTGACGTTGCAATCGTGCTTCTTGTTCATATCGTTGAGCATGGACTCGACCAGGGCGGGAATATCGTCCTTGTGCTCGCGCAGCGGAGGCATATGAATGTTGAAGACGTTGAGGCGGTAGTAGAGATCACCGCGCAGTTCCCCGGAAGCGACGGCCTCCTCCGGGCTCTTGTTCGTGGCGGCGAGCACGCGGACGTCCATCGAGGTTTCCATCTTGCTGCCGAGGCGGCGCAGCTTTTTCTCCTCTAGCACGCGCAGGAGTTTGGCCTGCGTACCGATGGGCATCTCGCCGATCTCGTCCAGCAGAAGGGTTCCTTCCTCGGCCAGTTCAAAACATCCCGCACGGCGCTCCATTGCCCCGGTGAAGGCGCCTTTCTCATGGCCGAAGATTTCGCTCTCGATGAGCGTCTCGGGAATGGCGGCGCAGTTTACGGCAACAAAAGGCTTGAGCTTGCGGGGGCTGAGCTCGTGCAGGGCCCTGGCGACTAGCTCCTTGCCGGTACCGCTCTCACCGGTAATGAGAACAGATACATTGCTGGGAGCCGCCTGCTCGATAAGAGCATAGGCCTCCTGCATCTTGCGGGAAGAGCCGACAAGAGGCCCGAGAATGCCAGTATCGCGGAGTTTGCGCCGGGTAACCTCCAGCTCGCGCTCGGTGTCGCGCTGGCGGCTTGCATTAGCCAGAATGGTGCGCAGACGCGTCGGATCGACCGGCTTCTGGATGAAGTCGTAGGCGCCCATCTTCATCGCTTCGACCGCACGCTCAATGCTGCCCTGGGCAGTAAGGACGATGACGGCAAAGTTCTGGTGCAGCTCATTGAGCCGCTCAAGCAACTGAATGCCGTCCATACGGGGCATTTTGAGGTCGGTAACGACGATCCCCGGCGTCCAGGAGGCTACCAGGTCGAGCGCTTCGATCCCATCCCGGGCGGTCTCCGTACGGTAGCCCCATCCCGAGACCAGCTCGGCAAGACCGACCAGGGCATGCATTTCATCCTCAACGATCAGGACTTTCTCTTGTGTTGACATAGACCCTATTACGCACCAATCCCCTTTTGTATCACGTCAACCCTGCAAAGTATCGTTTTTGGGGCGCCGCGGGGAAGGATTCGGGAGCGGGCTCGGTATATTCTGGCACAATGCTCCCTTATGAGATAGACGCACCGGCGCTGAAAACGCTCCTGACAGACGGCAATGCCCACCCGCGAACCGAGGGCGATGCACCCGGTTTGGTGCTTCTCGATGTGCGGGAACCCTGGGAATATGCCACCGCCCGTATTGAAGGCAGCATTTTGATGCCCATGGGCGAGGTCCCCAGCCGCGCATTTCAGGAGATCGACCCGGAGAGTCATATTGTGACCATCTGCCACGCCGGGGTGCGATCGATGAACGTGGCAGTCTGGCTGAGGAACCAAGGATTCGAGCAGACGCAGTCGTTGCAGGGAGGAATCGATGCCTGGTCGCGACTGGTGGACCCCAAGGTTCCTCGCTATTGAGCGGCCGATCCTGCGGATGCGTCAGGTCTGCTTCGCAGTTCCTGTGACCAGGCTCGCTGGCGCAGCGCTTCTACTCCGCAACGCTTATACTCTCTAGTTCGGCTGTGTGGATGCGCCGATTCATTTGCCGTTTTCGACGGAGAGGAAGCCCTACCGATGTCATCAAAAGCAGTTGCCTACGCCCATACCCAACAGGATCGCTTTCTGCAGGAACTCTTCACCTTGCTTCGCGTGCCCTCAGTTTCTACCTTGCCAGAGCATGCGGGGGATGTTCGCCATGCGGCGGAGATGCTCGTGAAAGAGCTGCAGCGCATTGGGATGGAGCACGTGAGACTGATCGAAACCGCAGGTCATCCGCTGGTATATGCGGACTGGTTGCACGCGGAAGGCAAGCCCACCTGCCTCTGCTATGGCCACTACGACGTGCAGCCCGCAGAGCCGCTGGAAGAGTGGCACACTCCTCCCTTTGAGCCGACCGTGCGCGACGGCAACGTGTATGCCCGCGGCGCCGTGGACGACAAGGGCCAGATGTACATGCACGTGAAGGCCCTGGAATCTCTCTTGCAGGCTGACGGGAAGCTGCCTCTGAATGTTCGCGTGATTCTGGAAGGGGAGGAAGAGGTGGGCGGCGAGGCAATCGCCAAGTTTGTCGCGGAGCACCCGGACGAGCTGAAGGCCGATTTCGCGCTGATCTCCGACACCGAGATGTTCGCTCCCGATCTGCCAACGCTCTGCGTAGGGCTGCGCGGCATGATCTACACCGAGATCGAAGCGCGTGGAGCGAAGACCGACCTGCACTCCGGGATGTATGGCGGCGCCGCACCGAATCCGTTTATTGCGCTGGCGCAGATCATCGCGCAGTTGAAGGACGCGAACGGCAGGATCCTGATTCCCGGATTCTATGACAAGGTTGCAAAACCGAGTGCCGACGAGCTGAAGGCGTGGAAGAGCCTGCCCTTCGACGAAGAGCACTACCGGAAGAGTGAGGTGGGCTCCAGCGTATTGACGGGAGAAGAAGGGTACTCCGTGCTGGAGCGGACCTGGGCGCGGCCGACGCTGGACGTTCACGGCATGCCTGGAGGCTTCATCGGCGCAGGCGCGAAGACGGTGATCCCGGCCAGGGCGGTGGCCAAGATCTCGATGCGCCTGGTGCCCGACATGACGCCGCAGGAGACCTTCGCACTCTACAAAAAATATGTGGAGTCCCTGCGGCCGAAGGGAATTGAGCTGGAGGTGCGCCTGATCCACTCCGGTGACCCGATTGTTGTGGGAACGGACAATCCCTACGTCAAGGCCGCGCAGAAAGCGATGCACGAGGTGTGGGCGAAGGATACGGTATTTATTCGCTCGGGCGGCTCGATTCCCATTGTTGGTGACTTCGAGCGTCATCTGCACATACCCAGCGTCATGATGGGCTTCGGTCTGCCGGACGACAACCTGCACGCTCCGAATGAAAAATTCCACATTGCGAACTTCTACCGCGGCATTGACTCGCTGATTCTGTTTTTGGAGGAAGCGGGAAGATGACCCCACGGGATGCAGGCTTGCTGGAGGTCGAAGGCTTCGTCCTTGCCGGCGGCCGCAGCATCCGAATGGGACAGGACAAGGCACTGCTGGACTTTAACGGAATGCCGCTGGTTCAACTGGCGCTCAGGAATCTCGGCACTGTAACCGAGTCGCGGCGCATAGTGGGCGATAGGCCGGACCTGACTTGCTTTGCGCCAGTGGTTCCCGATCTACAGGCATCCTGCGGGCCGCTGGGGGGCATCTGCGCCGCGCTTAAGGCCACATCCACTGACTGGAATCTATTCCAGCCAGTAGATGTGCCGCTGCTGCCTGCGGGGTTTCTGCGGTGGATGGTCCGCAGGGTGTCGCAGACCAGAGCGCTGGCCACGGTGCCAGCGGTCGGCGGCATGCCGCAGCCGCTCATCGCCATCTATCACCGTGCGCTTCTGCCGGAGTTGGAACAGCGGCTGATGACGGGAGACTATGGAACGATTCGTGCTATCGAAGCCGCAGTGGCAAAGGAAGGCTGTTCCGGGGGCTGCATGGACTTCTTCCACGTAGAAACGCTGGCAGCGGCGGGTCACTTTGCCGGTATTGAGACGGGAGACCGCATCGGTAGATGGTTTGAGAATCTGAACCGCCCGGTTGATCTGGAGAACTGTGCAGCAAGCTGAGAATAGCGAACTTTGCCGCGGCGCTGCGGCATCCAATACTCTGTTCCTTTACTCTGTTCTTTGGATCGTCTGTTTTCTCCATCAACAGTTACGTATAAACATTCCATCCTTAGGGAGAAGCCTCTGAGTTCGATACCGCAAGGCGAACAACCGGATGCGGACGTGCCGATTGCCGATTCGTCAAGAGACGGCGATCAGACGGTTCGCGATATTCCAAAGCTAGTGGTGGAGACGCACCTGGCGAAGAAGGATGCTGCGAGCTCTGCCTACATTGCCTTCGAACACGTTTACAAATCTTTTGGCGACCTGCACGTTCTGGATGACGTGAGCTTTTGCGTGGGACAAGGTGAAACACTTTGCATACTCGGGCGCAGCGGGGTGGGGAAGTCTGTTTCGCTGCAAAACATCATGGGATTTCTAAAGCCCGACTCTGGACGCATCTATGTTGCGGGAGAAGACATCACACATTTCGATGAGAAGCAACTGCAGGTGTTGCGAAAGAAAGTGACCATGGTGTTTCAAAATGGGGCATTGTTCGATTCGCTATCTGTAGGCGAGAATGTCGCATTTCCGCTTCGTGAGCGCCACGAACTGGAAGATGACCAGATCGACCAGGTGGTGAATGGCCTCTTGGACATGGTGGGAGTTTCGGGGATGGCAGATCAGTTGCCTTCGGACCTGTCTACTGGGATGAAGCGATCGGTTGCAATCGCGCGGGCTTTGGCTGCGCAGCCGGAAGCGATTCTCTACGACGAGCCGACGACAATGGTCGATCCGCTTATGGCTCGGCTGCTAGGCAACCTAATTCAAAAGTTGAAGCATCAGTTACGATTAACGAGCATCGTAGTAACCCACGATACGCGGTTCGCAGAGCGGTTGGCGGACAGGGTCTTGTTTCTGAATCAAGGGAAGGCATGGTTTTTTGGAACGCTGGATGAATTTCGAGCTTCTCAGGATCCAGTAGTACGGCAATTCCTTGATCTGGATGCACTTGAGGTACCTCAGGGGTAAACGTAGGTCCTCTACAACTTCCGTATCTTCACCGAATTTTTGCTTGCCGTATTACCGCAGTCAGTGGATTCTAGAAGCAGAAAGTATTCGTTGGAAACGATGTGTTTTCGTAACCATCACTGGTGGGAATACTAAAAAATGAATGAGCGGCGCTGTTATAATAAGCGTTACTGTCAGTTCATAACACACCCCACGGGAAACATGAGCGCGAGCGTTTGGGATTTGTACCGCTTGCCTCAAGAGAAATGTGACAGGCTTGCCGCCAAAGTTCTTCGCAGACTGCTACGCGTAGAACAATGGTTCACCCGCAATTTCAGGTACGCGGTAGTGTGGAATACCGCTGCGGCCTGAAGACGGGTACCTGCGACACTGCACCCTACTTAATCTGCAAAAAGCATTCTTCGGAATTCAACGCATCATCCACCAGAGTGTGACACTCCAACGGGCCTGTGACTTTAGTTTGCAGTGTCCGTTAGAGAGTGGAACATAAGGTCAAATACACGACTCATGGCTACTTCAGAGTTTCTACAACGTCTGACGGTGAAGGCCCCGGAGACCAACGACTCGCAGAACCGCAGCAGGGCTGTGGCTGCAGCGGCACGTTCCACGCGTGCTTCGATGGTCTTGTGGGTGCTCACCGACGTGGTGACTGTATTGTTTGCGTTAATGGTCTCGATTGAAGTGACCTTTGGCGGGTTAGGACAGGGGCTGCACGCGGTTCATTCTTCGGCATCGAATCTGCCCTCGTTTCATCATCCTCTGACATTGCTTCTGGGCTATCTCATATGGTTTATCGCGGCCATTGTGCTGGTCAGCCGTCGTTACCATCTCTACGAGCCCTTGCGGATTTCCAGTACCTTCCATGAGCAGCGGATGACCATGCAGGCCTGCTTCACGGCCGGCTTGTTGCTGACGGGCAGCTTGTACCTGGTGCATGGCGAGGTTATCTCGCGCACGCTGGTGCTGTTGATGATCATGCTTACCACCGCTGCGCTATGCGTGCGCCGCCTGGGATGGCGTGCCATCCTTTACCGCCGGTTTGAACGGGGCCTGGAGACGCGCAACATTCTGATCATCGGAACCGGGCGAATCGGCCAGGCGCTTCGCCACCACATCGATAGCGTTCGGCATCTTGGTTACACCTTCAAGGGATACATCCATGTCCCGGGAGTCGATCTCGACATTCCTTCGATGAGCGGTGAAGTCCTGGGCGGAGTGGATCACGTCTTCGATCTGGCACGGGAACATTTTGTTGATGAGATATTTGTTGCCAGTCCGTGTGAACGGGGCCTGGTAAAGCACATCGTGGCGCAGGCACGGAATGCCGGTGTCGATATACGTGTCGTTCCGGATCTCTACGACGGCCTGGCCTGGAACAGCGAAGTGGAATACGTGGGGCAATTTCCCACGATCCCGCTGCATCGCGGTGAGGCACATGAGATAGGGTACTTCCTAAAGCGGATGCTGGATGTCGTGCTGTCGTCCGCGACCATGCTGGCAATCTCACCGCTGCTAACCGCGATTGCGATCGGCGTCAAGCTGGATTCTCCCGGACCGATCTTCTATCGCTCCGAGCGCATCGGTAAAAAGGGCCGTGTCTTCAAATGCGTGAAGTTTCGTACGATGGTGCGCGATGCGGAGCGTCGCCGTGCGGATATCCTGCATATGAACGAGCGGGACGGCGTCCTGTTCAAGATCACCAACGATCCGCGGATCACGCGCCTGGGGCGTCTGCTGCGGAAGTACTCGCTCGATGAGTTGCCGCAGTTCTACAACGTACTGCGTGGCGATATGAGCATCGTTGGGCCGCGTCCTCCGCTGGCCAGTGAAGTGAAACAGTACGAACTAAGCCATCTGCGGCGTCTGGATGTGACCCCAGGCATCACCGGCTTGTGGCAGGTACAGGCGAGGCAGGATCCATCCTTCGATAGCTATATTTCGTTGGATACCGCTTATATCGAGAACTGGACCTTGTGGCTGGATATCAAGATCCTGATTCGCACGGTAGCGGTTGTCGTTCACGGGACTGGCAGCTAGTTGCGGCCAGTCCTGCCTCATCTTTGCTGCTCCTAGTGTGTACTCCAGGTCTTGTCCGCTGAGTTGCAGAGTGGTTCCAGCGGACAGTCCGCGCAACGCGGCTTTCGCGCGATACAGATCTCCCGGCCATGGTGGATCATCTCGTGCGAGAAGGCGATCCAGTGATCCTGCGGAATAATCTTCATCAAATCCTGCTCCACCTTTGCCGGGACCGTGTTGTGCGTCAGACCCAGGCGCATGGATAGGCGCAGAACGTGCGTGTCCACGACGATCCCGGCGGCTTGCTTGTAGGCCACTCCGAGCACGACGTTGGCCGTCTTGCGAGCCACACCGGGAAGCGTCAACAACTCCTCCATGGTGCGGGGAACCTTGCCGTGAAACTCGCTCATCACCCGTTTGGCTGCGCCTGAGATGGACTTTGCCTTGTTGTGGTAGAAGCCCGTGGAGCGGATCTCGGCCTCGATCTCCGGCAGGGAAGCAGCGGCAAAGGCAGCGGGCGTCGGAAACTTGCGAAAGAGCGCGGGGGTAACCATGTTGACGCGGGCATCGGTACACTGAGCCGAGAGAATCGTCGCTACCAACAACTCCCATGCATTGCGATGGTGCAGCGCGCACTCAGCCCCAGGATAGGTCTCTTCCAGGATCCTGAGAATCGAGGCAATCCGCTCAGGCGCCAGATCCGATTGAGAGGAGGACTTTGTCCGCGGCTTGACGGAGGCGGTTTTTGCTGTGGGCTTGGCTGCCGTTGTCCTGGGCGACGCGGGCCGGTTCTTCGTGGTGCTCAGCGATGCGGTTTTCCTGGTTGCCATGGGCCTCTATCCTAATCGATTCTGTCTGGCTTTCCACGTCCCGCGTCGCGTCAGAAGGCAGCGGCGAGAACACGTGACCGTGCGTTGAATACTCTCGTTTATACTCAACGAGGATGACAGAGAAAATCTTAGTTGTTCTGGCCCACTTCATCATCTCGGTGATCTCGGCTGGGGGGTATGCAGGAATCGTCTTTCTGATGGCGGTGGAGTCGGCTTGCGTGCCTCTTCCATCGGAGATCATCATGCCATTCTCCGGCTACCTCGTCTTCATGGGGCGGTTTCATCTCATTTGGGTAGCCACCGCTGGCGCCATCGGCTGCAATGTGGGCTCGGCTATTGCCTACTGGATTGGCGCCTATGGCGGAAGACCGATGGTGGAGCGGTATGGCCGGTTTGTTCTGCTCAGCGAGCATGATCTGGATCGCACGACACGCTTCTTTTCCAAGTATGGTTCCATCACCGTCTTCGTTGCCCGATTGCTGCCCGTGGTACGAACTTTCATTGCTCTGCCGGCAGGAATTGCAAAAATGCCGCAACTTCGTTTTCACGTCTACACGTTTTTAGGATCGTGGCCGTGGTGCTTCATCCTTGCCTATGCCGGAATGAAGCTGGGGGAAGGGTGGGAAACCGATCCAAGGTTCAAGGCCGTCTTTCATCAGTTCCACACCGCGGTCGTCGTTCTTCTGGTGTTCGGAATTGCGTGGTTCCTCTGGTCTCACCTGAAAAGTCGCTTCTTGCGGTCTGGGGAAGCATCGTGACTGTTGAAACCGACTACATTGCCCCTCGGCACTTGCTGCTTGCCATCGGTTCACTCCAGGGGTGATTCTTATGAATCTTTAATTGTTATGTATTTTGAGAGGAAGGATCGGTAAGAAATGTCTACTGTTCAGGATAGCGGTGCCAATTCGAGATCGCAGATTCAGCCCGCTACGGGCAAATTAGGGGTTATGATCGTCGGCCTGGGGGCCGTCGCTACCACTTTGATCGCCGGTGTGGAAGCAGTTCGCAAGGGTCTCGCCAAGCCCATCGGATCCATTACACAGATGGGCACGATTCGTCTTGGAAAGCGCACTGAATCGCGGACTCCACTGATTCATGACTTTGTGCCGCTCGCCAAGCTGGACGATATCGTGTTCACCGGGTGGGATATCTTCAAAGATAACGTGTATGAGGCGGCCAGCAACGCCAAGGTTCTGGACAAGGATCTGCTGCAGCAGATCAAGCCCTATCTTGAGACCATCAAGCCTCTGCCGGCAGTCTTCGACCAGTATTACGTCAAGCGCCTGCAAGGGACGAACGTAAAGAAGGGCAAGAACAAGCGGGATCTGGCCGAGCAGGTACGGGAGGACATCCGGGCATTCAAGAAGACCGTTGACCGCGTCGTCGTGATCTGGTGCGGATCGACCGAGATCTTCCTGGAGCCTCACCCGGTGCAAGACTCCCTCGCCGCCTTCGAGAAAGGCCTGGACGAGAACGACATCAACATCGCTCCTTCCATGATCTACGCGTATGCGGCACTTTCCGAGGGGGTTCCCTTCGCCAATGGCGCGCCGAACCTTACCGTCGATATGCCAGTAATGCTCGAGCTCTCGAAGAAGAATTCCGCGCCTATTTGCGGCAAGGACTTCAAGACGGGGCAGACGCTGATCAAGACCGTCCTTTCGCCGGCGTTCAAGGCGCGCATGCTCGGCGTCAGCGGCTGGTACTCGACCAACATCCTCGGTAATCGCGATGGGGAAGTGCTGGACGATCCCGAGTCTTTCAAGACCAAGGAAGAGTCCAAGCTGGGAGTTCTGGATTTCATCCTGCAGCCTGAGCTATACCCTGAGCTCTATGGCAACATTTATCACAAGGTTCGCATTAACTATTACCCGCCACGCGGTGATAACAAAGAGGGTTGGGACAACATCGACATCTTTGGCTGGCTCGGATATCCGATGCAGATCAAGGTCGATTTCCTCTGCCGGGATTCCATTCTCGCCGCTCCGATCGCGCTGGATCTGGTTCTCTTCATGGATCTGGCCAAGCGCACAACGGGACTGAAGGACCTTGGCATCCAGGAGTGGTTGAGCTTCTTCTTCAAGTCGCCAATGACTGCGCCCGGACTGTACCCCGAGCACGATCTCTTTATTCAGTCGATGAAGCTGAAGAACACGCTGCGCCACATCAGGGGCGAGCAACTGATCACCCACCTGGGCCTGGAATACTACGATTGATGCTGCCCGCAGGTCTTCCGCGTTTTTGACCGTTGCTCGAATGTACGGACGGCGAAGACGCTGTAAGACTCCAAGCGGTTGGCACTTACCAGGAACGAATCGAAGGACGGCATGGCAATTAGCCCTGCCGTCCTTCGATTTTGCACAGCGGGAAGAGGAGGAAACCCTTATTTTTCCCCGCCTTGTTGCAGCCGCAGGTTGCTGTTGCTGGAGAGGGAAATTGCGGATTGGCGCCCGCCATCCGGAGTAAAGCAATTTCGATGCACGGGCGTACCCAAATTGCGGATATATACGTCCAATGAGCAAGGGGTCGGGTATCTTGATATATAAGACACCGACGATCGGGGTGGTGGATATGAGTCGACGGAGAAACGGAAACCGGATTCCTTTACGCATGGCGGTAGTGGCAGGCCTGGCAATGGCTCCGCTGGCGTGCTGGTCCGCTGGCACAGGCTACGCGGCCGCTTCTGAGGATTCTCCGCAGAGCACGTCCACATCGACCACGGCCAATCCCCAGGACAACTCTGCGCCCGCTTCCAGCCCGGCAAATGCCCCTCAAAGTGCGCCGAATCCGCAGACCGCCCCGAACAATCCTCCCGACAATGCCAACGGAACAGCCACGACGCCAGGTGGAACGGGCACGGCGCCGACAGCCACAACCAGTCCCCAGCAGAACTCGGGATCGGGTACGCCGGCGACCCCGGCTTCGGGATCGTCTTCCGCCGACAAAACCGCTCCCAAGGTGAAATCCGGCAGCATCAAGGATGTGAATTCGGTCGGGAATCGCGATATTGGCGGACGGGGCATGGGGAATTGGTACTCCACCGAGAGCGAGATCAAGATGGGTAAGGGGTACGCGATGGAGCTCGAGAAGAGCACCCGCCTGATCACCGATCCCGTCGTCACGGAATACATCAACCGCGTGGGCCAGAATCTGGTGAAGAACTCCGACGCCAAGGTGCCGTTTACGATCAAGGTCATCGATTCCGATGAAATCAACGCCATGGCGCTCCCCGGAGGCTTCTTCTACGTGAATTCGGGCCTGATCCTTGCTGCGGATGAAGAGGCGGAGCTGGCAGGGGTGATGGCTCACGAGATTGCCCATGTGGCGGCGCATCACGCCGCGCGCGAACAGACCCGCTCCAACTACGCCCAGCTTGGGTCGATTCCGCTTATTTTTGTGGGCGGCTGGCTGGGATACGGGTTGTATGAAGCTGCCTCGATCGGTGTACCGCTGACCTTCCTCAAGTTCTCGCGTGAGTTCGAGACGCAGGCCGACTACCTGGGCGTCGAATATATGTACCGCGCGGGATACGATCCGCAGGCATTTATTTCTTTCTTCGAGAAGATTCAAAACCTGGAAAAGCAGAAGCCTGGAGCGGTTTCCAAGGCATTTTCCAGCCATCCTCAAACTCCGGACCGCATAGCGCATTCGCAGGACGAGATTGCCAAGATCCTTCCGGCGCGGGATGAGTACGTGGTGACAACTTCAGAATTTGACGATGTAAAGGCGCGGCTGGCCCGCATCGAAAATAAGCGAAAGCTGCAGGATGGCAAGGATGGGAAGAAGCCCACCCTGCGCCGCGCAAGCTCGAATCCTAACGGTACCGGTTCGGACCCCTCGCAGCAGGGGGATGACCGCCCGACCCTGCAGCGGCGCGACAACAATTAAAGTCTCACCTAAGGAACCCACCGAACAAAGGCCATCCAAAAACGGATGGCCTTTGTTCTTGAGTTTGCGCCAGTAAATCCCTTTTGCAGGGCGCGGAGGTGGCAGCTTTCCAGTAACATGGAGTAGAGGCGTCTCCACAGACATTCGCCATCATGCAGGGAGTTCCCTTGCGGTATCGATTCCTACTCCTAAGCATCGCTTCGCTTCTGGCGCTGGGCCATTGCACAGCAGCCAGCGCTGCGAACCGGACTTCCGGCAGGCTGGACCCCAATCCGCCTGCGGTTGCCTCAACTGCGCCGCCGGTGACCCTGAGTGCGGTTCCGGAAGCGCCAATGATGGCTGTGCCACTCCTCTCGTCTCCGCCGCACCTGGAGGATTTTCTGGAGCCGTCTCTCCGCTCCTCCGAGGCTCGCAAGATGCTCAGGATCGGTGGCTTTGTGCAGCGCTATCCTCTCGATGGAACGCCCGTCACCGAGGCAACGACTGCCTATCTTGGCTCCACTCCGCGGCACCTCTATATCGCCTTTATCTGTAAGGATCGTCACCCAAATCTCATCCGCGCCCACATGAAGCGGCGCGACGCGCTGGGCGACGATGATTTTGTGGAGGTTACGCTCGACACGTTTCGCGATCGGCGCCGTGCGTTTGTCTTTCAAGCGAACCCCCTCGGAATCGAGGCCGACGCACTCTACAGCGAGCAGACCGGGGCGGACTTCTCCTTTGATACAGTCTGGGATTCCTGGGGCAAAGTCACCCCTTACGGCTATGTTGTCTTGATACGGATACCGTTTGCCAGCCTGCGTTTCAGCCAGACTTCGACGCCCGGGCAACCGCGCACCTGGGGGTTGGTTCTGCAGCGGGTCATCTCCCATGAAAACGAGAACGCCTTCTGGCCTCAGATCAAGCGCGAGATCGCTGGCCGCCTTACGCAGGATGCTCTGGTCAGCGGGTTTGCGGATGTCCAGCAAGGACACAACATCCAATTCGAACCCTATTTCCTGGCGCACAGCTATCGAACGCTGAACACGTCCGACAGCCAGAATCCTCACTTCAACAATAAGGAATTACAGGGCTTCACCGGACTGGATACGAAGATTGTGCTGCACAACAGCCTCGTCCTCGACACGACATACAATCCGGACTTCAGCCAGGTGGACATCAACGATCCCGCCCCTCCGAATCAGCGCTTCCAGCCGTTTTTCCCCGAACAGCGGCCTTTTTTCCTGGAGAACAGCAGCTACTTTTCTACGCCCATCAATCTCTACTACACCAACAACATCGTGATCCCGCGGTTCGGTGAGCGGCTGACAGGGAAGGTCGGCCCTTGGGCGGTCGGTATTCTGGATGTGGATGATCGCAAACCTGGTCAGAATGCTGCGGCAGGTACCGCCGCGTATGGGACGCGCGCCCGCAATGACGTGATACGGCTGAATCGCGATGTTGGCGCACAGTCGAGTGTGGGTTTGATCTATGCGGATAGGGAATACCGAAACACGTACAACCGGATAGGCGGGGCAGACTATCGCTATCGCTTCAAGGAACGTTGGACGTTGACCGGACAAGCAGTCTCCGGCGGTACGGAGAGTTCGGACGCCACCAAGCGGAGTGGCCAATCCTATGTGCAATCCTTGAGCTACTCCGGTACGCACGCGAACTACTGGGTTTCGTACAACGATACAAGTCCGGGATTCCAGACAAGGACTGGTTTCTTTCGGCGTCCGGATATCCGCGAAGGAAATGGAGGATATTCGTATACCTTCCGTCCGAGCAGGCATGGCGTTCTGTCGCACGGTCCTTCCATCTATGCCGAGCGAATCTGGGATCACCGGGGAGTTCCGCTCGATGTGTATTCGAGGATCTCGTACAGCGTCCAGATGGCGCATCGCACATCGCTTTATGCCTATATGGATATGGCGCAGGAACGGCTTCGACCAGCGGACTACTCTATGCTGGCCACGAATGTGGAATATCACAATGAAACTGCCGGATTCAGCTTTTACACCTCACCGCTCCAGCAGATAGCGGTGGGCGTCAGTGGCTATTCTGGGAGAGTCGTGAACTACTCGCCTGCTGTGGACCAGCCGCCATCCCCGGTCGACGTGAGCTCCACGAACCTCAACGTGGAGGTGAAACCAACGTTGGGGCTGGATCTGCAGAATCGCTATGAGTTCGATCACTTTACCGACCCAGCTTCCGGGGCTCTATCTTATGACAACCACCTGGTTGTAACGCGATGGAACCTGCAGATGAACAAGGCCCTGTCCTTCCGCATCATTGGCGAGTATTTATCGACGATCCCGAACGAGAAATTTACCGATTTGCCGAACACGAGGGACGTCTTTGCCAATGCGTTGTTGAAGTATGAGCCCCATCCGGGCACAGCGGTGTATCTGGGCTATACCACGAACTTCCAGAATCTCGATCCGGCTCTCTGCGACCGCGAGACGGACGGTAGCTGTAATCCCAACGGGACTTTCCTGCCGCGCACGAATGCCGCCATGCTCAACGACAGTCGCACACTCTACCTCAAGATGAATTATCTATTTCGCTTCTAGGTCGCTTGCGTGGCTTCGTGGACAGGCTTTAAGAGCAGCCCTTCTTGCATTTGGAAAGAATTGCGGCGTGGAGACGCTCCCGCAAAGCGGTGGGTAGCTCGTAGATCTCGTGACTGCGATAGATCTCGATGGTCTTGCGCGTGGTGTTGAAGGTTATGACACAGTGTTCGCACTCACGAAGATGCTGTTCTAAGTCAGCACGCATGGCACCCGGAACCTTCTCATCGAGCAAATCGTCTAACTGGGCCAGAAACTCTGTGCAAGTCACTTCTCACCACCATTGGAATTCTTCTTGCGGAAGTAACGGCTGAGCCGCTCCCGCAACTGCAATCGCGCGCGGAGAAGGCGCGACTTTACTGCCGGTACACTCAAACCAAGCGCCTCGGCTGTCTCCTCGGTCGAGAGGCCTTCAACATCCCTCAAGGCAAATACGGTACGAAAGCCCGGAGGCAATCCTTGAATCGTCTTACGCAAAATCTCTGCCAGCTCGGACTGGCCGTACATCATCTCCGGATCGGGACTCCAGTCGGCAAGATCGCGTGGCATGGAACCCTCTTCCGTCTCCACATCCTCGTCGATGGAAACCATCCGTCCCGTGCGGCGTTTGCGCAACCGCATCAACGATTCATTCACTGCAATGCGAACGAGCCAGGTATAGAACTTGGAATTCCCCTGAAACTGATCCAGCTTCTCGTAAGCCTTCAGGAATGCGTCCTGTACTACATCCTCAGCATCCTCGCGATTCTGAGTAATATGCTGGGCGATCCTGAAAACCTGGCGGTCGTACTGTCGAACGAGAGTCTCAAAGGCAGCAACGTCGCCTTCCTTTGCCCGCGCGACTAGTGCGACATCCGGGTGGATCTCCTCTGTACCTAATGGTTGGATGTTGGTCATGGCGAACGGCTTCAGAAATTTGACCTTTCCCTTGGGGAACACGGCTACAGAGGCGCTTCCCAGCTTCTGTAGCACTCCAGACATAGTAAATGCGCCGGACGGCGCTGCAAAGGCCATTTCGTCTTCAGCGCAATGCTGGTTCCGCCCGGTAAGCTTCCTTGCAGCCACGAGATGCGTCGAAATGCTTGTAGGGGACAGGGGCGGTTATATGAAGAATTCGTTGACCCTCTGGATTCGTGTTTTAAGCTTTTCACGACGTTATCCCCGGTTTTGGGCTTAGATTCTTAACAGGAGTCTTTCTGTTGACGAGTGCTGTTCGAAGTGGTTCTGCCTGGTTGCATCGGTTCCCTGGGGCCTTCCGGAGGTTGAAGATTTCCTGGGCGATATTTTGTGCCATTCTGGCTATCTCGGCCGTGTTGCTGAGCCAGCAAGCCGAGTCAGCCTGGGCGCAGACAGCCTCCTCCCATCACAAGAAGGGCAGCACAGCTGCATCCTCCGCAACGCAGACAGGGCGGAAGGGGGCGAAGTCTACCGCATCCGCGGTAAAGAAGACGGGAGCCAGAAGCAAGGCTCACTCGTCCAAGGCGACGCACAGGAAGCGGCGCGTGCTCTCGGCACATGCGAAAGCGCGAAGCATGAAGCTGCAGCGGGCTTTCGTGGCATCCTCGCAACTTCGTCCCATGGCGCAACAGCTTGCGCAGATGCGCACTCCAGCCGGATACGCGGGAGTGACCTCCTGGGCACATGCTCACTCCGGTGAAGCAGCCTCGGCAGCCTATCTGGCGCTGGGCCACGCCTATCTACTGGACAAGCGCTACCCCGAAGCCATCAGCAATCTTCAGCTCTCCAAGAAGCAAGGCCAGTCGCTGGCGGATTATGCAGACTACCTGGCCGCACAAGCCAATCTGCAGGCAGGGAAGCTTCCCGAGGCGGAGGCTCTGCTGAACGGCTTCGCCCTGCGTTATCCCGACAGCATTTTTGTGAACAATATTCCGGTGCTTGAGGCCAATCTTTTTCTGCAGCAGGGAGATCCTCAATCTGCGCTGCGGGTGCTTGCCCCTCACCTTTCGCAGCCAGTCGCCAACCATGCCGACTTCCAGCTCGCCCTGGCCAAAGCTAACCAGATGGCAGGACACTCCGAGGAGTCTGCCAAGGTCTATCGCCACCTGTACCTTGCTTTCCCATTGAGCGGCGAGGCCCAGCAAGCCAAGACTCAGCTAGCCGCCATTGGCGCGATGACTTCTCTTACGGTCGGTGAGCGGCGCGCCCATGCCGATGCACTTTACGGAGCAGGGCGCTACAGCGATGCCGCGGAAGACTATCGAGCGCTGGCCGCTGATCCCGCGGCAGATGAAAGCATGAAGGAAGCTCTGCGCCTGGCTGCTGTCAGCTGTGATTGGAAGTTGAAGCGACTGAGCCATGAGGATCTGGATCGCATCCCGGATACCAATGACGAGGCGGGTGCGCGTCGCATGTATCTGCTTATGGAGCTGGCGCGCAGCAAGGATGACACCGATGGGCAGCGCCAGATCGTGGACCAGATGGAGCAGCGCTTCTCACAAAGCAATTGGCTCGCGGAAGCACTCTACTCCAGCGGCAACATGTACCTGCTGCGTAAGGATTATCCTCACGCGATCCAGTATTACGGGGAATTGACCCGGCGCTTTCCAGGACACAAATACGCGCCCAGTAGCCATTGGAGAGCGGCGTGGCTGAATTATCGTATTGGCCAGTATGCTGAGGCAGCACGGCTCTTTGATGAGCAACTCACCGCCTATGCTGGCGGCAAGGAGATTCCTGCTGCGCTGTACTGGCGCGGCCGCGTATACGAGCAGGATAACAAGCCTGAACTGGCCGCGGCCTATTACAAGACCGTCAGCAGTACGTTTCTGCACTACTACTATGCGCAGGTGGCTGGCGAGCGTCTTGCTGGACTGCATGGCGTGGTG
Source organism: Acidisarcina sp. (assembly GCA_035539175.1). Classification (NCBI taxonomy): domain Bacteria; kingdom Pseudomonadati; phylum Acidobacteriota; class Terriglobia; order Terriglobales; family Acidobacteriaceae; genus Acidisarcina; species Acidisarcina sp. The sequence continues at coordinate 64,740 of DATLIY010000007.1, read as the reverse complement.
CCGGCAACTGTACCCCTGCTGGCATCGTTCAAGCCCGACACGATCCCCACGCTGGATGACGACGTACCCGACGACGATCCTCATATGGTGGCGGCGCGCCTGCTGGCGAACGCAGGTTTGAATGAATACATACCGGCGGAGCTGCAGTCCAGCGATGGAAGCGACGGCTGGAGTGCATTGGCAGAGGCGGATATCTATGCCTCATACGGCGAAAACTACAGGGCGATGCGCGTTATGAAGCGGGCGATTCCGTTCTACACCTCCGCGCCTATCGGCTCCATTCCAATTGCTTACTGGCGCATCCTCTTTCCGCAGCCTTACTGGAGCCAGATTAAATCCGAAGCGGCAAAGAACGGCCTCGATCCTTACATGGTTGCCTCGCTGATCCGTCAGGAATCGGAATTCAATCCTGGAGCAATCTCAAAGGCAAATGCGTATGGGCTGATGCAAATGCTGCCCGCCGTGGGCAGGCAGATGGCAAAGGAAGAGGGGATCCACCACTTCGATACGGCACAACTGCTGGATCCCGCGACGAATATCCGTCTGGGAACGCGCTACCTGAAGCACACTTTGGACAAATTTGGCGGGCGCGAGGAATATGCATTTGCCGCGTATAACGCAGGCGATGACCGCGTGGCAGACTGGCAGGCGATAGGGAATTATCGCGGGATGGATGAATTTGTCGAATCGATTCCATTCACCGAGACACGCGAATACGTGCAGGCGATTGTGCGCAATGAACATCTCTATCGCGAGATCGATCATCTGGCGGCTGGAAGCGCCTCCGCTCAGCCCTGATTCAGGAGAAGACATCAAGAGGCATCCTCTACAGCAACATTGCAATGAATTTTACGTTTGACAGATTGCAGGGCGCCGGAGAAACTGTCAGCAACATTGCGACATTTCGACGTGGAAATGTTCTGAGAACGGCAACGGAAGATAACGAAGCTTACGCAAGCGTACCGCAAGGGAAGCAGCCTGAGATGTCGAGAGACGGCTTCAGCACGCGCGAGGTTCTGCAATTGACCGGCACCACCGCGAGGCAATTGCAGTGGTGGGATGAGAAGCGCATCATCGTGCCCGATCGCGATGGCCGGCGCAGAATCTACTCCTCAGAAGACCTGGTTGAAATCCATGTGATCGAAGAACTGCGGCGAAGACGGATTTCGCTCACCACGGTCCGGCGCGTGCTGAAGTTTCTGCGCCGCGAAACCAGCATGCGCTTATCGGATCTGGCATCCGGTAAAAGTGATTACCACCTGCTGCTGGATGGTAAGAATCTCTACCTCGAAACTGACACGCGGCAGATTGTGAATCTTATTCGCAATACCATCCAGCCTGTCTTCGTGATTTGCCTGTCAGAGGCCGCTCGACGCGTTGAGATTGCAATGCCGGAACACAAGGAATTATCCGTAACGCGCAATGGCGCAAATTCCAACAAAAAGAGACCCGCGTCTGAAATGGGGCGCATGAAAAAGGAGGCGAACAGCCGCGCAGGTTGAGAGCTGTCCTTCCCAACCACGCAAAAAAAGGATCCGATCCGCAGCGGTGCACAGGAGCGATTGATGAGCACGATCCACAGCACAAGAACATTCGAGGAGAATGGCATGTTGGCCGAACTACAGTTGCTGGAAGAGTGGATTCCCGAGCAGATGGAGCCTGGGACGCTATTTGTGCTGGAAAACGTCGCCGGTATGGGAGAGGCAAGAAATCCGTATGTCGCTGTTCTTGCATGTCCAAGTTGCGGAGCCCTCGGACTGATCACCAAACATCAGCTTGCAGGGCTCGAATCCATGATTTGCGGCGCAGACAACTGTTCCGCGGAATACTTCCTGCAGGATGAGGCTATCGAATTCCGTAAACCCAATTAGATCGGACCGGATATCGACGAGTTCCAAAGCGGATGCGATCGTTGTGCGGCTTTTCGTTGAAAGGCCGCACAACTAAGAGGCCCGCAGACAATCTATTTTCCGCCGATGTTTCGCGCGAACGCTGGAAGGGAAGTCCTCCCGAAGCGGCCCAATTCTATCCCGACTCTATTCAGTTAATCTGATCGGTTAATCTGGTTAGAGATTAACTCGCGCTCGGATCTCGTTTACCATGAAGGGAAGAAGCGCGACGATCCCGTTGACTCCTGTTCAACGATGCCCGGATGGCGAAATCGGCAGACGCAGCGGACTTAAAATCCGCAGGCCGCAAGGCCGTGGGGGTTCAAGTCCCCCTCCGGGCACCATTAAATCAATAGGAAAACATTTCGATCAATAGAGGTATCCAATTAAGTGCTAGCGCCACGTTTGCTGGCACCTGCGTCTGGGACGCGCACTTCTCTCATACGAGCGCCTTTGATTAACGTCATGACGGCATTCGTGACCTTTGCCACATCAAACGGCGCAACTCTGTCCATATAGAGTGCTGACATCCCGTGCAGCAGAGCCCAAAGCTCATCGGCGAGGATTTGCCCATCGGCTTCTCCAGTATCCTCTCCCAGCAGCGGTCGCACTGCTTCCGCTACCACTTTGCAGAGAGATTGAGCAGACCGGCCCACGACAGTTTTTTCGATTGGCACACCGTCCATGCCGTTTACAAGTCGGTAGAGCTGGGTGTGCTCAAGCATGAAGGTCCAATACCGTTCCACCATACATACAGCTGCAGCCCAATGAGGACAGCATGCAGGATGGCGTTGGTCCCTTGCGCCGCCGCCACAATCAAATCCCGATCTAGAGCATCGCCCTTCAGGAATACTGCACAGGAACAATCGATACTGGGAAACGCCCCAGGTCGATAGTAGGGTCCTGGATTGACGCTAAATCTCCAGTGCAAATCGCCGATGTACTTACCGAGCCACTGAGTCGCCATTGCCACATCGGCATATGCGTGAACCTGAACGATTCGCTAGCGTCTTGTGTGCATGATGGCCGACGTACTGCGGGAGCGTCGTTTTCCAGCAGATCGGCATCTGTCGTCAGCCATCTTGTCGTTCACCCGGAAGCGTTTCGCCTTTCTCGCTCTGGAGGCGAATGTACTCCTTCGCATCGAACTTCCTGGCCATCGAAACTCCAGACATCGGTCGCACCAGCCCGAAGACAGGCCGATTGAACCAGGGACGGTCGTGCCGCCCCACGATGGCCCAGGCTATGCCTGCATATCCATTGGGGTCGCGCCCATCCAGTTCGTAGCGGTCATTTAGGAATACCGCCCACTCATAGGCCCTGGCTGGATCGGGAGCCCATTCCAGAATCTTCTTCGCCCAGTACATGCGCATATAGTTGTGCATCCAGCCGGTATTCACCATCTCGCGCTGAGCCGCGTTCCACAGCTCGTCGGCGGTTTCGGCGTGCTCCAATTGATTAAGACTGTAGCGATGCACCCGCGAGTCGGCGGTGTGCTCAATCAGCGTCTTCCTGGCCCACGGCGCGGCGCATTCCCAATTGTCGTAGTTCGGCTCATGGCGCACAAACAAGACCGCCAACTCTCTCCACCCGATCAACTGATCCAGGAATCTTTCGCCGGCTTCAGCCGTCGCCTTGCCCTCGGCCACAGCTTTTTCGACCGCCAGCGCAATGGTGATGGGGCCGATGTTTCCAAAGTGCAGATAAGGCGATAGCCGGCTGGTTCCCTTTACCTCCGGGTGGTTGCGAGTGACCTCGTAATCCCTCAGGCCCAGATTCACAAACTCTCGCAGCCGCCCGAGTGCAGCGTGTGCTCCGCCGGTGAAGCTGTCCACTGGGCCAATCCGGCGGTCCAGCTTGCTGAATCCGGCGGTAATATCCAGATCCAACGAATAGCTTTCCAGTCTCTTCCAGGGTTTCCACGGGTGTAGGGGAGTGATATTGCGGGGCGCGACCAGGTAGTTGGGCAATTCGGCCTTCAGATGCGGGCGGAAGTGGTGCAGCAGCACAAAGCTGCGATTGAAAACCCGCGAAGGAACCACCACATCCGCGTCCACTGTCCAAAAGGGGAGCTTCAGTCGCTTCGCCAATACCTTGCGCCAGCGTTCCGGCTCACGACATGGGTTCTCGTCGCAGATGAGAAGAGCCGCTTCCACTTCTTCCAGGAATGCTTCCAGCGAACCCTCCAAAGAACGGCGCAGCACAAACCCCACGCCCCGCTCGGCTGCGTCTTGCTCAACGTCTCTCAATCCTTGCTGCAGAAAGTGGTAGTGCCTCAGATTCGCGCCGGGGTAGCTTGGAATCACCTGGAAGTACACCACCACCGGCAGGCCCAACAGGTTCCCAGCTTCGATGGCCACATCGAGCGCGGGATTCTCCACAATTCGCATCGCGCGTTGCATCCAGTAAACGAGGCACCTGCCGCCCTTGCGCGGTGTAAGGCTCTTACGCACCAGCACACGAGGTTGGTTCGCAAGTTGCGCCAGATCGTCGCGAGTGTCGAGATTGGTTGGCAGGGAATCCATGCAGAGCAAACCGATAACTCCATTCTTACTTGTCAGCCCGGTGGTCACCGAGGCTGGCGGCAATCCCTTGAAGCATGCCGCTGAAGACAAAGTGGTGGAAGGGGAGCATGGAGTACCAGTAGGCGCGGCCCAGCCACCCTAAGGGATCGAAGGATGCGGTTTGGCGAATCACGGATCCGGTGGAATCGCTTGTCACTTCGAACTCGAGGATGGCGCGGCCAGGAAGCTTCATCTCCGCGACGAGGCGCAAGAGGTGATCTGGCTCGATCGCCTCCACGCGCCAACAATCCACAACATCGCCAACACAGAGCAAATCCGGATCGCGGCGGCCGCGTCCCATTCCTACCCCTCCGCCTAACTTGTCCATCCACCCGCGAAGTTGCCACAGCCAGTTGGCATAATACCAGCCGTTGGCGCCACCAATGCGGCGTATCGGGACGAAAGCCTCTTCAGGGGATGCGTTCACCTGAAGAGTTCGGACGTCTGTCTTGAGATGCTTGTTATCAGCATGGATGGCTGCGGCAATGGCTTCGCGAAATCCGCAAGGCCGAATGCCGAACTCGGTCAATGCACTCGGGTCTTCAACAACTGTCGAATGCCGGATGCTGTCAATCAGCTTTCGGCCCACGCGCACGTAGAGGGGAGTGACCAGACCGAGCCAAAGACTAGACAAGCGCGGCGTGAGGAATGGCACGGAGATTACGACACGCTTCAATCCCCGCTGCCGAGCGTACTCCCGCATCAAGCCGCCATAGGAGACGCGGTCCGAGCCTCCGATTTCGAAGATTTTACTGGCGTCAATCGGATGGTCCAGGGCCGCGAGCAGATAGGCGAGCAGATCGTCGATTGCGATCGGCTGTGCGTCGACCGAAACCCAGCGCGGCGAAATCATGACCGGAAGCCTCTCCACCAGCGCGCGGATCATTTCAAACGAAAGGCTACCCGATCCAATGACTACCGATGCGCGGAACTCGATGACTGGGACTCCGGCCGATCTGAGGATCTCGCCCACCTCATGGCGGCTGCGCAAATGCGTAGAGAGTTGGCCCGAACCGCGGCCGAGGCCACCGAGATAGATGATTCGCTGAACCCCAGCGTCGCGGGCAGCGTGGGCAAAGTTTTGTGCCCCTGTACGATCCTGTTCCTCAAAGGATTGAGTTGAGCCCATGGAGTGGACCAAATAATAAGCTGAGCCGACGCCGGCCATCGCGGCTCGTACCGATGCGGAATTAAGAACGTCACCTTCGACAACCTCGAGCCCGGGAAGCGCCTTCGCTCCGAGAGCTTCCGGATGCCGCGCCAGGCAGCGCACGGTGTAACCTGCTTCCAGGAGCTTATTCAGCAACTCCCCGCCTACATACCCCGTTGCGCCCGCAATCAAAACAAGGGTCTTCACGCGGCGTTCTCTCCAGGCTGCCCGAACAGCGCATCAATCTGCAGGCGGCGGTAATCGAAGATTCGGTTCACGTCCCCACGTACTTTCACCGCGTGAACAATCCGCCCGAGAACACCGAAAGGCAGCGAGTATTGCACTTCGTCTATCATCTTTGTCCGGCTGCCGTGCGCCTCAAACCTGTGCGTGTGACGCCATCGCTTATATGGACCCTTTGTCTGCTCGTCGACGAAGCAATGGGGAGGATTCCACTCGCAGATTTCCGTCCGCCAGTGAATGGGTATGCCGTGCAGTCGCAGGCGATAGCGAATCACCGTTCCTTCAGAAATAGAGTGGGTGCTGATGGAGAGAATTTTGAAGCCCAACCAGGGAGGTGTAATTCTCTCCAGGTTCTGAGCGTTCGCGAAGAAGGCAAATACTTCGTCGATGGGGCGTGCAATCCACTGCTCACTACGCAAGCTATAGGTCACGGCACTCATTCCTTCTCACCGCTTACGACTGCGCTACTACCGTTCACGAAGCAAAGTAGACATCTGTGCATAGAGATCCCGGTAGGCTTCTTCATCCAACGCGCCGCTGTTGCGCCAGCGCACCACACCGCGCTTGTCGAGCAAAACCAGATAAGCTGCATCCGGCGACTGGTAGCCCACACGCTGTTTCCAGGAATCGACTCCACTGTAGACGGTGATCACATTTTCCTGATCGCTTCGGGGCGTTCCCTTGCGCATGCCGCTGTCGATAAACCACTTTCCCAGACGTGCCATGCCGCCAATCATTGGGATCTCATAGAACGTTACGTGAGGATTGCTGCCGAAGTCCTTGCGGAAGCGGCCAATCCAGGCCTCGACCGGAAATCTTGAATTGTATGTGAAGCCCAGCGCGAGCAAGGCTACGCGGCCTGAAGCAGCATCGGGAAGCTGAGCCTGATGGCCGGTGAGGAATTCGCCCTTCAGAGCGGGCAGCGACTCGCCGGGTTGTATCGCTGGAATCAACGCGGATGCCATCAAAACTACCGGTAGAATACTCATCGAACTTGTCCTCCGCTGCCGTCGGTGGTGACATTCTCCAATATATAGCGGGTGTCGATCCACTCGTTTTCGCCGGCGAAGCCTAATGGCTCATCGCATGCCATGAAGAAGATTCGCTAGCGGACGAGCCATCTCTGTGCCTTTGTCCCTTCCATAGACGGCAGACAGCTGTAAAAAGATGGAGGACTTTCTGTCTGTGCTGGTCGATTTCCGCCCGTTCGAACCAATTTCATTGTTGCCTACCAGCGCTGGGATGTCAGGCCAGTAAAGCCGCTGCTCTTAGAGATAGGCTCGAATTCCAAGCGTGGCGTAGTATTAAGAGGATCACCGATCGAGCCAGAAGGTGAAACCAACCGGTCCGATGCCCGTGGATCCCGGTGCCTAAATGCCTTCTTCTCGAGTACAACGACCGCTGGCCAAAGGCGCTTCATTGGAGATTCCAGTGGTGGCAATTGGGGCATCGGCAGGCGGTCTGGAAGCTCTCACCGCGATTCTCCGTGCTCTACCCACTGATATAGCTATGGCATTCATGCTGATTCAGCACCTGGATCCTAAACGCCACAGCATCTTGCCAGAACTGCTATCGAAGGCGACCAGGATTCCGGTACTGGAGGCCCTCGATGCGATGAAAATCGAGTCGAACCGCGTCTATGTGATGCCGAGTAACGTGGACATCTCTATCAAGGATGGCCACTTTGGGCTGACCCAGCGAGTCGCAGATCATAAGCAGCATTTGCCCATCGACATCTTCATGCGTTCTCTTGCGGAAGCACGCAAGAGCCAGGCCATAGGTGTCATTCTCTCGGGGACCGCATCGGATGGCACTGCAGGGGTACAAGCGATTCGCGCCGAAGGTGGGGTGACTTTCGCACAAGACCCACAGACAGCCAAGTTCGACGGCATGCCTCGGAGCGCGATTGAATCCGGCTGCATCGATCACGTTCTGTCTCCTGAGCAGATCGCGGCGGAGTTGTCCTGGATGAGTAAGCATCCGAAGCTTCGGAGAGCGCCGGCGGACTTGCGAGAAAACCGACAGGGCGATGACCAGGTTTTTGATTCCATTTTGAACATGGTCAGCGCTTCCCAGGGCGCCGATTTCACTAAATACAAACCCAACACTATTCATCGGCGTACGCAGCAACGCATGGCCGCTCTTAGAATCGCTTCCCTCGCTGCATATCTCGCCTATCTCGGAGAGCATCCAGAAGAGGTTGCGACGCTCGCCAATCATGTTTTGATTCCCGTAACCGAATTCTTCCGCAACCCCGAGGTCTTTGAGGATCTGGCAAATACGGTTTACCCGGTGATTGCCGGCAAAGAAGCAGAGGGAACGATCCGTATATGGGTAGTCGCCTGTTCCAGTGGGGAAGAAGTGTATTCACTGGCGATTACCCTGCTGGAATTCCTGGGTACAAGAGCCGATGAGATCCATATTCAAATCTTTGGCACGGATATCAATGAAAAGGGGATTGCGAAAGCACGCGCCGGTATCTATCCCGACAGCGCTATGAAGAATGTCTCGGCGGACCGCGCTGCAAAGTTCTTTACGAAAGTGGCAAGCGGATACCGAGTCAACAAAACAATTCGAGATCTCTGTGTCTTTGCGCGCCAGGATGTCACCAAGGACCCGCCATTCTCAAGTCTGGATCTCATCTCCTGCCGAAATTTCATGATTTATGTTCAACCGGAGTTGCAGGAAAAGATTATCTCGACCTTGCACTACGCCCTGAATTCATCCGGTTTTCTGTTACTGGGCAACGCCGAAAGCGCAGCCTCTTACCCTCAGATGTTTACGCCCCTGGATAAGAAGAACAAGATCTATGTCAAGAAAGCTGACGATCAGCGTCAGCAGCGCTTGTTCAGGACAAGCAGAACTCTCACTCCACCGACTGCATCGTCGGCAGCGAATGCGCTCCCTATCAGTCGCGCTAGCCAGCATGAAGCTGAACTGCGGCAACTCGCAGATCGTATTGTCCTCAAGGAGTGTGCCCCGCCAGGCGTTATCGTCAACGACACACTTGAAATCCTTCAGTTCCGCGGGCGAACCAGTCCCTTTCTGGAGCCTGCCGCAGGGCGCGCAAATCTCAACATACTAAGCATGGTTCATGAAGAGTTGGCAATCGCCTTGCGCACTGCCATTACTTCGGCCAGGAAAAAAGCTGCTCCCATAAAGAAGAAGAACGTCGCTTTTGAACACAACAATAAGAAGGGCGTGGTGCATTTGTCCGTGATTCCGATGGATGAGGCGGCTTCAGGAATCGGACAGTGTTATCTCATCCTTTTTGAAGATGCATTGCCTCAGGTCGAGATGCATGGCACTGCGAGTCGGCACCTCCCTTTGAGAGCAAGCGACCTTGTTCGGAAAACTATTCTTGAGCAGAAGCGTGAATTGCATGCCGCACGCGCTCTGCTCAAAGAACACCTGGTGGCACAGGAAGCGCTCCGCGAAGACTATCAGTTGGCAAGCGAAGAGATGCTCTCCGCAAATGAAGAGCTACAAAGCACCAACGAAGAGTTGGAAACCTCGAAGGAAGAACTGCAAGCTACCAACGAAGAACTCAACACGGTCAACGACGAGTTGAATAGCAATAATTCCACACTGCACTTGCTTGGGAATGACCTCAAGAACCTGCTCGAAAGCACAGTGATCCCCATTGTGATGGTGGATGGCGGCCTGCGTATACGGCGTATGACGCCTTCGGCGCAGACCATTCTTAAAGTGCTTCCGTCCGATATTGGGCGACCCATCACCGATATCAGGCCGGATCTCGATCTCGATCTGAAGCCTCTACTGACAGACGTTCTTCGCGATGGTGTAAGCCTCGAACGGGAGGTACAGGATCAGCAAGGCCATTGGTATCGGCTGCAAGTAAGGCCCTACAAAACGTTCGATAACCGCAGTGATGGAGCCGTCTTGGTCCTCATGGATATCGATGTCATTAAGAAGCGCAATCAGGAGCTGATTCTCGCGGGTGAGTTTACCAAGTCCATCATCGAGACTATGCCGGAGCCTGTACTGGTCTTGAACGCCGATTTCCATATCCTGATGGCAAATCATGCGTTCTACGTGGCTTTTGAATTTAAGCCCGAGGCAACACTGAATCAGCTTGTGTATAGCCTCGGGGAGGGGCAGTGGAATAAGCCCGACTTGCGAACGCTGCTGGAGGAGGTTCTGCCGCACGACAGAAACTTCTTAAATTATGAATTTGTATACGATTTTCCCGGTATCGGCTGGAAATCCTTCATGCTCAGTGGTCGTTACATGGGGCAGGCGCCGGATGTGGCACCTCTGATCCTCTTGTCGCTCACGGATATAACCAAACGTAAGAAGATCGAAGCCGCACTCATCCAGGCGGAGAAGCTGGCCATTGCCAGCCGTCTCGCAGCTTCCATCGCTCATGAGATCAATAATCCGTTAGAAGCGATCACCAATCTTCTCTATCTCGCCTCGAACGGAGATGATGCAGCGGCCGCAAAATCATATACAGCCAAGGCGCTTGAGGAGATAGGCCGTGTTTCGGAGATCACGCAGCAGACACTCAAGTTCTATCGGCAATCTACGGCTCCATCATCTGTGCAGGTCTCTGAGATGCTGGACTCTTTGCTGGTGCTCTACCACGGAAAGCTCCTGGCCAATAACATCTCGGTCCATCGCCAATATAGAGAAGGGCGGCCAATCTTGTGCCTGGCGGGAGATCTTCGTCAGATCTTAGCCAATATCATTGCCAACGCGGTAGACGCGATGAAGTCAGGGGGGGCGCTCACCATGCGAGTGAGCCCATCGGTCGACTGGCGTAACCGGGAGCAATCCGGCATACGTACTACAATTGCCGACTCCGGCACAGGGATGAATTCTGAGACGCTCCGCAAAGTCTATGAGCCGTTCTTTACGACTAAAAACGAGACGGGCACCGGGCTTGGGATGTGGGTGTCTGCTCAACTTGTCGAACGACTGCAAGGCGATCTGCGGGTGTCAAGCACAATGCGTCCCGGCAGGAGTGGCACAGTGTTTTCTCTGTTCTTGCCCCTTGACCTGCCTTAGCGGGACAGCCACTGAATTAAAGGTCACATCCTGCGCTGAGGCATCAGAGCATGCGCACGGGCAACTTTCGGGCGCGAGGGCTTCCGCTAGGAACCTGATTCCGATTACGGTGAAGTCGCTTCCATGCAGGCCACTTCTCAAAGAAACGGCAGCAGCATGCGCCGCCGCTTCTTTCTGAATCAAACAGTGGCGCGTGCGCTCGCTGCGCAAGGTGCACAGCTAACGATCAAGGGAATCATCTCATCAACCGCGTCGTTCCTCTTGTGATGTCCGCTCCGTGAAAGTCGTGGCCCCTTCATTCACGATCTCAACCAGCTAAGCTCTCGTAGAGTGTGATCCGTCGCGCTGAGTTGTTTGCTCGCGATTGTTTCCTCGTGCTATATTTCGGCACGAATCGGGCGGACATCAATCCATTCGCCCAGAACGACTCAAGGCTTGTGACCACGTAGCCATCAGCTTCCTGACGCTTGACGGACAGCGTTGCCTGAACCTTTCTATGCGAGCAGATCAGGAAGCGAATCAAACCTTGCCGATCCTGCTCAGTGTTTCATTTTTGCTCTGTTCTGGATTGGTCTGCCGCGGGATGATTCTCTGTACTGGCGATCTCTCTGAGAGAGAGGAAAATGAGCAGCCGATATTCAGGGGTTATTGCTATGACTTCATTGCGAAATGCGATTTGGCTTCTACTACTAGCGCCTTGCACGTTGCAGGCGCAAACCAGTCCCGGAAACTCCACCTCCTTGCCGAATAATTCGGATATCGCGGCAGAGGTCAAAGTTCTCCGCGAGGCTCTTCTGGAGACACAGAAGCAATTAGCATCCCAGCAGCGGGAGATCGACGCCTTGAAGGCCTTGAGCGCCCGCCAGGATTCCACCGACTCTAATGCAGAAAATGTGGCACACGTCCTTGACGCGGCAATTCATTCCACCGTCTCAACAAGGCCCCGCAGCGAGATATATCGCGCGGATGGGAAGATGGCTGAGTTACCCAAAAGCCAGGCAGAAGGGGAGCATAAAGAGTCTCCCTTATCCTTCAAAATTGGCGGGGCCGAGCTCACACCTGGCGGCTTTGTTGACATTGAGAATATCTACCGCACGACAAATACGCAGAACAACATTGCTACCAACTTTGCGGCCATACCGTTTAGCAATACTGCGCAAGGGCACGTGACGGAAGACCGCACCACGGCGCAATACTCCCGCCTCAGCCTGAAGGTTACGGACAAGTTTGGTCCCTACCACGTGCTCGGATATTTCGAAGCTGACTTCAGCGGCAACGCAGCCCCCAATGTGTATCAGACGGTGAACGGCCAAACCAATCGTCTTCGCCTGTATTTTGCAGATGTGACGCGCGGAAGATGGGAGGTTCTAGGGGGGCAGACCTGGAGTTGGCTGACTCCGAACCGCAATGGGGTATCACCCATGCCTGCGGACCTGGCTCTGACCTACAACGAAGATCAGAACCTGGGAGTTGGCATACCCTACTCCCGAGCCGCGGAATTTCGTGTTGCATTTCACCCGAACGAGCATTGGTCCATGGGCGTAGGCATTGAGGATCCCAATCAATTTATCGGCGGATTCGTTGCTCTTCCGACGGCCTTCAGCGCCACGCTGAGCCCGCAATTCGATAACGGATCGCAAGCAGGCGCTCCAAACTTATTTCCCGACATTCTTTCCAAGATTGCCTACGATACAAAGATTTCGGACAGGCACTTCCACGTGGAGATGGGCGGATTGCTCACCGGGGCGAGAGCGTCTGTCGTGCCTATCGGAGCGACATCCTTCTCGTCGCACTCGGCTATTGGCGGAGGTGGCGAGATCGCTGCAAACTATGCCCTCATGAAGAACCTGGTGTTGCTGGGCAACGCCTACTGGACCGATGGTGGCGCCCGCTATCTGGTCGCCACAGGGCCGCAATTGGTAGTTCGTCCAAATGCAGCAGGAACAGATGTGAGTCCTTCGATGGTGCATGCATCCGCCGGATCCGCGGGGTTGGAGTGGAAGGCGACGCCAAAGACCGTGCTGGCCGCGTACTACGGCGCAGATTATTTTGGGCGGAACTTCTTCCGGGATACTACCAATCTGCTTCATCCCAACACGATCATCGGATACGGCGGACCAGGGTCCGCAAACACCAATAACCGGACGATTCAGCAGCCTACCTTCGATTTGACGCAGGACATCTGGCGAGGCCAGTATCACGGAGCATTGCAGTTCTATACGCAGTATTCGTATCTGACTCGCGCTCCATGGTTTGTGGCACCAGGCGCACCGAAGAACGCACATCTCAATATGGTCTACATGGGACTTCGCCTGGTTCTTTCTTCAGGAGTCATCCTTCCAGTAGAGAAGTGATGCGTAAATGCGCGAGATTGCGCAAGGCACCATGAGCGTGGAGCGGCAGGTACTCAGCAGATGCGGGATGAAGGACGGATTGGCGACAACGGGATGCGCCGACTGTAAGCGGAATTGGATCTTTCGGAGACGCGGTAGAAAATCTATCTAACACAGTAGGGATGCCGGCTCCGGGCTTTAGCGGCGCTCACATGTGATGCTTCAAGAAGTCCTGGAGCGCAACAGCATTGTTGTGCTCGGTGTCATGCGAGCTGTAGATCAGTGTGACCGGTCCTTTGCGCGCAGCCTCCACGATAGGCCGCCACGCATCCGGATTGGCCTTGAGCTCCGCAGCGTAGCGCTTGCGAAATTCCTCCCACTTAGCCGGATCATGGCTGAACCATTTCCGCAGCTCCGTACTGGGACCCACATCTTTAAGCCAGTCCTGAATCTCCAGCGAGGTCTTCTTTACTCCCCTCGGCCACAATCTTTCGACGAGCAGGCGAGTTCCATCCGAATCGCCAACCGGGTCGTAGACACGTTTGATATGAATCATCGCCAACCTTTCCGTGGCGCCGCCGCTCGCCACTGCACCATTCAACTGTGAGTTGCCTTCGGCCCTATCGTCGTGCATGGCTGCGATGAAGGCTACTGCCGGCCACCAAAGCTGGCGGCAAGCAGCGTCTTCTGTTCCAGCGCATGCGCCTTGGAAGAACCGGTAGCCGGGCTCGCTGCGCTGGATCGTTTGACGGTGAGTACCTGGCGTCCACGCGCCAGCCGTCGCAGCCGAGGCAAAACGAAGGAGAGAGCTCCCATGTTTGCCGGCTCCTCCTGAACCCATACGATCTCGTGCGCCTCCGCATGGCGATCCAACTCCGCTACGAGCTCCGCTTCCGGCCATGGGTAGAGTTGCTCCAGAAACACGATTCCGGTTGTGACGTCCTTCCGGCGTGCCCGTTCCGCGCGTAGTTCATGTCCGATCTTGCCGGTGCAGAGAAGCAGCCGCGTGGCATGCTGCACCTCCGTGTCGGGCAATACCTTCTGGAATGCGGGTCGAGCAAAGTCCTGTAGCTGCGATGCCGCGTCCGGACGGCGGAGCATGCTCTTGGGCGTAAAGACGACCAGGGGCTTCCGCCAGGACTGCAGCGCCTGACGTCGCAGCAGATGAAAGTACTGGGCCGCGGTGGAGGGCTGACATATTTGGAAATTGTCGCGCGCCGCCAATTGCAGGTAGCGCTCGATTCGCGCACTGGAGTGCTCCGGACCCTGCCCCTCATAACCGTGAGGCAGCAATAGAACCAGGCCGCTCAGCAACCCCCACTTATCTTCTGCCGCCGCGATAAATTGATCGATGATGATCTGCGCACCATTGGCGAAGTCGCCGAACTGAGCCTCCCATAACACCAGAGCCTCCGGAAAATCGCGGCTGAATCCATACTCGAATCCGAGCACCGCAGCTTCGGAAAGAATCGAGTTATACACCTCGAAGCGTGCCTGATCTGGGCCAAGATTGGCCAGAGGAATGAAGTATTTCTCCGTCTCAACATCCACCAGGACGCTGTGCCGCTGATTGAACGTACCGCGCTTGCTGTCCTGGCCGCTGAGACGTACCGGCGTTCCGCCTAGAAGCAGCGAGCCCAGCGCGCAGGCTTCCGCCATGGCGTAATCGATTGCGTGCCGGCCACGCCCCATCTCGGCCCTTTGCTCCAGCAACTTCTTCATCTTGGGATGAATGTGAAAATCCGCCGGATACGAGGTCAGTAGTTTGCTGATCTCGAGGATGCGCTCCGCTGGTAGACCCGTGTTCGGCACCTCCACTGTCTTGTAAGGGCCACCGTGATAGGGAGCCCAGTATGCGGGCAGAGTGACCAGCGTTGAGGTTTTCTTCATCCGGCCGGCCGCACTCTGTTCTTCCATCATTTGGGCCTGGATCTCCGCCGCCTGCGTTGAAGGGTCCGTTCCGATTCGCTCTGCGTAGATTTTGTACAGGGGAGGATGACCCTTGATCTTTGCATAGCGAAGCGGCTGCGTAATGGTGGGGTCGTCGATCTCGCTGTGACCATAACGCCGGTACCCGATCAGATCCACCACAACGTCGCTCTGAAAGGCGGAACGATACTCGATGGCGAGCCTGGCAACGCGAACAACTGCATCGGGATCTTCCGCATTGACATGGAAGATAGGAACCGGCAGTCGCTTGGCTACATCCGATGCGAAGCGTGAGGAATTCGACTCCTCAGGGTTCGCCGTAAAACCGATGAGGTTATTCACGATGACCTGAATGCTGCCGCCCACGGCGTAGCCTTCAACGGAGGTCAGGTTGAGCGTCTCCGCGCAAATACCCTGGCCGGCAAATGCTGCATCGCCATGGACCAGCACAGGAAGCACGTGTTCCTCTCCCTTGTCTCCAAAACGATTCTGCTTGGCGCGGCTGCGGCCCACGGCTACGGGGTCGACGGCCTCCAGATGGCTGGGATTCGACACCAGGTGGAGGTCCACTTCTTTCCCGCGACCATCTTTCCATTGGCCTGTCGCACCCATGTGATACTTGACATCGCCGCCGCCGAGAACACTGCGCGGGTCAATATCCTCAAATTTTGAAAAGACCGCCGCAGGCGATTTGCCGATGGTGTTCACCATGACATTCAGCCGCCCGCGATGACTGAGAGCCAGCACAGCCTGCTGCGCGCCTTGGCCGGCTGCCTGTTGCAGCGCTGCATCCAGGAACGGAATCAGCGCCGTTACCCCTTCCAGCGAGAACCGCTTGGTGCCGGGATAGCGCGACTGGAGAACCTCTTCAAAGATATCGGCTCGAATCAAAAGGTTGAGGATGTGCTGCTGGTCTTCGACCGGGGCAGCCTGCTCCCATCGCTCCTGGATCCACTGGCGCTTCGCAGGATCTGCAAGATGCATGAACTCAATCCCGACGCTGCCGCAATACAGGCGACGTGCCTGGTCCGCTGCTTCGCCGGTTACCTCAAGCTCAGGTAGCTCCCGAGGAAGAAGGTATTGGCCAAGCGGATCCAGTTGCGCCTGAAGATATCCCCATCGGCGAAAACTATCGAAGACCTGTTCGGACGATTGGGCCGCTACGGAAGAGCGTTTCTGGGCGGGGTCGGGGGACTTCATCTGTGCATGTGCCTCCATATCCTTCCATCATCAATGAAAGTATGGCTCGATGCCAGTCTTTGTAAACAAAAGGGAAGTAAAGACCCCACGCGAGGGCCGTCCGGCGCCAGATGACGCGTGCGTGCGCATCAAGCTGTCCCGCCGGAGGCCCTCCTGGGTCTATCTTTTCCAGGTCGCGCTTCTAAGTCACTCCGCCTTTCCGTAGCCGCTGCGATAAGCCTTCTGCAGCACACCGAATGCGGCTTTCTTATCGCCCTTCTCGCTAACCAACCCCTTGCGGTTGAAGTAGTCCTGAACTCCTGGGAGTTGACGAGAAGGAGAGCGGAAATCCATCAGAACCCACGGGCTCATCCCGCGCACCTGTGGAATTTGCGCCAGCATCGGCAACGAATGTTCGTAAATAGAAGCCTGGTACTCTTCGCTCCAGCGCTCCGTCGCCTGGCCGTGAAGTCCGGCCTGGGCCCCTCCTCCGAACTCGCTGACGACTACCGGCTTTTGAAAGGCAATCGTCCAGTGGGTGGCGTCGGCAGACTCCGGTTTGCCTTCGTACCAGCCGATGTACTCGTTGATTCCAATTACATCCAGCGCCTCGCCGAGTGTGTCGTCGACGACCTTCTCATTCGGTGCGCCATTTCTCACCAGCAGCGCCGCACTTACCAGCCGCTCCTTGTCGAGCGAACGCACTTCTTCGGCGTGCGAGGTCAGGAAGCGGGTGCGCGCCGGGATGTTGGGCGTCTCATTTGCAATGGACCACAAGCCAATGGAGGCACGATTCCGATCCCGTTCAATCTCCTCATGAAGCTGCTGCTTCGCTTTCGCAAGCACGGCGGGATTCTCAAACTCGATGGCCCAGTACGTGGGAATCTCCGACCACACCAGCAAGCCCATACGATCGGCGGCACGCGTCATCTTCTCATCATGAGGATAGTGCGCCAGCCTTACATAGTTGCAGCCGAGTTCCTTCGCCCAGCCAAGCAACGTATCTACGTCTTTCTCCGTCGAAGCGCGTCCGGTCCGGAAGGGCGCTTCCGCATGAATCGAGATACCGCGTAAGAAGACGGGCTTTCCGTTGAGCAGGATCTGCGTTTCCTTCGCCTCGATGGTCTTGAAGCCCATCTGCTCATGCAGTTCATCGGCTCCGGCGCGTAGATCCACTTTGTACAGCGTCGGCGATTCAGGAGACCAGAGATGCACGCCGCGAACCGGAAACGACACAGGGCCTCGGCCCGTCTCGTCCACCTTCACCGATGTTTCCGCGTGCAGTTCTGGGATCGAAACCATCACGCTGTCTCCGGCCTTTGCTCCCGTGAGTTGTACCCAGCCTTCAATCTTTGAGCGTGTGGGCCGATCGATGTGAAGGTCGTAGCCGGATATAAAAGTCTCCGGCACCTCGACCAGCGATACGGAGCGCGTGAGTCCGCCGTAGTTCCACCAATCGGTTTGGAGAGTCGGAACACCATCGGAGAGGCGCTGGTTGTTGACCGCGGCGACGATGGAGTTGGCGCCGTCTTTCACCGCCTGCGTCACGTCGCAGTCGAAGGTGGTGAAGCCGCCCTCGTGCTGGCAAACCTTGGCTCCATTGACCCAGAACAAGGACCGGTAGTTTGCGGCACCGACATGGAGAAACACGCGCTTCCCGGTTGTGCCCTGCCAGACGAAATTTCGCTGATACCAGATTGGGCCTTCATAGAAGAAAAGGGAATCCCGCTGAGTGTTCCAATCTCCGGGTACGCGCAGCGTAGGAGATTTTGCAAAGTCGTATTCCTGCAGGTGATTGTCGCCTAGCCCTTGCCAGTGTCCGTCGCGGAACCAGCCGTTCTTCTTCTCTTCATGGTGAAAGCTGTACAAGCCGGTAAAGTAGGGATCGACGATCGAGTGCCAGTCGCCGTCGAGCGAAGTCTGCGGCCGGCGGTCCGCTCCCTCGATCACCGTGGTGTTTTGCGTGAAGATCTCTACCTGCGGCTTCGCGTTCGTCTCTACTTCCCCCGACCCCGCCGGGCGTTGCGCCGATAGATACCCCGCCTGGATTACCAGAGCGGAGAAGAGGGTTACACACAGCTTGCGACGCACCTTGACCAGCCTTTGCTTACACGTCATTCCCGGACCTCGAATCTGTAGTTAAAAGAACAATGCGTTTGTGTTTCCTGCACTCCACTAGGCTGCAAACCCCAAAGACAAGAGGGTGAATCGGTACGATACCTGGAAAGTGCATGTATGTTGGAACAGCGAATTGTACAAGGTTTGTATGTCTGGCGAGAGCATAAACTTCAACGCGCTTATGAGTTAGCTCCAGA
Source organism: Acidisarcina sp. (assembly GCA_035539175.1). NCBI lineage: Bacteria > Pseudomonadati > Acidobacteriota > Terriglobia > Terriglobales > Acidobacteriaceae > Acidisarcina > Acidisarcina sp. Next base: position 46,107 of record DATLIY010000007.1, on the reverse strand, counting down.
CAATGTTCCGTGCAGAAGCAGAGGCGCAGGAAGTATCTCTCATTAGCGTCCCGCGTAGAGCCGGACACAGGGAAGGATAGATCGATTCATCGGTTGCTTAAAGCGTACTTCGCGACTTTATAGCCCAGGTCACTGCGGGAGAGACTCAGGCGACGCGCAGCTTCCGCCTGTACCCCGCCGGTTGCGCTGAGGGCTCGCTCGATCAATGCAATTTCTATTTGCGATAGTACCTCGCGAAGATCGAGATGCTCGGGTAAACGAGCGGCAAGTTGATCGACATCCCAATGCACCTCCTCTTTCTGCGCGGCTAGGTTGGCAACATTTAACGGGAAGTCTTCCGGTTGCAGGTCTCCGTGCTGCCCGAGGATATAGGCGCGTTCGAGCAGGTTGCGCAGCTCCCGAATATTTCCGGGGAAGGGATACTGCCGCAGCTTGTCGATCGCAGCTTGACTCACGCTTCGCCGGGCAACCTTCATCTCCTGCGCAATGCTTGCAGAGAGAATGTTGCATAAGCCAGCGATATCTTCACTCCGATCGCGCAATGGAGGAAGATGGATGGGCAAGACCGCAAGGCGATAGTACAGGTCCTCGCGAAACAAACCTTCTCGCACCCGGTCCTTGAGATTTCTGAGCGTCGCTGCCAAAACCCGAACATCAACGTGCCGGGTTCTGGTCGAGCCAACGCGCTGAATCTCGCCATCGGCGAGAACTCTGAGGAGCTTTGCCTGGGCCGCTGGAGAAAGTTCGCCCACCTCATCGAGAAATAGCGTTCCTTCGTGAGCGGCTTCAAAGAGTCCGGCTCGAACCTTGTCGGCGCCTGTGAATGCTCCCCGCTCATGGCCAAAGAGCTCGCTCTCCAGCAGAGTCTCCGTGACAGAGGCACAATTGATGGCGATAAACGGCCTGTCTGCTCTTCGACTATTTCGATGTATGGCGCGGGCTACGAGCTCCTTGCCCGTGCCCGTCTCGCCGGTGATCAAAACGGTTGTATCCATGGGAGCGACACGCGCGATTGTCTCCCGCACTGCTTGGATTGACGGGCTATCTCCGAAGATTTGATCCGGGCCTTCGAGCTTCAGTACAGCGGTCTTGAGCACGGCGTTTTCGCGTAAGAGTGCTGTGCGCTCACAGGCTCGTTTCACCGCTGCTCTCACCGTATCCGGAACAAATGGCTTGGTAAGGAAATCGAAGGCGCCCTGACGCATGCTGGTCACTGCAAGTTCTAATGTGCCGACCGCTGTCAGAAAGATTACGGAAGTGGTCGGATCGTCCTGCTGCGAAGCTTGAAGAACATCGAGCCCGTCGCCGTCAGGCATGCGTTGATCCGTAAGTATGACGTCGAACTCTTCCCGTTCCAGGATGGCCTTTGCCTCCAGCACGCCCGATGCCTCGACCACCACATGAGAATCCATCCGCAGATTGGTGGCCAGAATTCGCCGCATGCTTGGTTCGTCATCGACAATCAATACTTTGCCCATTTGTGGCTCCTACTCCGGCTGTGCACCAGATGCGTCCGCAAGCGTCATCGAGAAAGTTACGCTTCCTTCTTCATTTCTGCTAACCCATAGATCGCCTCCGTGGGCCTGGGCGATACAGTGGGCAATAGAGAGTCCCAGTCCTGTGCCAGTCGGCTTGGTGCTGTAGAACGGCTCAAAAATATGGGAAAGATCCGAATCCGGAATACGCGCACCCGTATTCTGTACGTCTATCTGGATGAGCCTTCCTGTCCTGTCCGCTCTCAGGACGACCGCTCCCGGCGAATCGGTGGCGTCAATTCCGTTCAACACCAGGTTCAGCAATGCCTGCTGCACCTGTGACGGATCGACCTGGATCGGAGTGGTCTCGGCGGCAGACCAGGTAACCTTGATAGACCTGGCCGATGCATAAGCTTTCACCACATCTGCAGTGTAGGCAAAGAGATCGCTGACAAGTGTGGAGATGCGTTTCGGATCATTGGGCCGCGCATAACTCAAGAAATCAGTCGTCAGCCGCTCTAGCCGTTCCGCCTCTTTTGCCGCGATCTGCAGCATCGCTTCACGATCCGTGTTGCGCACCTCGGGGTTGGCGGCTGTGGTCAGAGAACTGGAGATCATCGCGACCGGGTTGCGAATCTCGTGAGCGATGCCGCCGGCAAGCCTGCCAACTGCGGCCAGCCTTTCCTCAACCGCAAGCTTCTCCCGCGTGGCCTCCAACTCCGCAATGTTGTCGGAGAGCATAGCTTGTTGCTGGATTCGTTGATGGACGAGAAACCACACGATGACCCCGACCAGGGCAAAGATGATCGAGATCATGCCTCCTTCCAGATACTCGGAAGGCTGTTGGGGAGGATGCAGAGTAAAGAAATGCCACAACCAGTAGAAGATCATTCCAATTGCTGTGACGATCGTAACTATGGTGGGCACCAACCCAAAACAAAACGCACACTGCAGAATCGGAATCACCAGCAGCACCAGGTACGGTGCGTCGTCATGATTCGTAAGAAAGATGAGGGATGCGGAAAGGATAAATAAGCCCGTGATCGACAGGGCTGTCTCCCGCCTTGCCGTCTCTTCCGAGATTCCCTCGGTTCGACCTTGCAGCCAGGCAAGTTCGATCACTTTTACGGAGAAGCTGCAGCCGAGCAACAGGATGATCCATATCGACGGCTCGTCGAGCAGGGAAGCAAAGAGGGTGTGCAGCAGCAGTAAAACTGCAATGACAAAAAGGGTGAGGACGCAGAAGGCCGTCTGCTGCTTGCGGAACGACTCGGCCTTCATGAGTTCCAGTTGCGCGACCTTAGAGGCTGACATCTCTTTGAAAGGCATCTACCCGGATGTACGACTAGACTAGCCTGTTTCGCGAATCATGGATCGCCTATTCTTCCTTGCCGACGGCGGTGGAATCATTTTCTCCAACCGGTGCAACGGTAGCCTGACTATCCGATGCTGGAAGCAGGGCATGTACGCCAAACTCGTGCACCAGCCGGCCACCAGCATGCGCGGTCTTGACTAGAAACAGCAGGCCGGCAGAGTACAGAACCAGAAATGCAAGCGGCAAGAGGGTTGAAAAGAGCCTGCTCTCCTGCCGCTTGAGAGCGCGCGGAAGGGCAAACATTCCCAGCAAAATAGTAGACAGCCCCAGGAAGACGACCTTTGTTTCCGAGGCAAGTCTTTCATGGGTTTCGAGCACAGCGTTCACCGCGCCATCCCGGTCTGCCAGTTCGCCCGCCGCCTTGCCCGTTGAGGCGGATAGAAACAGGCTCCCGGTTCCCAGCAACAATATGAGGATCGCCGAGACTAGATAGGGTCTGCTCTTCCGCGGCGGCACCGCTGCGCTGATAGCCAGAAACAGAGGGCTTAAGAAAAGAAGCGCAATCGGAAAGTGAATAATTAACGGATGCAATAAGTCCCAACTGGGCATATGTGGCAACATAACGGACCTCCTGGCCTCTGGCTGCCGATCTGCCGATTCCATGCTCGGTAGATCGGGAGGGAAATCTCAAGCGACACGTTCGAATTTCTCCTTCGGGGTGAAGCAGGTAGGACATTTCGCCAGGTTCGCATTGTTCGTGGTGTAGCCACACTTTGGGCAGACGTAGAACGTCATGCTCTTGGATCCTTTGAGCCGGTCCAGACTGGCAAGAGCTTCGGTATAGAGTTTCGCGTGTTCCGCCTCGGCGGCCTTTGCATAATTGAGGCTCTTGATCGCATCTCGATTGCGATCGATCCGCGCCTGTTTAAGGAAATCGGGGTACATCGTGTCGCGTTCGTAGGTCTCGCCCTTGATCGCGGCCTGCAAGTTCTCGCGAGTGGTTTTCACCTCTGGCGCCAGGACCTTCGCCTGAGGTACCGCGCCCATCTTTTGAATGACGGCTGCATGGTTTGCGGCGTGTATCTCTTCCGCTCTTGCTGCTGCACGGAAAAGGCTCGCTACCTGGCCATAACCTTCGGTATCGGCTTGCAGTGCAAACGCCAGATAGCGTGCATGTGCGTTGCTTTCTCCGTTGAAGGCTGTCTGCATATTCTGCAGAGTGGCCGTCGATGCCTGGGCAGCAGTGGATAGAACCAGAGCTGCGAATAGAGTAAGGGCAAACTTTGCGAAAGCAAGGAATCGATTATTGATGGTATGTAGCATTGGATCTCCTGATGGGGCGCCGCTCTATCTATGAGCTAACGCACCCTTGAAGATTCCTTGCATGCGCCTGACCGTCTGCCGAATGCTCTTAAATTCCGATTTTTAAAGGATAAGGAGGAGTGTAGAGCCTGCTAGCGTCCAATATTTCGGACACGATCGTCCAAAATATTGGACAATTGACCCGGTTGTAATCCACGACATTCAGCGCAGTTGCAGAAAAGGGAAGGCTTGCTGTCGAGGAATGCTTTGGCCATTCACATGCAATCCCAACTTACAGAAGCAAGTCTCATTTTTTTTAAGGACGCCAAGTTATTGCACAACGGTAGGGCCTGGATGGATCGCGCTCTCTTTTTGGAGGACTCATGGTAACTTGTGCTACCCCAATTGCTGCTGCTAACGCCCCCGAAACCGGAGCGCTGCTTTATGTGACCGATCTGATGCACGACTCGGACGAGCACCTCCAGCTCGCCTGCGAATTGGCAAGCAGCCGAGGCCTCCGTCTTGAGTTGGTTCACGTAATCGATCTGAACCAGACGCCATCCAGACCAGACGCTCAAATGGGCATTCAGCACCGTCTCGACGCACTTGTCCGAAGGCTGAAGCCTCACAAGAAGAATGTCAGATCCGTGCTCCTGTTCGGCTGTCCAGAGGAAGTTATTTCAAAACGAGCGATAGACCTCAAGGCGAGTCTGATCGCATTTGGGGCAAAAAGCGCCGCCTCCGCAGAGGTTCAATGGAGGCTCGTCCGCAGTGTTATTGGCAAGACTACTTGTCCTGTCTTGGTTCTCTCTTCCGATCTTTCTATCAAAAAGCGGAAAACTGCCTAGATCTCCTCTGCGTACCGTCGCCCGCGAAAAGACGGTACGCGGGAGGAACCCTGCGAATTTCGACTGCGTCTACTGAAGGATCAGTCCTTCGTGTTGGAGGACGACCGTTTTCTTTCGAGCAGCGATTGCGCTACCTTAGCAGCTTCGTTCACGAGAATCCCCATCCTGGGGTGCGAGGGCTGAAAGTCTGGCGAGATACCCTGTCGTGCCAATTCCTCATTCGTACTCGGTCCGACGGAAACAATAACTATCCGCTTGAGACTTTCGAGCAAAGCCTGGCGCTGGCCCATTTCGTCCGCTACTTGTAACAGATGCAAAGCTTGAACGCCGGTGAGGAAAAGCAAGACATCGAACTCGCCGCGTTCAAGAGCGCGGATGGTCGCTCGCATTTCATCCAGGTCTTCGGGCAGAGCCCATTGATAGACGGGAACTCGGGTGACCTGCGCACCGCGCTGCGCGAGTCCCTCCAGAAGCTGCGAATTCACCGCACCATACTCCTGGATCGCGATCCGAAGGCCGCTCATGCCTGTTGGATACGCAGTATCCAGTGCGACCAGCAACTCTCGCCATGTGCTTGGCTCCTGACTGACAATATCGGCGGTAACGCCAAGCTCCCGTAAAACGGCAACCGGCTTGGGGCCGCGCACGGCAACACGGGTCTGCTTCAATGCCTGGAGAAAATCTTCGCGCGAGAACCGGCTCTCTACCGCAGCAAAGAGTATCCGGGCTCCCACGCCGGTGAGAAACAGCACGACATCGAATTGGCCCGCAAGCAGCGCCTGTGCAAAGGAAAACGCCGCCTCGTTCGAGTCCAATGGAATCTCGCGCATCACGGGAACAACCGTGGGCACGCCTCCCGCGGATCGGATCAGCATCGCAACTTCTTTGGCGCGCCGGTTTTCCAAAGCAAGAACGCGCAATCCGTTAAAATTTGTCTCCAGCATATTCCCTGTGCTAAGCCTCCGATGGCATCCGTAGAGCAAAGATACCAGCAAACAGGAATTGCGCTCTCAGGAGAAGCGCGCGCGCCTGCGGCTTCCGCTGTTACCCTGAACACAGGAGCTTTCTGTTACCCGATGAACGAGACAGTTCTAATCCATTTCTCCGGCCGCGATAAACCCGGCCTCACGACTTCGCTGACCGCCATTCTGGCTGAATTTGATGCGTGTGTTTTAGATATAGGGCAAGCTGTCGTCCACGAGACTCTGGTGCTCGGGCTACTGATCGAGGTGCCAAAGGGAGCAAGCTTCCAGCCGCTGAAGTCCGCGCTTCTGGCCAAGGCTGGGGATCTGCAACTGCAGGTGCGGTTTACCCCTGTAAGCAGAGAGGCACTGCAACACTGGATTGCGGCTCAGGGCAAAGACCGCTTCATTGTTACCATCCTTGGGCGGGCGATCACAGCGAGACACATTTCACGGGTAAGCTCCATCATCGCGGATCACGGTCTGAACATCGACAGTATCGAGCGTCTCTCCGGGCGGCTGTCGCTTGCGGTACATACTCCGAAGGCGAAGGCCTGCGTGGAATTGCGAGTGAGTGGAACAGCTACTGCAGAGGCAGCGATGCGCGCCGCGTTTCTGTCCACGGCACAGGAACTGACGATCGACATCGCCATCCAGCGCGAAAGCATCTTCCGGCGCAATCGCCGCCTGTTCGCATTCGATATGGACTCTACGCTGATCCAGGGCGAGGTGATTGATGAACTGGCGAAGATGGCAGGCGTTGCCGATCAGGTGGTGAAGATCACCGAATCCGCTATGCGCGGGGAGATCGAATTCAAGGAGAGCTTTACTCGCAGAGTCGGTTTACTGCGAGGATTGCCTCAGGCCCGCGTCGAAGAATTACTTGGCACAATTCCACTGGTGGAAGGCGCAGAACACCTCATCACTACGTTGAAGCTGCTGGGGTATAAGACAGCGATCCTCTCGGGAGGCTTCACCTTCTTTGCCCGGCACCTGCAGGAGCGTCTGGGGATTGACTACGTTTTTGCAAACGAACTGGATATTGTCGATGGCAAAGTCACCGGTGAAGTGAAGACGGAAGTGGTGGACGGAGCAAAGAAGGCGCAACTGCTGCAGCAGATAGCCCGGCAGGAGAACATCTCCCTGGAGCAGGTGGTCGCGGTAGGCGACGGCGCAAACGATCTCCCGATGCTCAGTCTCGCCGGCATGGGGATTGCATTTCGAGCGAAACCACTGGTACGGCAAAGCGCCGACCAGGCTGTGTCCTTCCTTGGACTGGATAGTCTGCTCTACCTGATCGGGGTGCGCGACCGCGATCTGGAGGGGATTGTCGCCTCAGATTCACACGAAGCCTCCCAGAGCGCACAAAGGCAGTAGAGCAGGGAAGTTGAGTTCGAGGTGTCTGTTGCACAACAGACACCTCGCGAAAACCGCAGCCCTATGCGACGGAGGCTTCGAGTGACATGATCGGCGGCAGATTTTCCGCCAGCCCTTCCCAGGAATTCCCTCCATCGCGGGAATAGTAGATCGCGCCATTGGTGGTGCCCACGTAAACGGCCGCATCTTCGCAGGTATCGGTAGTTGCGGCGTGCCGCAGCACCTGCGTGTAGACATTCTTCCGCGGCAGCCCCCTGGTGAGCTTGCGCCATGTTTTGCCGCCGTTGCGTGTGCGATACACATTGAGCGCGCTATCGCATACATAGCGCTGCTCCGAACTAATCTCCGGGATAACATACATCGTTTCCGCCTGGTGCGGATGCACGACGCTGGCAAATCCAAAGCGGGAGGGAAGTCCTTCCGAGATGTCGGTCCACTCCTCCGCCGCATTCCGGCTGCTGTAAACCCCGCAGTGATTCTGCTGAAAGAGCAAGTCGGGGTTCGAGGCGCTCAGGTGCATGCTGTGGACGCATTGGCCCACCTCGGGATACTTTTTGGCTGCGAAGTCAGCGAGAACTCCCTTGTTCAGCGGCTGCCAGCTCTGGCCATCGTCGTCCGTGCGGAAACATCCTGCAGCAGAAATTCCGGCATAGACCCGGTTTCCGTTCGCCGGGTCGGGAAGGATGCAGTGCACCATCAATCCGCCGCCCCCCGGTTGCCAGCGCTCGCGTGTGGAGTGCTGCGTCAACCCGGTAACTTCATACCAATCCTTGCCGCCATTATCGGACCGGAAGAGCGCTCCCGGATCGGCACCACACCAGAGCACGTCTGGCCGCGAGTTTCGATCCGGAACCACGCGCCATATTCGACTGAGGTTAAGCCCACGGTCCTTGGCAAAACCGATTCCGTTGCTTGATTTCTGCCAGGTCTTGCCCTGGTTCCGGCTCACCTGCAGATCCGTACCCCACCAGGCACTGGTGATCGCCGCCCACAGGTGCCCTGTGCGCGCATCGCGCCCCAGGTAGTTCATCTCCGTGCCGGCAAAGAATGGACCATGAATCTGCCATGTCTTGCGGCGCATGTCGCTCGAAAAGGCAAATCCGCCCTTGCGGGTGCCGACAAATAGTTTGACCTCTTTCGGTTGTAAGCTCTTTTGCATGGTCGATCCTTCCGAAGAAAAACGTTGCGGAAAGGCGCATCGTTCGGCCAGCCCTGTTGACGGTTGCTTCCTATGCCCGCTGCACAAATATGCCCGAGAAGGCTTGACGGTGATAGATTGCGACAACGCACCACAGCACGACGACAAGGATGCCCAGTGGCAGTCCGCTCGGCTCCATCAGCAGATGAAAGAAAAATATATTTACGATCACCGGGCCAAGCAGCACAAGCGCAAGCGGGACGTAACGATTCACCAGCAGCAGCAGACTCGTCACGATCTGAATGACGGCAACGATGGGCATGTAATGCGATTGGGCGAGGGCACCCACAAACTGCGCTGCTGGCCCCGACGGCATAGGCCCCATGGGAATGAAGTGCAGAAAAGCATTCAGTCCAAAGACCAGGAAGATCAAACCCAATAAGAGTCGTGCGACCATTGCTGCGATTTTCATAGGGGTTCTTTCACCAATGGCAATAGATTTTAGAGACACGCACGAAGGCGCAAAACATCCCCGGGGTTTTCTACAGACAACGTTGTACCACGGAGCCGCGGCCAAGCATCTCCTTTATTTCCGATTTTTTCGCCTTAAATGACAGGATTGGGTGCTCCATAGCCGGCCCGATTGCTGGATGCCTGAATCGGAGCGTGCCGTTGTTACACTGATACTGTGAAGATCGCTCTTGCCCAGATAAACCCCACTGTTGGTGATTTTGACGGTAATACGGCGAAGATACTCGCCTTTACAAAGCGTGCCGTGGATAGCGGAGCCGGGCTGGTTCTGTTCCCCGAGCTCTCCGTCTGCGGCTATCCTCCGGCAGATCTGCTGGAGAAGACCTCCTTTGTAGCCCGCGCGCAAGAGGCTGTGGATGAGATTGCCGCGGCAACGGCCAGGGATGGAATCGCTGTCCTTTGCGGTTACGTGACGCCCGCGCCCGCGGAGAGCGGCAAGCATGTGCTCAACTCCGCCGCGATGCTCCGCAACGGACGCGTGGAGTTCGTCCAATCCAAGACGCTTTTGCCCTTTTACGACGTGTTCGATGAGCAGAGATACTTTGCCCCGGCGGACGTACGGCGGCTCTACCCCTTCGGCAACGAAAACCTCGCGGTTACGATCTGCGAAGACGCATGGAACGATAAATACTTCTGGCAGAACCGGCTTTACCAGCACGATCCAGTGGAAGAGTTGATGCAGGCGGGAGGATCGCTGATCCTCAACATCTCCGCGTCCCCTTATTGGCGAGGCAAGCGTCAGGTACGCCTGGAGATGCTCTCCGCAATTGCCCGGCGGCACCGCAGGCCGGTTCTCATGGTGAACCAGGTTGGCGGCAACGATAGCCTGATCTTCGACGGCACCAGCCTGGCGATTGCTGCGGATGGAACTTTGATTGCCCAGGCAAAATCCTTTGAAGAAGATCTGCTGGTAGTGGATATGGCAGAGCAATCCGAGTCTCCCGCGCTGGATGGTAACGAAGTCGCAGCGGTTTACGATGCGCTGGTGCTGGGAACCCGCGACTACATTCGCAAGTGCAGCTTTTCAAAGGCGCTGGTGGGGCTGAGCGGTGGAATCGACTCCGCGCTGGTAGCGACGATTGCAGTGGATGCGCTGGGTGCGGAAAATGTCGTCGGCATCGGCATGCCGAGTCCATATTCCTCGCAGGGATCGGTGGACGATAGCCGTCAGCTTGCGGCAAATCTCGGGATACGCTTTGAAACAATCGGAATCAACCAGCTCTTTGCGGAGTTCAACCGGTCACTCGCTCCGCTCTTTGCTGGGTGCAAGCCCGACATCACGGAAGAGAATATTCAGTCACGCATTCGCGGCAGCTTGCTGATGGCGCTGTCCAATAAGTTTTCGTCGCTGGTGCTCACCACGGGGAACAAGTCGGAGATGTCCGTGGGCTACTGCACCCTCTACGGCGATATGGTTGGTGCTCTCGCGGTGATCGGCGACGTAATGAAGACGCATGTGTATGAACTCTGCCGATACGTTAACCGCAACGGGGAGCGCATCCCGCAGGCAATCCTTGAAAAGCCGCCCTCGGCGGAGCTGCGTCCGGACCAGAAGGATACCGACTCGCTTCCTCCCTACGATGTGCTGGACCCGATTCTGGAGGGCTACGTGGAGCGCTACGAGACACCCGAGGAGATTGCGGCCGCGCATCGCATAAGCCTGGACGTTGTGCGCCGAGTTGTTAAGCTGGTGGAGAGAAGTGAATACAAGCGCCAGCAGGCGGCGCCGGTCTTGAAAGTCACGCAAAAATCCTTTGGCATGGGCCGCCGTTTTCCCATTACCGTCAAGGTTCAGGTATAAGCAGGACAGCACTCAACATTGCCACCGAAGAAAGGAATTCAATGCAACTCCGTTTATCCCTCCGTACCGCGGCGCTAACGTTTGCGGTTCTGCTGCCGGTCTCGTCGTCGTTTGTGCTGGCGCAGGCAGGTGGTAATGCAAAGCCACAGAGTCCGGCTCCGCAGGCGCCTACACCGCAAACTCCCAGCCGGGGCTCCGAGCCGATCTCTTCACTCGAGCCCTCTGGCAATGATGCGAATCCTTTCCCCAAGCCCGACCCGCGAAACTTTACCGCAGACAGCCCAACAGCGGAGACGGTCAGCGCGTTTCTCCATGAGTCGTGGGGATACGATACGCAGCGCATCTGGCAGGTTCAGGCAATCCTGAAGACCGCAGTACCCGGAGTGAGCAAGGTGGTCGTGCTGGTCGCGCAGAAGGGGGCAAAGGCGCAGGTGGCTTCGCTTCAATTCTTTACCCTGCCGGACGGAAAGCACCTGATTGCCGATGACGTGCTGCCTTTCGGCCCCAAGCCATTTGCAGAGAACCGCAAGCTGATGCAGGAACGTGCAACTGGCCCGGCACGCGGGTCTGCATCGAAGGACCTGCTGATGGTTGAATTCGCCGATTTCCAGTGCCCGCATTGCAAGGACGCGCAGCCAACGATTGAAAAGCTGATGCAGGAGTTTCCCAACGCGCGCTTTGTCTACGAAAACTACCCACTGGTGCAGATTCACAGCGAAGCCTATAAGGCGGCGGCATACGGCGTATGCGTGGCCAAGGAAGGCGGGAACGACGCCTTCTTTAAGTACTCCGCAGCGGTCTATGATGCGCAGGCGAATCTGACCCCGGCCGGATCTGACGAAGTGCTCAAGGGTGCCGTGACCAAGGCGGGGCTGGATCCTGCCAAGGTGGCAGCGTGCTCCACGTCGGCGGAAACCCGGAGCGCGATAGACGCATCCACCAAGCTGGCGCAGGAGATGAACATCAATCAGACTCCAACGCTTGTCGTGAATGGCCGCGCGCTTCCTCTCTCCAGCGTGCCGGTCGAGACTCTTGTCCAGTTGATCCACTTCCAGGCTACGGAAGACGGAGTTGCATCGGCTCCGGCGAAATAACAATCAGCAAGCAGTAGCAACGACAGAAGAGCGCCTGCGAGGGCGCTCTTTTTAGTGGCGGGGAATCATAACCATGGGATCTGAGAATTGGCTGGAGCGGCTCCGCACCACGTGAGGCGTGATCATAATCATCAGATTGGATACGTCATATTGCTTCGAGGTGTCGGTGGTGGTTTGAAATCCGGGGAGCTCGCTCATGCCGGGAATGCCGCTGACTGCCCGGGATTCCTGGCGACTCAGGTTGCTGACGAGCACCGCGGTTTCTCCATCATGCACCGTGATGGTGCCGGTGTATTGGCGGTTATTGAGGATAGGGCTACCGTTCAGCACGACGCCGCCCAGCGCTTCAATCTTCATGTCCAGAGCCAGGGTGATATCACGCGAGCGTTGGATTCGCGGGGTAGCCTTCAGCGTAAGGCCGAGATCCTCATACTGCACCTGGGGAGTGATCTGCGAAGTGGCAGCATTGGAGAGGTTGATACCCAGGCTCTGCAGCGTGCTCGAAAGGCCCGGGCTGGTCAATCCGGGGATGGCGCCGTTGATGGCAGAGGTGGAGTAGATCGAGGTGACGATCGGGTATCGCGTGCCGCTGCGCAGCGTGGCTGCCTCCGTATCGCTGGCGCGGATCTCGATGTTGTCCAGGACGCGTGAATCGGCGGTGTTGAGGCTGAAATTGGCCGTAATGCTTCCCGGGACGAGTCCCTCCTGGGTGATCCCTCCTCCAAATACAGCAAATGGTTGGGTGAGGATGCCTCCAGTGACAGCGCCGGAAGCCAGCAGAATGGCCGCGATGGCAGCAAAATCGCCTGGCTTCGCCAATCCGCTGGCAATAATCTGATCGACCAGCGACTGATTGGCTTTGAGGATACTGTTCAGCTCCGTGGGGACGTTGAAGACAGTAACCTGCTGGGGCAGCTGGATCCCGATGTTTCGAGTGCGGGTGCGGGCAATCTCGTAGAGGCGCATCTCGAGAAGGATCTGCCCACGACCGTCAATCAGGTTTTCCAGAGTGGCGTTGATAGCCTTGAGCGTTGCCTCCGGAGCACGCACGGTCAGGGTGCCGGCCTGGGCCTGCACGGTGGATTGCTGCGCATTAAAGATATTGCGGACGATGTTCCCGAGATCGCTCATCTCCGGGGCCGTCATGCCCGGAAGGTACAGCGTCTCTTCAAACAGCCGCTCAAACTTCTCGCGATTTTCGCGGTTATCCTCAGCGACAAGGACGCGTTTTGGATCGAGTGGCACAAAAAAAGTCCGGGTGAGAAGGCAGGCAATCTCAGCCGCCTTGTCGAAGCTCACCGCATCCGCATCGATGCGAATCGCTTGCGGCCTGACAGATTCGTCCATGAATGCAGTAATGCCATAGGCCCCGAAGACCTGGCGCAGAACATCGCTGGCGTTCGTGCGTACATGGAAGCTGTGCTGGCCGGCCTGGGGCGCGAGGTGTATGGACGCGTACTCCGGGGCAACATAGGGCGAGGGCTGACGGTCTGCCGCAGCAAAGTCCGCAAGTTCCGCGATATGCTGCGTCACCTCAAGGTTCTTAGGATCGATTTTCAGCGCCTCTTCCAGTCTGGCGCGGGCAATGTCCTCTTTGCCCATCATCCTTGCCTTGGCGGCCTCCTGCACAAGCTGCGTTAACAGGTGCTGGCGCGCAATCTCGGCAGCGCCCTGGTAGTTGCTGTTTGCAGGGTCCAGTTCGGCGGCACGGGTGAAATCCCTGGCCGCCTGCCTTGGATTGTCGTTATCCATCGCTTTAGCGCCATGAGCATAGAGCTTGGCTGCGCGATTTTTATCGTGATTCGATGCGGCGGGAGGGGTTTGCGCAGGCAGGGCCGCGACAGGCTGCGACACGCTGGGGTTGCCGGGAGCGGGCGGTGCCTCTTGCGCGGCAACTGGCGCAGCGACCGCCATCGCGAAGAGCGGAAGCAGGAGCGTTGCCTGGAGCAGGGGCAAGAGCGCAATCCTGTGGCTTGTATGCACATTGGAAGGGCCGTGCTTCATAGGTTGCGGTTCGCCGCAGGAGCGGTTGCGTGTAACAGGTCCTCGAGCGTGGAGGTGCAGGCTTCTGGCGCGTGCTGCATCAGCTCTTCCCACGTAAAGTGCCCGGTAGCGACCGCAATCGTCGGCAGGGAATTGGCTTTGGCAGCGGAAATGTCCCATGGAGTGTCGCCGACAACGCAGATTGAGGCATCCGGGCCAGCGATGCGCCGGGCGAGTTCCGCAGCATGAGCAATCATCTCGGCTCGAATATCGAAGCGGTCGCTGAAGCCGCCAAAGCGGAACCACTCCTTTAAACCTGCTGCCTCAACCTTCAGCCAGCCAATGACTTCAAGATTGCCGGTAGCCAGGCCGAGTAATGCGCCAGCACTCTGGAGATGGCGTAAGGTGGCCTCTACCCCAGGCATAAGAAAGGGCTGAAGGGAGTCGCGCTGCTCGACCACCGTCTGGCGCATAAGCGCAAGGATTGGCTCAAGCTGGGGCTTCCACTCAGAGTCGGCGATATTGGAGGCGCGAAAGGCGTCCCGAAGAATCGCAGTGTCCGTGCTGCCGTGGACGCTGACGCCCTGCAGATTGAGTTCGTATCCAGTAACATGCCTTACGCTGTGGGCGAAGGAGTTAAAGTGGACTCGGTCCCGGCTGCGCAGAAGAGTGCCATCGATATCGAAGAGGTACGCGTTCTGCCGGTCCCAGGCAAACCCCTCACGCAGGAAGACCTGCCCCGGCGACTTGGGATGCTGCGGAGTTTCTGCGCCTGGTGCTGCCTGGCTCATATGCGAATGCTCTCTCTGTGGTCCTGTGATCAGTTCATCTACGATTCTCGCAGATGTCTGCTCTCAGTTACAGGACGCACGCTGCGTGGAGGACGCTTGAGCCCGGCGCGAATTTGCAGGGGATCAATGTTGAGCTCCGCAATGGTGCGGCTGAGTGTGTTTCGGTGCATGCCAAGTTCCTTGGCGGTTTTGCACTGGTTTCCCCTGTGACTTGCCAGCACTTCCAGCAGATAGCGCTTCTTAAATTCCCTCACGGCCTCAGAATAGGTGATGCCCCCAGCGTGCATCTGCGTCACAAGACTTTCCAGTTCGCGTTTCACCGAAACCTCTTTCCCTCCTGAAGATTTTACCGGAGATGTTTGTAGTGCAGGTCAGTCTACCCCAAACAAAAAACGATATGGATCTAAACCCTTCAAGCATGCGGCCGTAACCAGTCTGGTTGCGCATCCTGGAGTGTCTTCACTCCGGCACGAATGCGTCCCGCCAGGTCCGCCGGGGTTACCACAGCCGTCTCATGAGCAGCGTTCAAAAAATAGTGGGCGAGCCGGGATTCATCTAACAAGCTGAAATGCGGAAGGAAGGCCGCCAGTGCCATCACTCCCACCGTTATTAGAATGCCTCCTCGCAAAAATCCAAAGGCAGCCCCCATCAGCCTGTCAGCCCAGCCCAGTCCGATCATGTGAAACAGAGACCGCAAGAGTCTGCCCACCAGGCCGAAAACAATCATGATGCCTAGCGCGATGAGGAAGAAACTGATTACCTCGCAAGCAGGTATGGAATGTACCAGGCCACCGACAAAAGGCATGAGCCGCTGATAATTCCAACTTGCCAGAATCAAGCCCAGAAACACTCCTGCGAGCGAGAACGATGCCACGAAAAAGCCCGTGCGGAAGGCCGTGAACACCGATAGAGCCAGAATCGCGACGATGATCCAGTCCGCTGCGGCCATTTAGTTCTCGCTACAAGGACAGCGTTTTGCCGGTGAGCAGGCGAAACGCCTCAAGATATTTTTCCTGTGTGCGCCGAATAACGTCCTCCGGCAATCCGGGTGCAGGAGCCTTCTTGTTCCAGTGAATGCTTTCCAGGTAGTCCCGAACAAACTGCTTATCGAAGGAAGGCTGCGCCCCTCCTGGCTTGTAGCCCTCGCGCGGCCAGAAGCGGGAAGAGTCCGGCGTCAGCACTTCGTCGGCAAGGATGATGCCCTTGGCGGTCTGTCCGAATTCAAACTTTGTGTCGGCAAGGATGAGGCCGCACTTTTCCGCGTGCTCGGACGCTTTCTTGTAGATCGCGAGGCTGAGCTCCTTCAATTTTGCGGCAGCAGTTGCTCCCACGCGTTCGACCGTCTGCTCGAAGGAGATGTTCTCATCGTGCTCGCCACCGAGGCTCTTGCTGGCAGGCGTAAAGATCGGCTCGGGAAGGCGCTCGGATTCGCGCAGTCCAGCAGGCAGGGCGATTCCACAGACGCTTCCTGTCTGCTGATAGTCTTTCCAGCCCGATCCGGAGAGGTAGCCGCGCACGACGCACTCCACGGGAAACATCTGAGCACGGGAGACAAGCATCGACCTGCCCTGGAGATCCTCCGCATAGGGCTGAAGCTCGGCAGGGTACTGATCGACATTCGCCGTGATGAGATGGTTGGGCACAATGCTGCTCAGCAGATCGAACCAGAAGAGCGAAATCTGCGTGAGGACCTTGCCCTTGCCGGGAATTCCTGACGCAAGAACATGATCGAACGCAGAGATGCGATCCGTGGCAACAAACAGCAGGCAGTCGCCTATCGAATACAAGTCGCGGACTTTACCGCGCGCGAAAAGCGGCAGATCGGAGAATTCAGTTTGCAGTAGAGTTGGCAACGGGTGAGGCCTTCCGTGAGATGACTGATTTCCGATTGTCCGGTCCTGGACGCGCTTTGTCAACGCAACAGTATTCTGCAATTTAAAATGCGGAATAGCTCGCTGCCATGGCCGTTGGCGCTTGTCAAGCTAAAAACTGGCAATGAGGATATGGGCCGAATCTCCTCCGGCTCTTCACGATGGCTGTCGTGCGCCACTTGCTCACGCGAGGCTGTGACAGCTGTCACCGTGAAAACTTTTGCAATCAGCGACACTCAAATTGTCAAGTTGCTCACGAAGCCGAACAAGAGCCTCGCGCGCAGCCGACAGAAGATAGTTTTGGAAAGGGGAAGCCAAAACTTTCTTCGTTGATCCGCAGTGACTTGCAATAGCGTGAAGCTACCGACCTCCGGCGTCTACTATTGTGAGCCTGTTCGTTTCTTGCATCACGCTACAACCCCCGGCGAAGGATACTTTCCGGGGGTTTCTTTTGTGCCCCGCACAGGCCTTGTCACAACTAGCAGGTGCGCCCAGCGACAGAAATACATTAGTAACCTGCGGCTGCATCTCTGCACCGCCGGTAGAGCTTTCCGCGAGAAAAAACCTCTCTTGCGGTCCTTTCAAAGAACTACATAGCGCCAGCGAATCAAGTCAGGTGTGGGATGTCTTACGATGCCATCCCCATGAGGTCTCTTTCGGCGCGGAGCCAGTCCTGCTCCGGCGAACCATCGGGCCGGCCACGTTCCATCCAGTACTTTTCTGCGAGTTGTGCAATCTCTTCGCGCGAAGGAGGAGCGGTCTTCAGCTTCGGTGAGGTCTTCTTATTCTTTGCAGAGGTCTTGCTCTTAGCGGGTGTCTTGCTCTTCACAGAATCCTGGGTGCGCATAAAGTCTCCTTAGTATGGTCCCCATTATTGAGTTCGTACTCGCGTACAGGATACGAGAGAATCGCTGATCTCAGCGGCTGAGAGGGGTAACTCTCTCGATACTTCTTATGGTAGCAGGCGCCAGCTTGCATCCATGTAGAAGTCGCCGAGAACCAGTTTGCCTGGATGCACGCGCAAGACGGAGCAGCGCTGCTGAACGTCGAGAGAGACGCCATTCGCTTCAATGGAGAGGTCCACGCGGTACAAGCCCGGTTGTACCTCCAGCACGGGACAATAAAACTCGATAACTCCCGATCCCTGCTCAACTCGCAAATGCGGATCCAATAGAGAAGTCGTGAGTTGTGCGCAAAGGTAGCCGCTCGGCCAGTAAATCAAAATGTTAAACACCGCATCGTCGAGAGCTTCCCTGGCGCGGAAGCTGAATCGCGCAAGCATTGGATACCCCGTCCGTACAAGGCCGGCAGGGTCTGCCGCAAAGGCAATGTTCATGCACTGTGCGGCGCTTGCCTCTCCAGCATCGAGGTCCCACGGCGCCTGCACACTCATGGCGCTGCGTTCGTAGTGCTCGATCACATCAGACGGCGAGCCGCGCATCACCACCTGCCCGCTCTGCAGCAGCATGGCGCGATCGCACAGCCGCTGGATAGCGCCTAGATCATGAGAAATCAGCACCATCGTTCGCCCGCTCTTTCGCAACTGGCTGATTAGATCGAGGCACTTCGCCTGGAAGACCAGATCGCCGACCGCAAGGATCTCGTCCAGCAGCAGGATGTCCGGATCAAGATGCGCCGCGATGGAAAATCCAAGCCTTACATACATGCCGGAGGAGTAACGCTTTACAGGGACATCGATGTACTCGCGAACTCCGGCAAACTCGACAATGCTCTCGATCCTGCGGGCAATCTCCGCCCGGGTCATGCCAAGCATCGATCCGTGAAGAAAGATGTTTTCGCGGCCAGTCAGCTCGGGATGAAATCCAGAGCTGACCTCTACTAAACCCGCAAGCCGTCCACGGATTCGGATCTCTCCCGATGTAGGAGCGGTGATTCTGGACAGCAGCTTTAGAATCGTGCTCTTACCCGCGCCGTTATTGCCGATGATGCCCAGAGACTCTCCCTCTTCTACTTCGAAGGAGACATCGCGAAGAGCCCACTTTTCCTTCTTCGCATGCAGCAAAAAATCTAGCCCAGGCCAACGCCTCGAACCGTGGCGATCTCTGCCATCGATGAGATATCGCTTTGAGATATGACTCAGGCTGATGTCAACCATTTCCGCATTCCGTCTTCATAGCATGTCCGCCGTCATACTTTTCATAGCATGTCTGCCAGCGTACTTTTCATAGCATGTCTGCCAGCGTACCTTCGGTTGTTTTGAAGTAGCCATAGGCAAGGGCAAGGGAGCACACGCTAATTGCGCCCGCGGAAAGGAGCGTGGCCGTGTCTGGAGGCATCCCGTGAAGCAGAACCTGGCGGAAGTTCTCGATCAGGCCGGCAATCGGATTCAACAGGAACAGCCGCCGAAAGTGGAGCGGAACAGAACTCGTCGAATACACGACCGGTGCAGCAAACATCCCTACCTGCAGCAAAAGTGGGAGCGCCACTCCCACATCGCGGAAGCGTACCTGGATCGAGGACAGGAACAGCGCAACAGCCGCAGTGAAGGCGCCCAGCAGAATTGCTATCGGCACAAGATACATGTCGTTCCAGTTCAGGGGCACTCGGTAGTACGCCATCAGGCCACTCAGAATGACGCAGGCGATTGCAAAATCCACCATCGCCGCCAGCACGTACGAGAGTGGAATGATCTCCCGCGGAAAATACATTTTGGTAAGCAGCGCCGGATAGTTGATTAATCCCTGAGTGGAATTGCTGACTGCGCTGGAAAAGAAGATCCACGGCAGCAAACCGGCGAATACGAAGAGCGGATAGGGCGCTCCTTCACTCGGCACTCTCGCCACGCGGTAAAAAATCAGCGTGTAAATCGTCATCAGCGCCAAAGGCTGCAGGACGGCCCAGATCCACCCCAGTATGGACTGCTTATAGCGAATCGATATGCGAAAGATCGTCAGCGTATACAGCAGGTCACGATAGGCGAACAAGGTCGCGATTCCCGAGGCGATCCGCTGCAACGAAAATGCGGGAGGACGAATGATGGTTATCCTGCGATTGGTTGCAGGCCGAGGGCCCAGGATGGGATGTTCCCGTGGCATAACCGGTGTTGTGGATTCTCTTACCAAATGGAGCTCTTCCAGACAAAGTCTGCCGGCTTCTTCGCCTGCGCCGTATCTTTTCGAAACTCGTCTCCCATGCGGTGCATTCTGCCGCCCAGCTTCTCCCCAATTTTCTGCACGCTGGGTTCTCGCAGCATCGCCTCATGTGCGGCGTCCACGGGAACGACCTCGACAGGCTTGCTGGATCGTTGGCCCCAACCCATCTCGGGATCTTTGACGTAGTAGTACGGCTGTCGCGGCCGTTTGAACAGCAGTACGGGTGCATCAAACCGTGGCGGCTGAAAGCCTTTGCCAGGCCAATATGCTCGGGCCCAGGGGTTCACGGGAACCACATCGCCTCGCAGCAGATTACGCAGGTGCTTTTGTGTCCAGTCCTTATAAGAGGTAAATTGCGCTGCAATGGGCAACCTGGCCAGGTAACGGAGGCGCTGCGAATAATAGTTGATGCGCTCCAGCCATCGCACCTGGCGATTCTCCAACACCCAGGTATCGATGACTGCCAGCAGCCCTACCTTATGGCCTTGCGCTTCCAGCTCGAGCACCATCTGTTCCGCGATGTGCACCCCGCCACACGCAGCGATCAGGAAATAGGGGCCCTGCGGTTGAATCGCTCGCATCGCCGGGATGTATTCTCGCGCCAGCTTCTGTAGTTGCTCCGTGCTGTACGGAGCAACAAACATGATGGGAGCATCGGCTTGCAGTTTATAGAAAGGCTGTTCCAGTCCCATGTGGCGAGCCAGCAATGCGTAGCCCAGCGTATCCACGCCAGGGGCCGCTATGCCGAAGACAGGGCTGCCTCCCGCACCAGCCTGAACCTCCATCAGCAAGGGGTCTGGAGCCGACGTTTTACCTTCGCGAACCACCTCTGAAAATGAATCGATCGTCGAACTGCGAAAGAGCGTTGAGAGGGGAACCTTGCAGCCAAGCACATTCTGCACTTCGGAGATCAGCCGCGCGGCAAGCAGGGAGTGACCGCCGAGTTCGAAGAAGTCATCGTGGATCCCTATTCCCGAAACTCCCAGAATCCTTTCCCAAAGCCGCACGAGAATCTGTTGTTGAGCATCCCGTGGCTTATCAGGATCATTTGAATCCTGCGCGGCTCCCGAGGCGGCCGGAGTGACCTCTGTTGCCGGACTGATGGGAGAGGACGATTCGGCTGGTGGTCCCGTGCTGCCTTGCCCCTTCGGTTCTTCTGCGTGCAATAACGAAGCAAGCTCTGAGATCCTCAGCTCCGGCTGGGCTGCAACGGCGGTCAGCAGCGTCGAGTAGTCGCGCAGCAGTTGGCGAATGCGCCCCGCGCTGAAGAGCGAGGTGTTATATTCCGCGCGCAGCCACGAGCCCCCCTCTGCCTCTTCAATAAAATTCATCGATAGGTCGAAGGGAGAGGTTCCGCTCGCAACCACGTAAGGACTGCACGCCAGGCCTCCGAACTGCGGCGGCCCTTCAACCTTCAGGCACGAAAACATGATCTGAAAGATGGGATTATGGCTCAATGTGCGCGGTGGATTCAGCTCCTCCACCAGCTTTTCAAAAGGTAGATCCGCGTTGGCGAATGCGCCGATCGACCCTTCGCGCAACTGAAGCAGCAGCTCGTTGAACCGCGGATCGCCGGAGAGATTCGTGCGCAGCACCAGCGTATTCACAAAAAAGCCGATGAGCTCTTCTACTTCCACGCTATTTCTGCCGGCTGCCGGAATACCGACGACGATGTCGTCTGCCTTGGTATACGACTGGATGAGCACCTTAAATGCCGCGAGCATCACCATGAACAGGGTTGCCTGCTTTGCGCGGCCGATGGCAGTCAAATCATGAACCAGTTCCTTTGGGACAAGGATTGCCTGGCTGGTTCCGTCATAGGTTTGCTGAGCCGGCCGCGGAGAATCGGTCGGCAGCTCCAGATATGGCGGCGCGCCAGCGAGCCTTTGCTTCCAATAGCGAAGCTGGCCGGCCAGCAACTCTCCGCTGATCCACTTCTGCTGCCACACTGCAAAGTCGCCATACTGAATCGGAAGATCCACGAGGTTCAATGGACTTCGACCATTGAAGTGGTCATAGAGCGAGGCCAGTTCCCGCGCAAAGATCCCCAGCGACCAGCCATCGCATACGATGTGGTGCATCACGCAGACGAGGATGTGTTCCTCGGCATCCAGCCGAATCAGCTTCAGACGAAGGAGCGGACCCGTGGCGAGATTAAAGGCAATCCGAATCTCTGCAGCCGCAGCTCGGTAGGCCTCCGCCTCGCGGATCTCATGTGCCAGCGCAGTCAAATCCAGCACTGGTATTGGAATGCTGGAGCCAGGTCCCACCACTTGAACCGGATTTCCGTCTTCTACCTGGAACGTGGTGCGGAGAACGGCATGGCGATGTGCGATTTCGCTAATAGCCAGGGTCAGAGCATCTATATTCAGGCGCCCCCGCAGCCGCATTCCAAAAGGAACGTTGTACGCAGGATTCTCCGGCTCCAGTTGATCCAGAAACCAGATGCGCTTTTGAGCAAGCGACAGGGGAAAGACCCCTGCATTGCCCCGGCCAAGGAGCGCGAGCAGGAGATCTTTCTGTTCCTTCGGCGAAAAATCGAATGATGAATCTGGACCATCCGGCATCGCACCCGTCCTTGCGTTGGAGGATAGCTTAACCCTTGCTTTCCCCCGTCGTCACTCTAAAGCTCCGGCACAGAATTCAATACTGCGTCCCAGGCCAGTTCCGACGCATACACCGACAGGTCCGCAACGTCAGGCGTGTCTGCGTAGCACTCTGCCGTACTGACCGCGAAGAGGGTATCTCCATCCCGCGAGGTATGAAACGGTTGAATAGCACGGGCCATGGAAGAGTGAACTTCGATCGCGAGTCTCTGGAGTTGACCCTGATCCAATACCCGATTTGTAACAACCAGCGTCAGTGTCGTGTTGTCAGAGATCGATCTCCCCTGAGGCGGCGTATCTTCTGGCCGGTTTCCGCTCTCCAACATAGTGGGAACTGCAGTCCGCGTGCCATTTTGCGGATCCCGGTTGCCCACGACGACCTGTCCGGCGCGATTGACGATAGCTCCTCGAGCGTTCACCACGGTAAAAACCGCGAGTCGCGTAGCTCCAAACTGCCGGAAGGCTGCTCCCTGTCCTGACCTCTCCATAAAGTTTTCGCCAAAATAGGAGCCGCAATGCACAAAGGCTCCAGCTCCCCTGGCGCCAAGAGGAAAGTGTCCCTCCACGACCGAGTTCAGCGCATCTATCCCTAGTTCTCGATCCGGATAAACCTGGGTGTGACGCCCCTTGAAGTCAAAGACCACAGCGGCGGGGACAATCGCGACCTCTCCCCAGCGCGTCGAGCGGCGGCCGGAGCGGAGCAGGCCCGCCGCGACTCCGGACGCTGCTTCCAAGCCGTAAGCCGAGCCGCCACAGAAGGCGACAGCATCGATATATCTGCCGAATCCCATCCGCAGCGTCTCCGTCAGCGAGCTTCCCGGAGCCCCTCCCCGGCTGTCAAAAACCCCGAACGCCCGGGAAGGGAAGTCGAAGATCGTTACGCCTGTTGGCCCCGAAGCGTACTCCGCAACTCCGATTCGGAGGCCTGGAAAGTCAAATTCCAGAGACCGGGTGTGTTTGCTCATGGAGTTCTCGCCTTTGACAGCGAAGTTCAATTGCAGCAGCCCTTACGAACTGAATTGACCATAGTGGCAACTAAATTGCACATCATTCATTTCGCACGCCAGTATAAACGTCGTTAAATTTGAGTCGTTCCATTTCGGGACAGCATG
This sequence comes from Acidisarcina sp., assembly GCA_035539175.1. NCBI lineage: Bacteria > Pseudomonadati > Acidobacteriota > Terriglobia > Terriglobales > Acidobacteriaceae > Acidisarcina > Acidisarcina sp. The sequence continues at coordinate 22,788 of DATLIY010000007.1, read as the reverse complement.
AAAACAGCAAATACGGGCATCGAAATCATTAGACCGCTGGTTGGACATCATACGAGATACAGAGCAGGAATGGATCCGATGGGGAAACAGGTTTTTCCAGCATCGTTTGCACAGCAGCGGCTATGGTTCCTGGATCAGCTCGATCCCGGTACTTCTGCCTATAATTTGCCCCGCGCATTTCACCTTACCGGCGTGCTGGATGCGGAACAATTGTGCAAATCTGTGCAGACTGTCATTCTGCGGCATGCCTCCCTGCGAACAATCTTTACCTCTGTCGAAGGGGTTCCCAGTCAGGTCGTGCTGCCTGAATTCGAATTCGCGCTGCCTATGGTAGACCTCAGCAACCTGCCCCCAGCCGAGAGGGAGCAGGAGGTGCAGCGCATCCTCGGGCAGCAGGCGCGGGCACCCTTCGATTTAAGCACTGGACCCCTTCTGCGCTCCCTGCTTTTGCGGCTGGGCGCGGGCGATCACATATTTTTGCTGGTTATGCACCACATCGTCACCGACGGATGGTCGATGAGCGTCCTGCTCCGCGAGATCGGAGAGATCTATGCCAGCCAGTCCGCCGGTAGAAGAGAGCAGCTTCCCAATCTTCCCCTTCAATATTCCGACGTTTCGCAATGGCAGCGGGATGCGATAGCGGGGGACCTGCTGGCGGGTCAACTGGATTACTGGACGAAGAAGCTTCACGGAGCGGAGACTGTCCTATCTCTTCCCACAGACCACCCAAGCACATCTGTTCGCGATGGGTTTGGGAAGACCTTCAGTTTCAATCCTTCTCCAGAGGTGGGCCATCGGCTGAAGTCTCTGGCGCAGGGCGAGGGCGCCACCCTCTTCATGGCGCTTCTCTCGGTGTTCCAGATCCTGCTTTGGCGCTATACCCTGCAGGACAGCATCCTGGTCGGTATTCCTGCAGCCGGCCGGGGTGACGTAGAACTTGAAAACCTTGTCGGATTATTCGTCAACACATTGATTATCCGATCGGACCTCAACCCGGACAGTACCTTCCGCCAGATCCTGAGCCAGGCGCGAACCAACACGCTGGAAGCGCTCGCGCAGCAGGATCTTCCCTTTGAAAAACTGGTGGAAGCACTGGATCCGGTCCGTGCGATCCATCGAAATCCATTGTTCCAGGTGATGTTCATCTTCCAGAACACGCCACGCCAGAAACTGCAGTTTCCCGGCCTGCTGCTGGAAGAGATCGAATTCGAGAGTGGCATCGCAAAGTTCGGACTCTCGCTTGAAGTATTCGAGATGGATGCGCTGCATTGCACCTTTGAATACGAGTCCGCGCTCTACGACGAGGCCACAATCGCGCGAATGGCCGGCCATTTCCTCACACTCTTAGAGGGAGTCATCCAGGCGCCCGACGAGAAGATTTCGAGGCTTCCACTTCTAACGGCAGAGGAAGTGACGCAATTTACCCAATGGAACCATACCTCGAGCGAGTTTCCTCGTGAGATTTGCATCCAAACTGCCTTTGAAGAGCAAGCCGCTCGCACCCCGGAAGGGATTGCACTGATCGACGGCGAGAAACGGCTGTCGTACAGCGACCTGGATTCGCTGGCAAACCGTCTGGCTCAACGCCTGACCGACGCTGGCGTGCTCCCCGGAGATCTTGTCGGCATCTCGCTGCCTCGATCCATCCAGATGGTGGCCGCTCTGCTGGCGGTGCTGAAAGCCGGAGGCGCCTATGTTCCGCTGGAACCGAACCAGCCCGAAGAGCGGTTGCGCTTCATGGTGGAGGATTCACAAGCCGCTGCGGTGATTACGTTTGAGGAATTCGCCAGCCTCTTTCGCAGCGATTTAACCAAGATCGTTCTACTCGACGACGAAAATCTTCCCCCTAAGCCCTCCCCCAACATATCCCCTAGCATGCCTTTGGCGCGCTCGTCCGACAGCGTGGCCTACGTGGTCTACACCTCCGGATCGACAGGGACACCGAAGGGAGTGCAGGGAACACATCGGGCCACTTTCAATCGATTTGCATGGATGTGGAACAGCTTCCCCTTCACTGAAGGAGAAGTTTGCTGCCAGAAGACTCCTCTGGGATTTGTTGACTCAATCTGGGAGATCTTCGGCCCGCTGCTGCATGGCGTGGCCTCCGTGATCCTGCCCCCGGAGTCGCTCCTCGATCCTGAGGAGATGGTAAGTCTCCTCGCCAGGCATGATGTCACGCGGATTGTTCTCATTCCCTCGCTCTTGCAGGTGATGCTGGATGCGATCCCGGATTTACAACTCCGGCTGCCCCGGCTGAAGCTCTGCACATGCAGCGGGGAAGTGCTGCCGGCCGGCCTGGCGAAGCAATTCACGAAAGCCATGCCAGAGGCGACTTTACTCAATCTCTATGGCTCTTCCGAAGTAGCTGCGGATGTAACCTGCCACGTCGTCACCTCCGAGGATGAGCAGGACTCCGTTCCCATCGGCAGGCCGATCAGCAACGTGCAGCTCTTCATCATGGATCGCTGCATGAACCAGGTGCCGCAAGGGGTTCCGGGTGAGTTGTATGTGGGTGGAGAGTGTCTTTCTCCAGGTTATTGGAAGAGACCGGAACAGACTGCGGAGCGATTCCTGGCATATCCGTTAGGACCCGGCGGTCCGCCTCGCCTCTTCAGGACAGGAGATCTCGCGAAATTTCTCCAGAATGGCGAGCTCCAGTTCCTGGGCCGCATGGACAACCAGGTGAAGGTCCGGGGAATTCGTGTGGAGTTGGGAGAGATCGAAGTTGCGCTCTCATCGCACGCCAAGGTTCAGGACGCCGTGGTCCTTCTCGCTGGTCCGCCTTCCCACCAAAAGCTGGCTGCCTACGTCGTTTTGCGCGCTGGAGCCAATCCGAATTCAGAGGAGTTTCGCCGCTTTCTCCGGTCGAAGCTACCGGAATACATGATTCCTTCGGATTATCTTGTCGTGAAGACCTTGCCACTGTTGCCCAGCGGCAAGATCGACCGCCGCACTCTTGCAACGCATCCCTCGGCTTATCCCCTGGATGACCATCGCTATATCGCTCCCCACACTGCGACCCAACAAGGGCTTGCCGCGATCTGGCGTGACTTGTTGAAGGTCGGAGAGGTCGGTATAACTGACAACTTCTTTGAGCTGGGCGGCCATTCCTTGATGGTTATGCAGGTGATCGCACGCATTCGGAAGATCTTCAACGTTGAAGTTTCTCTTCGAAGCATGTTCGAAAACCCAACCATTGAAGGGCTCGCCGAAGAAGTGGAAAATGCCCGGGCCAATGGCAGCCAGGCTCGCGCACCGATTCTCTCCAAGAGCAAGGCCGCGCCACAGTCGAGTAAGCAAGCGATCCTGGAGCAGCTTAACCAGTTATCAGGAGAGGAGTTAGAGGAGTTGCTGAAGCAGGTTCTGAAGGGCAGGCAAACTATCTGACGCTCGCACAACCTGCCACTGCCAGCCCGAAAACGAAGCACAACAGTTAGGATGAGAGTGAAGGGTTGGAAACACCAACCATATGGAGCGACTTCCTCGGATGACGACACTCACGGAGACCAGGACCGATCAATTAACGCTCGACCCGGAGAATTGGGCGGAATTACGGGCGTTAGGGCATCGCATGCTGGACGACATCTTCCAGCACCTGGAGACCCTTAGGAAACAACCCGCATGGCAACCGATGCCAGCTGCGGTGACACAGGAATTGAATCGATCCTTACCCCTCCAGGGACAAGGAGCCGAAGAGGTTTACGAAGAGTTCCTCTCCAACGTGCTGCCCTACACCAGCGGCAACCGCCACCCACGGGCGTGGGGTTGGGTCCGGGGAAACGGAACGCCGCTGGCCATGCTGGCGGATATGCTTGCCTCAGGAATCAACGCGCATCTGGGCGGGGGACAGCAGGCGCCGATCCTCGTAGAGAAACAGGTGATTGCATGGATGGCGGAGGTGATGGGCATGCCTGCGTCGTCGAGCGGAATCCTCACCAGCGGCGGCACCATGGCAAACCTGATTGGATTGGCCGTGGCGCGCCATGCCAAAGCCGGATTTGATGTGCGCCAGGAGGGCCTGCAGGGCGACCATCCGCAGCTTCTGGTCTACGGCTCCGCGGAAACGCACATGTGGGCACGCAAGAGCATGGAACTGCTTGGGCTTGGCAGGCGTTCGCTGCGGCGGATCGCCGTCGATGCCGATCACAGGATCGTCGTTGCGGAGCTTGAGAAACAGATCGCGGCGGACCGCGACGCGGGGCACCAACCAATCGCGGTCATCGCCAATGCCGGGACGGTCAACACCGGAGCGATCGACGATATCGAAGCGCTGCTTAAAGTGTGCCGCAGGGAAGATCTCTGGCTGCACGTCGATGGAGCCTTTGGCGCGCTCCTTAAGCTCTCCCCCCGGTATTCCTCTCTGGTGCGCGGAATCGAAAAAGCAGACTCGCTGGCCTTCGATATGCACAAGTGGATGTATCTGCCCTTTGGCATAGGCTGTGTGCTCTTCCGCGATGCAGCCGAACACTCCGGAACGTTTGCCACTCCCGCCAACTACCTGGAGAGTGCAGAACGTGGTTTGCTGGCCGGGGGCATGGGCTTCTCCGATCTCGGCATTGAGCTGACGCGAAGCTTTAACGCGCTGAAGCTGTGGATGTCCCTGAAGGCTCATGGACTGGAGACGTACTCCGCTCTGATCGAGCAGAATGTCGAACAGGTCAAGCACCTTGCGTCCTTAATCGATCAGCACGTCGATCTACAACGGATGGCGCCACAGGTGATGAACGTTCTGTGCTTCCGTTATGCTCCGCCATCCTATGCAAACGATACGGAAAAGCTGAACGCGCTCAATCGTGAGATCGTCATGCGCATGCAGGAGTCAGGCCAATTCATCGTGTCCGGCACAGTGCTCAACGGCGAGTATGCCATGCGCGTGGCCAATACAAATCATCGCAGCCGGATGGAGGACTTCGATGCCCTGGTAGCGGAAGTTCTGCTGGTAGGCGAAGAACTTGCGTTCAGTGAGGCGGAGGACGCCTGAGCGAATCAGACGCGTGGCTGTCCATTTTCAGCGAGCGGCTTATTTCTGCCGGGCCTGGCTACGCCAGTCCAGCGATACGCTGAGCAGGATTCATATTCAGAGGCGATGTACTCGCCATCCGGCTGGTTATACAGAATCTTCCGGTCTGCTTCCTCGTCCTCGGAAGACTTGTAAATCGCCCCGCTCCATAACTGGATGAATCCGCGGTGTTGCGTGAGCAGGCTCTCGCACTCGTGATTGACGTAGAGCAGGTCCAGTTGTCCAGGCCGCTGCGCAAAGGCGCGTTCGATCTTCTTGATCAGGCGTCGAAGGACCGTCCCGCCAAATGGATTGAAGAGAAAGACGACGCATGGATTTTCAGGAAACTGGAACTCCGTCGCATCTCCGCACACAACCCGCGTCGAGCATCTTACCCGTCCCGCAGACTCCCATGCCTGAATGTTCTTTTGTGCCGTGGCAGCCAGCGTAGCGTTTAACTCCACGCCGACGACCTCGCGAAACGGCATCTCCGCCGCCAGCAGAATCGCGCGGCCCATGCCGCAGCCAAGATCGATAAAGCTGTACTGATCCAGCGCCGCAGACAAGGGCGCGCTCTGCCAATGCGCACAAAGAGCGTGCAGAATCGAGGGCGACACACCAAAATATGCAGTGTTGTGCCGGTCATGCGCGTGGCCGGTGACGAGGTCGCGTCCGCAGATTAACCCGCTCGTTTCCACGCCAAATTTGAGATCAAATGGATGCCGCATAAATCCATCCTTCACTCTCAACCCTCGAAGCAGGCGTCTCCGTCCGCTCAATGCGCCTCCGATCCTCAGTGCCTGCTGAATTGCAGTCCACCTACGTAAGTTTAGCCTGCTCCAGACCCAGGCTCTGCCGCTTTAGAAGCCGTACTTTGCCTGGATGCTCCCATCCGACTTGCGAAGCAGCACAAGCGCCGCATGTAGAGCCGGCAACCGAAGCTGGATGACTCCTCCCGTCGGTTTGTCGCGCAGATCGAGATTGCGGTCATGGGCATCCTCGGACACCAGCACATAGAGCACCGAATCCCTCAGCTCCGTGGGATAGACAAGCACTCCAGCAGGCAGCGCGGACGTGGACTCAAACCGCGGCTGGATCGCGAGTTCATCCATCACAGCCTGATAGACTTCCGCAGCAGCCGCTTCCCCCTCGGCCAATTCCAGCGGATACGCCGACACGAATAGTTTGCCTTTCCCGTAAGGAATGGTTTTGAAGCTCGAGCCATCCGCAAATTTGAAGATGTCCAGCCACAACTGGGCTTCCTGCCCAAAGTTGGCCGGGATATCGCGATCTTTCACGCGAACCTCAGCCGTATGGCAGCGAAGCGGCTCCGCATGTACATCGATCTTCAACTCGGCAAGCCGGCTCACCGGATGCCAATGCTCATCGCGCTCGGCTGGCCCCGTCAACAAAAGGTTCCCGCCGTTCTCTACATACTTCAACAGTAGATCCCAGGAGCTCTGCGCCAGCGCCTGCGAGGAAGGCAGGATCGCAAGGCGCGGCGAGCCAAGCTGCGCAATGTGGTTCTCCGCAATCATGTATACCGGCATGTGATCGTCGTAGGACGCGGCCCGCACCGCTCTTTGCTGTGCGCGAATCTGCAGCCCGGCAAGCGCGGAGTATTGCACCGCCTGCGAGGTTACGATGGCGACCTCGGGAAGACGCGGTTCCTGCAGTTTGTCGCCTGCCTGCCGTGCGAACGCGGCAAAATCGCGCAGCGCCTTGGCCTCGGGCTTCTCCGTGCCATCTCCGCGCAAAGCCCCGATCGGCGCTTCGTTCCGCTCCACCATGTAGTCGTTCGTGTTCCACAGCCATTGGATCGCGCCTGCTCCTCCAATCAGCGACATGGCGATCTTGCGCTCTACCAGTGCTCCTTCCGACTCCGGCGTGCGGCGCGAGACCTCGTCCAGCGTGGATTGCCGCTGCATACCCGTCTCCTGAATCAGCATGGGAACTCCAGGCTGCTTGGCAGAGAGCGAATCCCACAGGATAGAGTCATCCAGCCACCAGGAATGCATTGCGGTAAAGTCCACCTCGGGCGCTAAGAAGGTGGGCGACATGCGATCTATGCTGCCGCCTTCATCCTGTCCCACGGTAACCAGTTGGTGCGAGCCCTCTCCGCGAATCACCGCTCGCATGCCGTGCACCCATGCTGCAAAAGTTTCCTGGGAGAAGAGGTTGAAGTCATAGAGCTTCAGAGAATTGTGTCCATTATTCATGCCCAGCGGATCGAACTCCGCTTCTACCGGCAACGCAATCGGCGCCGCATTCGGCAGCGATGGGAGATTCCACGCATGAGCTAAAGCATTGCGATCGGGATAGCGATGCGAGATCCAGTCATTCCACTTTGCCAGTTCGAAGGCATCTCCGTTCGGACGGTTCTTCCAAACCGCAGTGGAGAAGCTTGGTTCGTTGATCAAATCCCAGCCCAGATAGGGCACGTCTCCAAATCTCTTTGCCAGCGCCCCGATCAAGGTTTGCTCCCGCCGAACGGAGACCGGATCAAGGTAGGCGTTTTGCCCTCCCAACACCTCCGGCAAAAATGCGAATACGTTGAACTGGACGGGGAGCCCGTATTTTCTAGCCGTCATCAAGTAGGCTTCCACGGTGCGAAGCGTCCGCTCGTAGGGCACTCCTTCTTCATCGCAAAGCTTGTCCCATCCCGTCCACCATCCGGCGCGCAGCATGTTGAGCCCTGCCGCGTGCATCTGCGCCATGTCCTGGTCCCAGACGTACACGTTGGGATGATCGAAGTACAATCGCTGGACGTCACTCGCCATGTATGTCGTGCCCACGACTAAGATCGGTTTCCCGTCGATCTCAAAGTAGTTGTGATTCACCGTCATTCGCGGACCAGAGCGCAGATATGCCTCATCGCGAATCCAGAAACCGGAACGATAGCTGGCACGCAGGCGCTTGCCTTCCATCAACTCCGCTTGAATCACATAGAAACCCTTTCCAGACGGAGCAGGGAAGAGGAGCGGCTCGTGTGCAGGCATGTCCACGCTCTTCACCACCGGGGCGGCTGAGCTGCCTTCCTGCCGCAGCGTGATCTTTGCAGTCAGCTTCTCATTCGGTTTTGTCGAGCCCAGCCAGTTCAGGGCAACCTCTACCGGTTCGCCGGGAAGGTAGAGCGGCAGGACAGGCCGCACGAGAAATTCTTCGCTCCCCTCGCTGGCACGGCTCGCCAGTTGTGAAGTCCATTTGCCCGCGTCTGCGAAGAAGCTTCCATTCAACTCGGCATTGACCAGGATCCATCGGCCACCGGCAAACTGACTGCGCAGGTGGTCAATCTCCAGCACGGGCGCGGCAACCCGTCTGCCATCTTTCACTCCCCAGGCCAGCGCATCCATCCGCGCGTCAAGATATCCGCTGGAGCCGCCTCGCGCAGAGATCGCGCTCGCGCTCAAACGGATTACAGGACTGAAGGCACGGCTCCATTCGAATGCAGGTGTCTCAATCGGTAGCTCCGTGTTCGCTTCGAAGCGCAGCCCATTCGATCCTGGCGTCTCTTGATACTGATCGATCGATAATTGCTGCAGGAAGCGAACGCTGTAGTCCCGCAGATGCCAGCCATTGGCATCGCGATATGCCGCACGGCTGAATGGGCGGCCTCCAAGAGCGACAAGGTTGCCGCCGCGTTCCAGATAATTGAAGATCGCCGCCCAGGAAGATTCAGGAAAGGCCGAACCATAAGGCAAGACCAGCAGCTTTGTCTCCGGCGTGGTCAGCGCGGCATCGAGTGCCTCCGCCGATACCAGGCGTGCCTGCGGAAAGAGCCTCGTAAGTTGCTCGCGGGATGGCGCAATCGAATCCGCTGCGGGAAGGCCCTCTTCCTGGAGGACGACTTCGGACGAAGACGCCTGTGCGGCGATCCGGCCAGGCTGTATCCAAAGAGCGAGCCCCAGGCAACAGCAGATAACTCGAAATCCACGATTGTAAAGTGCCATCAGCGACCTTTCTTAACCCCTCTTAATCCGTTCAGATACGCCGGCTTACGCTGGCCTGCTGGTCTCTATCGATTTGCAGGCGTAATCCGAATGCCTTCAACAAGTCCAACCCATAATAGCGCGGGGGCGCTGTCGGGCCATGTTTGTCAAAGTGCCAACAGCGCCGTAACATAAAGCAGATCGATCAAGATGATCTTGATTAAAACTGATCGAAATACACTGGTCGAGATGATCTGGCAGTCCTCGATACGGTATTGACATGCTGACGAGAAATCTACATTCGGCCGCCAACATTCCGCTGCGCCGTTCCGGCGCTTATCGCTGTTGTTGAAGACTTCGAATTCCTGAACCAATCCGGTTCCCATCAACAACAGACTCCAATCCTTCGCAATTCATATATGGGAACTCAGCCGCAGGGCAGATTGGCTCACGCATGGCTGGAAACATCTCGCATCACAGACAGGGACTCTCCATGAGCGTGAACGTTGCACCGTTGAGCCGCCGCTTCGGTCAATCCGCAATGGGCCGCATCGGAAATACGCCTCTCCTGCGGCTGGACCGCGTGACTGCGCGACTCAACGGCGTGCAGATTCTGGCGAAGGCGGAATGGTGTAACCCCGGCGGCTCCGTCAAAGACCGTGCCGCCTCCAACATCCTCACAGAGGCTCTGCGCGACGGAAAACTATCGCACGGCAGGATCCTGCTGGATGCGACCAGCGGCAACACCGGAATAGCCTATGCCATGCTCGGTGCGGCCTACGGTTTCCCGGTCACGCTCTGCATGCCTGCCAATGTCTCGGAGGCTCGCAAGCAGATCCTCTACGCCTATGGAGCAAAGATCGTCTACACCGATCCCGGGGAGGGCTCCGACGGAGCCATCCACAAGGCGCGCGAACTCCACCAGTTGGCCCCGGAGAAATACTTCTACGCCGACCAGTACTCCAACGACGCGAACTGGCGAGCACACTACTCCCACGGAACTGCCGACGAGATCTGGCGGCAGACAGAGGGGCGGGTCACGCACTTTGTTGCGATGATGGGAACCAGCGGAACCTTCGTCGGAACCTCGCGCCGGTTAAAGGAGCTCAATCCCGCAATCCTCTGCACCTCTCTCCAGCCGGATTCAGCCTTCCACGGGATCGAAGGCACCAAGCACATGGCCACCTCGATTGTGCCGAAGATCTACGACCCCTCCATCGCCGATAATGAACAGGAGATCCGTACAGAGGAGGCTTACGAGATGGCCCGGTGGCTTGCGCGGGAGGAGGGCTTGCTGGTCGGAGTCTCCGGTGCGGCTGCCCTGGTTGGTTCCATCCGTGTGGCACAATCGGCCCGATCCGGTTCCGTTGTCATCACTCTATTCCCGGATGCGGGGGAGAGGTATCTAAGCGAACCGTTCTGGGCAGAAGCCCAGACTGCGAAAGAGCCGGAGTTTGATCTATGACACTGAAGATCAGCAGCGAACACTTCGAATATCTTCGCCGGCACGGCGAGGAGACCTACCCGCACGAGTGCTGCGGCGTGCTCGTCGGCCAGGCTGGCGATGCAGGGTCCAGAACGGTGCTCGATGTCATCCGCTGCGGAAACACGCGCGAGGACTCGCCACGCAATCGCTACCAGATCGATCCGCGCGACCTGATCCGCATTCAGCGCGAATCACACATGGCGGGTCGGGAGATCGTGGGCTTCTACCACTCGCATCCCGACCACCCTGCACAATGGTCGGTAACGGATCTTGCCGAGGCGCACTGGACCGAGTGCTCGTACATCATCACCAGCGTAGAACAGGGAGAGGCTGCGCTTACGAACTCTTTTCTGCTACTCGGCGAAGAAGAAACAAAGCACTTCGAAGAAGAAGAGATTCAAATAGAGAGTGCGCGCTCGTCCGGCGAATCCAGAGGCGAACCCAGAGACGAATTCAGAGAAGGGAACTGAGGGAAGTCCGCTATGAAAGTACTAATACCCACTCCGTTGCGTGCCTACTCCGACAAGCAATCCGCCGTTGAGGTCTCAGCCCCCACCGTAGGCGAAGCTCTCAGCAGGCTGGTCGAGAAGCATCCCGATCTGCGCAGACATCTGTTTTCCGATGACGGCAGGCTGCGCTCCTTCGTGAACGTATATCTGAACGATGAGGACATCCGCTATCTGGCAAAGGAAGCTACTCCGCTGCAGGAGTCGGATACTCTCACCATCGTTCCCTCGGTAGCCGGAGGCCTGGATCTGGAGGCTGTTTCAATCTAGCCACGTCGTAATGGTTCGCTGAAGTACCCGGAGACTGCGTATGTCCACTACACCAACGCAAAAGGAAGCTACCCTGAATCGCGAAGAGATCCTGCGCTACTCCCGCCACCTCATCATGCCCGAGGTGGCCATGGAAGGGCAGCAGAAGCTGAAGGCTGCGCGCGTACTCTGCATCGGTGCCGGTGGACTTGGCTCACCGCTCCTGCTCTACCTGGCAGCAGCCGGAGTGGGCACCCTCGGACTGGTCGACTTCGACGTTGTAGACTACACCAACCTGCAACGTCAGATCATCCACACCACGAGCGACGTGGGGCGGCCAAAGATTGATTCCGCCGCGGAGAAGATCGCCGCCATCAATCCGTTCGTCAAGATCGTTCGCTTTGAAACGATGCTCACCAGTGCGAATGCGCTCGATATATTCAAGGACTTCGACATCATCGCCGATGGCACCGACAACTTTGCCACCCGCTACCTGGTGAATGACGCCTGTGTCCTCTCAGGGAAGCCGAACGTCTACGCCTCCATCTTTCGCTTCGAGGGGCAGGCATCCATCTTCGCCACGAAGGACGGGCCGTGCTACCGCTGCCTGTATCCCGAGCCGCCACCTCCCGGGCTCGTGCCCTCCTGTGCGGAAGGGGGCGTGCTAGGCGTGCTCCCTGGGATGTTAGGCATTATTCAGGCGACTGAGGTCCTCAAGCTGATCCTGGGTTCAGGGGAACCGCTCATCGGCCGCCTGCTACTTGTGGATGCCCTGGCTGCACGATTCCGCGAGCTGCGAATACGCAAGAATCCTGATTGTCCCGTGTGCGGTGCTCATCCCAGCGTGCGGGAACTCATCGACTACAATCAATTCTGCGGAGTAAGAGGAGAAGAAGTGATATTTGGATCCACCGTTCCAGAGATTCAGCCTGAAGAACTGAAGCGTCGGCTCGACGCTGGCGAAGACATTTTCGTACTCGACGTTCGCGAGCCTCATGAGTACCAGATCTGTAACCTGAATGGCTACCTCATCCCGGTTGGCGATCTGCAGAAGCGCGTCCATGAGCTGGACTCCAGCCGCGTGATCGTCGCCCACTGCAAGAGCGGTGCACGCAGTGCGAAGGCTGTGGAGTTTCTCCGTCAGGCCGGATTCCAGAACGTCTCCAACCTCGCCGGAGGCATCCTGCGCTGGTCGGATAAGGTCGATCCCACGGTGCCCAAGTATTAGTGCCAAAGTATTAAGGTATTAGCGCTAAGCAGGAAAGTGGTGCTTCTCGAGAGCAGCGGTTATCGGAGTGCGAACAGCGCGACCGAATGCCGCTGCTCTTCGTGCTTCTATCGGAACTCGATAACGGTCTGCGAGGCTGGAAGCAGGAATATGGAGCACGGGATGGGGGTCGAACCCATGTATACCGGCTTTGCAGGCCGGCGCGTTAAGCCACTTCGCCACCCGTGCTCATCTTGAAAACTGCTGGAGTTTGTCTGCCCCGTCAAATAGGGAATTGGCTGGTCGGCGACCCGCTCCATTCGCATATTGATCGAGATACTCATGTTAGGCGGATTCGCCTCAGATGACAACAAAATTCGAGCCCTAACATCGAAGAGATTCAGATGTAGTACATCCCCTCGGGCTCGCTGCTTCTGCAGGCATCTGCAATCTCCGCCAGCGTCTGCAGGCGCAGAGCCTTGGCCCGCTCGGCATTTTGCGTGTCCCAGACGGACTTGAGTGCAGCCCAGGTGGCTGGCCTCGGTTTCCGCGAATTGCGTCGTACAAAGTTGTCGTCCCCCAATGGGCCTTCCAGCGCGCAAACGGCATCCAGCAGCGTGATTTTCGCTGCAGGACGCGACAGACGGTATCCACCCTGCCTCCCGCGCAGTGTGGTCACCAGCCCCGCACGCTTCAGGATCATCAGAATCTGATCCAGATACTGTTTGGGAATCTGCTGCCGTGCGGCGATATCGGCTGCCTGGACTGTTTCGGCCGCATCCTGCAGCGCCAGATCCACCAACGCCAGCAGCCCGTATTCTCCCTTGGTCGAAAGTTTCATACGCGCCAATCATGACAAATAGAGTCATGTTTATCAAGCATCCGACGCAATGCAGGATTCCAGGAATAAACATATGCCGTAATGGAATCTGCTGCTTTATGATTTCTAGCGCACATCGAAGGAACAGTTCAGAGCACGGCAAATCTGGCGAGGGAACTCTTGGGAGTCAATCCGTTTGTTGGGGTCATCTACCACTGGCTTGGCGGTCTTGCCTCCGCAAGTTGCTATCTCCCGTTTCGCGGCATTCAGCGCTGGTCCTGGGAGGTCTACTGGCTGGTTCAGGGAATCTTCAGTTGGATTTTCGCACCGGTCCTGATTGCTTCTCTGCTTGTCCCGGGAGTCTTCTCGATACTCCACGCTGCTCCCGCTTCGAGCATCTTCTGGGCCTATTTCTGGGGATGCATGTGGGGCTTTGGCGGCCTCACCTGCGGCCTTGCGGTCCGTTACCTCGGCTTCGCGCTGGCCTATCCGCTGGTGCTCGGCTTGTGTACCGTCTTCGGAACGCTGATGCCACCCATCTTCAACGGCGAAATCGGCTCGATTGCTCACAGTAGCTCCGGGGAGGTCATCCTGCTTGGCCTCGGCGTCTGCGTGATCGGTATTTTGTTCAGCGGCTTCGCGGGTCGATCCAAAGAAGTAGAGCTTACCGCAGAAAAAAAGATGGCATCCGTGAAGGAGTTTCACTACAGTCGCGGCGTTGCCGTGTCCATCCTCTCCGGAGTTATGAGTGCCTGCTTCGCCTATGGTCTGGCCGCGGGCAAGCCCATCGCTGTTCTGGCGAAGGCTGCGCTGCTATCCCATGACCGCATCGATCTGTGGCAAAACCTTCCGGTGCTGATCGTCGTCATGCTCGGCGGCTTCACCACAAATTTTCTCTGGTGCCTCCTCCTCCTGGGCCGGAACCACTCTGCCGGACAGTACCTCGGCATGTCCGCGCCATCCAGCGGGATCCCGCCAGCACCAAGCCGGATCAGCATAGGCACCCTGTTCGCCAACTACGCGTTCGCTGCCCTGGCTGGAATTACGTGGTACTTTCAGTTTTTCTTCTACAGCATGGGCCAGACGAAGATGGGGAAATACGACTTCTCCAGCTGGACCCTTCACATGGCCAGCATCATGATTTTTGCCACCATCATCGGCATCCTACTGCGGGAATGGCAGGGCACCAGCAGACGGACCCGTGTCCTTGTTGCCGCCGGGTTACTCTTCCTCCTCATCTCCACGGTTGTAGTTGGCTATGGCAACTACATCAAGGCAATCGAGAGCCCCGAGCCTATGCACGCCGCGAACACACTGGAGAATTGAAGCAAACCCTCGGCACGCTGGAGACGTGGCCAGAAGATCAGGGTTTGCTCCCTCCGGAAGATGCCGTTTCCAAATACTTAGGCATACTTACATTGTGGGGACGCTTTCCAGGAGTGCATGACAAAGATCCGCAAAGATTCGCTGAAGTCCAGAAGCATCTTCACCGATGCGATTCTGTCGATACTGCTGGCCGTCCTGGCATCGCTGGCCACCACGCTGGCAGCGCAGACTCCGCCTGGCGGACCGCCGCCGCAGGGTGGAATGGCCGCCGGCCCAGCGCAGCAGGCCGTCTATGACAGCCAGCATCGCCCCATCACTGCGGGCGGATTCGTCAAGACCGGCCCTGTCGTTTTCATGGATATCGCCAAACGCGCCGGACTCACAAGCTGGCATCACACCGCCGGAACACCGGAGAAACGCTACATCCTTGAAGCCAAGGGGCCCGGCGTGGCTCTGCTCGACTATGACAATGATGGATGGCTCGACATCTATTTTGTGAATGGCTCGACCTTTGAGGCGCTCAAGGGCAAGGAGCCTCCACCGCAGGCCGCTCTCTTCCACAACAATCACGATGGCACCTTCACCAATGTCGCCATCCAAGCCGGAGTAACGAATGATCACTGGGGTTACGGTGCCGTAGTAGGGGACTATGACAACGACGGCTGGCCCGACATCTATGTCTCCAACTATGGCAAGAACCGTCTTTACCACAACAATCACGATGGCACGTTTACCGATGTTGCGGAGAAGGCCGGTGTTGCGCTGGGTAGCTGGTCCACAGGAGCAACCTTTGGCGACTATGACGGGGATGGCCGCCTGGACCTCTTCGTCGCGGGCTACATCCGCTTCGACCTCAATCATCTTCCTGAAAATCTAACGGTGGATGGCGGCAGCCCGGCTTGCTCCTATCACGGCAACCCCGTCATGTGCGGCCCGCGAGGGCTTCCCGGCGAGCACGATCACCTCTTTCACAACAATGGAGACGGCACCTTCACCGATGTCAGCCAAAAGCTGGGCGTCAGCGATCCCAACGGATTCTACGGGCTTGGGGCTCTCTTCGCCGACGTGAACGGTGACGGCAAACCTGACCTGATTGTTGCCAACGACTCCACGCCAAACTACCTCTACATCAACAAAGGCAACGGAACCTTCGAGGACCAGAGTTACGCCAGTGGTTTTGCCGTGAATGAAGATGGCCGCGAAGTAGCCAACATGGGGCTCGCCGCCGGCGACTATGAAAACAACGGGCATCTGGATCTGGTCAGCACTACCTTCTCCGACGACTACGACGTGCTCTTTCACAATAACGGGCATGGAGTCTTCACCGACGTCAGCTTTGAAGCAGGCCTAGCCTCCGCCACCATGCCCTTTGTAGGCTTTGGCGACGGCTTCCTCGACTACGACAATGATGGGTGGAAGGATCTGCTGATTGTGAACGGGCATGTCTATCCGTCCGTGGATACGATGGAGGCGGGCACATCCTACGCGCAGCGCCCCCTGCTGTTTCGCAATCTAAGGAACGGAAAGTTCGAGTTGATGCCTGCGGTCGAGGGCACCGGACTCGCCACTGTGAGCGTAGGCAGGGGAGAGGCCTTTGGCGATCTCTTCAATGACGGCAAGATCGACGTTGTCATCGCCAACATGGATCAGGTTCCCGTGCTGCTGCGCAACGTAAATCCGGACCACAATCATTGGGTAGAACTCAAGCTTGTCGGCGGGCCCAGAAGCCCACGGGATGCCGTGGGCGCCACAGTTTACCTGACAGCAGGCGGCATCCGTCAGCGCGGCGATGTCCTCAGCGGCGGCAGCTACCTCTCCTCCAACGACATGCGAGTTCACTTTGGCCTCGGCACTGCAACCACCATCGAGACCATCGAAATCCACTGGCCCAGCGGAGCGATAGAAAAAACAAACCTGCCAGCCCTGGATCGCATTTTTACCGTGGAAGAAGGAAAGGGAATTACCGGAGAGCTCTGCGCATCCTGCCCAAAAGCACCCAGAAAATAATTACGGCGCATTCCATGACTGAAGCGAGTGTTCTTTGGGCTACAACATGAGCGTGGTGGCAATGCATTCCAGCCCGAGAATTTGCTTTCTGCGATGTGGATGCAGTTTGCACAAGCCATCACCGAAGAACACCAGATGTAACAGCTAAGTTTTTGCGATGGGGATTTCCAGATAGGTACGGGTGCAAGCCGTCTAGACACTGTGTCGATGTAAGGTCGTGGCTGAAGTGCAAGAAATTGATTCTATATGGCGGAGAGACAGGGATTCGAACCCTGGATACCTTGCGGTATACACGCTTTCCAAGCGTGCGCCTTCAGCCACTCGGCCATCTCTCCGCGTATTGCTAAACAACTTTAACATAGGCGGCGGATCGGAGGCTTCCACAGGCCACATGGGTTCCGTTTGAAGCAATTTTCCTTCGGCCAATCTGCGCATCAGGCACCGGAATTGCCGTCCTGGCGCGTTCGGGTCAAGATGAGTTGCCGCAGAAAATACGCTACGTAACGGGGATTGTGCTTCAGATAGCGGCGAGCAAGCCTCCTCGGCTCGCTGGCAAAGCGGAAGACCCATTCCAGGCCAGAGCGCATCATCCATCGCGGAGCCTGCGCCGTCGTTCCGGCAATAAAATCGAAGGCCGCGCCGACAGCAAACATCACCGCGGGAATCCTCCCGTGATGCTGCATCACCCACTTTTCCTGCTTCGGGCAGCCCAGCCCGACGAAGAGCATGCGCGCTCCGGAAGAGGCTATCTCCTGCGTGATCTTTTCGTCTTCTTCCACGGTTAAAGGACGGAATGGGGGAGACAGTGCATAAACGATCCGGAGGCGCGGATGCTGCTGCTGAACACGCTGGACCAGTTGCTGCAGGACCTCCGGACTCCCTCCGTAAAATCCAACCGGAAGATCCGCCTGTTCTGCGGCTTCGAGCAGCACAACTGTGCTGTCCGGGCCATAAACCCGCGTTGCATTGCGGTTGCCCAGTGCGCGAAGCGCCCACACCAGGGGGACTCCATCCGGGCAGGTCAGGTCACCAGCATTCAGGCTGCTGCGAAACTGCGGATCGTCGTAGGCCTCCATGACGACATGGACGTTGGCAAAAAATACAGCGCGCGACTCCCGCCGGGATGCCCAATCCAGGCTCGTGGCAGCCATCTCCGCATAGCTTGTAGGTGCCACCTGCAAACCGAGTATCTCGGGCATCTTGCGCCTCCTCGTCCCTGGTCCGGAAGCGTTGGTCCAGAAACCCGGAGCCACCGGATCGCTCGCCATCCGTTCGTCCCACTGTATTACAGGAAGGGAAATAGCCCTTCAGTTAAGTTCACTCCTCGCGCTTGTTCGGCAATCCTGAGCAGGCTTGACCGGACAATCATGCAGAGTCGGTAGGATTAGGAAGAGCAACTTTCGAAGCTGGCATTTTGCCGCGCAGGGTCAGGATGGCATCGAAACAGGCAGCCCCAAAGGAATCGAACAGTCTTCACCGCAAGATGTGGCGTCGTGAGTTTCGCGCGCTGCTTGCGTTGGCGATTCCTGTGGTTCTCTCCGAACTTGGCTGGATGGGCATGACCACCGTCGACACTATCATGGTCGGCGGACTGGGTCCGGTAGCGATCGGCGCCGTTGCGGTCGGCAGCTTTGTCTATTACGCACCCGCCCTCTTCGGCATCGGAATCCTCCTCGGCCTGGACACGCTCGTTTCCCAGGCACACGGCCGCGGCGACTATGACGAGTGCCATCGCTGGCTGGCGCAGGCCGTCTACCTCGCTGCGGCGTTCACCCCGGTATGCATGCTCGTCACCTTCGGAGCCGGCCACCTCTTTTCCTTCTGGGGCGTGAATGCCTCGGTTGCATGGGAGGCAACCCGCTTCCTCCGCGTCCTGAACTGGAGTACGCTTCCGCTGCTGCTCTACGCCGCTGCGCGCCGCTATCTCCAGGGAGTGGGACGCCCCACCCCTGTCACCTTCGCGCTGCTCTCCGCCAACTTCGTGAACCTGGCAGGGAATTGGGTGCTCATCAACGGCAAGCTGGGTTTCTCGGCCATGGGTGTCCGGGGATCGGCTCTCTCCACCTGCATCGCTCGCGTCTATATGGCGGCCGTCCTGCTGTTTGCCGCGTGGAGATATGAGCGACAGCGGGGACACCAGCTTTTTCGGCACTGGCCCGGTCCGGAAATCAGCCGTCTTCGGCATCTCCTGCGACTCGGATTGCCGGCTGCCAGCCAGATTTTGATGGAGGTGGGTGCCTTCGGAGCCGCCACGGTGATGGCCGCACGCCTCGCCCCGGAGGCCCTGGCTGCTCATCAGATCGCTCTCAATTGCGCGAGCATCAGCTACATGGTGCCACTTGGGGTTTCCGCCGCCGCTGCCGTATCCGTTGGGCACGCCATTGGCGCGGGTGACGGGCCGCGGGCGCGCCGTGCCGGATGGATGGCCATGGCAACAGGGGTCGGCTTCATGGCCCTGGCCGCCTCCGTATTTCTGCTGATTCCCATGCCCATCCTGCGCGTCTACTCGAACGATCCTGGAGTTCTTCGGCTCGGTGTTCCGCTGCTGGTCTTTGCCGGGGTCTTCCAGATCTTCGATGGAATCCAGACCGTCTCCACCGGAGCCTTGCGCGGCATGGGAGAGACCCGAATGCCGATGCTGGCCAATTTCTTCGGCTACTGGATCTTCGGATTGCCACTCGGATACGCCCTGTGTTTTGGGGCAAAGAAGGGAGTCTTCGGACTCTGGCTAGGCCTGACGCTGGCCCTCATCGCAATCGCGCTGGTCTTACTGCGCAAATGGATCCACGAATCCCGGCGGATAGCCCTGGAGGTACCAACCATCGAAGCAAGCTGAATTATAAGAATGATCTATAGGGATTGTTTCATGCAAATAGTGAAGACTTTCAGGCTGACCCGCTGGGTTTTCGGTGTCTAACGCTTCTCCAACAGGACTGTTGAACTGGGAAGATCTTGCTTTTCGAATGGATGGAGAGATCTTATCTTCAGATGGACTAATCAGAGACTTGGCCTGAGTTGCCCAAAGCGGGCGCCCCAACTTATCCCTCGTGGCTACATTCTGACCTTCAACGGACAACGATCCAACTAAGAATGCGAACAGAGTAAAACGATCGCATCACAAGACCGATTCTAGGTAATTATGCAAGACCGATTCTAGGTAATTATGGATTGCGCAGTGTGAGCATCCGGATACAGTCACTTAGCACGGACTTCGTCCTGAAACTGTTGCGCTGCCAATTCCTGCCGTTTTGTTGCTTTATTTCTCTACCTTGGAGGGGCCATTCCAGACGCACGGCTTCGAGCCATCAGGCAGGATGAGTCCTACTTTGTAACCGTAGAACAGAAAGCAGAAATTCATTTCGGATGCAGCGGCACTTCTGAAGATCGCTCCCATATAGGTAGATCTTCCCATTTTCCAACCCATGTAGACGAGGACGGGGGAGGCCAGAATCCATGGCCAACGCACAAACAAGGAGAGGACAATAGTGATGACCGGAAGCACGTACATTACGACCATCGAGAGATTGAAAAGAGCTGACTCGCCCTGCGTTGCCACGAGAGTGAATACCTCCGAACTGTAATTGATCCCGGGACGATACAGCATAAGCTCTCGCTTGGACAATTTGGACCTAAGGTCATCGAAAGTCTGGCAAGGAAACTCGGGGATTTCAGATACCCGGCTCGGGATAACGTGACCCTTGGCTCGGAGTGCATCCACAACACGCGCGAGTTTGTCCACTTTGGAAGCGTGGGTGCTGGCCCTCTGCGAGATTTTCTCGTTGGCTGATGTTTTCTCGCACTGCGGGCAGTTTAAGTCCAACTCGACGTTCTTGCTCATGTACCATCCTGCGGGGCACAGCAACATTCATTCTTGATGTTGATAGCTTCTCGCGAGCCATGATACCGGCATGAATAAGGTCGGTCAATCCAGTGCAGAAGGTACGGCAGCAGACTCCAATCGACTTGAGCGGATTGGGATAACGCAGACGGCTTCACCTCGCCATAAAACGCAGTTGCCCTAGTCCAATACGCAATAGATTAAAAACTGCCGTAATGTCCGATAACGCATATTCTGTATAGTGAAACCCAGCAAGGACTGGAGCTGGCTATTTAACGAGTTTCCCTGTTCTGGATGTGGCTGAGGACCACCACTACCCCAGTAGCCCTCGGAGATGCCGACCCTACATCTTATAGCGGCCCAGATCTTCGTCGTTCAGGCCCTCGAGCCAGCGCCGCATCTCTTCGGCAGAGACATTATCATTGGCCGTTGGTCCCAGCTTCGCCATTTGCAGAACCTGCTCGCTGACGTAGATTGGGCAGTCGGAACGCAAAGCGAGCGCCAGAGCGTCGGAAGGACGAGCGTCAATCGCGACTGTCTCGCCGTCCTGCTCAATCCACACCATGGCGAAGAACGTCTCGTCCTTAAGCTCTGTCACTACTATCTTTTCCACCCGAGCATTCAAGCCCTGGATGAGGTTTCGCAGCAAATCGTGCGTCATCGGTCTGGGGGGTGCGATCTTCTCGATCTCCAAAGCGATCGCATTGGCCTCGTACAGGCCCACCCAGATCGGCAGCAGTGCCTCGCTCTTCACGTCTTTCAGCACGACGATGGGCATATTGGTGGAAGGATCAACCATCAGGCCCCGGATTTTCATTTCTACGTCCATCTTCCACCCCTCTCTATGAACTTAAACCCTGTATCAGTTCGACTTCTTCACCCACCAGGCTATTCGGAAAACTGCTGGTAATCCTCACATTCCTATAGCTTCCAGGGGCCGGAAGAATCGGCTGGATGGTCGTAAAGTTCACGGTCTTGTTCTGTGAACTGCGCCCGGTTACCTGCCCCTTTTGCGGGTGATGCCCCTCAACCATAACCTCAAGAACCGATCCTATTTGCCTGTTATATATAGACCTTTGCGTCTCGCGCTGCTGTTCAAGCAGTGCCTGAAGGCGGCTCGACTTCTCTTCCTCTGCAATCGAGTCCTCCATCGTAATCGCCGGCGTGTTCGGGCGCGGGGAGTATTTAAAGGCGAAGACCGCGTCATATTCCACGGTCGCCAGCAGATCGCGGGTCTGCTCAAAGTCCGCCAGCGTCTCTCCGGGGAAACCGACAATGATGTCCGTCGTCAGGCTGATGGGGCGTTTCGCGGCTTGAATCCAGGAGATGCGCTCCAGATACTGCTCTCGCGTGTACTCCCGGTTCATCCTTCGCAGCACGTCCGTCGATCCGCTCTGCACAGGAAGATGGACATGATCGCAGAGCGTTGGGTAGGCTTCGATCGCCTCGACGATCTCCCGCGTAAAGTGCCGCGGGTGCGACGTCATAAAGCGGACGCGGCGGATGCCGGAAACCTGCCCCACGGCTGCCAGCAACTCGGCGAAGCTCAACTTCCCTTCCGGGTCCTGGTACGAGTTCACATTCTGGCCCAGCAACTGGATCTCGGTGTAGCCTGAGTCGGCCATACGACGGGCCTCGTGCAACACGGAGGTCGAGGTGCGGCTGCGCTCCTTGCCGCGCGTGTATGGAACCACACAATAGGCGCAGAACTTGTCGCAGCCCTCGATGATCGTGATGTATCCCCGATAGGGATTGGTGCGGGCAGTAAACTCCGTCTCAAATGTCTGGTCCGTCTGCCGGTCGTCCAGGCCGGTGATGCGCTTCTGCCCTGCCTCCAACTGCACCAGCATGTCCGGCAGCTTCCGGTAGGAGGCCGATCCGGAGACGATCGAGACGTAGGGCGCACGCTCGAAGATCTTTTCGCCCTCCTGCTGCGCCACGCAGCCAAGGACGGCAAAGCGCTTGCCCTGCTTGTAGAGCTTTTTATAGTCGTTCAGGCGGTTGAAGACCTTCTGCTCCGCCTTATCGCGGATGGAGCAGGTGTTGTAGAGAATCAGGTCCGCCGCGTCTTCGGTTTCGACCCGACGGTATCCCTCGTGCTCCAGTGTGCCCACGACCTTTTCCGAGTCATGAGCATTCATCTGGCAGCCGAAGGTTTCGAGGAAGAAGGTCTTATCGGTTGCCATAACAAGGCTGAGTATAACCCACCAGTAACCTACTTTCCGGACGAGCCAGGCCTCTTGCCTTCCACCCTGCTGCAAGTGCTAGGGTGTATCGACCTATAGGAACGGCCGCCGTTGGTTCGCAACGCATGTCATTTTTTTTGCGGTGTAAGTGAGGGCTACGGTTCTATCGTTTGGCCGGATTCCTGCCAACCCTCCGGGACGGGGTCCGTTCCCCTCATTTCTTCGTCGGTCGTCG